>NZ_JBIBKW010000013.1:0-336320 GCF_042959465.1 Streptomyces sp. NPDC007901 | reverse complement strand
GGCTTCAGCCGCCGGGCCGCTGTCCGGAAAGTGCCGTGCGGCCGCTCCGGTGTCCCCTCCGAACGCGGGAAGAACTCGTACCAGGAGCCGTACAGAGCCCGTTCGCGCTCGACGAGCAGCGGCAGCGGCTCGGAGACGGTCACCAGCTCCCGCAGCGGATACCGGGCCAGGACCTCGTCCACCTCGGGGGCGAGCGCGCGGGCCAGCCGGGTGTGCAGGGGGCGGGAGTCGTCGCCCAGGGCCCGGGCCGCCGTCAGCACCCGCTCGCGGTCCGGTCCTTCGGGGACTCCGGCCGCCGCGCGCTCGTACAGCTCGGCGCCCTCCTCCAGGACCAGGCCGGTGTCGATGCCCGCCGGGATCTTGATCCGGGCGTGCCGCAGCCAGGTGGTGAGCGGGGCGCTCCAGGCCTCCACGTGAAAGGTCCAGCGGCCCGGCGCGTCCGGGGTGACCTCGGCGCCCCAGCGGTCGGTGCCCGGGACCAGTTCCCGCATCGGTGTCCAGGGGCCGCGGCGGCCCTCGGGGTCGCACAGCACCACATCGGCGCCGACGGCGTCATGACCCTCGCGGAAGACGGTGGCGGTGACCTGGAAGGTCTCGCCGGGGACCGCCTTCGCCGGACGTCCGCCGCCCTCCACGGCCGGCCGGACATCACGCACCGGAACGCGGCCGATGGCCTCCGTCGCCTTCATGGCTCTCACCTCCGCCGTGCGCGGAGCCGGGCCCGGGGCCCGGCTCCGCGGTCCGTAGTGTGCCGGAAGACCGGTGTCTTCCCGCGGGGTCCGCCTGCGGTGTCACTGCCGCGCGGAACTCCGGTCCACGGGCGGGCCCGGCCGGACCTTTCCGCTCAGCTGGGTTCGCTCCGCCTGTTCCCGCACATAGGTGACGAGGCTGGTGCGCAGATAGCGCTCGGCCGCGTCCACCGCCTCCCGGGCGCAGCGCTTGCCCATCAGGACGCACAGCGTGTAGCCCGAGTCCTCGAAGGTGGACCGCACCTCACGGTCGTGCGGCGAGGCGAGCATGACGCGCTCCCACGCCCGGTAGCGCCGCAGCTGCCGGGCCACCTCGGCCTTCGCGGGTAGCAGCATGGCCGTGTCTTTCCTTCCGACGCTCTCGAGTGGGCACGTGTCCCCGACGTTCGGGGGAGCGTCCGGGCACGGAGAGGCACGGAGCCGTTACGGCGAATCGAGGCTTTCACTCATGGTGCATGTCCGATGACCGAGCGTCTTGTTGGATCTTCAACCACCCCGTGCGGCTCTCGTGTTGCACGAATGGCGTAGCGCCCCCACAGTGAAGGTGACTCAGGAGCGATCAGCGCTCACGCTGCGCGTCCGGAACCGATTTCCGGAGGGGTTGGGGGAGCGGGAGCTTCGCGGGTGAGGAGCTAGCGACAATGAAGACCGCAGTGCCCTGCTACTACCACCTCGACGTGGAGGTCAGCCCGGAACGGGTGGGACAGGTCAGCCGCATACTGGCCGCGCATCTGCGTTACTGGGACCTCGACAACCTCGTGGACCCGGTCTGCGGCGGCGCGGAACTGCTGCTGCGCGCCATCGATCAGCACGCCACGGACAAGCACACGTCCATCGAGATGTGGTGGAACGGCCAGCACCTCATCACCGCGATCGGCGACGACGACCGCGATCTGCGCCCGGACCAGGATCTGCGCTCGTGTCTGGCGCACATCGCCGCCATGAGCGACGGCTGGGGCTGCTGTGCCTCGGACACCGGCAGCAAGATCATCTGGTTCTCGCAGCGGGCCCGGTCCGGCGAGCGCGTCCCGCTGGTCCCGACCGGACCGGAGCCGCGCCTGCGCCGCACGCTCCGGGTCCCCCGCACCGAGCCCGTCGCCCGATTGGCCGCGTCCGCCGACGGCGTCCTGGAGGGCGCCCGGTGACGGCGAGGAAGTCCCGGAAAGGGGTGCCCGTGTGGAGCGGGCACCCCTACCCGTTGGGCGCCTCCTTCGACGGGCAGGGCACCAACTTCGCCCTGTTCAGCGAGGTCGCCGAACACGTCGAACTGGTCCTGGTGAACGACGCCGGGACCCAACGGCCGGTGCCGCTGAACGAGGCCGACGGCTTCGTCTGGCACGCCTATCTGCCCGGTATCGGTCCCGGGCAGCGCTACGGCTACCGGGTGACCGGCCCCTGGGACCCGTCCCTCGGCCACCGCTGCAATCCCGCGAAACTGCTCCTGGACCCGTATGCCCGGGCGGTCGACGGCCAGATCGACAACCACGCCTCCCTCTACGAGCGCACCCCCGGCGGACCGTCGCCGGCCGACAGCACGGGGCACTCCATGCTGGGCGTGGTCACCGACCCGTACTTCGACTGGGGCGACGACTGCCCGCCCCGCCGGCCGTACGCCGACTCGGTGATCTACGAGGCGCATGTCCGCGGCCTCACCGCCACCCATCCCGAGGTACCCGAACGGCTGAGGGGCAGCTACGCCGGTCTCGCGCACCCGGCGGTCCTGGAGCACCTGACCTCGCTGGGCGTCACGGCGGTCGAGCTGATGCCGGTCCACCAGTTCGTGCAGGACGGGGTGCTGCAGGACCGGGGCCTGTCCAACTACTGGGGCTACAACACCATCGGCTTCTTCGCCCCGCACAACGCCTACGGCGCCTTCGGCAGCCGGGGCCAGCAGGTCAACGAGTTCAAGGCGATGGTGAAGGCGCTGCACGCGGCCGGCCTCGAAGTCATCCTCGACGTGGTCTACAACCACACCGCCGAGGGCAACGAAATGGGGCCCACGCTGTCCTTCCGGGGCATCGACAACGCGTCGTACTACCGCCTCGTCGACGGCGACTGGGCGCACTACTACGACACCACCGGTACCGGGAACAGCCTGCTGATGCGGCACCCCCACGTACTCCAGCTGATCATGGACTCGCTGCGGTACTGGGTGACCGAGATGCATGTCGACGGCTTCCGCTTCGATCTCGCGGCCACGCTGGCGCGGCAGTTCCACGAGGTGGACCGGCTCTCGGCGTTCTTCGACCTGATCCAGCAGGACCCGGTGATCAGCCGGGTCAAGCTCATCGCCGAACCCTGGGACGTGGGGGAGGGCGGCTACCAGGTCGGCAACTTCCCGCCGCTGTGGTCGGAGTGGAACGGCAAGTACCGGGACGCCGTACGGGACTTCTGGCGGGCCGAGCCGGGTTCGCTCGGCGAGTTCGCCTCCCGGCTCACCGGCTCCTCCGACCTGTACCAGCACAGCAGGCGGCTGCCGCGGGCGAGCGTCAACTTCGTCACCGCGCACGACGGTTTCACCCTGCGCGACCTGGTGTCGTACAACGACAAGCACAACCAGGCCAACGGCGAGGGCGACCGGGACGGCGAGAGCCACAACCGGTCCTGGAACTGCGGTGCCGAGGGCGAGACCACCGACCCCGGCGTCCTCGAACTCCGGGCCCGCCAGCAGCGCAACTTCCTCGCCACGCTGCTGCTCTCGCAGGGCATCCCGATGCTCAGTCACGGCGACGAACTCGGCCGCACCCAGCGCGGCAACAACAACGCCTACTGCCAGGACAACGAGGTCTCCTGGACCGACTGGGAGCTGACCGAGGAACAGCGGACCCTCACGGACTTCACCCGGTACGTCATCGCACTGCGCGCCGCCCATCCCGTGCTGCGCCGGCGCCGGTTCTTCCGCGGCGAGACCGCGGTGCACCCCGGGCAGCCGCTGCCCGACCTGGTCTGGCTGCTGCCCGACGCCCGCGAGATGACCGACCGGGACTGGCAGCGCCCCGACGCCCACTCGGTCGGCGTCTTCCTCAACGGCGACGCCATCGCCGAACGCGACCCCTACGGCCGGCGTCTGATCGACGACTCGTTCCTGCTGCTCCTCAACAGCCACTGGGAACCGGTCGACTTCCGGCTGCCCGACGACTCCTACGCCGACCGCTGGACGACCCTCATCGACACCGCCGACCCGGACGGCATCCCCGACGAGCGCGAACACAAGGCGGGCATCAGGCTGCGCGTCGAGGCCCGCAGCCTGGTGGTGCTGACCCGGCCGTCCCGCGAGGGGGGCGGGAACTAGGGGAGAACCGGGGGCTGTCCGGCGGATCGTGCCGCGGACGCGGGGTCCGGCAGAACGGTCTCCTCCGCCTCGCGGTCGGACGCCCCGGCCCCCGCTCACCTAGCCGACCGGGCGCGTCATCACCGTGAACTGCGCCCCGTCCGGGTCGCGCAGGATCGCCTCGGTGTCCTTCTCGCTCAGGACGCTGCCGCCGTGCTTCTCGGCCGTGCGTGCGCACTCCTCGATGTCGCTGACCGCGAAGTGGATCTGCCAGTGCGGCCGTACCGACGGATCGGGGGCCGCCTCCACCGCACCGGAGTCGATCCGCGCCACGGCATCGCCGCGGCTGCGCAGCACGACCTCGCCGCCCTCGTACTCGACCTCGCAGCAGCCCCGCCGGTCGGAGGCCCAGCCGAGCACCTCGCCGTAGAAGATCGCTGAGTCGAAGGCGTTGCGGGTGTGCAGCCGGATGAAGGTCGGGGCGGCCCGGCGCCAGGTCTCCCAGTTGGAGACCAGCTCGCCCTCCCAGATGCCGAAGACGGCGCCGTCCCGGTCGGCGATCAGCGCCGCCCGGCCGGGCGGGAAGGAGAGCGGCCCCACCGCCGGGGTACCGCCGCGCTCGCGGGCCCGGGCGACGGCCTCGTCCGCGTCCTGGACGGCGAAGTACGGCGTCCAGGCCACCGCCATCTGCCACATCGAGGCGACCGCGGCGATGCCCGCCACCGGCACCCCGTCCGCCAGCGCGATCCGGAAGTGGTCCCCGAGCCGGACGCTGCGCCATCGCCAGCCGAGCACGGCGCTGTAGAACTCCTCGGTCGTCTGGAGGTCGCGGCTGGTCAGACTCACCCAGCACGGGGCCCCGAAGACCGAGTGCGTGGAGACGACCTCTCGCTTCTTGGGCACGGGACCGGGGGGAGGCGTGTCGTTGTTCATGGCACTCGCGTCCTGGTGTCGGGGCCGGCGTGGGGGACCGGCCTGACACCAGTCTCCAACCGGAAGCGGCCGGAACGCCTGGCGAGTACCCCGGTGGCAGGAGGCCAGTCGGGTGACACGATGGGGGGATGGGCGAGAGCGAGCCCGACCGGATCCTCCACCTCCAGGACGAGGTCGACCAGCTCAAGGAGGCCGTCGCCTCCCATGCCGGGTCACGCCCGACGCGGGCTGGGAGGTGCTCAAGGAGATCTCCCAGCACACCAACATCAGGCCGCGCAACAGTCGCGGAGCTGATCCTGGTCCGGGGCCGCACCGGGGACATGCCGGACGAGATCCGCACGGAGCTGGGGGAGGCGCTGGAGCGCTACGGACCCACCCAGATCCCCGGCGCGCCGCCCGCCGGGTGAGACCTCAGCCGGCCTCGGCCAGCAGCTCCTCGCGCAGCCGGTCGAAACAGGTGGTGAGCAGCCGGGACACATGCATCTGCGAGATGCCCAGCTGCTCGGCGATGCGGCTCTGCGTCATACCGCGGAAGAACCGCAGATAGAGGATGAGCCGGTCGCGCTCGGGCAGGCCCGCGAGACAGGGCCGGGCGGCGATGCGGTCGACCACCAGGTCGTAGCCGGAGTCGGTGTCGCCCAGGGTGTCGCAGAGCGCGTAGCCCTCGCCGCCGGGCACCTCGGCGTCCAGGGACAGCGCCGAGAAGCAGTCCAGGGCCTCCATGCCGGTCCGCACCTCGCTCTCGGTGAGCTGGGCCTGCTCGGCGATCTCGGCGACGGTGGCCGTGTGGCCCGGGGACGTCTGGCCCAGTTCCTTCAGGGCGGCCCGGACCCGGTTGCGCAGCTCCTGGACCCGGCGGGGGACGTGCAGGGTCCACATGTGGTCACGGAAGTGGCGCTTGATCTCGCCGGTGATGGTCGGCACGGCGTACGCCTCGAAGGCGCGGCCGCGGGCCGGGTCGTAGCGGTCGACGGCCTTGACCAGTCCCAGCGCGGCGACCTGGTAGAGATCCTCCAGGGTCTCGCCGCGGCCGCGGAAGCGGATGGCGATCCGCTCGGCCATGGGCAGCCAGAGCTCGACCAGCTCGTCCCGCAGGGCCCGGCGCTGCGGGCCCTCGGGCAGTCCGGCCAGCCGGGCGAAGTCCTCGGCCGTGTCCGGAGCGTCGTCGTGCGGATGGGACGTGGGTGTGCAGGTGGCACCCATGGGCGCGCACCTCCCTCAGCGGATGCTGGTGGACGGACACGGTGGGAGGAACGCGCTCGGACCCTGGGGAGGACACGGGGCGACCGGCAGAAGCCGGCTCCCACGCAGGTGCCTCCGGTCCGAAGCACTGCCCTCCCAATGCCCCGGGAAGGACATAGCGAAACAATTCACTCGAAAAGGTGAGATGCATCTCATTTGGTCCGCTCACTTGGTCCAGTGCATCGCTCCTTTGACCCTCCCTTGGGGGCGATATCTCTGTAGCAGAGGTAATATTCCGAGTGTGGAATCGGAGACCTTTCCGGAAGAACTGGCCGACGCGTTGGTCGGTATCCAGCGGCTGATCCGCCGCCGACTGAGACGCGGGCGCCCGTTGCCCCGGCTGCGCGGCGCCGAGGTGGAGCTGCTGCGCCTGGTCGAATCGCGGCCCGGGATCGGCATCTCGGACGCCGCCAAGGAGCTGCACCTGGCGGGCAACTCGGTGTCGACACTGGTCAACCAGCTGGTCAAGGACGGCTACCTGGTCCGGGAGACCGACCCGGCCGACCGGCGGGCCGCCCGGCTGCTGCTGACCGACTCCGCCGCCCAGCGCCTCGCCGACTGGCGCCGGCGCCGCTCCGAACTCGTCGCCGGCCAGGTGTCCCGGCTCGACGAGGCCGATCAGGAAGCGCTGAGAGCGGCGCTTCCCGCACTGCGCAGACTGGCCGTCACCCTGCACGAGGAGGCTGAGGAATCATGACGCCGGACACCCCCGCCGTCGACTGCACCGGACTTGCCTACTCCTTCGGGGAGACCCGGGCCGTGGACGGTCTCGACCTGACCGTCGGCGAGGGCGAGGTCTTCGGACTGCTCGGCCCCAACGGCGCCGGCAAGACCACCGCCATCCGCTGCATCACCACCCTGCTCCCCCTCCCCGCCGGCATGGTCCGCGTCTTCGGCCACGACTCCGGCCGGGAACGGATGGCCGTCCGCCGGCTGCTCGGCTACGTCCCCCAGCAGCTGTCCGCCGACAGCGGGCTCACCGGACGCGAGAACGTCGCCCTGTTCGCCCGCGTCTTCGACGTCGCCCGGCGCGAACGCGCCGAACGGGTCGCGCAGGCGCTGGCGGCCGTCGACCTCACCGACGCCGCCGACCGGCTCGCCGGCACCTACTCCGGCGGCATGATCCGCCGCCTCGAACTGGCCCAGGCACTGGTCAGCGCACCCCGGCTGCTGATCCTCGACGAGCCCACCATCGGCCTCGACCCGATCGCCCGCACCAGCGTGTGGGACCAGATCAACGCCGTACGCGAAGCCACCGGTATGACCGTCCTGGTCACCACCCACTACATGGACGAGGCCGACCAGCACTGCCACCGGGTCGGCCTGATGCACCGCGGCCGCATCCGCGCCCTCGGCACCCCCACCGAACTCCGGCAGGGCCTCGCCGAACGCCAGGGCACCGAGACCCTGCCCACCCTCGAAGACGTCTTCCGCGACGTGGCCGGCAGCGGCCTCGACGAGCAGTCAGGAGGTTTCCGCGATGTCCGAAGCACCCGCCGCACCGCGCACCGCGTCGGCTGAGCGCACCGGAACGGTGTCCCTGCTGCTGACCCCGCCCCAGCCGCGCTCCGGCTGGCGGCTGCTGCCCGCCCGGGTCGTCGCCATGTGCGCCGTGGAACTCCAGAAGCTCCGCCACGACCGCACCGAGCTCTACACCCGGGCGATCCAGCCCGCCCTCTGGCTGCTGATCTTCGGCCAGACCTTCACCCGGATCAAGGCGATACCCACCGGCGGCATCCCCTACATCGACTACCTGGCGCCCGGCATCATCGCCCAGTCCGCGATGTTCATCGCCATCTTCTACGGCATCCAGATCATCTGGGAGCGCGACGCCGGCGTCCTCAACAAACTCCTCGTCACCCCGACCCCGCGCTCCGCCCTCATCACCGGCAAGGCCTTCGCGGCCGGGGTGAAGTCCCTGATCCAGGCCGTCGTGGTGATCGTCATCGCCGCGGTCCTCGGGGTCTCCCTCACCTGGAACCCGCTGAAGCTGCTCGGCGTGGGGCTGGCGGTCGTCCTCGCCTCCGCCTTCTTCTCCTGCCTGTCGATGAGCATCGCCGGCATCGTCCTCAGCCGCGACCGGCTGATGGGCATCGGGCAGGCGATCACCATGCCGCTGTTCTTCGCCTCCAACGCTCTCTACCCCGTGGCGATCATGCCCGGCTGGCTGCAGGTGGTCAGCAAGATCAACCCCCTGAGCTACCAGGTCGACGCCCTGCGAGGCCTGTTGCTCGGCACGCCCGCGCATCTCGGCCTCGACTTCGGGGTGCTGGCGGTCGCCGCCGCCCTCGGCATCACCGCGGCCTCCTCGTTGCTGGGCCGCCTGGCCCGCTGATCCCGCCGAGGGCGGGACGGCGCCGACGTGATGTGCGGCACGCGGCCCCCTCCCGCCCCGGAGGCCCCGGGAGGGATAACCGCTGCGCAACGCTTGATCAGCGATCAAAGCGGGCGAATCCCCTGGCCACAGCGCATTCCACTCATTTGACAGTGCGCTCGGCGCACAGATAAACAGCGGGGGTCGAGAGGGGCACTGTGTACGAGCCGAACGTGGTCGGGGACTGGCACGAGTACGACGAGCATGCCGGTCTGCGGGTCCGCGTCCACCGCCTGGAGGAGTCCGAGCCGCCGCGCGGCCGGGACGACGCCGCGGCCGGGCTGACCTACTTCAGTGCTCGCGTGACCATCGAGAACCGCGGCTCCGGCCACTACAGCGTCCAGCTGGAGGACGGCCAGATCGACGTCCGCCTCGGCCCCGACGGCGAGGGCGCCTTCATCGACTGGCGCAACTCCCAGTTCATCGAGGGTTTCGACGTCTACCCGCTGCGCCGGGCCACCGCCGTCCTCTACGCCGCCGGCCCGGAGGCCGCCCTCACCCAGGTCGACATCCAGATCCAGCTGCGCGTCGACGAGGAGTGGACCGACCGCCGCCTGTGGGCCGGCGGCATCGGCGTCCTGGAATCGACCACCGCCACCACCTGCCAGAGCGCCGCACCAGGCAGCCTCGCCCACCAGGTCAGCGCCTTCCTCAAGGACCAGACGGAGCCGGGCCCCACCACACCCTGAGCGTCAACGCACCCCGAAGGGGCGCGGGGCTGCATTAGATGTGCGGCTACCGCCGCGTGGGCGCGACCAGCCACGCCGCCGCAGACGAAAACGACGGCCCGGCACTCCCCGCAGCCCCCCGCGGAGCGCTAGTGGGGGATACCGTCGATGATCTCGCGCGCGCCCTGCCGCAGCAGCGCCACGGCGACCGAGGTGCCCAGCGTCGCCGGATCGAGGCGGCCCGCCCACTCGTGCGCGTTCAGCCGGGTCTTGCCGTCCGGGGTGAACACACAGGCGCGCAAGGACAGCTCACCCCCGCGGTCGGCGCGGGCGAAGCCGGCGATCGGGCTGTTGCAGTGCCCTTGCAGCACATGCAGGAACATCCGCTCGGCGGTGGCCTCCCGGTGGGTGTCCGGGTCGCCGAGGTCGCTGACCGCGTCGATCAGGTCGCTGTCGCCCTCCCGGCACTGCAGGGCGAGGATGCCCGCGCCGATCGGCGGCATCATCGTCTCCGTGTCCAGCACCTCGCTGATCACGTCCGTACGGCCGATCCGCTCCAGGCCCGCCATCGCGAGCAGCAGCGCGTCCGCGTCCCCGGCGGCGAGCTTCTCCAGCCGGCGG
This sequence comes from Streptomyces sp. NPDC007901, assembly GCF_042959465.1. Taxonomy (NCBI): domain Bacteria; kingdom Bacillati; phylum Actinomycetota; class Actinomycetes; order Kitasatosporales; family Streptomycetaceae; genus Streptomyces; species Streptomyces sp. NPDC007901. Next base: position 326,462 of record NZ_JBIBKW010000013.1, on the reverse strand, counting down.
TTGGCGTTGCCCCGGAACGGCACGCACTCCAGATGCGGGTGGGTGGCCGACAGCTGGGCGACCCGGCGGACCGAGGAGGTGCCGATCCGGGTGCCGGCCGGCAGCTGGTCCAGCGTCAGCCCGTCCGGGTGGACGAGGGCGTCACGGATGTCGTCCCGCTTCAGGAACGCCGCGAACACGGTCCCGGCGGGCAGCGGCCGGTCCGCCGGCACGTCCTTCACACAGTGCACGGCGAGATCCGCCTCGCCGGCCAGCAGCGCGGCGTCCACCTCCTTGGTGAACGCGCCCTTCCCCTCCACCTTGGAGAGATCACCCAGCCACTTGTCACCGGTCGTCTTCACCGGTACCACCTCGGTGCGCACATGCGGATGGACGGCGGCCAACTCGGCACGGACACGGGCCACTTGAGCGAGCGCCATCGGTGAGTCACGGGAGACGATACGGATCAACTCGGGCACGGACATGGGGACACGATAGACCTTCGTGACGCCCGTGGATTCCGACATCGTGTCGGTCGCAGGTCAGGGGGACGGGGGCGCGCCGTCGTCCGTCAGCCGCCAGTCGAAGGGGAACAGGTCGGCGTCCAGGGGCGACACGGCCGGGTTGTCCGGAGTGCGAAGCAGGCAGCGGTTGCGCAACAGGTCGCGGCGCTCGGCCGGGGTGAGCAGCGACGCGGTCTCGTCCTCGGCCACCGCGTCGATGTGCCGGTCGCCGTCGGCGATGTTGAGCCGATCCGTGCCCGCGAGGCGGAGGTCGACGCGGAAAGCGGTGCGCCACTGGGAGTTGGACCCCCAGCCGTGCGACAGGTCGACGGCGGGCCGGTGGCGGCGCCGGTGGGCCCAGTACAGCGGGGCGCGGTCGGCCACCCCGCGCTCGGCGTGCCGTGTCCCGGCCCGCACCCGGACCCCGGCGCGGGAGAACAGCACGGGGCCCAGCCACAGGCCCGGCCACACCACCGCCGTGACCGCGATGGGTTCGTCCGGATCCGCGGCCTGCTCGACCTCCACGATCTCGTGCAGAAAGGGATCGAAGACGGCGCTCTCGGCGAACGGCACCATCCCCAGCCGGGTGAAGAGCCCCAGGTACTCGTCCGGTGCCTGCTCCGGCCCGTCCCAGGGACGGCGGCCGGGCGGCTGGAAGGCGAGCAGCAGGATGTCGCTGACCCGGCTGAGCGCGTACAGCTCCCAGAGGGCCTCCCGGTCGGGCTCGGCGAGCACGGCGGACCGGACGGCCGAGGCGATCCGGGCACGGTACTCGTCCCCGAACCGCCCCAGCCAGGGCTCGATGACGGCACCGTTCACGCCCGGGCCCTCGTGCGCGTACACCGCCTCGAACAGCCCGCGGCCGTCCGGCGGTCCGTCCGTCCCGAGATCCATGGCGCCATCATGACCTGGTCAGGCGTTGGGGTCGAAGGAGATTCCCGACGGCTTGGCGGAGCTGAGGTGGGAGGCGAAGCTCGCGTCCTTGAGGCCGAAGTTGGCGCTGCCGAAGTCGTAGCCGCTGAGCTTGTCGCGCAGGCCCGCCGGGTAGCCGTTCCAGCCGACCGGCGGCGGGTACTGCCAGGTGCCCTTGTGGTTCTCCGGTGGTTCGTCGCCCGAGTCGGCCGGCCGGAAGCAGTGGGTGCTGACGCCGTCCTTGTGGTAGACGATCTTGGCGTGGGTGCCGTCGAAGCGGACCGTGGACGCGGCGTGCACGGTGAACGAGCCGTGGTTGGACGTGGACACGTACTGGATCCGGCCGTTCTGCACCCACACCACGACGTGCTCCCAGTCGTGCCGGTGCCCGCCGATGCTGCTGCCGGCTATCGCCTGGTCCTTCTCGAAGTACAGGCCGTACATGTAGGCGCACCAGCCGTTGTTGCACTTGTAGCGCGAGTAGCTGTTGGTGTTGTCGAGGTCGGAGGCGTCCCGGCACTGGCCGTTGAGCGCGCCGGTCGGATTGAGGCCGCCGTTGACCGTGCCGTCGGGACCGATCGCGGGCGTCGAGTAGCAGCCGTCCGTGTCGTAGTCGAAGGCCGGCTGGTACGTCTTCTCGACCGTCTCGGCGTTGGCGGGCAGCGCCTGCGGCGGGGCGGCGAAGGCGGCGGCGGGGAAGGCGACGACCAGGGCGGCGGCACCGGCGAGACCGGTCAGCCATCTGCTGCGGCCGATGCGGAACGTCCGTGACGACACAGGAACCTCCAACTGCTGTGGGGAGGAAGGCGGTTCAGCTTCGCGTTCGGTCAAGGATCTGCCAAGAGGGGGCGGGCGTCCCGTCGGTGAAGCCCCGTCCAACAGCCGGTTCAGGCGAGGTCCCCGGGCAGGTCCGCCGCTGATTCCTCGGGCGCGAGGTCGGGGCGCAGCCGGTGCCAGGACGGCTGGCGCAGCAACCCGGCGCGGGTGCGGGTGCTGTAGCCGACCTCGCCGACCAGCCGCGGCAGCACCCAGCGGGCGCCCGCGACCGGCGGGACCGGGTCGAAGGGGCAGCGGTCGGTCCCGGCGGCCCGCAGCAGCGCGGCCAGTTCGGTCCGTTCCGTCTCGCTCCAGCCGGTGCCCACCCCGCCGACGTACCGCAGCCGCCCGTCGGCGGCGCGCTGGCCGACCAGCACCGCGCCCGGCAGCCCGCCGAGCCGTCCCCGACCGGGCAGCCAGCCGCCGACGACCACGTCCTCGGTGCGCATGTTCCGGATCTTGATCCAGGCGCGCGACCGCACGCCCGGCTCGTACACCGAGTCCAGCCGCTTGCACACCACGCCTTCGAGACCGTGCTCCCGGGTGGCCCGCAGCGCCTCCGTGCCGTGCCCGACGACGGCCGCGGGCGTCGACCAGTACGGCCCGTCGAGGGCCAGGGACTCCAGCCGCGCCCGGCGCTCCGCGTAGGCCACCCTGAGCAGCGGGTCGCCCTCCAGAAGCAGTACGTCGAACAGCACCAGGCGGACCGGCACCCGGGTCGCCATCCGGGCCGCCCGCGCGGGGGAGTGGGCCAGCCCCATCCGGCTCTGCAGCAGCTGGAAGTCGGCGCGCCCGTGTTCGTCGAGGGCGAGTACCTCGCCGTCCAGGATCGCCGGGACCCGGCCCAGAACCCCTGCCAGCGGGCGCAGTTCGGGATAGGCGGCGGTGATCTCCGCACCGGAGCGGGCGCGCAGCAGCAGACTGCCGTCCCCGGGCAGGTAGACGACCGCGCGCTGGCCGTCCTGCTTGGTCTCGTAGGCCCACCGGGCGTCCTGCGCGGCGGGCGGCAGCCTGCCGGGAGTGGCGAGCATGGGCGGGATCAGCGGCAGCGCGGTCACGCAGAAGAGGTGGCCCGGCCGCGGCCTCCGCACGCGCCCCGCGGCACCGGTTCCCCCGAACAGGCCTCAGGCGTCCTGGGGCGGCGGCGGAGGCTGCACCAGCCCCGACTGGTAGGCCATCACCACGAGTTGGGCCCGGTCCCGGGCGTCCAGCTTGGTCATCGCCCGGTGGACGTGGGTGCGCACGGTCAGCGGTGAGACGAACAGCTTCTCGGCGATCTCCTCGTTGGAGCGGCCCTGTGCCGCCAGCGCCATGACCTCGCGTTCGCGCGCGGTGAGCACTCGCAGCTGCTCGGGGGCGGCGAGCCGGGCGCCGGGCGCGGGCGTGGCCAGGAACCGGCTGATGAGGGTGCGGGTCGCGGTGGGCGAGAGCAGCGACTCGCCGGAGGCCACCGTGCGGATCCCGGCCAGCAGCGCCTCCGCCGTCACGTCCTTGCCGAGGAAGCCGCTGGCCCCGGACCGCAGCGCCTGCGCCACGTACTCGTCGACCTCGAAGGTGGTCAGGATCAGCACCCGGACGGCGGACAGCTCCGGGTCCGCGCAGACGGCCGCCGTGGCGGCCAGCCCGTCGGTGCCGGGCATCCGGATGTCCATCAATACGATGTCCGGCCGCAGCTCACGGGTGAGCGTGACGGCCTCGGCGCCGTCGGTGGCCTCGCCGACCACCGCCATGTCGGCGCAGGAGTCGATCAGGATCCGGAAGGTGGCCCGCAGCAGGGCCTGGTCGTCGGCGAGCAGCACGCGGATGGTCATGAGGTCCGTTCTTCCGGTTCCGTGGCACGGGGGTACAGCGGCAGCCGGGTGGTGACTTCGAAGCCGCCCCCGTCCCGGTGCCCGGCGGCGAAGGCACCGCCGACCGACTGGGCCCGCTCGCGCATCCCGATCAGCCCGAAGCCGCGCCCGGGGGCGGCGGCCGGTGCGGTGGCGGTGCCGTCGTCGGTGACGGTGAGGGTCAGCCGGTCCGGGGACCAGCCGAGCCGGACGTACGCGGCCTCGGCGGCGGCGTGCTTGGTGACGTTGGTCAGCGCCTCCTGCACGATCCGGTACGCCGTGAGGTCCACGCCGGCCGTCAGCGGGCGCGGGGTGCCCTCGACGCTGACGTGCACGGTGAGGCCGGCCGTCTCGCAGGCCTCGGTGAGCTCCGGCAACTGGGCGAGACCTGGGCTGGGGGCCAGCGGCAGGTCCGGGTCGTCGGTCTGCCGCAGCAGGCCCACGGTGGCCTTCAGCTCGCGCAGCGCGGAGGCGGTCGTACCGGCGAGATCGCCGAGGATCCGGTGCACCTGGTCGGGATGGGTGCGCGAGAGGTGGGCCGCCGTCCCGGCCTGGGCGTTGGCCAGCGCGAGATGGTGGGCGACCACGTCGTGCAGTTCCCGCGCGATCCGGATCCGCTCCTCCGCGACCCGGTGCCGGGCCTCCTCCTCCCGGCTCCGCTCCGCGTACTCCGCCCGTGCCTGCACGGCCTCCAGGTACGCGCCCTGCAGCCGGACGGCGTTGCCGGCCACGACCGGCAGGAGCAGCCAGGCGGCCGGGCTGATCGTCTTCAGCGGCCAGGGGACGGTCCCCGGGTCGAAGACCGTCGCGGCGCTCACCACCAGGGCGAGGCCGGCGAAGTAGTAGCGGCGCGCGGTCGGCCGGTCGGTGTCGACGGCCAGCCGGTACAGCGCCAGCATCAGCCCGCCCAGCAGCAGCGGGGTGGGCAGATGGCCCAGTCCCGAGGCCGCCGCGGTGCACACCGCGCTGACGGCGACGACCGTGCGCGGCCGGCTGCGCTGCCAGAGCAGGGCACCGCAGCCGACGGCGGCGAGGGCGATGGTGATGCCGACCTCGTGCGGCCGGTCCTCGCTGCTCATGGTGATCTCGCTGCCGAACAGGAACGAGGCGAACAGCAGGACGGCCGCCATGGTGTCGGCGGTGCGGGCGTGTTCTTCGGCATAGCGCTGCCAGGGAGTGCTCATCGGTCGCTCCGGTCGGTCTCTGCTCTGACCATGGTCGGCGATGCCCGGCCGGGACGGTCGGCGTACGGCTGAGCGCGTCTGCGCGCTCCGGGTGGCCGTACCGCTGTTCTCGGGGACCGGTCCAGGCTCCCCGGGACCATCCCGTCCTGTCGTCGTGCGGTTGCCGTCGATCCCGGCTACTGAGGACGCAGTACATGTGCGGTCGCTGTCATCCCGGCGGCCGACGGTCCGCCGCGCGAGGCGGCGTACCGCCTCGGACCCGTGGAGCGGGCCGCCCGCCGGCGAACGGCCCGCTCCACCGTGGCTCACCGCGCTCAGTGCACGGACTCGGCCGTGGGCTCGGCCGGGACCGGAGCGGGCTCCGCCTCGGCCGGACGGCGGCCGGGCAGGAAGGAGGCGAGGACGAAGGCCAGGACGGCCGCGCCCGCGCCGATCGCCATGACGACCTTGAAGGCGTTCTCGGACGGCAGGGTGGCGGTGCCGAGGCTGATCGTCATCTGGGCCAGGATCACACCGGCGACGGCGCTCGCCACCGACGTACCGATGGACCGCATCAGCGTGTTGAGGCTGTTCGCGGCGGCCGTCTCCGAGGCCGGGACGGCACCCATGATCAGGGCGGGCATCGCGCCGTAGGCGAAGCCGACACCGGCGCCGATGACGCAGGAGACCAGGACCAGGTGCCAGACCTCGGACATCAGGACGATGTTGAGGCCGTAACCGGCGGCGACGATCACCGCGCCGATCATCAGTGTGATCTTCGGTCCCCTGGCCTTGGTGATGGCGGCCGAGACCGGGGCGAAGGCCATCATCACCAGACCCTGCGGGGCCATCACCAGACCGACCGTCAGCATCGACCTGCCGAGGCCGTAGCCCGTCTGGGTCGGCAGCTGGAGCAGCTGGGGGAGCACCAGGGACATCGCGAACATCGAGAAGCCGAACGCGATCGAGGCGAGGTTGGTGAACAGCACCTGGCGACGGACCGTGGTGCGCAGGTCCACCAGCGGCTGCGGGGTGCGCAGTTCGAAGAAGCCCCAGGCGACGAGCACGACCACTGCGACCGCGAACAGTCCGAGCGTGGTGCCGCTCGTCCAGCCCCAGTCGGCGCCCTTGGAGACGGCGAGCAGCAGCGAGACCAGACCGACCGCGAGGCCGACGGCGCCGATCGCGTCGAAGCGGCCGCCCGAGCGCACCTTGGACTCCGGGACCAGCAGCATGACCAGCGCGAAGGCGACGACACCGAGGGCGGCCGAGGTCCAGAACAGCACATGCCAGTCGAAGTGGTCGGCGATGAAGGCCGCGGACGGCAGGCCGAGCGCGCCGCCGACGCCCAGCGAGGCGCTCATCAGCGCGGTCGAGCCCGCGAGGCGCTCCGGCGGCAGCTCGTCGCGCATGATGCTGATGCCCAGCGGGACCACGGCGGCCGCGAGGCCCTGGAGGGTACGGCCGACGATCATCGGGACCAGGGTGTCGCTCAGTGCGGCCACCACCGAGCCGGAGACCAGCAGCACCAGGCTGACCAGCAGCATCAGCCGCTTGCCGAACATGTCACCGAGACGGCCGGCCACCGGGGTGGCCACGGCGGCGGCCAGCAGGGTCGCCGTCACCGCCCAGGCCGCGTTGGACGCGGAGGCGTCCAGGTACTTCGGCAGCTCCGGGACGATCGGGATCACCAGGGTCTGCATGAGCGAGACGGTGATACCGGCCAGGGCCAGCACCGCCACCACCGCGTTGGGCCTGGGTTCCGCGGGGCGCGCGGAACCGGCGGGCCGGACAGGGGCTTCGGACATGGGAGAAGGGCCTCCGTAGGCAGAACAGGGAGCGACCTGACCATTATTTAAGTCAGTCGCTTGACTTACGTTACTGGCACGGATGGCGGCATCGCGCACCGCCGCCGCGTAGGCTCTTTCGGCTGGACCTCGCCGCCCCGGGCGAGGCCCCGGTACGGCTCGCGGGACCGGCCGGTCCGGGTGGTGCGCGGTCCCGGAGCGGTGGTGGTCATGGCGGGCAGGACGGCGCGGGCGGAGCAGGCCGGCGCGACGCGGGAGGTCATCCTGAGCACGGCGGAACGGCTCTTCGCCGAACAGGGCGTCTACGCCGTGTCCAACCGCCAGGTCAGCGAGGCCGCCGGCCAGGGCAACAACGCGGCCGTCGGCTACCACTTCGGCACCAAGGCCGACCTGGTCCGCGCGATCGCCGCCCGGCACTTCGGGCAGATCGAGGAGATCCGGGTCCGCCTGCTGGCCTCCGTCGGCGACTCCGACGACGTCCGCGACTGGGTGGACTGCCTGGTCCGCCCGATCACCGAGCACCTCGCCGGCCTGGGCAGCCCCACCTGGTACGCCCGCTTCTGCGCCCAGGTGGCGACCGACCCGGCCCTCTACGAGATCATGGTCGAGGAGTCCCTGTCCTCCCCGTCGCTCCGCGAGGCCGTGGCCGGGCTGAACCGGCGGCTGCCGGAACTGCCCGCCGAGGTCCGCGCCGAACGCGGCCAGATGGCCCGGACGCTGATCCTGCACACCTGCGCCGAACGTGAGCGCGCCCTCGCCGAGGGCACCGACACGCCCCGCGCCACCTGGGGCGACGCGGCCACCGGGCTCGCCGACGCCCTGTTCGGGCTGTGGCTGGCGCCGGTCACCGCTACGCGTCGAAGGTGACGACGACCTTCTCGGCGGCGCCCGGGGTGAGCGTCAGCTGGAAGGCGCCCTCCACGTCGGTGAACGGGACGCGGTGGCTGATCAGCTTCGCGAACCGTTCGTGGTGCTCGACCAGTTCGGGGGTGACCTCGAAGATCTCGGTCGGGTAGCCCTGCGAGGCGATGAGCGTCAGCTCGCTGCGCAGCATGCCGCCCAGGTCGACCTCCCCCTTCTTCTGCACGGCGACCATGACCAGGCTGGCGTGCCACTTCGCGTTGGCCACCACGGTGTCGAAGACGACCGGGGCGCCCGCCGCGTCGATGAAGATGTCGGTGTCCGGGCGGGGCTGGCCCAGCGCGTTGGCGCCCTGCCCGTGCAGCTCGGTCAGCCGCGCGGTCACGTCCTCCTCGGCCGAGTTGATGACCGCGTCCGCGCCCACGGCCAGCGCCTTCTCCAGCCGGGCCGGGATGACGTCCACGACGACCACGTGCCGGACGCCGCGCAGCTTCAGCCAGATCGCCGCGCCCAGTCCGATCGGGCCCGCGCCGAAGACGACCACCTTGTCGTCCGGCCCGGCCTCGGAGCGGTTGACCGCGTGCCGGGAGACGGCCATCGGCTCGTTGAGGGCGGCGACCTCGAACGGCACGGTGTCCGGGAACACCGCGACGCTCCGGCCGACCTCGGCGTTCTCGATCAGCAGGTACTCGCTCAGCGCGCCGTACCGGCCGCCGCAGCCGATGATCCCGGTGGGCGCGTCCTGCGGGTTCACCACTACCCGGTCGCCCACCTTCAGCCCGGTGACCTCGGCGCCGGCCTCGACGACCTCGCCGGCCGGCTCGTGGCCCAGCGGGACCGGGACCAGGTCGCCGCCCAGGTGGGCGCGGGCGGGCATGCCGCCCATGTGCAGGAAGGTGACGTCGGTGCCGCAGATACCGCCCGCGCGGATCTTCAGCAGTACGTCCTTCGGGCCGGGCACGGGACGCTCGACGTCCACGACCTCGATCCTGCCGACGCCACCGGTCTGTACGGACTTCATCGTGGCCATGGGGTGACTCTCGCTTTCTGGAGGTACCGGCCCGGGCGTGCCGCTGGGGCTCGCCCGGAGGTGGTGCGGTCGCGGTGGGTGCCCTCGGGCCGGGTGCCGGGCCGGGGGGAGTGGGCCGGCGGCCCGGCCCGAGGGCTGCGCCGGTATCCGTCCCCACGGGTCCGGCGCCCGGGCCTGCCGCCGGGCAGGCCCTCGGGGCGGCCTCCGCTCAGAGCGACCCCGATTACTTGAGTTAGGCAAGCATATGTGGCTTACTTGAGTCAAGCAAGCGAATTGCCCGGCGCTCACGAAGGAACGGCTCCCCATGTACGGCAGCTCCCCGGCACCGCAGGCGCTCGCCCGTGGCAGCGGACAACATCTCCTGGTCGCCGCCGGCGACCCGGACATCGTCGAACTCCTCGCCACCACACTGGAGTTGGCGGATTATCGGATCGGCCTGGCGGGCAGCGGCGCCGACGTGGTCCGGCGGTTCGCGGAGCGCCGGTTCGACCTCGTCGTCATCGACGCCGAACTGCCCGGTCTCGACGACCTCGCCCGGGGCGGCCGGTTCAAACCCGCCTACCGGCCGCCCGTCCTCCTCCTGGCCGACTGCGACTCCCTGGCCCGGCTGGTGCCCGAACTGGGCGCCGGCGAGCGGGACTGCGTCACCAAGCCCTTCCGGATCGCCGAAGTCCTCGCCCGGGTGAAGGTGCTGCTCCGGGACCGGGGCGACGGCGGCCGCCGGGGAAGCGTGCTGGACCATGCCGACCTGGTCCTGGACGACGGCACCTGCCGGGCCCGCCGGGGCAGCCGCGGCCTGGACCTCACGCCCGCCGAGTACCGGCTGCTGCGCCACCTGCTGGTCAACGCCGACAAGGTGCTGTCCAAGGAGCAGATCAGCCGGTACGTCTGGGGCGAGTTCCGGGGCGACAACGCCATCGAGCAACTGGTCTCCCGGCTCAGGCGCAAGGTGGACCGGGACGGGTCCGCGCTGATCCACACCCGGCGGGGCTTCGGCTACTGGCTGGGGGAGTCGACGGACGGTGGGTGAAGGGTTCGCGATGGCGTCCGGGAGCAAATGTGCGGGCTGCGGTGCCGATCGGTCGCCGGTGGGTGTCCGGGTGGCGGGGATGGCGGTCTTCGGGTGCGCGCACAGTGTCATGACGCCGTGTCAACATCTCTTTTCCGTCGGCAAGTTCACGCCATCTGCCACTGATGTGCCGGGTAGGGCAACAGTGCTGCGGTGTGAGCCGGCCCACGTCAGCCCGTTGTCAGGAATCTGACCGGAACCAGTCAGTCCTACCTGTTTGCATGTGTTCATCGAGGCCTCGTATCCATCATCCCGGCGCTCCGCGGCGAGCGGAGTCCCCCCACCCCGAGGAGACAGAGATGGCCGACACCCTGACGGACTACCCGATGTCCCGGGCCGGCGGCTGCCCCTTCGACCCGCCCCCGGCCCTGACCGCCGCCCAGGAGGAGGGCCCCCTCACCAAGGTCCGCCTCTGGGACGGCAAGGACTACTGGCTGCTCACCCGGTACGCCGACCAGCGGGCCGTGCTGCTCGACCCCAGGGTCAGCGCGGAAGCCGACCGCCCCGGATATCCGCTCCAGGCGCCCAGCAACGGCAAGAACAACATCAGCTTCATCATGATGGACGACCCCGAGCACGCCCGGCTGCGCCGCATGGTCACCGCGCCGTTCGCGGTCAAGCGCGTCGACGCCATGCGGCCCGCCGTGCAGAAGATCGTCGACGACCTGATCGACGACCTGCTCGCCGGCCCCCACCCCGTCGACCTGGTCGAGGCGTTCGCGCTCCCGGTGCCCTCGCTGGTCATCTGCGCGCTGCTCGGCGTGCCCTACGACGACCACGACTTCTTCCAGGAGAACAGCAGGCTCCTCATCAGCCGGGACACGACGGTCGAGGACCGGACGGCCGCGCACGGCAGGCTGGTCGCCTACCTCGACCGGCTGATGGGCGAGAAGATGGACCACCCCGCCGACGACCTGTTCTCCGGGCTCGTGGCCCGGGTGCGGGCGGGTGAGCTGACCCGGCTGGGCGCCGCGCAGATGGGCGTCCTGCTGCTGCTCGCCGGGCACGAGACCACCGCCAACATGATCGCGCTCGGCACCCTCGCCCTGCTCGAACACCCCGAGCAGCTCGCCCTGTTGCGGGACACCGACGACCCCGCCGCCATCGCCGCCGCGGTCGAGGAACTGCTGAGGTACCTGAGCATCGTGCACAGCGGCCGGCGCCGTGCGGTCCTGGCGGACATCGAGGTCGCCGGGCAGGTCATCCGGGCCGGCGAGGGCGTGATCATGCCCGGTGAGATCGCCAACCGCGACCCCGAGGTCTTCGCCGACCCGGACCGCCTCGACCTGACGCGCGACGCCCGCCGCCATGTCGCCTTCGGCTTCGGAGTCCACCAGTGCCTGGGCCAGCCGCTGGCCCGGATGGAACTCCAGGTGGTCTACGGCACCCTCTACCGCCGCATCCCCACCCTCCGGCTCGCCGCCGATGTCGCCGACCTGCCCTTCAAGCACAACGGCGGCGTGTACGGCGTCTACGAACTTCCCGTCACCTGGTGACCAACCCCCCCCAAAGGAAAGCTGAGGAGAGCACCATGCATGTCGAACTGGACGAACCCAAGTGCGTCGCATCCGGGCAGTGCGTGCTCGTCGCCCCCGAGGTCTTCGACCAGCGGGACGAGGACGGCATCGCCTTCGTGATCGACGAGAACCCGGCCGAGGAGACCCTCGACGACGTCCGCGAGGCCGTCGCGATCTGCCCGGCCGCCGCGATCCGGCTGGCGGACAGGTGAACCGCATCCTGGTCGTCGGCGCCTCCGCCGCCGGACTCGCGGCGGTCGAGACGCTCCGGCGCGAGGGCTACGACGGCACGCTCACCCTCGTCGGCGACGAACTCCACGCGCCGTACGACCGGCCGCCGCTGTCCAAGCAGGTGCTGTCGGCCGAGTGGGCGCCCGAGCGGGTGGTGCTGCGGGCGCCCGTGGAACTCGACGCCCTGGGGCTGGAGTTGCGGCTCGGGGTGGCGGCGGCCGGGCTGGACGTGGCGGACCGTACGGTGCGTCTGGCCGACGGCACGGAGCTGTCGTACGACGGGCTGATCGTGGCCACGGGGGTACGGCCGCGCCGGCTGCCGGGGGAGGGGGCGCATGTGCTGCGCACCCTCGACGACGCGCTGACCCTGCGGGAGCGGCTCGGTCCGGGGCAGCGGCTGGTGGTGGTCGGCGCCGGGTTCCTCGGCGCGGAGGCCGCCGCCGTCGCCTGGAAGCTCGGTTCCCGGGTGACGCTCCTTGAACCGGCGCCGGTGCCGCTCGCGCACGCGGTCGGCGAGGCGGTGGGGCGGGTGCTGTCCCGGGCCCATCGGGAACGGGGCGTGGACCTGCGGACCGGGGTCGGCGTGAGCGAGGTGACCGAGGACGGGGTGCGGCTCGCCGACGGGGAGGAGATCGAGGCCGACGAGGTGCTGGTCGCGATCGGCTCCCTGCCGAACACGGAGTGGCTGGCCGGGAGCGGGCTCACGGTGGGCGACGGGGTGGTCTGCGACGAGTACTGCGAGGCCGCGCGGGATGTGTACGCGGCCGGGGACGTGGCCCGGTGGTACAACCCGTTGTTCGGGGTCTCCATGCGGATCGAGCATCGGACGAACGCGGCGGAGCAGGGCATGGCCGCGGCCCGCAATCTCCTCGATCCCGGGGCGCGCAAGGCGTTCGCGCCGGTGCCGTACTTCTGGTCGGACCAGTACGAGACGAAGGTCCAGGCGTACGGGTATCTGCGGGGGCACGAGGAAGTGCGGGTCGTGGAGGGGGAGTTGGAGGAAGGGGGGTTCGTGGCTGCCTACCGGACGGGGGAGCGGTTGAGCGGGGTGCTTGCGGTGGGGGTGCCGCCGAAGGTGCTTCGGGGGTGGCGGCAGGCGATCGCGGCGGGAGTGGCTTGGAAGGAAGCGGTGGGGTGAGGGGGCTTCGGTTGTGGGGGAACTGCGGGCCGGTTGTGGCTGGTCGCGCCCACGCGGCGGAGCCGCACATCACCACAGCCCCGCCCCCCTAGCGGGGCGCCAGGCTTACGGCGTTTGCAGCTACCACCGCGCCGATCGCCGCCCACTCCGGCAGTCCGAGGCTCTGACCCAGTACGACCCGGCCGACCACCGCCGCCAGGACCGGGTTGACGCTCATGAACAGGCCGAAGGTCTGGGCCGGGACCTTGCGGAGGGTGAGGAGGTCGGCCAGGTAAGGGACGGCCGAGGAGAGGACGCCGGCGGCCACCGCGCACAGGAGCGCCTCGGCCGTCGGCGGGTGCCCTAGCGCTACGAGGACTCCGATCGGCAGGAACGTCAGCGCCGAGACGGACGCGGCCGCCGCCGAGCCCTGGGCGCCCGGGATGCGGCGGCCGACGAGGCGGTTGAGGAGGATGTACGAGGCCCAGCAGCAGGCGGCTGTCAGGCCCAGGGCCATGCCCAGGTAGTCGGTCGAGGGCTGGGGGCGCATCAGGACGACCACTCCGGCGGCGGCCAGGAGCGCGCATCCGGCGTCGAGTCGGCGGCGGGACGCCGCCAGTGCGATGCTCAGCGGGCCCAGGAACTCCAGGGTGACCGCCAGGCCCAGGCCGATGCGGTCGATCGCGGTGTACAGGGTCAGGTTCATGGTGCCGAAGACCGCTGCGAGCAGCAGTACCGGCCACCACTGGCGCCAGGTGAACGCGCGCAGACGGGGGCGGCCGACGGCGACCAGGACGAGGGCGGCGACGTACTGCCGTACCGCCACCACGCCCAGCGGGCCGAGGACCGGGAAGGCAAGGGAGCCGATGGCCGCGCCGGTCTGGTTGGACAGGCCGCTGCCGAACATGGTGGCCACGCCGGCCGACAGCGCCGGGGAGGCGGCCGGGCGTTCGAGAGTTCGTCGCATGACGGCAGAGTCCGCCCGGTCGGCTCATGCGCAAAATGCATGTGCTCTCGGATCTATACGCTGTACGCATGGACGAGGTCGAGCTGCGGCAGCTGCGCTGTCTCGTCGCCATCGTCGACGAGGGCACCTTCACCGACGCGGCGATCGCCCTGGGGGTGTCCCAGGCGGCCGTCTCCAGGACCCTGGCGGGGCTGGAACGGGCCCTTGGTGTGCGGCTGTTGCGGCGCACCTCGCGCGAGGTGACGCCGACGGCGACCGGGCTGCGGGTGGTGGAGCGGGCCCGGCGGGTGCTCGCGGACGTCGCCGATCTGGTCCAGGAGGCCGGTTCCGGGCACACCCGGCTGCGGATCGGCTACGCCTGGTCGGCGGTGGGGCGGCACACCGTGGCCTTCCAGCGGAGGTGGCACGCGGCGTACCCCGGGATGGACCTGCATCTGATCCGGGTGAACTCGGCGTTCGCCGGGCTCGGTGAGGGAGCGTGCGATCTCGCCGTCGTGCGGCGGCCGCTGGAGGACCGGCGGTTCGACTCGGCCATCGTGGGGCTGGAGCGGCGGCTGTGCGCCCTGGCCGCCGATGATCCGCTGGCCCGGCGCCGTTCCGTACGGCTCGCCGACATCGGCGGGCGGATCCTGCTCGTCGACCGGCGTACCGGCACCACCACCCCCGAGCTGTGGCCGCCCGACGCGCGTCCCGTCGTCGAGGAGATCCGCGACGTCGACGACTGGCTCACCGAGATCGCCGCCGGACGGGGCATCGGCGTGACCGCGGAGTCGACGGCCCACCAGTATCCGCGGCCCGGCATCGTCTACCGGCCGGTGCGGGACGCCGAACCGGTCGCCGTCCGGCTGGCCTGGTGGCGGGACGATCCGCACCCCGCCCAGCAGGCGGTTCTCGAACTGCTCAGCGAGCTGTACCGCACCGGCTGAGCGCGCGTACGCCGGAACGCGTACGCGGATTGCGGCGGCAATACGGCAGACAAAATTGTTGACAATCTTGTTTGGCTAGATTTACGTTCGACAGGCACTCACTCAGGGAGGGCGCAATGCCGAAGGAAGCCCGTCCGAGCACCGGAGAGCAGGCCAAGCAGCATGCGTTCACGCTGTTGCGGCAGGCGATCCTGCACGGCGAGATGGCCCCGGCCCAGCGGCTGGTGGAGAACGAGCTCGCCGAGGAGTTCGGTGTGACACGGGCCAGCATCCGTGCGGCGCTGATCGATCTGGAGGCCCAGGGACTGGTCGAGCGGATCCGCAACCGCGGCTCGCGGGTGCGGGTGGTGACCGTGGAGGAAGCGGTCGCGATCACGGAGTGCCGCATGGTCCTGGAAGGACTGTGCGCGGCCAAGGCGGCCGTCGCGGCCAGCGACGAGCAGCTCACCGAACTCGCGGACCTCGGAACGGCCATGACCAAGGCCGTCGCCGACGGCGAACCGGTCACCTACTCCGAGCTCAACCAGGAACTCCACGCCAGGATCCGGGTGATCTCCGGCCAGCAGACCGCCGTGGAACTGCTGGAGCGGCTCAACGCCCAACTGGTGCGTCACCGCTTCCAGCTGGCGCTGCGTCCGGGACGTCCGCAGCACTCCCTGAACGAGCACCTGGCGATGATCGAGACGATCAGGGCCAGGGACCCGCAGGCGGCCGAAGCGGCCGTCCGCGCCCACCTCACCAGCGTGATCGACGCACTGCGCGACTGAGCACGCCCGGGGTGGGTGGGCGCACACCTGTCCACCAAGGAGATTTCTGCAATGACCCACGCGCCCTCCCCCAGTCTCGGCTTCGCTCGACCGGGGGGACCCCCATCCCCACCACGATCCACTCTGGTCGTCACCGCGCACGCCGGGGACTTCGTGTGGCGGGCGGGCGGAGCCATCGCCCTGGCCGCGTCCCGGGGCGAGAAGGTCACCATCGCGTGCCTGACCTTCGGCGAGCGCGGCGAGTCCGCCAAGGCGTGGCGCGAGGGCAGGAACCTCGAGGAGATCAAGGCGATACGCCGGGAGGAGGCGGAGAAGGCCGCCGCCGCCCTCGGCGCCGAGGTCCGCTTCTTCGACGCGGGCGACTACCCGCTGGTCGCCTCCGCCGAGCTGACCGACCGGCTGGTCGCCGTCTACCGCGAGACCCAGCCCGACGTCGTGCTCACCCACCCCGTCGACGACCCCTACAACGGCGACCACCCGGCCGCCAACCGCATGGCCCTGGAGGCGCGCATCCTCGCCCAGGCCATCGGCTACCCGGGCGAGGGCGACATCATCGGCGCCCCGCCGGTCTTCTACTTCGAGCCGCACCAGCCCGAGATGAGCGGCTTCCGGCCCGAGGTCCTCCTCGACATCACCGAGGTCTGGGACACCAAGCGCAAGGCGATGGAGTGCCTCGGCGCCCAGCAGCACCTGTGGGCCTACTACACGGACCTCGCCGTCCGCCGGGGCGTCCAGCTCAAGCGGAACGCCGGCCCCAACCTGGGCCTGGCGCACAACACCATGGCCGAGGCGTTCATGCGCCCGTTCCCGCAGATCGCGCAGGAGCTGGCATGAGCGGCGTGATCGTCACCAACCCGCCGAAGGCGGAGCTGAAGGACGTCGACGCGTTGGCCGGCTTCGGGGTCGCCACCGTCAGCGAGGCGATGGGGCGCAGCGGGCTGCTCGGCCCGGAGATCCGGCCTGTCCAGCAGGGCGTGCGGGTCGCCGGCACGGCCGTCACCGTGCTCAGCTGGCCCGGCGACAACCTCATGATCCACGCCGCCGTCGAGCAGTGCGGCGAGGGCGACATCCTGGTCGTCACCACCACCTCGCCCTGCACGGACGGGCTGTTCGGCGAGCTGTTCGCGACCGCGCTGAAGCAGCGCGGGGTGCGCGGGGTCGTCCTGAACACCGGCATCCGCGACACCGAGGAACTGCGGCAGATGGGCTTCGCGGCCTGGTCCCGGGCGGTCTCCTCGCAGGGCACGGTCAAGGCCACCGGCGGCTCGGTCAACGTGCCGATCGCCATCGACGGCCAGGTGATCCACCCCGGTGACGTGATCCTCGCGGACGACGACGGTGTCGTGGTCGTACCGCGCGAGCGGGTCCGGGAGACGGTCGAGAAGTCCGAGGCCCGCGAGGCCAAGGAGGCCGCGACCCGCGCCGCCTTCATCGAGGGCCAGCTCGGCCTCGACCGCTACGGCCTGCGGGAGACCCTTCAGCGGCTCGGTGTCGAGTACCGGACGTACGAGGAGTACAGCACATGACCGGGCCCGCGGAGGTGCGCTGCATGCTGATGCGCGGCGGCACCTCCAAGGGCGCGTACTTCCTGGCCGAGGACCTGCCCGCCGACCCCGCCGTCCGGGACGACCTGCTGCTGCGGGTGATGGGCAGCCCCGACCCGCGCCAGATCGACGGCCTGGGCGGGGCGCACCCCCTCACCAGCAAGGTGGCGGTCGTCTCGGTGTCGGACGACCCGGAGTCGGACGTCGACTACCTCTTCCTCCAAGTGGCCGTCGACCGGCCGGAAGTGACCGACCGTCAGAACTGCGGGAACATCCTCGCCGGGGTCGGCCCGTTCGCCGTGGAACGGGGGCTCGTGGCCCCCGGGGACGGCGAGACCTCCGTACGGATCCGGATGCTCAACACGGGGGAGGCGGCCGTCGCCACCTTCCCGACCCCGGGCGGGCGGGTCGACTACACCGGGGACGCCGAGATCTCCGGCGTGCCCGGCACCGCCGCCCCGGTGGTGATCGAGTTCCCGGCGGGGGAGAGCCCGCTGCTGCCCACCGGGAACGTCCGCGACACCGTCGCCGGTACGGCCGTGACCTGCGTCGACAACGGCATGCCGACCGTGCTCATCGCCGCGGGCGATCTCGGCGTCACCGGGTACGAGGAGCCCAAGGACCTGGAGGAGGATCTGGCGCTCGCCGACCGGCTGCGCGAGATCCGGCTCGTGGCGGGGAAGCTGATGGGCCTCGGTGACGTCGAGACCGCCACCGTGCCCAAGCTCACCCTGCTCGCCGCGCCCCGGGACGGCGGCGCGGTCACCACCCGGACCTTCATCCCCGTCCGCTGTCACACCTCGATCGGCGTCCTCGGCGCCGCGAGCGTGGCCGCCGGCCTGCGGCTGCCCGGTGGCGTGGGGGAGGGGATAGCCCGCCTCCCGGAGCACGGCGACCGGATCCGCATCGAACACCCCACCGGATTCCTGGAGATCGACGCCGGTGTCGACCCGGGCTCCGACGGCACCCCGCCGGCCGTCCGCCGCACCGCGGTCGTCCGCACCGCCCGCAAGATCTTCGACGGCACCGTCTTCCCGCGGTCCGCCGGCACCACCCCCACACCCGCACGACCCCAAGGAGGCAACGATGGCTCCGCCCCTCGGTGACATCGCCCATATCGGCCACGCCCAGCTCTTCACCCCGGACCTGGACGCCAGCGTCGCCTTCTTCACCGACTACCTCGGACTGACCGCCAACGGCCAGGACGGCGACACCGTCTACCTGCGCACGTTCGACGACTACGAGCACCACAGCCTGGTCCTCACCGCCCGCGACCAGCCCGGCCTCGGCCGGCTCGCGCTGCGCACCTCCGGCGAGGAGGCCCTCCACCGCCGTATCAAGGCGATCGAGGAGGCGGGCGGCGCCGGCCACTGGGTCGAGGACGAGCCCGGACTCGGCAAGCTCTACGTCACCACCGACCCGGACGGCCACGAGCACGCCCTCTACTGGGAGAGCGAGTACTACCAGGCTCCCGAGGAGCTCAAACCGGCGCTGAAGAACCAGCCGCAGGCCAAGCCCAACCGAGGTGTGGGGGTGCGGCGTCTGGACCACGTCAACTTCCTGGCCGCCGACGTGCTCGCCAATGCCGAGTTCCAGGAACAGGTGCTGGGCGCCCGGCCGACCGAGCAGATCCGGCTCGACACGGGAAGGATCGCCGCCCGCTGGCTGACCTTCACGAACAAGTCGTACGACGTCGTCTACACGTCCGACTGGACCGGCTCGGCCGGACGCCTGCACCACATCGCGTTCGCCACCGACACCCGTGAGGACGTGCTGCGCGCGGCCGATCTGGCCATCGACAGCGGGGTGTTCATCGAGACCGGCCCGCACAAGCACGCCATCCAGCAGACGTTCTTCCTGTACGTCTACGAGCCCGGCGGCAACCGCATCGAGCTGTGCAACCCGCTCACCCGGCTGGTGCTGGCCCCCGACTGGCCGCTGATCACCTGGACCGAGGCCGAGCGCGCCAAGGGGCAGGCCTGGGGTCTGAAGACGATCGAGTCCTTCCACACCCACGGGACACCACCGGTCGGTTGACCCGTCTCCGGTCGGCAGGGGGGTGCGCGACGTGCTGCTGTGCGTCGTCGGGCACCCCCCTTTTCGCTCCGTCTTTCACGCCGCCTTTCGCTCCACTGAGATTGTTAACAAAAACGTTGACACATCAGATCCGGGTCCTTAACGTCTAGCGCACCACGGGTCAGCCGCACGAGCCGCGCGGCCCGCTCACAGATCCCCTCCAGGGAACGCCTCCTGGACGAGAGGAAAACAAAGATGTCCTCCTCCCCCGCCCTGTCCGCTCGCGGCGGCAAACTGGCTCTGCTGGTCGTCGGCCTGTGCTGGCTGGCCGTCCTCTTCGACGGCCTCGACATGTTCATCTACGGCTCGGTGCTGCCCCACCTGCTGGAGACCAAGACCTTCGGCCTCACCGCGGACCAGGCCGGCGACCTCGGCTCCTACGCCACCTTCGGCATGCTGGTGGGCGCCCTGACCGCGGGCACGGTCGCGGACCGGATCGGCCGCAAGCAGCTGATGGTCGGCTGCGTCACGCTGTTCTCGCTCGCCTCCGGGATCTGCGCGATCTCGGGCAGCGTCGCGGTCTTCGGCCTCGGCCGCACCCTGGCCGGCGTCGGCCTCGGCGGGTTGCTGCCGACCGCGATCAGCATGGTCTCCGACTACGCCAAGGGCGGCCGGGTGGCGATCACCATCGGTCTGCTGATGACCGCGCACCACGCGGGCGGCATCCTCTCCGCCTACGTGGCCAAGTGGCTGATCGACCCGTTCGGCTGGCGCTCCGCGTTCTGGGTGTGCGTGCTCCCGCTGCTCTTCGTCCCCGTCCTGCTGAAGTTCCTGCCGGAGTCGCTGAGCTTCCTGGTCGCCAAGGGCCGTACCGAGGAGGCCGGCGCCCTGGCCGAGCGCTACGAGGTCGAACTGCCCGCCGTCGCCGCGAAGAAGACCGCTGCCGACCGCTGGGACGCCCTGCAGAACCTGTTCCGCGGCGGCGAGTGGCTCCAGACCCTGCTCTACTGGCTGGCCTCCTTCGGCGGTCTGCTGCTCGTCTACGGTGTCGCCACCTGGCTGCCCACCCTGATGCGCACCGAGGGCTTCGCGCTGGCCAACGCCCTGACTTTCGTCGTCGTCTTCAACCTCGGCGGCATCGTGGGCATGCTGGTCGCCGGCCGCGCCGCCGACCGGTTCGGTGCCCCGCGCATCTCGGCCGTCTGGTTCGCCCTCACCGCCGTCGGCGTCTACCTGCTCAGCGTCCACATGCCGATGGGCGTGACCACGCTGGTCGTCTTCCTCACCGGCGTCTTCCTCAACAGCGCCCAGACGATGATCTATGCGACCGTCTCCATCCGCTCCACCCCCGACAACCGCGCCACCGCCGTCGGCTGGACCTCGGGCATGGGCCGCTTCGGCGCCGTCTTCGGCCCCTGGCTCGGCGGCCAGCTGCTCGCGGCGGGCAACGGCGACTGGGGCTTCACCGCCTTCGCGCTCGCCGGTGTCTCCTCGATGGTCTTCATCGGCATCGCCGCCCTGCGCTCGGCCCGCCAGCCGCAGGCCTGCGCCGACCGGGAGGAACTGGTCGCCGCCCACTGACCGGTGCCCCCGACCGGTCCGGCGCCGCGCCCCTTCCACGGGCGCGGCGCCCTCATGCCGTCTACTCGTCGTCCGGCTGCCCCTCCAGCCCGGTGCATGCCAGCTGCCCCCCGACCTCCGCGCACGCCTCCACGCCCCGGGGGGTCGGCACCGCGAGCATCGGGCTGGTGTAGCCGACGGAGTCCTCGGCCGGATAGCTCGCCGAGAGCACGTCCTGCCCGGCCCGGACCGAGACCTCCCGGGCGTGCGCGGAGCGCAGCCGCACCTCGGACCAGGCGGCACCGCAGGTGGGGGACCAGCGCAGCCGCACGTCGTAGGCGGTGCCGGTGACGGTGGTCTTGGTCTGCGCGTCCCGGGCGCACGCCGACGCGTCCGGCAGCTCGCCCTGGCAGGACCGGCCATGGCAGCGCGGCGCCGCCGACACCGGCTGCGCGCCCGGTGTGCCGCGCCGGTCCGAGACGGTCACGGCCGCCGCCGTCACCCCGGCCACGGTGAACAGCGCGAGCGCGGTCAGCGGCAGCCGCCACCGCCGCCCCGCCGGCCGCCGCTCCTCGGCCGGCTCGGCGAGCGGGGGTTCCTCGGCGGCGTCGTACAGGGCCAGGACGGCGGCCGGGTCGGCGCCCGCGAGCCGGGCCAGGGCCTCCACGGCCGGGCGCGGCGGCCGTTTGGCGCCGGAGAGATAGCGGTGCCAGGCGGACTTGCTGTACGGGGTGCGGGCGGCCAGTGCCGCCAGGCTCAGCCCCGTACGCTCCTTGAGTTCGCGCAGTCTCGCCGCCGGTTCGTCGTCCGGCGGGGTGGTCGCTCCTTCGGGGTGCCGCATGTCGCGTGCCTCGACTTCATAACGCTATGGGCGTTTCGCCCCTGTTGTCGGGATGGCTTCCCAGGGAGACGGGGCCCGCAATCGGCGGACGGGTGTGAAGACGGTGAATCAGGGGGGTCATGTCGAAGGCCTGTTCGGGAACACGGGGTTCCCGAACAGGCCGGTGCGATCAGGGAGTACGACGGGACGGAACCGTCAGCACCACGGAACGGCGTGGCCGACCCGGACGTAGCGGCCGGAGACGTACCCCTTGTGGTGCGGGAGCCGGTACCAGGTGTGCGTGCCGCGCACCGAACCGCCGTACGTCTTGCAGGTCACCGGGACGAGCCGGCCGTTGTGACGGTGGCCGACCACGCGGTAGCGGGTGCTCGGGCCGGAGCGGACGTTGAGGCGGACGTGGTGCCTCGTGGTCACCCGGCCCACGCTCCGGTACGTGTGGTGCCGGTGGTGCAGGCGGTGGACCGCCGGCGCCGGGAGGGTGGTGTAGTTGTAGTACTGCACGATTCCCTGCGGCGCGGGGATCGGGGTGGCCGCGCTCGCGGTGGCGGCCCCGGCCGTGGGCAGGAACGCGAACACCGCGACCGTGGCCAGCAGCCCGCTCTTCAGGATCCGTCGGGACATGGAAACCTCCGTGCTGTCGTGCTCGTGACCACGAAGCGTGATCACGATTCGGAGGATTGCCGTGGCCGCACGGCACCATGTCGTCCCCGCGTGCCGTGGGACGCGCGGGACGTCCCCGGGGACGGGGCTCAGCCCATCTGGTCCTCGGCGGAGAGGTGCTCGACCGTCTTCCCCGTCTCCGTGAAGGTCCGGGTGACGTACCCCGAGGAGTACACCCACAGAATCCGCAGCGGAGTGTCACCGACGTTGCGGAACAGGTGCGGGACGGGGGACGGGACGTACGTGGTGTCGAACCGCTCCAGGCGGGTCACCTCGCCGTCCACCCACACCTCCGCCGCACCCTCCAGGACCGTCACGTGCTCGTCGCAGTTGTGCGAGTGCAACGGCGCGCCGGAGCCCACCGGGTAGACGCTCATCCCGCTGGTGATCAGGTTCTCCCCGCCCGCCGACGGTGTGGTGATCAGCGGTGTCGACAGGACCGCGCCACCCCGGTCGAGCAGGGGCACGGACGCGGCCTTGATGATCGTGGTCATCGGGGATTCCTCTCCACTGCGACGTGATACGCCGACCGAGGCTAGGTCGTGAACGGGCTCGTGGGTGCTCCCTGGCGTGCAGTTTTACCTTGCGCTACGAGGTGGGTGCGGCGCCCGGAACCGGCGGTACCGTCACCGGGCAACCCAGGCCGCCGGAGAGAAAAGGCAGGTACCGGCCCCATGAGGCTCCCCGTTCTCAGCGAAGACGCGATGGACCCGCGGCAGCAGGAGCTCGCCGCCCGGATCGCCGGGCGCCGCGGCGCCGTCCGCGGCCCGTTCCGGGTCTGGCTGCACAGCCCGGAGATGTGCGAACGGGCCGAGTCCCTGGGCGCCTTCGCCCGGTTCGACTGCAGCCTCCCCAAGCACCTGCGCGAACTGACCCTCCTGATGGCGGCCCGCAACTGGGACGCCCAGTACTCCTGGAACGCCCACGTCCACCAGGCGATCGAGGCGGGCATCCCCGAGGCCGCCGTCCAGGCCATCGCCGAGAAGCGCGAGGCGGTCTTCGACGACGAGGCCGACCAGGCCTTCTACCGGTTCTGCCGGGAGATCCTGGAGGACCACTTCGTCACCGACGCGACCTTCGCCCGCGCCCTGGAGCACTTCGGCGCCAAGGGACTGGTCGACACCATCGGCGCGCTCGGCAACTTCACCATGCTCGGCATGTGCCTCAACACCTTCCAGGTGGACCTCCAGGCCGACCGGGAGCCCCCGTTCCCGGACATCCGCGGCTACGGCCGTATCACCCCGGACGGGGCCTGATCCCCGGCCTGACCATGAGAAACGCGGCTGATCTTTTAAGCGAAGATACGTTGACAAGATTGCCGACATTCGATTTGTGTGGGTGACCGGCGCGAGCCGCACGCGCGCCCTCGGAGGAAAAATGGACCGCTTGCTCCTCATGCACAGCTTCGTCACCGTCGCCCAGGTCGGCAGTTTCAGCGGAGCCGCCAAGAAACTCGGCTCGTCCGGCTCCCTGGTCTCGCGCCACGTGGCGGAACTGGAGCGGCAGATCGGCGTCCGCCTGGTCAACCGCACCGCTCGCTCCGTGAGCCTGACCGAGCCCGGCCGGCGCTACGCGGAGTTCGCCGCGCGCATCCTCGACGAGATCGAGGCCGAGGACGCGGGCATCGCCCAGCTCCACGACCGGCCCGAGGGCACCCTCAGTGTCATCTGTCCGAAGTGGATAGGCAGCCTCGATCTCGGCGACGCGATAGCGGCCTTCTCGGCGGCGCACCCCAGAATCCAGGTCCGGTTCGAACTCGGCGGAATGTCCGACCGTACCTACGATTTCCTGGACAGCGGATTCGACGTCGCGTTCCACACCCGCGATCTGCGCGACTCCAGCGTCCGGCTGAAGAAGATCGCCTCGCTGCCGTTCGTGCTGTGCGCCGCCGAGGAGTACATCGAGCGGTGCGGCGCGCTCGCCCACCCGAACGACCTCGCCGCCCACGACTGCCTGGTGCACGTCAACGACCCGGTGTGGCGGATCGGCCACGGGCACGCCAGCACCCTGCACAAGATCCGCAACATCGCCTTCTCGTCCAACTCCTACATCGCCCTGCAGAAGGCGGCGGTGCACGGCCGCGGCATCGCCCTGCTGCCCCAGCGCCCCGTCTACGACGACCTCGTCTCCGGCGCCCTGCGGGTGCTGCTGCCCGACCTCGCCGTACCGGACCGCCCGCTCTACGCGATCTACGGTCCCGGGCAGGACACCCCGCGCAAGGTCAGCGTGTTCCTGGACTTCCTCGCCGAGTGGTTCGCGCAGAACCCGATTCCCGCGATCCGCGCATAGCGGGGGCCGCAAGAAACGCTTGCGCATTCCGTAGAGCTCAGGGCATTGAGGCCCCCGCGCGCCGAAATCTACGCTCGCGGGGCGACCCGGAAACGAGGAATCCATGGGAATCCAGAGAATCGAATCGGTCACCTACGGCATCGACGACCTTGCCGTATGCGCCCGGTTCTTCGACGACTTCGGGCTGTACCAGCTGGAACTGACCGACGAGCACGCGGTCTTCGAGACCCGCACGGGCCAGACCCTCCACCTCGACACCCTGCCGGGCCCGCTGCTGCCGGCCCCCGTCGAGGACGGGCCCACGCTGCGCGAGGTCGTCTGGGGCGTCGACACGCCCGAGGAGCTGGACCGGCTGGTCACGTCGGCCGGCCGGGACCGCGAGGTCCGCGAGAGCGCCGACGGCGTCCACCACACCGTCGACGAGACCGGCTTCGGCGTCGGCCTGACCCTGGCCCGCCCCAAGCCCGCGCCCGTCCAGCCCCGCCCGGCCAACGCGCTCGGCCACGTCAACCGCTGGAACACCGCCCTGGAGCCCATCACCCGGGTCCGCCCCCTGCGCATGTGCCATGTCGCCCTGAACATCCCCAAGAAGGGGTGCGAGGCGGCCGTCGGCTTCTACGTGGACCGGCTCGGCTTCCGCCCGACCGACGTGGTCGAGCCCATGGGCGTCTTCATGCAGGCGCCCGGCGACGACGACCAGCACACCATGCTGCTCTGCCACCGCCCCGACAGGGCGGGGATCAACCACATCGCCTACGAGGTCCCCGGCTTCGACGACGTCATCGAAGGCGGCAACTACATGATCGAGCACGGCTGGCGGGAGGCCCGCAGGCTCGGCCGGCACACCATCGGCTCCAACGTCTTCCGCTTCCTGCACGCCCCGTGCGGCGGCCGCGTCGAGTACGCCGCCGACATGGACCGGGCCGACGCGACCTACGGCACCCGGGTCCACGAGACGACCCCGCCGCACCACATCTGGGCCCTGCGCACCAACCGCGACCAGGAAGCCCCCACCGCCTCCTGAATCTGAGAGGGCACCCCTTCATGACCACCGACCACGGCTATCCCGCCGTCCGCATGTACATAGCGGGCGAGTGGTGCCCGGGCGGCTCCGGACGGACCGCCCCCGTCGTCAACCCCGCCACGGAGGAGACGATCGGCGAGGTCCCCCTCGCCACCTCGGCCGACCTCGACCGCGCCCTCGAAGCCGCCGCCGAGGGCTTCCGGGTGTGGCGGGCGACCCCGATCGCCAGGCGCTCCGCGATCCTCGACCGCGCCGCCGACCTCATCGCCGAACGCGCCGCCGAGATCGGCCGGGTGATGACCCTGGAACAGGGCAAGACCCTCGCCGAGTCCACCGGCGAGGCCAAGCGCACCGCCGAGACCCTGCGCTGGCACGCCGAGGACGCCCGCCGCGCGTACGGCCGTATCGTCCCGTCCGCGCCCGGCACGGTCCTCACCGTCCGCCGCGAACCCATCGGCCCGGTCGCCGCCTTCGTGCCCTGGAACTTCCCGGTCGGCGGCCCCAACCGCAAGATCTCCTCGGCCCTGTCGGCGGGCTGCTCGCTGATCATCAAGGCCTCCGAGGAGACCCCGGCGACGGCCGCCGCCCTGGTGGAGTGCTACGCGGACGCGGGACTGCCCGCGGGCGTGCTCAACCTGGTCTTCGGCGAACCCGCCGAGGTCTCGGCCCACCTCATCGCCTCTCCGGTCACCCGCATGATCGCCTTCACCGGCTCGGTGCCCGTCGGCAAGCTCCTCGCCGCCGAGGCGGGCAAGGTCATGAAGCCGTCCCTGATGGAGCTCGGCGGCCACGCCCCCGTCATCGTCTGTGCCGACGCCGACCCCGGACAGGCCGCCCGGCGCGCCGCCCAGGCCAAGTTCTTCAACGCCGGCCAGGTCTGCACCTCGCCCAGCCGCTTCCTCGTCCACGAGTCCCTGGTCGACGACTTCACCGCCGAGTTCGTGAAGGCCGCCGAGTCGGTCGTCACCGGCGACGGCCTGGTCCAGGGGACCACTATGGGACCGCTGGCCAACGAGCGCCGGCTCCGGTCGATCGAGCGGCTCACCGCGGACGCGGTGGGCAAGGGCGCCACGGTCCGCACCGGCGGCGAACGGCTCGACCGCCCCGGCTACTTCTTCGCGCCGACCGTCCTCACCGACGTACCGGCGGACGCGGACCTGATGTCCGAGGAGCCGTTCGGGCCCCTCGCGCCGATCGTTGCCTTCCGCGACCTCGACGAGGCCCTGGCCACCGCCAACTCACTGCCGTACGGCCTGGCCGCCTACGGTTTCACCGAGTCGGCCGCCACCGCCGAGCGGCTCTCCGACGGCCTGGAGGCAGGCATCCTCTCCCTCAACCACTGCGGCGGTTCGGTGCACGAGGCGCCGTCGGGCGGGGTGAAGGACAGCGGGTACGGCCGCGAGGGCGGGCCGGAGGCGCTGGACGCCTACCTGGTCACCAAGCGCGTCTCCCACCTGCTGACGCCATGAGGTTCGCACGGGTGGCCATCGACGGCCGACCGGTCTGGGGGCGGGTGGGGGAGAAGGACGTCGAACTGCTCTCCGGCTCGCCGCTGGAGGGCGGCTTCGACGTCCTCGGCACGGTCCCCGTGACGGACGCCGTCTGGCTGCCGCCCGTCGTACCGGGCGTCTTCTACGCCGTCGGCTACAACTACCCCCGGCACATCGAGCACGCCGGCACCACGACCCCCGAGCGCCCCGAGGTCGGCTACCGGGCCAACAACGCGCTCACCGGGCACGGTGCGCCGATCGTCCGGCCCGCCGAGGTGACCGGACGTTTCGAGGCCGAGCCCGAACTCGTCGCGGTCATCGGCCGCACGCTCCGGCACGCCGACCACGACCAGGCACGCGACGCCGTGTTCGGCTGGACCATCGGCAACGACGTCAGCGCCCGCACCTGGCAGCACCAGGACCGCACCTTCTGGCGCAGCAAGAACAGCGACACGTTCAAGCCCATGGGCCCCTGGATCGAGACCGACGTCGACGCGCTCGCCCAGACCACCACCCTGCGCGTCAACGGCGAGGTCCGGGCCGCGTTCCCGACCGGGGACATGGTCTTCGACCCGTACGACCACATCGTCGAGATCACCCGGCACATCACCCTGCACCCCGGTGACGTGCTGTGGATGGGCGCCGAGTCCACCTGCCAACTGGAGCCCGGCGACACCGTGGACGTCGAGATCAGCGGCATCGGCGTGCTGTCCAACCCCGTACACCTGGAAGGGAACCACTCATGAGCGCGGAACCCCGCTACATCCACCACGTCAACTTCCCCACCACCGACCCCGATCGCACCGCGGCCTGGTACACCGAGGTCTTCGGGATGAAGCGGATCCAGCCCAAGTCCAACACCCGCGTGGTGCTGATGACCCGGGGCAACTTCGACCTGCACTTCACCCCCGTCGAGGAGATGGAGCGCATGGCGCCCTACCACTTCGCCGTCGAGGTCGACGACTGGGACGACTTCCTCGCCCACCTCACGGAGCTCGGCATCCGGCACACCCGGCCGATCGAACGCCCCGAGAACCAGTCCAAGTTCTGCTACATCCACGACCCCGACCACACCATGATCGAGCTCGTCCATCACGGCCGCCGCCCCAACTAAGCGCATCAGTACGGGAGTTCACCCCATGCCCCTCGCCGACTCCGACGGCACCGCCATCTACTACGAGCGCCACGGCAGCGGCCCGGCGATCCTCTTCGTGCACGGCAGCGGCGGACACCACGCCGCCTGGTGGCAGCAGGTGGCCGCGCTGCGCGACGAGTTCACCGTCCTCACCGTGGACCTGCGCGGCTTCGGCAAGTCCGACTCCTCCATGGACGAGTTCGACGGCCAGGACTTCCCCGGCGACGTCGTCGCCGTCCTCGACCAGGAGGACATCACCGACGCCATGCTCGTCGGCCAGTCCATCGGCTCCGTCGCCGCCCTGCGCGCCGGCCTGCTCCGCCCCGAACGCGTCTCCTCGGTCGTCCTCGGCCACTCCCTCGGCGGCATCAGCCACCCCGAGCTGAAGGAACTCGCCGCCGCCGACCGCGCGGAGGCCGTCAAGCTGCCCGTGATCGACCGGCTGCTCACCAAGACGTTCCAGCGGGACCGGGCCGACCTCACCTTCCTCTTCCAGCAGATGGGCACGTTCAACGTGGCCAAGATGCAGGACCTGCGCAACCTCGACACCGACGGCCCCTCCCTGGAGGAGATCGGGGCCTCCGGCGTCAAGGTCGCCTTCCTGGCGGGCGAGAAGGACGCGGTCCTCGGCGTGAAGACCGTGACCCGCGCCCACGAACTGCTGCCCGGCTCCCACCTGGAGATCGTCCCGGACGCCCCGCACTCCATGTACTGGGAGGCGCCCGACGCCTACAACGCGGCCGTCGCCCGGCTCCGCCGCACCCTCACCGCACCGAAGGAAGCAGCATGACCAGCCTCACCCTGGCCGCCGCCGAGGAGATCATCGGCGCCGCCCACGAGCGCGCCCAGGAGATCGGGAAGGCGGTGAGCGTCGCCGTCGTGGACGCCGGCGGCTTCCCGATCGCCATCCGCCGCCCCGACGGCGCCCGCCCGCTCACCCCCGACATCGCCCGCGCCAAGGCCTACACCGCGGCCGTCATGCAGCGCCCCGGCCCCATGCTGAAGAAGTGGCAGGAGAGCCAGCCCGTCTTCTTCGCCCAGCTCTCCCAGCTCCCCGGCGCCGCCCTCCCGATCATGGCCGCCGAGGGCAGCGTCACCATCAAGAAGGACGGCGAGATCATCGGCGGCCTCGGGATCGCCGGCGGCACCGCGGACGAGGACCAGCGGATCGCCGAGGAGGTCCTCAAGACCCTCGGCTACGAACTGGAGTTCGCCGCGTGGGGCGTCACCGGCGGAAAGGACTGACACCATGGCGGACACGTTCAACTACCGCATCGACCACCACGGCAGCCTGGTCCGCCCGCCCGGCCTGTCCACCGCCGACCCGGAGGCCGTCGACGCGGCGGTCCGGGAGGCCGTCGCCTACCAGCGCAAGCTGCGCTCCACCGTCGTCACCGACGGCGACTTCCCCCGCGAGGACTTCCGCGCTGCCGTCCTCGACACCGTGTCGGGCTTCCGCCGCACCGACGAGACGGACCCCGACGGCCTGGTCCGCTGGATCGCCGAGTCGCTGCCCAAGGCCAACGGCCCGCTGCTCGCAGACCGGGCCGCCCGGCTCGCCGACCTGACGGTGATCGCCCCGAAGGCCGCCCTGCCCTCCCCGGCCTACCTCGCGGCCACCACCTTCCAGCCGGGCCTCGGCGTCTCCTCGGCCCGCGAACTGGGCGAGGCCCTCGCGGAGATCGTCCGGGCGGAGATCGAACTGCTCCTCTCCAAGGGCGTCCGCCTGATCCAGCTCAACAACCCCCTGCTGCTCGGCCAGTTGGGGTCGAACCCGGCCGACCCCGGCGCCCTGTCCTTCGCGGACGCCCTCGCCGTCGACGCCCTGGCCGTACGACTGGACGAGCGCCCCGAGGGCGTCCGGATCGGCATGGCCCCCGGCTGGACCGCCCCGGCCGAACTGGATCGCACCCGCGCCGAGCACCTCTACGACACCATCGGCGCCGACCGCTGGATCCTCCCGTTCGACCAGGGCACGCCGGCGGAGCTGGATCTGCTCAGGGCACTGCCCGACGAACGCGACTTCTGCCTCGGCGTCGTCGACGCGACGGCGCCCGACCTGGAGGACGTCGACACCGTGATGTCCCGCATCGACGCGGCCGGCGAGTTCAAGGACCTGGAGGACGGCGCCGTATCACCGTCGAGGGGCTTCGCGGACGTGGCGTCGAGGCCTCTGCTGACGGCGGAGAACCAGCGCCGCAAGCTCGTGTTGGTGGAGACCATCGCCCGGTACTGCTGGGGCAACGAGTTCTGACTGCGGGCCCGTCGTGGCCGGTCGCGCAGTTCCCCGCGCCCCTGAAGGGGCGCTCGTGCAGCGCCCCTTTCTTTTGGGGGCGCGGGGAACTGCGCGAGAACCACACTCCACCCGCGCCTCTGAGACGGCCGACGCTAGAGCACCTCCGCAAAAGTCACCGTGCGCTCGACAAGCAACGGCCACACCACCCCCACCACAACCTCCTTGAAGTGCTCAGCCGCCTTGTGCGCCTCGAACCCCTCCCGATCGACGTACCGCTCATAGAGCAGGAACCCACCCGGCTCCCCCTCCACCGCGTGCACCTCGTACATCAGGTTCGCGGGCTCGGTACGGGAAGCGGCCTGCGCAAGGTGCAGCGCGGCGCGCACCGCGTCCGCGTCGGCCGGTGCGCAGCGGTACCGGGCGACGACTGCGTATGCCATGCGATCTCTCCTCAGGACGTGTCCGACCCGCCGATTCCACCACGGATCACCCGGCCGCCGACGCGCGCACGGCGCAACCAATGCCTGCCCCCACGGGGCTGGTGGACCCCCTCCCACATGGTGTGTTGTCGCATCCGGCCCCGCACGGGCGGCACCGCGGACGACGAAGGAAGTGATCTCCATGCGCACCCTGGAAACCCTCTTGGGCGGGGAGTGGGTGACGACCGGTGAATGGATCGACGTCCACGACCCCGCCGACGTCCGCACCCCCTTCGCCCGCGTCCCCGCGCTGTCCGCCAAGGACGTCACCCGGGCCTACGACCACGCCGAGCGCGGTTTCGCCGTCTGGAAGCGCACCAGCCCCTTCGAGCGGGCCCGTGTCTTCACCGAGGCGGCCCGGCTGATCCGGGAACGGGTCGAGGAGATCGCCGCCGACGTCACCGCCGAGAACGGCAAGACGCTGGCCGAGGCCACCGGCGAGACCCTCAAGGCCGCCGACTTCCTGGAGTACTACGCGGGCCTGGCCCGCCAGGGCTACGGCACCCTCCTGCACGACGTACGCCCCCACCACCGTACGCACACCCAGCGCGAGCCGATCGGCGTGATCCTGGTGATCAGCCCCTGGAACGACCCGCTGATCACCCCCGCCCGCAAGCTCGCCCCGCTGCTCGCCACCGGCAACGCGGCCGTCTTCAAGCTGGCCGGCGAGACCCCGCTGGCGGGACTGCACTTCGCCCGCGCGCTGCACGACGCGGGGCTGCCGGCCGGGGTGCTGAACGTGGTCACGGGCCGGACCGCCGAGATCGAGGAGGCGCTCCTCGACGACCCCCGGATCACCGGCATCACCTTCACCGGCTCCAACGCCGTCGGCAACCGCATCCGCCGCCGCCTCGCCGACCGCAACGTCCGCTTCCAGGGCGAACTCGGCGGCAAGAACGCGTCCGTGGTGCTGCGCGACGCCGACCTGCCGGCCGCCGCCCGGGCCGTCGCGGCCGCCTCCTTCGGCCAGGCCGGACAGCGCTGCACCGCCACCAGCCGGGTGATCGTCGAGCGTCCGGTGTACGACGAGTTCGTCGCGCTGCTGGTCGCGGAGGTACGGGCGCTGAGGACCGGCCCGGGCGGCGACCCGGCGACGACCCTGTGCCCGCTGTCGAGCCCGAAGCAGCGCGACAGCGTCCTCGCCGACTTGAACACGGCGGTCGAGCAGGGCGCGACCGTGCTCACGGGCGGCGGCACGGACCCCGAGCGGCCGCACGGCTGCTACGTGCGGCCCACCGTCCTCGCCGGTGTCACGCCCGACATGGCCGTCTGGCGCGAGGAGGTCTTCGGACCCGTCCTCGCCGTCCGCGCGGTCGACGGCTTCGACGCGGCCGTCGAGGCGGTCAACGACTCCGCCTTCGGCCTCGCCGCCGCCGTGTTCACCCGCGACCTCGGCTCCGCGTACCGCTTCGCCGACGAGGCCGAGTGCGGGCAGGTCGCGGTCAACACGACGACCACCGGGTGGGACGTCCACCTCCCGTTCGGCGGCTTCCACGACTCCGGTACGGCCTACAAGGAGCAGGGCGAGGAGGTCCTGAGGTTCTCCACGCGCGTCAAGACGGTGGCCGTGAACATCGGTGTCCCGGAGCGGGCCGATGGCTGACGAGACGATCGGCGTGGTCGGCGCCGGGATCGTGGGCCTGGCCACGGCCCGCGAGATCGCCCTGCGCCGCCCCGGCACCCGGGTCGTGGTGTTCGAGAAGGAGCGGGAGGTCTCCCGGCACCAGACCGGCCACAACTCCGGCGTGGTCCACGCGGGCATCTACTACACCCCGGGCAGCCTCAAGGCCGACCTGTGCGTACGGGGCGTGTCCCTGCTACGCGAGTACTGCCAGGACCGGCGGCTGCCGTACGACGAGATCGGCAAGCTGGTCGTGGCGGTGCGCGAGGACGAGCTCGGCCGGATGGAGAACCTGTACACCCGGGCGAAGAACAACCACGTGCCGGAGGTGCGGAAGGTCTCCCGCGAGGAGATCAGGGAGATCGAACCGCACGCCGGCGGTGTCGCCGCCCTGCACTCCCCGCGCACCGCGATCACCGACTACCCGGCGGTCGCCCGCGCCTTCGCCAAGGACGTCGTCGACGGGGGCGGTGAGGTACGGCTGGGCTTCCCGGTCACGTCCATCACCACCGTCCCCGGCGGCATCGAGGTCGCCTCCGGCCAGGACCGGGTGCGCGTGGACCGGCTGATCCTCTGCGCCGGCCTCCAGTCCGACTCCGTCGCCCGGCTGGCGCAGGACAGGCCGGAGCCCCGGATCATCCCGTTCCGCGGCGAGTACATGCTGCTGAAGCCCGACAAGAGGCATCTCGTGCGCGGGCTCGTCTACCCGGTGCCCGACCCGCGCTACCCCTTCCTCGGCGTGCACTTCACCCCGCGTGTCGACGGTTCGGTGGAGGTCGGCCCCAACGCCGTCCTCGCCCTCGCCAAGGAGGGGTACCGGCGCAGCCGCGTCTCGCCCCGGGACCTGCTGGCCCTCGCCGCCTACCCGGGCGCCTGGCGGATGGCCGCCCAGCACTGGCGCACCGGCATCAGGGAGTACCGCGGCTCCTTCTCCACCGCCGCCTTCATGAAGGACGCCGGGCTGTACGTCCCGGAGGTCGGCGTCCGTGACGTCGTGCGCGGCGGAGCGGGCGTACGGGCGCAGGCGCTGGACCGCGACGGCACGCTCGTCGACGACTTCCGCATCCATCAGGTCGGCCGGATCACGGCCGTGCGCAACGCGCCCTCGCCGGCCGCCACCGCCTCCATGGCGATCGCCGAACACATCGCCGCCGCAGTCTTCGACGGCTCCCGGGGTACCCGCTCCGGGGCCTGAAAGGCCGCTGTGAACAGGGCACTTCCGCGCAACAACAGCTTGCGCTCCGGGATCTCCGCAAGAGCGCACCGGACGCCTAGCGTTCCTTCCGCACCACCCCAAGATCCTCACCGGGAAAGAGAGTTCACGCCATGTTCGTCGTCGACACGCAGATCCACATCTGGAAGGAAGAGACCCCGGACCGCCCCTGGGTGCCCGGCGCCCGTGAGCGGATCCGTCTCAACGGCCACCGCGAGGACCCCTTCTCCTACGAGGAGGCCCTGGAGCTGATGGACGAGGCCGGCGTGAACCGCGCGCTGATCCTGCCGCCGTCCTGGGAGGGCGACCGTATCGACTACGCCCTGGAGGCCTGCGAGGCCCACCCGGACCGGTTCGGGATCATGGCCCGCATCCCGCAGAACAAGCCCGAAGAGGGCACGGCCATGCTCAAGGACTTCGCGCAGAACCCGCACGTCAAGGGCACCCGACTCACCTTCCACCGGCCGCAGGACCGCAACTGGATGATCGACGGCACCAACGACTGGTACTGGCCGCTCGCCGAGGAACTGCGCATCCCCACGATGGTGCACGCGCCGATCTGGAAGCGTGAGCTGGGCGAGATCGCCGCCAAGCACCCCGAGCTGAAGATCATCATCGACCACATGGGCATCATGGCCCGCTGTGTCGACGACGCGATCGGCTACTGGGTCCAGGAGACCGCGGACCTGGCCGCCCACCCGAACGTCTACGTGAAGGTGTCGGCGCTGCCGGGCTACTCCACGCAGCCCTTCCCGAACAACAACATCCAGAAGTACGTGCGCGAGATGGTCGACAAGATGGGCCCGCAGCGCTGCTTCTACGGCACCGACATCACCCGGCTGCTCGGCCACGGCATCACCTACACCGACACGATCGAGCAGTTCACCAAGCACTGGGACTTCACGCCCGAGGAGCTTGAATGGATTCTGGGCCGCGGTATCTCCGAGGTCCTGAACTGGCCGATCGAGGGCTGAGGAAACACGGACGATGACCACCACCCCGGCAACCGACGGTGGCGACGCCGTCGTCTCCGCCCTCAACGCCATGGGCGCCGACTACGTCTTCTGCTCCTCGGGGT
Organism: Streptomyces sp. NPDC007901; assembly: GCF_042959465.1. Taxonomy (NCBI): domain Bacteria; kingdom Bacillati; phylum Actinomycetota; class Actinomycetes; order Kitasatosporales; family Streptomycetaceae; genus Streptomyces; species Streptomyces sp. NPDC007901. The sequence goes on along the minus strand of NZ_JBIBKW010000013.1, from coordinate 291,781 downwards.
CCGAGTGGGCCCCGGTGTGGGAGGCGCTGGCCCGCCGCCACCGCGACGGCGCCCCCGCACCGCGATACCTCGACCTGACCCACGAGACGGTCGCCGTCGGCATGGCCACCGGCTACGGGCTGGTCAAGCGCCGCCCGCAGGGCGTGCTCCTGCACGCCGCCCCGGGCCTTCTCCAGGGCTCGATGGCCGTGCACGGCGCGCTGCTGGCCGGCGTGCCCATGGTCGTCGCCTCCTCGGAGTCGACGACCTACGGCGACGCCCCCGGCCACGACCCGGGCGGCCAGTGGTACCGCAACCTGTCGATCGTGGGCGGCCCGCACGGCGTCGCCCGGCCCTTCACCAAGTGGTCGACCGAGGCCGCCAGCGTGCACACCCTGCCCACCATGATCACCCGGGCGGCGGAACTGGCCTGGCGGGCCCCGGCGGGACCGGCCTACCTCAACATCCCCCTGGAGATCCTCCTGGAGGACTGGGACGGCCGGGAGGCCAAGCCCGTCGTGCCGCCCGGCTCCACGCACAGCTCCCCGGAGGAGGTCGACCCGGTCGCACAGCTGATCCGGGAGGCCGCCAACCCCGTGATCGTCACGGAGACGGCGGGCCGCGAGGCGGGCGGCTTCGAGGCCCTCGTCGCGTTCGCGGAGGCCTGGAACATCCCGGTCGTCGAGCCCGACTCGGCGGTCTGCGGCAACTTCCCGCGCACCCACCCGCTGCACGCCGGCAGCGACATCGGGCCCTGGATGGACACGGCCGACCTCATCCTCCTGGTGAACTGCCGGGCGCCCTTCTACCCGCCCTCCCGCCGCCCCTCGAAGGCGAAGATCGTCGTCATCGACGAGGTGCCGCAGCGCCCGCACGTCGTCTACCAAGTGCTCTTCGCCGACACGTACTTGGAAGGCGACGTCGCCAACACCCTGCGCCAGCTCACCAAGCGGGCGAAGGACCTCGACGAGACGGCCGTCGCCGCGCGCCGCGCGGCCCAGCACACGCGGTACTCCGAGGAGACCGGCGCCCTTGCCCGGGCCGAGATCAAGGCCTGCGAGGACCCCGGGTCCCCGGGCGTCGACCCGGTGCTGGTCGCCGCCACCCTGCGCAAACTGCTGGATGGCCGGGACGGCGTCGTCGTCGACGAGACCATCACCCACAGCCGAGCCGTCCGGCGCCATCTGCGCACCGCCGACCCCGACTCCTTCTTCTACGTCCAGGGCGGACTCGGCCAGGGCATCGCGGTCGCCCTCGGCGTCAAACTCGCCGCGCGGGAACGCCCGGTGGTCCTCACCATCGGCGACGGCGCCTTCACCTACAACCCGGTGATCCCCTCGTACGACGCCTCCAAGGCGTACGAACTGCCGTTGCTGATCGTGGTGTTCAACAACCGTGTCTACAAGTCGATGAATCTCAACCACCGCCGCTTCTACCCCGACGGCGCCGCCGCCGAGACCGGCGAGTGGCTGGGCACCGATCTGCACCGGCTGCCCCGGCTCGCCGCGTTCGCCGAGCCGTTCGGCCTGCACTCCGAGACCGTCGACACCGCGGAGGAACTCGCGCCCGCCCTCCGCCGCGCCCTCAAGGCCGTCGACGACGGCACCGCCGCCGTCGTCGACGTCCTCGTCACCCGCTAGCCAGGAGACACACCACCACCATGCCCGACACCCCCACCAGGATCCTGGTGTCCGCCGACGAACTGCGCGCCTTCTGCGCCGCCCTCCTGGAGAAGGGCGGCCTGAGCGCCGAGCACGCCCGCACCACCGCCGACGTGTTCGTCTGGGCCGCACAGCGCGGCGTCGACTCGCACGGCACCGCGCGGGTCCCCGCCTACCTGGACCTGCTCGCCAAGGGCGTCGCCAACGCGCGACCGGAGATGAGGACCGAGTCCACCACTCCGGCCGCCGCCGTCCTCGACGCCGACCGCGCCCCCGGCCCGGTCGCCCTCACCGCAGCCGCCGACGAGGCGGTCCGACGGGCCCGCGACACCGGCATCGCCTCGGTGGGCGTCCGCCGTACGGTCCACACCGGCGCCATCGGCTACTACGTCTCCCGGATCGCCGAACAGGGCCTGGTCGGGCTCGGACTCGTGGCCGGCATGCCCAACATGGGCTACACCGGCGTCCAGGGCGCGGCCGTCGCCACCAGCCCCCTCGCCATCGCCGTACCGGCCCGTGAACACGCCCCGCTGCTGCTGGACATGGCCACCGCCACCATCGCCCTCGGCAAGATCCGCCAGGCGAAGGCGAGCGGCACGCCCCTGCCCGAGGGCGCCGCCGCGACCGCGGACGGCACCCCGACGACCGACCCCGAGCAGGCCGTCATGCCCCTGCCCCTGGGCGGTGCGAAGGGCTCCGGCATGTCCCTCGCCTTCGAACTCCTCACCAGCGTCCTGGTCGGCGCCCCGATCTTCGCCTCCTTCCACACCGGCGACCGCCAACACCGCCAGAACGCCCTCCTCATCGCCGTCGACCCGGCTGCCTTCGGCGACCCGGCTGCCTTCGTCACCGCGGTCGACGACACCCTGACCACCCTCAAGGCCCTGCCACCCGCCGAGGGCGCGGAGGGCGTCTTCTACCCGGGTGAGCGCAGCGCGGCGAAGGCTGAGGAGCGGGGCGAGAAGGGGATTCCCGTGGCGCCGAAGGTATGGCGCGAACTCACCGAGCGCGCACACGAGTTGGGCGTCTCCCTGCCCATCTGAACGCCGGTACACCCGCGCCCCGAAGGGGCGCGGGGCTGCATCCATGTGCGGCTCCGCCGCGTGGGCGCGACCAGCCACCGACGACGGTCAGTCGCGCACCATCAGCACTCCCGAGCTCTCAGGCGCCCTTCTCCCGAACCGCCCGCAGATGCCGCGCCACAAGCGCATACACCTCCCGCGCCGTCACCTCGTCCTTGGCGTCATACCCGTGATCCACCCCACTCACCTCGTGATGCTCCACCAACGCCCCCACCGCCCCCAGCCGCGAGGCATACCGCTCACCCTCCGCCCGCAACAGGTCGTACTCCGCGGTGATCACCACCGCCGGGGCGATCCCCGTCAGATCGGCCGTGTCCGACGGGTGCGCGGGGGAGACCAGCGGGTCGGCCCGCCGCTTCGGCTCCGGCACATACGCCGTGTCGAACACCTCCGCCATCCACGGCCGCAGCATCGGCTTGGCGATGGCGGCCCGCTTGTCCGCGGCGCTCGTCACCAGGTCCAGCGGCGGATAGTGCAGCACCTGCAGCGCGATCGAGGGGCCACCCTCCGCCAGCGCCTGCCGGGCCACCGCCGCGGCGAGCCCGCCACCGGCGCTCTGCCCGCCCACGGTCAGCCGGGAGCCGTCCCAGCCCTCCTCGGCCGCGTGCTCGGCGACCCAGCGGACCACCCCGTAGGCCTGGCGGGGCGGGGCCGGGAAGGGGTGCTGCGGGGCGACGACGTAGTCCACGTTCACCACCGCCACCCCGGCCTCGGCCGCCAGGAACCGGCAGAGCGGATCGTCGAGCTCCGTGAGCGACATGACGTAACCTCCGCCGTGGAAGTTGACGTGCACCGGGGGAGCGGTGACCTCGGGTGCCGGGAGGTAGACCGTGGCGCGGGCCGGGGCGACGGACGTCGGGACGGTCAGTTCGCGCACCCGGCGCGGGAACTCGGGGAACCGGGCGTGCGAGGCGGCGTCGGAGCCCGGGCCGCTCGGGCGCCTGCTCGCCAGGAGGGTGAGCCGCTGCAGGGTCTTCGCACCGAGGGCGGCGATCGCAGGGCGGGCCAGGAGGGACATACGGCTCCGATCGGTGGACGCTGCGCGCTACGCAGTACTGTGCGTAAACGCACGCAGTAACTTACTTGAGTTACGCAACGATATGGTAAACTGGCCGGTATGTCCACAGAACCGCTACCAGCCGTCCCCGCCGCCACCCCGGAGGTGGTCGAGATCGAGCGCGCCCTGACCCGTATCACCTATCTCAGCACCCGGGCCCGGCAGCACGAGCGGCTGATGGCCCTCGCCGGCGTCCCGCTGGACCGCGCCGCGGTCGCCCTGCTGCGCCAGGTCGCCGACTCCGAGCCGCTGCGCCCGGGGGAGCTGGCGCAGCGCCTCGGCGTCGAGGCGTCCCATGTGACGCGGACGGTGCAGCAGCTCCAGAAGTCGGGCTATGTCACCCGCGTCCCCGACCCGGACGACCGCCGGGCCCAGCGGATCGAGCTCACCGACGCAGGCCGGGACGCCGTCGACCGCGTCCGGGACGCCGGGGCGCGCGGGATGCAACTTGCGCTGGGTGCTTGGAAGCCGGAGGAGCTTCGGCAGCTCGCCGTGCTCTTCCATCGCATGGTCGACGACTTCCTGGCGTACGCGGTCGAGGACGAGCCCGGCCAGGAGTCCCAAGAGGCGGCGCGCCCGGCCGGGACCGTGTAGGTTTCCGGCATGCGCGGACGGTCCGACGGTCAGCCCGCTGTTCCCCGAATGTCCCGGCACGACTGGTGGGGCGTCGTGCTCGAAGCCCCCGATCCGCAGGCGCTGGCGCGCTTCTACGCCGAACTGCTGGGCTGGGAGATCGTCAAGGAGGAGTCCGACGGGGCGGCCGTCGCCCCGCCGGAAGGGGTCGCGTACCTCGCCTTCCAGCTCTCCGAGGGATACGTCCCGCCCGTCTGGCCCGCGCGTGCGGGGGCTCAACGGATGACCATGCACCTCGACTTCGAGGTGACGGAACTGCGGGCCGCCGTCGCGCACGCCGTCGAACTCGGCGCGCGCGAGGCCGGCCACCAGCCGCAGGACAATGTGCGCGTGCTGCTCGACCCGGCGGGCCATCCCTTCTGCCTGTACGTCGACGCGAGCGACGCCGGCTAGGGCGGTCAACGCACCGCCCCCGCAAGGCTCTTGGAAACCCAACTCGACACGTCCAACCCATTGACGTGTCATTGCCACCCCCTTACCTTCTGGTCGAAGTTCCGTACATCGTTCGGTAGTCCGAACGAGCTGGCCGTCGGAAGGGACCCACCGTGCTCCGCACCCGCCCCTGGCTCGTGCTCGTCGCGGCGCTGCTCGCCGTACTCGGGACCTTCGTGACCACACAGCCCGCAGCGGCGGCCGACGGCCGCCCGTTCACCAACCCGGTCAAGGCGCAGAAGGGAGCCGACCCCTGGCTGGAGTACTACAACGGCAACTACTACCTGATCAACACGATCTCCTCGTACAACTACCCGGACCGCTACATCCGCCACTACGACTTCCGCGCGCGGATCGAGGCGAACGTCACCAACCTCGCCGACTCCCAGTTCCGGATCGTCACCGGACTCGCCGGCACCGGCACGATCTCCCTGGAGTCGACGAACTACCCCGGCTACTACCTGCGCCACAAGAACTTCGAGGTGTGGGTCGAGAAGGACGACGGCACCACCGCCTTCGACAGCGACGCCTCCTTCTACCAGCGGTCCGGCCTCGCCGACCCGTCCGGGGTCTCCCTGGAGTCGTACAACTACCCGGGCCGGTACATACGGCACTACAACAACCTTCTCTACGTCCAGACGCCCAGCACCATGCTGGACAAGCAGGACGCCACCTACTACCTGGAGTAGGGCCCGGCGCGGACCGGGGCGGAACCGCCGGGTAATATCCGGCGGCAGGTCGTCACAGGAGGCTTCGTGTCCCGGTCCGAACGTTCACCCCTGCTCCTGGCGGGGCTGCTGGCCACCGCCGGGGTCGCCCACTTCGTGGCGCCGAAGTCCTTCGACGCCACGATCCCCAAGGCGCTCCCCGGGGCGCCCAGGGCATGGACGTACGGGAGCGGGGCCGTCGAGCTGGCGCTGGCGGCGGGTATCGCCCTGCCGCGCACCCGCAAGGCGGCGGCCAAGGCGGCCGCCGCCTTCTTCGTCGGCGTCTTCCCGGCCAATGTGCAGATGGCCGTCGACTGGCAGCAGCGGCCCGAGCCGCTCAGGACCGCGGCCCTCGCCCGCCTTCCGCTCCAGATCCCCCTGGTGCTGTGGGCGCGCGGTGTCGCACGCAACGAGGAGGGCCGATAGATGGCGGGAACCGTCGAGGTCGGAAGCAAGGTCGAGGACTTCGCGCTGGCGGACGAGACCGGTACGACCCGGACGCTCACGGAGCTGCTGGCCGACGGCCCGGTGGTGCTGTTCTTCTACCCGGCCGCGCTGTCGGCGGGCTGCACCGCAGAGGCCTGCCACTTCCGGGACCTGGCGAGCGAGTTCGCGGCCGCCGGCGCACAACCGGTCGGAATCAGCGGGGACAGCGTGGAACGGCAGCAGGAGTTCTCCGGGAAGCACACCCTCGGCATGCCGCTGCTCTCCGACGCCGACGGCGCCGTCCGGGAGCTGTTCGGCGTCAAGCGCGGCTTCTCGCTCGCCCCCACCAAGCGGGCCACCTTCGTCATCGCCCAGGACCGCACCGTTGTGGAGGTCGTCCGCAGCGAACTGCGGATGAACACCCACGCCGACCGGGCGCTGGCCGCCCTCCGCGCCCACCAGGGCTGAGACGGTCCGCGTCCGCGCTTGATGCCCCGGGACATAGGTCTCATCCTGGGGCGTATGGAGCGTGTCGCGGCCGCGGCGGTCATCGATGCCCTGGGCAGGGTGACGGGGTGGAGCGAGGGCGCGCGGGTGCTCACCGGGCGCCCGGCACAGGAGGTCGTGGGCCGGCCCGCCGCCGACCTCCTCGCCGAGGAGGTCCCGGCGCCGACGCTGGCCGCCCGTTCCGGGACCGTCACCCTGCGCCACGCCGACGGGCGGCGGCTGGAGATCGCCCTGACCGCCTGCCCGGTCCTTGGCCCCGACGGCGGCACCACCGGGTACGTGGTCACCGCCGACCCGCCCTGGCAGGCCGACCCCACCCTGGCCGGACAGGCGTTCCAGCAGGCTTCCATGTCCATGTCGGTCTTCGACGTCGGCCAGCGCTATCTCCGCTCCAACGCGGCCGCCTGTCACGTCATGGGCGTCCCGGAGGAGGCCCTGCTCGGCCGCTTCTTCCCGGACACCGTCGAGGAGGCCTCGCACAGCGAGGGCTTCCTGCGCCATCTGCGCCAGGTGGTCGAGACCGGCCGGGCCCTGCGCTACGAGAGCTTCACCGGCGCCCCGGCCCTGAACCGGGACCACGCCTGGAGCATCGAGATGTGGCCGCTGCGCGACCCCGGCGGCGAGCTGACCGCGGTCGCCCTCGCCGCCTTCGACAGCACCGAGCAGTACCTGGCCCGGCTGCGGCTCGCCCTCCTCAACGAGGCCGCCACCTCCATCGGCACCACCCTGGACGTGGTGCGCACCGCCGAGGAACTCGTCGAACTCCTCGTCCCCCGCTACGCCGACTTCGCCAGCGTCGACCTCCTCGACTGGGTCCTCGGCTCCGAGGAACTGCCCACCGTGCCGGAGGGTGACATCGTGCTGCGCAGGGTCGCACACGGCTCCGCCACCGAGGGCACCCCCGAGGCCGCCGTACGGCTGGGCGAGACCGAGGTGCACCTGGCGGCCTCACCGCCGGCGCGGGCGCTGCGGGAGCGGCGGGCGGTGGTCAGCCAGGCCGGCGAGCCCGAGTTCCGCCGCTGGGTCGACGAACGCAACGCCCGCGCGCCCGAGGGCCGCGCCCACCGCCTGGGCGTCCACTCCATGATCGCCGTACCCCTGCAGGCGCGGGGCACGCTGCTCGGCGTCGTCGTGTGCGTGCGGATGCACCACCCCGACGACTACGTCAGCGACGACACCGTCTTCGCCGAGGAACTCGCCAGCCGCGCCGCCGTCTGCATCGACAACGCCCGCCGCTTCGCCCGCGAGCGCTCCACCGCCCTCGCCCTCCAGCACAGCCTGCTGCCCAGCGGGCTGCCGCGCGGCCAGGCCGCCGTCGAGGTGGCCCACCGCTATCTGCCCTGCGGATCGGTGGCCGGCATCGGCGGCGACTGGTTCGACGTGATCCCGCTCTCCGGCAGCCGGGTCGCTCTGGTCGTCGGCGACGTCGTCGGCCACGGCATCCGCTCCTCCGCCACCATGGGCCGGCTGCGTACGGCCGTCCGCACCCTCGCGGACGTGGACCTGCCCCCCGACGAGCTCCTCACCCACCTCGACGACCTGGTCACCCACCTGGCCGGCGACGGCCCCGGCGAGGAGGTCGCCGAGCTCGGCGCCACCTGTCTGTACGCCGTCTACGATCCCGTCTCGCGCCGTCTCTCCCTCGCCGCCGCCGGCCATCCGGCACCCGCCCTCGTGCTGCCGGGCTGCGCCGCCGAGCTGATCCCGATGACCGCGGGCCCGCCGCTCGGCGTCGGCGGCCTTCCCTTCGAGGCGACCGAGCTCGAACTGCCCGAGGGCGCCGTCGTCGCCCTCTACACGGACGGACTGATCGAGGACCGCGACCGGGACGTGGACCGCGCCACCGAGGAGATGTGCCGCGCCCTGTGCGCGCCGGCCGACTCACTGGAGTCCCTCAGCGACAACGTGCTCAAGGCCGTCATGCCCGAGCAGCCCTCCGACGACGTCGCGCTGCTGCTGGCCCGCACCCGCACCCTCGGCGCCGACCGGGTCGCCACCTGGGAGGTGCCGCCCGACCCCGCCCAGGTGGCCCACTTCCGGCAGGCGGCCACCGACCGGCTCACCACCTGGGGCCTGGACGAGGCCGCCTTCGTCACCGAACTCGTCGTCAGCGAACTCGTCACCAACGCCATCCGCTACGGCGAACCGCCCATCCGGCTCCGGCTGATCCGCGACCGCGCCCTCATCTGCGAGGTCTCCGACGGCAGTTCGACCTCGCCGCACCTGCGCCGGGCGCACGCCTACGACGAGGGCGGCCGCGGGCTGCTCCTCGTCGCCCAGCTCACCCAGCGCTGGGGCAGCCGGCAGACGGGCAGCGGCAAGACCATCTGGGCCGAACAGCCGCTGCCCGAAGGCCCGTTGCCGGTCATGGAGCGGTGAACCGGCCCCCCCGGACTACTCGAAGTCGCAGCCCGGGTTCGGCACCGACTCGGCGTACGGGGAGCCGTGCGGCAGGACGTACAGCACGTCCAGGACCAGGTCGGTGTCGCCGAGGTTGGCGCCCAGATGCACGTCGCCGGGGCCGCCCGGCTCGTACACCGTGCCGCCCCGCCTGTACACGCCGTCCTCCTGGCAGTCGGAGTGGAAGTGGCTGAGCGTGCCCTTCTGGACGTACCCGTAGACCGGGCCGTCGTGGTAGTGCCAGCCGGTGGTCTGGCCGGGCGGGACGGTGATCTCCCGCAGGACGTAGTCGGTGTCCCCGATGGTGGTCTGGCTGATCACCCTGCCGGTGACCCCGGGTCCGGCGGGGGTGGCATGGGCGGTGCCGCAGGTCAGCAGAGTGCCGGCGGTCACCACCCCGGCCACGGCGGTACGGAGCGCGGTGGTGCGCATACGAGAGGCCTCCTGAGCCGAAGATCGAGTACCGTCGTGAACATAGGCCGCCGGGAGGCCGGGCGGGGCCGGAACGGCGCAATCCGGGGCTCAGAACTCCTCGTGGCTGTCCGGGTCGCCGCCGAGGCGCTGATGGGCCCGCTCCGAGACGGCCGCCGTCTGGGCCGCGCTCAGCCGGAAGCCGAACACGTCCAGGTTGGCCCGCTGCCGCTCGGGGTCCGCCGACTTAGGGATGGCAACCGCGCCGAGCTGGACGTGCCAGCGCAGGACGACCTGAGCGGGCGTCACCCCGAGCGCCTCCGCCACGCCGACGACGGCCGGGTCGCGCAGCAGCCGCCCGTCCTGGCCGAGCGGACTCCAGCTCTCGGTGACGATGCCCTTCTCGGCGTGGAAGGCCCGCAGGTCCTCCTGCGGGAACAGCGGATGCAGCTCCACCTGGTTCACCGACGGGAGCACCCCGGTCTCCTTCTCCAGCCGCGCCAGGTGCTCCTCGGTGAAGTTGGAGACGCCGATCGACCGCACCAGCCCCTCCTCCCGCAGCTTGATCATCGCCTTCCACGAGTCGACGTACTTGCCGACCCGGGGGTTGGGCCAGTGGAGCAGATACAGGTCCACGTACTCCAGGCCCAGCCGCCGCCGGGACTCCTCGAAGGAGGCGAGGGTCTCCTCGTAACCGTGGTGGCGGCCCGGCAGCTTCGTCGTCACCACCACCTCCTCGCGGGGGACGCCGCTGCTCGCGACCCCCCGGCCGACCCCGGTCTCGTTGCGGTAGTTCACGGCCGTGTCCACCAGCCGGTAACCCGCCCCGAGCGCATGGCGAACGGCCTGCTCGGCCTGCGTGTCGTCCATCGGCCAGGTACCGAGGCCGACGGCGGGGATCGCCGTACCGTCGCTGAGCGTGTACGCCGGAATGCTTGTCACGATGGGACCTTCCCTCGACTGTGTCCTGCCCCACCCTCACGGATAGGGTGAGTGGTGATCAAGCGGGGCGGGCGCGACGAGCGACAGCGGGCGGTATGGGCGGCGAGGACAGGAACGGCAGCGGCGGCGGACGGCCCACGTCGAAGGACGTGGCCCGGCGCGCCGGCGTCTCGCACACGGCCGTCTCCTTCGTCTTCAACGGCCGTGCCGAGGGCAACCTCTCACCCGCCACCCAGGAACGCATCCGGGCGGCCGCCGCAGAACTCGGCTACCGGCCCGACCCCGTCGCCCGTGGCCTGCGCCGCCGCCGCACCGCCGTGATCGGCCTGGTCACCGACGAGATCGCCTCCTCGCCCTTCGCCGGACGGCTGCTGCGCGGAGCCATGGAGACCGCCTGGGACCACGACCACCTCGTCCTCACCATCGACTCCGGCGGCGATCCGGCCAAGGAGGACGCGGCCGTCGCCGAGCTCCTGGACCGGCGCGTCGACGGCATCATCTACGCGGCGATGTCGCTGCGCCGGGTGCGTGTCCCCGAGGGCCTGCACCGCACCCACTCCGTGCTCGCCAACTGCCTGCCCGAGGACGACTCGCTGCCGGCCGTCGTCCCGGCCGAACGGGCCGGCGGCCGTACGGCGGCCCGGCTGCTTCTCGAGGCCGGACACCGCAGGATCGCGATGGTCGGCGGTCAGGACGACATCGCCTCCGTCGAACGGCTGCGCGGCTTCCGGGACGCCCTGCGTGCCGCGGGGGTCACGCTCCCGAAGGAGTGGGTCGCGCGCACCGGTGGCGAGATCGTCGCCGGCTACGAGGGCGCCGCACTCCTCCTGGACGGCGTCGCCCCGCGGCAACGCCCGACAGGCGTCTTCTGCTACAACGACCGGGTCGCGGCGGGCGTCCTGCACGCGGCGACCCGGCTCGGGATCGCCGTGCCCGAGGAACTGTCGGTGATCGGCTACGACGACCAGGAACACATGGCCGCCTTCCTCACCCCGCCGCTCACCTCGGTCGGCCTGCCGCACCGGGCGATGGGCGAGGCCGCGGCCCGGCTGCTGCTCGACACCATCGACACCGGCCGCACCCCGCCCGCCACCGTCCGGCGCCTCGTCTGCCCGGTGGTCAGCCGTTCGTCGGTGGGACCAGCTCCCACCCGATGACCTCGGCGTCCCCCTCGACCGTCAACTCCCGCACCTCTCCGGGACGTTGATACACCCGCTCGGTGACCGTCGCCCGGTCCGCCACGAACAGTTCGAGCAGCGAGCCGTCGACGAGGACACGGACGGTGAGCCGAGCGCCCGGGGGAGTACCCAGGGCAAGGGGCGCGGAGCCTTCCCGGCCGGCCCGAGGCCAGCCGGTGCGGTCCAGGGTGACGGCCCCCTGCCGGGGATCCAGCCCGATCGTCAGCCGGCTGTCGCCGGACCGGAGCAGGGTCACCGTCGCACGGCCGTACGCGGTGATCTCCAGGTCGTACGACACCGGAAGCGGTCCGGCGCCGAACGGGACCGGCGCCCGCAGGAGGTCCAGCTCCGGGGCGGGGGAGACCCGGAGGCTGCCGTCGGGACGCGTGCCGACGACCCTGGGCGCGGTGAGCACACCCGCCCAGCCCTCGGGGGTGTCCCGCGCCTCCCACGACCAGCCCCACAGCAGGGCACGGTCCTCCTCCTGGAGCACGGCGGGCGCGTAGAAGTCCCGGCCGTGGTCGAGCCGCCCGCCGACAGCGGCCTCGAGGCGCAACCCGCCTCCGGCATCGCTCACAAGACGGCCCGTCAGGTATCCGGTGGAGCACGGATCGCCGTCCCACAGGGACACCACCAGGACATGGCCGCCGTCGGTCGTCCGGTACAGCTGCGGGCACTCCCAGCCCACCGCCTTGTCCCCGAAGGCGTCCGACGCGACCGGGTCGCTGCCGTCGAGCAGGACCCCGGCGAACCGCCAGTCGGTGAGGTCGTCGCAGTCGTACACCAGGACGGACGGGGTGCCGTCGGCGTGACCGGCACCGACCAGGGCGTGGCGGCGGCCGGCGTGCCGGAAGACGAAGGGGTCGCGGAACATCACCACGTCGAGGCCCTCGGGCGGTGCGGCGACGACCGGGGTCGGTTCGGGGCGCCACCGGACGAGCAGGGGGTCGGCTGCCCGGGCCAGGCAGATCGTGCCCAGGCCGGTGTGGTCGTGTCCGATCCCGGTGTAGACGGCGGTGGGGGTGCCGTCGTCGTCGACCACGCATCCCGACCAGCACCCGCCCTCGTCCGGGCCGCCCGGGGTCGGAGTGAGGGCGATCGGGTGGTGCTCCCAGTGGGCGAGGTCAGGGCTGGAGGCGTGGCCCCAGTGGATGTTCGCGTGCACGGGCGCGGCCGGGTTGTACTGGTAGAAGAGGTGGTAGCGGTCCCGCCAGCGGAACGGGCCGTTGGGGTCGTTGATCCAGTTGGCGGGCGGACGGACCCGGAACCGCGGGGCGTTCGGATCCTGCGGAGCGGCGAGGCTCAACGGTTGACTCCTGCGGAGGTGATGCCCTCGCGGAGAGGGCGCTGGCCGACGAGGAACACGGCGACGGCGGGGAGCATCGACAGCACGACACCGGCGAGGACGACCGAGACGGAGCCGGTGCCCAGGTTGCCCTGGAGGGAGACCAGGCCGAGGGGCAGCGTGTAGTTCTGGCCCGAGGTCTCCAGGATGAGCGGGCGGAAGAACTCGTTCCAGTGGTAGTTGAAGGCCAGCACGCCGACGATCGCCAGCCCCGGCGTGGCCAGCGGGGCGTACACCGACCGGAAGATCCGCCAGGGGCCCGCGCCGTCCAGCATGGCCGCCTCGCCGAGGTCCTTCGGCATGCCGAGGAAGTACTGCCGCATCAGGAAGGTGCCGAACGCGGTCGGGAACGCCGGGATGATCAGGCCGAGGAGCGTGTCGGTCAGCCCCATCGACTTGAGCACCAGGAACACCGGCACGATCGTGACCTGCAGCGGAACCATCATGGTCGCCAGGACCAGCCCGAACAGCGGTCGCTTGAACCGGAATTCGAGACGCGCGAAGGCGTACCCGGCGAGCCCTGCCGTGATCATCTGGCCGGCCGCGGTCAGAGCGGTCACCAGCGTGGAGTTGAGAGCGAGCAGCCAGACGTCGATCTGGTCGAAGACGCCCCGGTAGGCGGCCGTGCTCGGATGGGCCGGGACGATCTGCGGCGGCAGGTCGAAGGACTCGGCCGGGGTGCGCAGGGAGGTCGAGACGGTCCAGATGACCGGACCGAGCGTCAGCAGCGCGCACACGGTCAGTCCGGCGATCCGCGCCCAGGGCGCCAGCCGGTACCGGGCACTGCCGAGGGTCGGGCTCGCTTGGCTGATGGTCGCTTGACTCATGGGGATCACCGGCTCACTGGTAGTGGACGAAACGCCGGCTGAGCCGGAACTGGACGGCGGTCACCGCCATGATCAGCACGAACAGCAGCACGCCCACCGCGGACGCCTCCCCGAAGCGGAGCTGCTCGAAGGCCCGCTCGTAGATCACCATCACGACGGTGCGGGTGGAGTCGCCGGGGCCGCCGTCGGTCAGGACGTACGGCTGCTCGAAGACCTGGAGCGCGTTGATGATGCCGACCACCGAGGCGACCAGCAGGGTCGGCGACAGCAGCGGGAGCGTGATCGCGAGGTGCTTGCGCAGACCGGTCGCCCCGTCCAGGGCGGCGGCCTCGTGGATCTCCTTCGGGATGTTGTTCAGACCCCCGACGAACAGCAGGAACGAGAAGCCGAACTGCTGCCACACATAGACGATGATCACCGTGGCCATCGCCCCGTGCTCCGACGTCAGCCAGGGCACCGGAGCGATGCCGACCAGCCCGATCAGCCAGTTGACCACGCCGAAGTCCTGGTTGAAGAGGTACTTCATCACCACCGAGATCGACGCGGCGGACAGCACCAGCGGGAAGAAGAACGCCGACCGGAAGACCGAGCGCAGCCAGCCGGGCATCCGGGCGTTCAGCGTGAGTGCCAGCGACAGCGCGATCACCAGTTGCAGGGCGACCGCGAGCACCATGAAGACGAGCGTGTTCCGGAACGAGACCAGGACGGTCGAATCGCTCACCATCTCCCGGTAGTTGGCGCCACCGGCGAAACGCGGCGGATCGATCACGTTCCAGTCGAAGAAGCTCAGCACGATCGACCCGATGATCGGTACGACCGTGAAGACGACGATCCCGACGATCGTGGGCGTCAGGAACAGCGCGGCCAGCAACCGGGTGCCCCGCTCCCGGGCCGGCGGCCGCACGGACACCGCGGGCGGAGCGGACACGGAACGGGCCCGTCCGGCGGTGATCTGGGTGTTCGTCATAGGTCACGCTCCATGGCCTGCTCCAGATCGCCCTGCATCCGGCGTAGCGCCGGCGCCACCGAGCGCGGACTCGCCAGCGCCGTCCCGGTGTACTTGAGCAGCACGTCGGTCACCTCGGCGACCTGCGGCGGAGCCGGGATCGGGCCGGTGTCGGGGAACCTGTCGAGGGTGTCGTAGAAGACCTTCCAGTGCGCCGGTCCGGTCTCCCGGTAGCGGCCGGTGGTGAGCATCGAACGCCGGGCCGGGGTCGTCTGGTTGGCCGCGAACAGCTCGGTCATCACGTCCTTTCGGGCCGCGTACTTGATGAACTCCCAGGCCGCGTCCTGCTTCTTGGAGGTCCGCAGCAGCGCGTAGCCCGCCGCGCCGAACTGCATGCGCTGGGTACGCCAGCGGGGGAAGTACTGGACGTCGTAGGCGTCCGCCTTCATCCCGGCCAGATGCAGACCGCCCGCCCAGAAGCCGCCCGCCGGTGTCACCCCGACCCGGCCGGTGGAGAAGACCCCGACCAGGTTGCTGCCGTTGCCGCCTTCCGGCCGGGTGCACAGGTCCTCCTGGATGAGCGAGGCGAGGTAGTCGTAGACCTCCTCGACCCGGGCGGAGGTGGCCTGCGGGGTGGTCCAGCGGAAACCGCCGCCCCGGCCCAGGCGGTCGGCCGCCGGGTAGAAGGCGTCCCACAGCCAGCTCCCGCCCGGCGCCCTGGACTCGGCGAGCAGATTGGTGCCGTTGTTGAACAGCCACGGCACCACCCCGCCCCACAGCCGGTTGGTCCAGAAGTACGGGGTGAAGTGGGAGTCGCTCGACCGCTTCGTCTCGCGCAGCAGCGCGGTGAAGTCGTCGCGGGTCCAGTCGGCCGGCGGGAAGCCCGCGCCCGCCCGCTTCAGCACCTGCTTGTTGAGGTACATGTCGGCCGCGTTGAACTCGACCGGCAGCTGGTACAGGCTCCCCTCGTACATCATCGACTCCACCAGCGAGGGGTGGACGTCGGCGAAGTACTCGCGCAGCTCGGCTGCGTCCCGCCGCACCCAGCGGTCCAGCGGTACCCCGAGCCGCTCGGCGAACAGCTGCACGCCCTCGGTGGCGACATAGACCAGGTCGGGCGCGGTGCCCGCCGCGATCTGGGTGAGGATCTTCGCGAAGAAGTCCGACCAGTCCACGGCCTGCACGGCGTTCACCCGCAGCGGGACGTCCGGATGGAGCTTGCGGAATCCGGTGCTCAGCGCGTGCACGGCGGCCGGGTCGAAGGCGGAACCGAGGGTGGCGACGACGAGTGAACCGTCGTCCCGGCCGGGTATGTCGGCCCCGGTGAGCCGGTCCCAGCTCGCGGCGGTGCCGGCCAGCGCGGCGGCCCCCGCGCCGTAGGCGCCGTACCGCAGCAGGGCGCGGCGGGAGAAGTGCGAGTCGGTCATCCAAGGTGCCTAACTCGTTTTAGGAAAGGTTCGACGCCCCAGATGATGTGAAGCGCGTTACATGCCTGTCAAGGGCCGTGAACGCTTGACCTTTAACGAGTTAGGTCTACAGTCCTGGATTCAGCCGACCGCCGTTCTGAGCCGCGGAGACGGCCGGTTGACACGAGAGGAACGATGCGTGATGCCAGGGCTGTCCAGAAGGGCGCTGTTCGCCGGATCGGCGGCGGGGGCGACCGCCGCACTGCTGTCCACCACACCGGCCGCCGCCAGGCCCAAGCCCAAAGCCGTGCGCGCCTGCGCGAGTTACCGGGCCACCTACCACTTCACGGTCCCCGACCAGTGGAAGAACGACCCCCAGCGCCCGGTCTGGATCGACGGCGAGTACCGCTACTACTACCTCTACAACGCCGACTACCTCGACGGCGTCGTGGGCACCGCCTGGCGCCTTGCCACCAGCACCGACCTGGTCTCCTTCACCGATCGCGGGATCGCCGTACCGAAGGACACCACTGTCAACGGCGACGTCTGGTCGGGCTGTGCCGTCGTCGACACCGGCGACACCGCGGGCTTCGGGGCGGGCGCGGTCATCGTGATCGTCACCATGTCACCCGGTGGCGGCACCGACCACCAGGAGCAGTTCCTGTACTACTCCACGGACGGCGGCCGTACCTTCACCAACCACGGCACCGATCCGGTGCTGCCCAACCCGGGCGTCGCCGACTTCCGCGATCCCAAGGTGATCCGGGACGAGGCCAACGACCGCTGGGTGATGGCCCTCGCCGAGCGGAACAAGGTCGGCTTCTACCGCTCGGCGGACCTCAAGTCCTGGACCTATGCGGGTGGTTTCATCAAGGACGGCATCGGCACACTGGAGTGCCCCGACCTGTTCCGGATCACCGCCGACGACGGCACCGCCAAGTGGGTACTGGGGGTGAGCGCGGACGGCACCGGCTCCGGGCTGCCCAACACGTACGCCTACTGGACCGGTTCCTTCGACGGCAGCGCGTTCACCGCCGACTCCGCCGACCCGCAGTGGCTCGACCACGGCTGGGACTGGTACGCGGCCGTCACCTTCGAGAAGCGGGACGCCGCCGGTACCCTCGACGACTCCGCGCGCTACGCGCTGGGCTGGCTCAACGACTGGGCCTACCCGAACACCACCCCCACCATCGACTGCGACGGGTTCAACGGCACCGACTCGATCGTCCGCGAAGTCACCCTGAAGCACGCCTCCGACGGCGGCTACCACCTCGCCTCCCAGCCGGTCGCCGCCCTCGACTCGTACGTCTCCCGCACGGTCGACCTTGGCGACCTGACCGTCGACGGCACCCTCCTCCTCGACTACACGGGCACGTCCTACGAACTGACCACCGAGATCACCTGGTCCCAACTCACCGGAGCCGGAGTGCAGTTGCGGCGCTCGCCGGACGGCGGCCGGCACATCGACGCCGGGGTCTACGGCGACTACGCCTTCCTCAACCGGCGCAACACCGTGAACCCCGACACCAGCGGCGACCGGCAGGAGAGCCACACCCCGTTCGACCTGTCCACGGGCTCGGTGAAGCTGCGCATCCTCGTCGACCGCACCTCCGTGGAGATGTTCGTCGGCGACGGCCGCTACACGCACTCCGCCGAGGTGTTCCCGTATCTCGTCGACAACCGGCTGGCACTGTTCACCATCGGCGGTACCGCGGTGTTCCGGAACACCGCCGTACGGGAGTTCACGGTGTGACGGCCGCGAGCAGCCGGGAGACCGCCGCCGGGTCCGGCACGTCGGCCAGCCGGGCGACGACCTCGCCGCTCCCGAACTCGCGCTGCGCGGGCGTCAGTTCGTGATCGACGGCGGCCTCGGCCTGGACGTGGATGTAGTTCAGCGCGGTCGCGAAGAGCATGGAGAAGGACTCCGGGCCCCGGACGGTGGCGGGGCCGCCTGCCTGCCGGTAGGCGTGGACCAGGCGCCGGGCGGCCGCCGGGTCCCCGTCGTTGCCGCCCGACCAGACGAACAGGGCCTGGGCCAGCTCCCGCTCCGCGGACGTGGGTCCCGCGTTGTCCCAGTCGAGCAGGACCGGGCCGGCCGGGCCGACCAGGACGTTCTGGGGTTGCAGATCCAGGTGGGAGATCACGCGGTCGGCCGTGTCGGACGGGCTCACCCAGCGGGCCAGCTCCACCGCCGACGTACCGATGAACCGGCCCAGCGCGTCCGCCCAGGGCAGCCCCGCCTCGGTCACCTTCTCGTGCAGGTCCTTCCAGTCGCCGTCCCGGGGACACCGCTCGTACCACTCGTTCGGAGCCTCCGTCGCGCCCGCACCCGCGCGGTGGAGCAGGCCCATGGTCCGGCCGAACCAGTCCAGCACCGCGGGGTCGGCGACGTCCGCCCGGGTGCCCTCGATCCAGTCGTACAGCTTCACATGGGTCCCCCCGTCGGCGGTCGGGACCCGCGTGAGGTGGGCGCCGTGCCGGTTGGCGAACAGCCGCGGCGCCGCGATGCCCAGGCGCTCACCGGCGAGCCGTAAGGCAGCCTCCCGCGCCACGTCGTCCTCGTCGCAGTCGAAGAGGAGCTGCTTCGCCGCCCGGGCGGAGCCGTCCGGGCCGGTGAGCCGCCAGATCTGCCCCAGCGCGCCACGGGCCACGGGCGTCAACGCCCAGGGCCCGGGACCGAGTTCATAGACCTCGGCGATAAATTCGGCGCTGTCGTGCATGAGCGGCTCCTTCGGCACGGGGGTGTACTTCGATCATGGCGTTGCCGACTCGTTCCGCAACGTCTTTTGTCGTGCGCGGCACCGTCACGAGCACGACTCGGGCGTCGGCAGGCTCCACGGTTGCGAGGCGTCGGGGGCGGAGTAGCCTGGACATGATCGTTGCCACCTGGCTCTGGAGGCAGGCGATGTTGATCCGATTCCTGCGGCGCCGTATGCCGCACGGCCTTGTCCTTCTTGGGAACGGCCGTCTGATCCGGGGGTTCAGCGGCGGGGACTACGACGGCCACGGATACCAGTCCTGACGCACCCGCACCCCGTACCTGTGACATGGGAGGAGGCGCGGTGGAACAGGACACCGATGCCCTCGTGGCCATGACGCGCATCCTTTCACCGCACTGCAGCGTCACCAGGCTGTCCGGCGGTGCCCTCATCGCCGACTGGAGACGGACGCGCTTTCTCGGCATGACTTCGGCAGATGTGCAGACGTTCGCCGACGGCAACGCCGACGAACGCGCCGAACTCGTCACCGGCCTCGTCCGGGCCGGATGCGCGCCGGCGCGCCGAAAGGCGTATACCGACGATGAGATCGGGATCTGGCTGCGCGCCGTGTACGTGCTGATCCGCACGCTGGGCTTCGGACGGGTCCTTCGGCTGCTGCCGTTGGCCGCCCCCGGCTACGCCCGCGCGGATGTCCCTACCGCACAGGACGTGGCAAGGCTGAAACGAGCGGTCCAGTCGCACAGCCATGGCAGCTGGCTCGTCGACGACGACTGCAAGGCGGCGGCCGTGACGGCGTTCGTCCTGCTGCGACGGCGCGGCTTCCAGGCCACGCTGCATGTCGGTGTGCGTGAACAGCCCTTCGCCCTGCACGCCTGGACAGCTGCGGCCGGACTGTGCATTCCGGATGCCGAGCCGCGGGGGCATGCCTTCACGCCGGTCCTCTCGATCGGCTGCGGAAGCCAGTGAGATGGAAGCGCTCCGACTCGACTGGAACGGGGGCGCGGCGAGCCTCTGGACCGCCGAGGCCATGGTGCGACAGGGGCTGGTGACGACGGTCACCGCACCGGCCGGCACCGCGGCGGTCGTCGGCTGGGTGGGCTCGGTCCGGGACCGCCTGGCAGGTGCTCGCGCGCTCCTCGACGCCTTCGACCGCCCGGGAGCCCTGCCGCCGGTGCCGGCCGGGGACTTCGCGGCGGTGCTGGTGTACCGCGACCGCGTTCTGCTGATGCGGGACGAACAGGCGCGCATCCCCTTGTTCTTCAGGGAGTCCGGCAGCCGCGTGGCTGCCGTGAGCACCTCGGCGCGTGGTCTGGGTGATACCGCCGAGCTGGAACACCGGTACTTCTGCCGGTACCTGACCGGGAACATGGCGCAACCGCACACGGAACTGAGCCCGTTCGCCGGGGTGCACCGGATCCTGGGCGGCGAGGTGGTGGAAATTTCGGCCACCGGGTCGCTGCGGCGCCGGCAGCTCCTCCGCACCGCCCGGCACGACGGCACGACGGCAGCCGGAACCGGCTTCCACGGGGCCGGGGAGGATCTGCGTGGCGCCCTGGAGCACGCCGTCGCCCGGCGCCTCGGCGGGACGACCGCGTGCCACGTCTCCGGCGGCACCGATTCCACCAGCGTCGCGTTGCTCGCGGCCCGCCTGCTTGCCGAGGAGGAGGGTTTCGCTGCGGACCTGGTCCTGCTCGCCGGGCGTTTCGGCGGGGGCGAACTGGCCGGGGAGCGACCGTACCTCGACGAGGCGATCGAGGCCGTCCGCCGACACGCTCCAGCGGTGTGTCCGGTGATCGTCGACGCCGACGACGTGGCCGACTTCGACGATTTCCGGTCCCACGCGGGAGATCCGGACGAGCCGCACGCCCATGCCTTCCGTGCCCCGTTCTGGAGCAGACTGCATGCCGCGGCAGCGGAGTTGGGATGTGACACCCTCCTGACCGGTTGCGGAGCCGATCCCGTCGTGGACGCCAACCCGTTTCACCTGCACCGGCTGGCCCGCTCCGGACGGCTTCGGGAGTTGCGGCGGCAGGCACGTGCCCATGCCGCGGCCGGCGAACGGGGGGTGCGGGAGGTCGTCCGCAGGTACGTCACGCAGCCGGCGCTTCCCCTGGCAGCCGAACGGATCTCCCGGCTCACTCATCACGGAACGGTGCTCGGAGGCCTCGGCAACTTCACCCGCCCGCCGTGGCTGCGTCCCGGGTTCGCGCGGGCCCATGGCTATCGAGAGGCCAGCGTCGCCGAGAGCCGGTTCGTGTTCGGGCGCAGGCCGGAACAGTCCCTGTACGACGCTGCGAACTACCTCGCCGCTCCCGATCCGCTGTCCTGGCGGTACGCACAGCGGCACGGGTTCTTCCTCTCACACCCCTTCCTCGACCCGGAGGTGATCGCGACGATGCGGCGCGTGTCCGCGGAAGCCGCGTTCGGGGCGGGCCGCCCGAAGACGGTGCTGCGCGAGGCCATGGCGGATCTGCTCCCGTCGGCGATACACGACCGGGTGAACAAGATTCCCTTCAACGACCTCTACGCCCGCGGTCTGCGAACCCACGGCGACGAACTCATCGACCTCTGTCGCTCGGCACGGCATCCGCTCGTCGCGGAGATGTTCGACGTCGACACGCTGTGCCGAGCGGTGAAGGAGGCTCAACTGGGGCTGGGCGACTCGTACTCGTGGGACCGCATGAACGGCTCGCTCGCGCTGGTGATGTGGCTGGAGCGACTGGAGGACCGAAGTCCGGCGGTACCTGGGGCGACCGTGCCGGTCACCGTTTGCTCTTGATGTCCCACAGGGTGCGCTCCACCGGTCCTGTTTCAACGATGCGGATACCGTACCGTTCTGCCTCTTTTGGAGGCACCTCCTTGCCGTCTGCCATGTTGATGGTTTCCGTGATGTCTACGCCGTGAGCGCCGAACTCCCAATAGACGGTGACGTGTCGGGTGTCCCTGGTCTCCTCGTCGATGGCGTTGTTCTCGTGAAGCGTGCTTTTGTAGATGAGGGAACCAAAATCATTCCGCTTTTTCAGCCAATCGGGCACCTGTCCGCCGGCCCAGCTCTTGAAACCCGTTTCGGCGGGCTTCAGTTGGTCGAGGGACACGCGGTCCTTGCGCGTGAGGTGTGCGCTGGCGTAGAACGCCACCTGGTCGTACTTCGTGTCCGTGGGTAGTTGCACGACGACTCGGGCGGTGACGGTGTCGTTGGCGTCGATCGGATCGCCGTAGCGCATCCATGGTTGTGCCTCGACCAAGTCACCTGGCTGGTACTTCTCTCTACGTGACAGCGGATTCGTCCCCTCGAATGATGTCCACTGTTCGGCAACGGCTCGCCACTCCTGGCGGAGCCGGTCCTGCCGGATCAGCGGCACCTCTTGCCCCATGGCGTGGAATTCGGTGCCCAGTACGTCGAAACTCAGGTCGCTATGGTTCTCAAGGGTGATCTGGACCGGCACGGAGAACGCCTTTCGATCCGGACTCAGTACCGGGTCCCCGGGGGTCAGCTTGATGACGGGCCTGACCTCACGCTGCGATGGCAGGTAGAGATTCTGATAGCCGAAATTTCCTGCTGCAATGAAGATGGTGGCCAGCAGCGCCGTGGCTACCCGCTTCGGAGCGGGAATCGTGGCCAGCGTCCGCCAAACGACGATGATGGCCCACGCTGAACCCAATGTGAGGGTGGTGAACAACACTTTCCAACGGTTCGAGTCGGCGTGGGCCATCAGTTCGAGGAAGAGCGTCAGGTTGGCCAATAGGGCCAGGGACGCGCCGAACAGTGCCACCACGCCGGAGTTGGGGAAAGTCCGGAACAGCCAGTGGTCCACCAGCGCGGCGGTCCCCAGGAACGCGGTGAAGGCGACCGCGATGAGCACCGCACCGGTGAGGCGACCGGGAAAGGTGAAGGCGCTGGTCAGGTCCCGGACACCGAAATAGCCCAGCGCAGCGGCCGTCAGCAGGAGGACCAGCAGGACCGACACCAGACACACGCGTGAGCGTCCGTTGTGCGCCAGAGCCCGTTGCGCACGCTCACGCGAGCAGTCCCGCGCGTTCTTGCGAAGGTTCACGCGGCCACCTGCCGACATGTGGCAACGGCTTTCACGGGTGCCTCCTTCGCGGACCACAGCAGACCGGGGCGCCTGCCACCAGGAAGTTCGTGATCATCGTCCGTGACGATCCGCCCGCTCGCCATCCGCGTGCCTCCGGATGCAGGAGTGCCTGGTGCATCACCCCATCCCGCGCCGGGGTACTTCTCCAGTGGCCGGTACCGACGACCAGCGGAGCGCATATGACGACGGAGAGCAGCACAGGGAACCCGGCGGTCGAGGTGAACCCCGTCGCCGGGCACATAGGCGCCGAGATCACCGGGGTCGACCTCGCCGCGGACCTCGACGACGCCGTGGTCGCCCTGATCCGGGAGGCCGTGCTGCGCTGGAAGGTCGTGTTCTTCCGGGGGCAGCGGCTGGACCACGCGGGGCATGTCGCCTTCGCCCGCCGCTTCGGCGAACCGGTGGTCCTGGGCCGGCGTGGCAGTGCCTCGCCGGCCGGCTTCCCCGAGGTGGAGACCACCGCCGACCGGCTGGAGCTGGGCGGCCGGTTCGGGATGGAGCACGAGGAGTGGCTGCAGCGCCGCCGGCACACCCTGCTGCGCGGCTGGCACTGCGACCACGGCGCCCGGATCGACCCGCCGGCCGCGACGATCCTGCGCGCCGAGACCGTCCCGCCCTACGGCGGCGACACCACCTGGGCCAACCTCGCCGCCGCGTACGCCGGGCTCTCCGCGCCCGTGCGCGCCTTCGTCGACGGACTGCGCGCCGAGCACCGCCTCGGCGTCGGCTACCAGCCCCGCCCCGGCGACGACTCCTACCTGCGCCACCTCCTCGACCACCAGGTGGCCTCGGCGCACCCCCTGGTGCGCGTCCATCCGGAGACCGGCGAGCGGGTGCTCTACGTCAACGGCTACTACGTCGAGCAGATCGCCGACGTCTCCCGCCCGGAGAGCGCCGCACTCCTGGAGATGCTGCTCGAACAGGCCGTACGGCCCGAGTACACGGTCCGCTTCCGCTGGGAGCCCGGCAGCGTCGCCTTCTGGGACAACCGGGCCACCATCCATCTGGCCCCGAGTGACAACGCGCACCTCGCCTTCCCCCGGGTCATGCACCGGGTGATGCTGCACGGCGAGGTGCCGGTGGGGGTCGACGGCAAGCCGTCGGAGCCGGTCACCGGCACGGAGGTGCGCCGCTGGTGACTCAGGCCGCGGACCCGGGGTGCCGGCCCAGCGCCGGGCCCAGGTGGGTCGCCATGTCCGTGAGGATCTGTACGTAGTCCTCGTGTTCGAAGGTGAAGGGCAGCGCGAAGGCCACCTCGTCGACCTCGCGGAACCCGGCGTGCGCGTGCAGCCGCTCGGCGATCTCCGCCGAGGTGCCCACGATGTCCGGCGCGAACAGCAGCCGCGCCGGGCCCTGCGGGGTCGTGGTGCGGGGCAGCCGCTTGGCCGCGTACGCCTCGTACCGGGCACGCTGCTCGGGCGTGGCGGAGTCGGTGGGGATGACGACCAGCCCCTGGGAGACCCGGGCCGCCTCGCCGTCGGGGTGGTGGGCACGGAACTCGCGGATGTGCGCACGCTGGATCTCCGCGAAGTCGTACGGCCCCTCCGGGTCCTCGGCCTTGACGACACTGCTGGTCAGGAAGTTCATCCCGTGCTCGCCCGCCCAGCGCGCCGAGCCGAGGCTGCCGCCGCCGTACCAGAGCCGCCGCCCCAGGCCGGGGGAGTGCGGCTGGACCACGTCGGAGAACACCTCGAACCCCTCGACCCCGCTGAAGTCGGTGGCCGGCTTGCCGCGCACGAAGTCCAGCAGCCGCCGCACCCGCTCGTAGCTGAAGTCCTCCGCGTCGGCCGTGTCCGGGTAGAGGGCCTCCTTGACCTGCGCGTAGTGCATGGGCGGGCCCACGCTCACGCCGGGGTTGAGGCGCCCGCCGGACAGCAGGTCGACGGTCGCCAGGTCCTCGGCGAGCCGCAGCGGGTTCTCCCAGCCCAACGGGATCACCGCGGTGCCCAGTTCGATCCGGCTGGTGCGCTGCGAGGCCGCCGCCAGCACGGCGACCGGGGACGAGATGCCGTACTGGAGGTGCCGGTGGCGCACCCACGCGCTGTCGAAGCCCAGCCGCTCGCCCAGCTCGATGATCTCCAGCGTGGACTCGTGGCCCTTGCCCGGATCCGCCCCGTCGAACAGGCCGATGGTGAGGAAGCCCAGTCTGCGCAGCGGGCGGGGGATGGACGGCACGGGTCCTCCAGCGGTCGTACGTCAGTTCTGCCCCGATTGTGGCACCCGAACATTGCGGGAGTGTGATCAGCTCCGGGTCAGGTCAGCGTGATGACGATCTCGTCCTCGACCGGCGGATCCAGCTCCTGCGGGCGGTTCCCGGTGGCGGCGAAACAGCGCAGCCGTACCGCCTCGGGGCTGACGTCGAGGCGCAGGAAGCACTTGAAGAAGGGCGGGCTGTAGGTGGCCGAGCCGGGGGAGAACAGCTGGGTGTAGATCTTCTTCACGGGCAGCCGGAACCGGGGGCCGCGGTCCGGCCGGCTGCCGGCGCCGAGCAGGGTCGCGACCAGCCGGGTGCGGCGGGTGACCCGGGTGTCCGGGGCGGGAGTGCGGCCGGGCGTGATGCCCAGGCGCTCGGCGATCACGGCGGTCGCCTCGGCCTCGGTGAGGGTGAGGAAGCGGCGGAGGCGCAGTTTGCGGGCGTACAGGCGGCTGTAGAACGCGAGGGAGTCGCCGCGCAGCGGGTAGCAGCGGAAGTCGTCCTCGGTGACGTTCGCGATCGAGACCGAGGGGATGGTGTGGGTGGCGTGCATGAAGGCACCGCCGCCGCCCGCGACCACGTACTGGATGGTGCGGCCGTCCACGTCGACGGGGTAGCGCTGGTAGTTGTGGATGTCGCCGCCGATCGCCGCCACGTAGTGGTGGGCCGGGTCGCGGACGATGTCGTCGACCGTGCCGCCGCCCTCGATGGGGCAGGGGTGGTGCTCGCCGTCCACGTACAGCGGGGAGCCGGTGACCAGGATCTTGGGACGCGGCCCCTGGGACACCTCGCGCAGCCAGGCGCCCTGTTCCGCGTCGATCGTGCCGAGCAGGCCGGTGTCGATGCCGACGATCCGGACCGGCCCGGCGTCGATGGCCCAGTAGGGTCCGGGCTGGACGGCCGTCTGCTCGTGACCTGGCCGCAACTTCCGTGCCTCCGCGAGGAGTTGCTCGTCCGCCGGGCGAGGGCGGTGCCAGAGCAGGGCGCGCCACCAGGCACGGGTGAGCGGGCGGGGCTTCGGCTCGGGCGGAAGCGGCGGGGCGTCGTCGCAGAAGACGCGCATGAACGCGCCGAGGTCCTCGTACCAGTCGTGGTTGCCGGGTATCGCGTATATCGGCGCCGGATAGTCCTGGTACGGACGGAAGAACTTGGTGCCGTAGTCGTCGGTGGTCCCGACCGGATAGATCACGTCGCTCGCGATCACCGCGAAGTCGGTGTCCTGACCCGCCTTCAGGAACCCCGGCACGACCGCGTACTGGGAGTCGTCGCCCTCGCCGGTGTCGCCGATCACCATGAACGAGAACCGGTCCGCCTCATGACGCCGGATCACCTTGTCGGCGGGCGCCCCGGCGGCCGCCCGCTGCGCCACCCAGCGGCTGCGGGTCCGGCCGGTCGGGTCCCCGAACCAGGAGGCCAGCACGCCGTTGCGGGCGGCCCACATGGTCCTGGGGTTGAACCAGAAGATCTTCTCGACATGGTCCGGCATCAGCCGGCGATAGGCACCGCGCTCGGCCTCGCCCCAGCCGGCGCCCGCCGCGGTCTTGCGTGAGGAGTCAGACACGCGGGAACCGTAGCAATGCTCAACGGGCTGGTGGGGCGAGGGGGTTGCCTGCGTCCCGCGTCACCATTCGTAGGGGTTCGAGGGGGCGCCGTACGGGTCCTGCGGACCGCCGGGCGCGGGCCTGGCCTGCGTACCGGGCCGACCGGTCCCGCCCGGTGTGCCGTGTGGCGTGCCGTACGGGCCGACTCCGCCCGGCGCCGGGCGGCCCTGCGTGCCGTACCGGTCCGGCGTGCCGTATCGGTCCGGGCCGGCCGTGGCGGGGCGCGCCGATGTACCGTTTCGGACCGTGGCCCCCGGTGCCGGGCGGCCTCCACGGTTGCGAGGGGTGCGCCCGCCGCGCGGGCCCGGCGGCCGTGAGCGGGTCGCGTGGACCGGTGCCGACGGCCCCTCCCTGCCGGCCGGCTGCCGTACGTTCCAGTCGCCTTCCCCCAGCACCAGCAGCGGATCGAACATCACCACCACCCCGGCGAGCAGCAGGAACACGATCGGGCCCAGCAGCATGGGCAGCAGCAGCGAGGTCGGTGACGCGCTCGACCAGGAGGTGGCGGAGGCCGGGTGCACCTCGACGCTCACGGCCGCCATGGCCGTGTAGTGCATGCCGGACACGGCCAGGCCCATCACCAGACTGGCGCCCAGACTCGCCGTGAAACCCCTGATCGAGACGGCCGCCCAGAGCGCTGCCGTGGCCGCGGCGATCGCGATCACCACCGAGAGGGCGACCGTCACCGGTGCGTAGTGAAGCGTTCCGTCAAGGCGGAGCGCCGCCATGCCCAGGTAGTGCATGGCCGCCACGCCCAGACCCGTGATGACGCCCGCCGTCCAGAGCGTTCCGGAGGTCGCGCCCCGGTAGCCGACCGCGAAGACACCGATGCCGACCACCAGGATCGCCACCGCCAGACTGAGCAGGGTGAGGGCCACGTCATAGCGGATCGTGGTCTCCTGGACGTGGAAGCCGATCATGGCGATGAAGTGCATGGTCCAGATGCCGCAGCCGATGGCCGCCGCCCCCAGCGCGAGCCAACCGGGCTTCCACGACCGCCCGTTGTGGTACAGCGACCGGACGATGCAGCGCAGCCCCAGTGCGCCGCCCAGACAGGCCATCAGATACGCGGCCACCGGCGTCACGGCGCCGTAGTGGAACCCGCTGATCGTGCCGTGCATGTGCAACTCCCCCCAGAGTCACGGCTGTTGTGAGGAACGTACTACGCGCCGGGGGCGTGCGCCGCACGGTTCACCAGGACTTCAGCCGTCTCTCGGGCACCAGGGGCGGTTCAGGGGGCGACAATCTTGAGTGCGCTCCTCCAGCCGTGCCCCTCGGGCCGTGTCTGCAGGGCCATGTGCAGCAGCTGGATGCCCTCCAGCTCGCGGGCGTGGCGCAGTCCGCCCACGATCACCGGGTTGAGGCCGCCGGACGCGGCCAGCTCGGCCACCTGGTCGCGGGCCGCCGCGTCGTCCCCGGCGATGAACACGTCCAGCGGCAGCCCGCCGACCTCACCCGCGACCAGCGGGCCCGCGAACGTGGTGTTGAAGGCCTTCACCACCCGGGTGCCCGGCGCGGCGGCCTCCACGATCTGCTGGGCGGCGGAACTGTCCGCGGGCACTGTCAGCGAGTCCAAGGTGGCGAAGTCCACGGGGTTGGTGATGTCGACGACCGTCTTCCCGGCGAGCTGGTCCCCGTATTCGGCCACGACCTGCTTCGCCGCGTCGAACGGCACGGCCAGCACCACCACGTCCGCCGCCCCGACCGCGTCCGGCACGGCGGGGGCCACATCGGCTCCGGCCACCCGCTCGACCAGGGCGTCGGCGAGCGCGGTGGCCTTCGCCGGATCGGTGCCGACCAGCCGGACCGTGTGCCCGCCCGCCAGGGCCCGAGTGGCGATACCGCCCGCCATGTTGCCTGTGCCGACGATGAAGACCCGCATGGGTGAGCCCTTTCCGTGGGGGTGGGAGCTGCCGATGTCCGGATCGGGCGCGATGGCACACCTCGGACGTGAATCAGGATAAATCGGGCAGGGTGGGGCGGCTCGGCAGGGCTGGCCGGGAGATCGCGTGATGTTCTCCGGGGGAGGGGGATGAGGGCTGCGGGGCGTCCGGCGGGTGGTGTGCGGGGCGCGATGCGTGGTGCTCGGTGCGTGGTGTGCCGGGGTGTGACCGGCCTGGCGGGCCGCCGCTGAGGCGGATTGGTGGCGTGCTCCGTGCCGGCGGCGCTCCGCCGGGGGCGCGAGTCACCGGCGGAGCGCGTCTGTCGTCCGTGCCGCCACTGGTTCCTTGCGCCGCGCCGCTGCCGCTCACCGTCCCGACCCGGCGCGGTCGCACCGCCCACCACACCACCCTGCCGGATCCTCCGTGCGGGCCGCGGTGAGGCCGCGAGGTGGTGCTGGGCGGCTGGACTTGCGGGGCCATACCCGGCCTCCAGGCGGCGGCCGGAACCCACCGCGCCGGCGCCTCGTCGGCCCCGAACTTGCCGCCACCGTGGGCTTATTGCGAGCGGGGTCCACTCCGCCTCACTGCACCGGCTCCCACGCCCCCCACCGGCCCCCGCCGGCCCCCCGGGTCCGCACCGGCCCTCGCGGGCCCCCGCCGGCCCCCCGGGTCCGCACCGGCCCTCGCGGGCCCCCGCCGGCCCCCCGGGTCCGCACCGGCCCCCGCCTGCCCCCATGGCCCCCCGGGTCCGCACCGGCCCCCGCCTGCCCCCATGGCCCCCCGGGTCCGCACCGGCCCCCCGGGTCCGCACCGGCCCCCGCCTGCCCCCATGGCCCCCCGGGTCCGCACCGGCCCCCCGGGTCCGCACCGGCCCCACGGGTCCGCACCGGCCCCACGGGTCCGCACCGGCCCCACGGGTCCGCACCGGCCCTCGCGGGCCCCCGCCGGCCCTTGCGGGCCCCCGCCGGCCCCGCGACCTCCAGGCCCCACGGCCCCCACCGGCCCCGGGATAGTCTGATGACCATGGGGGACTGGGAGATGCGGCCGGCGTCGGTGGCGGATGTCGAGGCGGTGGCCGAGCTGCGTGCCGTCGTGTTGCGGGCCGATCTGGAGCGGCTGGGCCGGTACGACCCCCGGCGGGTCCGGCAGCGGCTGCGGGACGGGTTCGACGCGGCGCACACCTGGGTGATCGAGGTGGGCGGAGGCTTCGCCGGCTGTGTGGCGCTGCGCCCGGCCGGGGACGCCCACTGGCTGGAACATTTCTATCTGGACCCGGCCGTTCAGGGTGCCGGCGTCGGTTCGGCCGTGCTGCGCGAGCTGCTGGAGCGGTGCGACCGTGACGGTGTCGTGGTCCGGCTGAACGTCCTGCGGGGCAGCGCGGCCCGACGGCTGTACGAGCGGCACGGATTCACGGTCGAGGCCGAGGACGCGGTGGACGTGTTCATGGTGCGTACGCCGACCTGCTGAGTCGCCGCCTGAGTCGACGCCCGCCCCGGCGACCCCACGGTGGATAGGGAAAACCCTCGATTGACCTCGACGTGGCTGACATGTGCGGGTCAAAACTGGAATCCTCGCTCAGCACACGCTTTCTCCATCTCTCCACGGCGTGTGCACGGATCCCGGATCGCCCACCGCGTTTCCCGGTGCAGGATCCCGGATCCCGGTTCCCGCACAGCTCAGCTCGTCCCGGACAGCACACCCGTCTGCCCGGTCTGTCACCGGCCGCGACCCGGCGGCCGCAGCAGGAGGAGTACGAGTGAGACGTCTTCCCCACAGACGCGCGACGGTAGGGGCCGCCCTGGTCTCCACCGCGGCCTTCCTCGCCGTCGGCATCCAGTCGGTCCCGGCGAACGCCCAGCCTGCCGCCCCCCACCCCAGCCCCGTGCGTACGGGCGGCCTGGAGGCCAAGCTCAGCCCCGCGCAGCACACCGCGCTGATCAAGAGCGCCCAGCAGAAGACCGGCACGACGGCCCGCACGATCGGCCTGGGTGCCAAGGAGAAGCTGGTCGTCAAGGACGTCGTCAAGGACAACGACGGTACCCTGCACACCCGTTACGAGCGGACGTACGCCGGACTGCCCGTCCTCGGCGGCGACCTGATCGTGCACACCCCGCCCGCCTCCCTCGCGGCCGGCACGGTCAGCACCACCTTCAACAACAAGCACACCATCAAGGTCGCCTCCACCACCGCGACCGTCGCCAAGTCCGCCGCCGAGACCAGGGCGCTGAAGACCGCCAAGGCCCTCGACGCGCAGAAGCCCGCCGCCGACAGCGCCCGCAAGGTGATCTGGGCCGGCAACGGCACTCCGAAGCTGGCCTGGGAGACCGTGATCGGCGGCTTCCAGGACGACGGCACGCCCAGCAAGCTGCACGTCGTCACGGACGCCACCACCGGCAAGGAGCTGTACCGCTACCAGGCGGTCCAGACCGGCACCGGCAACACCCAGTACAGCGGCACGGTGACCCTCAACACGACGCTGTCGGGGTCGACGTACCAGCTGTACGACACCACGCGCGGCGGCCACAAGACGTACAACCTCAACAACGCCACGTCGGGCACCGGCACCCTGATGACCGACTCCGACGACGTCTGGGGCACCGGATCCGGCTCCAACACCCAGACCGCCGGCGCCGACGCCGCCTACGGCGCCCAGATGACCTGGGACTTCTACAAGAACACCTTCGGGCGCAGCGGCATCAAGAACGACGGTGTCGCGGCCTACTCCCGCGTCCACTACAGCAGCAGCTACGTCAACGCCTTCTGGGACGACGACTGCTTCTGCATGACCTACGGCGACGGCTCCGGCGGCACCCACGCGCTGACCTCGCTGGACGTGGCCGGCCACGAGATGAGCCACGGCGTCACCTCGAACACGGCCGGTCTCAACTACACGGGTGAGTCGGGCGGGTTGAACGAGGCGACCTCCGACATCTTCGGCACCGGCGTGGAGTTCTACGCGGCCAACTCCACCGACGTCGGTGACTACCTCATCGGCGAGAAGATCGACATCAACGGCGACGGCACGCCGCTGCGGTACATGGACGAGCCGGACAAGGACGGTTCGTCGGCCGACAGCTGGTACTCGGGCGTCGGCAACCTCGACGTGCACTACTCCTCGGGACCCGCGAACCACATGTTCTACCTGCTGTCCGAGGGCAGCGGCAGCAAGACCATCAACGGCGTCACCTACAACAGCCCCACCTCCGACGGCGTCGCCGTGGCGGGCATCGGCCGGGCCGCGGCCCTGCAGATCTGGTACAAGGCGCTGACGACGTACATGACCTCCAGCACCAACTACGCGGCGGCCCGCACCGCGGCCCTCAACGCGGCCTCCGCGCTGTACGGCTCCAGCTCCACCCAGTACGCCGGGGTCGGCAACGCGTTCGCCGGCATCAACGTCGGCAGCCACATCACCGTGCCCACCTCGGGTGTCACGGTGACCAACCCGGGCAGCCAGTCCTCGACCGTGGGCACCTCGGTGAGCCTGCAGATCTCGGCGAGCAGCACCAACAGCGGCTCGCTGACCTACGCGGCGACCGGCCTGCCGACCGGCCTGTCGATCAGCAGCTCGACCGGCGCCATCACCGGCACACCCACGACGGCGGGCACCTACAGCACGACCGTCACGGTGACCGACTCCACCGGTGCCACCGGCACGGCCTCCTTCACCTGGACCGTCAGTTCCAGCGGGGGTGGCGGCACCTGCACCTCCTCGCAGCTGCTGGGCAACAACGGCTTCGAGTCGGGCAACACCACGTGGACGGCGACCAGCGGAGTCGTCACCAACTCCAGCAGTGAGTCCGCACACGGCGGTTCCTACTACGCCTGGCTCGACGGCTACGGATCGACCCACACCGACACGCTGTCCCAGTCGGTGACGATCCCGAGCGGCTGCACCAACACCACGTTCACGTTCTACCTGCACATCGACACCAGCGAGACCACCACCAGCACCCAGTACGACAAGCTGACGGTCACCGCCGGTTCGACCACCCTGGCCACGTACTCCAACCTCAACGCGGCCTCCGGCTACACCCAGAAGTCCTTCAGCCTCGGTTCCTTCGCGGGCTCGACCGTCACCCTGAAGTTCAGCGGTGTCGAGGACTCCTCGCTCCAGACCAGCTTCGTCGTCGACGACACCGCCGTCACGACCGGCTGACGCAGGGCAGTTGAGCGGCCCGTGACCGGATTCCGGTCACGGGCCGCTCGGCCGTGTCAGCTCAGCGGGTCCAGCGTCAGGTACGCCTGCTGCGGACTTCCGTCGTTGACCAGGGACTCCTGGTTGCCGACGTCGTCGAAGGCGAAGGCGTACGCCTTGCCGTCCGCCATCTGCGCGTGGATCTTGCGCGCGTAGTGGTTGGTGACCGGGTCGAGGTAGAAGTCCGCCGGGTTGGTGTCCGGCTGGTTCGCGCTCGTCAGCAGGGTCGAGCGGTTGAACCCCGCGCACAGCGTGCGGGAGATCGGGCCGCGGACCTGGTCGTTGGGCGCGTCGAGCAGGTTGTGGCAGCCGAAGATGCTGTTCGCGTCCGGCTTCTGGAAGCTCGTCACCACCGCACCGGAGGAGTTGGTGAAGTTCATGACGTTGCCCGAGACCCGGCCGTAGTACTTGGTGTTCGGCTGGTCCGCGAACGGGGTGACGGTCAGGGTCGACGACGCGTACTTCGACCAGACCCGGTTGACGTAGTCGTCCATGACGGTGGACGGGAGCGCGCCGGTCTCCACGCCGTACAGCGGGGAGAGCGCGCGGAGCACCGTGCCGTCGGACCTGGTCTGGATGAGGTTCGCCCAGCCGCCGGGCTGTCCGCGCAGGGCGCTGAAGAACCCGTTGTAGCCGCCCGACTTGAGGTGCCCGGTGCCGGCCGTGCTGCCGTCGGCGCGCTGCACCCCGACCGCGTAGGGCACCGAGAACATGTCCACCTGGGTGCTGTTGATCCACAGGCCCGAGTCGTTGAGCGTGTACTCGGACCAGTTGAAGAGGATGTTGCGGTTGGGGTCGGTCGGGTTCTGCACCGCGGGCTGCACCAGACCGCCGGTGGTCAGCCGGAAGTCGAGCTTCTGGCCGTAGGAGAAGTAGATCCGCCCGGAGAACTTCGGGATCCGGATCGTCTTCGACTGGCCCGCCGCCGGACCGGTGATCGAGGCGTCCGGCGCCGGGGTCGGCGGGTTGCCGCCGGCCGGCCAGGCGTGGAAGGTGCCGTTCGCGTCGGCGTAGCCCTGCTTCCCGGAGGAGAGCTGGGTGCCGAGGTCGTAGACGTACACCTGGTCACCGCGGCCGGAGTTGTTGGTGATCTTCAGCGGGATCGTGTCCGGTACCGCCGCGTCGGCCGGGTGCGGGGTGCCCAGGGTGAGCGCCCCGCCGAGCAGCGCCGCCGTGGCCGCCAGGGGCAGCGTCCGGCGTGCGAGTCCTGTGCGCACTCTCCACCTCCGTGTGGGGTCGGGGTTGGCACGGACATTGGTCCGGACCAATTCTGAGAGCGCTCTCAGCGTGCCGGTGGGGCGGGTGCATGTCAATGTGCGGAACGAAATCGGGGCCCCCGCCGATCGGCGGGAGCCCCGTGACGCGGACGTGATCGGCTCAGAACGTGCGCTTCAGCAGGCCGAGCAGTGCGTCCCAGTGCCGCTCGGCGGCCTCGGCGGAGTACGACGGGGTGTCGGCCTGGGTGTAGCCGTGCTCCGCGCCCCGGTAGATCTCCACCGTGTTGCGGACCCCGGCGGCGTCGAGCGCCTCCTGGAAGGTGCGGATCTGCTCCTCGGTCATCGACTGGTCCTGGTCCGCGAAACCGAAGTACAGCTCGGCGGTGACCCGGTCGGCCAGCAGGTGCGGGCTGTCCGCGCCGTCGGTGACCATCCGGCCGCCGTGGAAGCCGCCCGTGGCCGCGACCCGGTCAGGGAACGCTGCCGCGGTCCGCATCGCGAGCCGGGCGCCCATGCAGTAGCCGGTGATCGCGACCGGCCCGTCGGCCACCAGCGGGCTCGCGGCCAGCCAGTCCAGGTAGGCGGCCGAGTCCCGGTCGCTCAGGTCCGGGGTCAGCGACATCATCACCGGCATGATCCGCTGCCAGATCGTCGGGTCCACGGAGGGGTCGATGAACTCCGGCAGCTCCCCGACCGGCGTGCGGCCGTGGCGGTAGAAGACGTTCGGGACCAGCACCGTGTAGCCCTCGCCGGCCAGCCGGTCCGCCATCGACTTCAGGTGCGGGCGGATCCCGAAGGCGTCCTGGTAGAAGAGCACTCCCGGGTGCGGGAGCCCGTCGGCTGGGTGGGCCAGGTAGGCGTCGGCGACACCGTCCGCGGTGGTGATGTCCACGTCGGTTCCCTGTACGGCGGTCATGGCGCAAGTGCCTCTCTGTGGAGTCGGCGTCGGGGTGCGGGACACCCGGCGCGGCATGTCCTGATCATCGTGGCACGCGACGGTGGGAGAGCCGTTCCGGGGGAGCCGGAAGTGGTCACTCGAAGCGCGAGGTGTCCCCCGCGCCCCGGCGGACGATCTCCGCCTCGCCGCCGGAGAAGTCGATGACCGTGGTCGGCTCGGTGCCGCACTCCCCGGAGTCGACCACCGCGTCCACCTGGTGGTCGAGCCGGTCCTTGATCTCCCAGCCCTGGGTCAGCGGCTCCTCCTCGTCGGGCAGCAGGAGGGTGCTGGACAGCAGCGGCTCGCCCAGCTCCGCCAGCAGCGCCTGGGTGACCACATGGTCGGGGATGCGCACACCGACGGTCTTCTTCTTCGGGTGCAGCAGCTTGCGCGGCACCTCCCGGGTCGCCGGGAGGATGAAGGTGTAGCTGCCGGGGGTCGACGCCTTCACGGCCCGGAACACGTCGTTGTCCACGCGCACGAACTGGCCGAGCTGGGCGAAGTCACGGCACATCAGGGTGAAGTGGTGCCGGTCGTCCAGGTGCCGGATGGAGCGGATCCGGTCGATGCCGTCCCGGCTGCCGAGCTGGCAGCCCAGCGCGTAGCAGGAGTCGGTGGGATACGCGATGAGCGACCCGGACCGCACCGAGTCGGCGATCTGGGAGATGCTGCGCGGCTGCGGGTTGTCGGGGTGCACGTCGAAGTACTTCGCCATCCGCCGAGCTTATGCCGTACGACCGCGAGGGCGGGCCTGCGGGCCCCGTGCCGTGCATTCGTGCCGGGCGAGGATTCACCTGCCGCGCTGCCGATGAAGTCCGGCGACGGCAGGGTCCCGACCGTCCGGCTCACCGAGCAGGGTCTGCCGGAGCGACCGGCTCGGACAGCACCGACGAGCGGTTCGCCCGCCGCCGCCTCACGCCCGACGCCCGGCGGTGCCCGGCCGAGGTGCCCACGTCGGAGGCCGCGTAGCCCGACCGGACGCCCGCGGCTCCGCCACAGCACATCGGCACATCGGCACGCCGACTCCCGCACGCCCGCCCACCCGCTGGCGGCACTCGCTCCTTCCCCCGCCGTCCGTCGAAAAAATCTCGCCGGAATCCATGTGCATACCCGCCCGCTTCCCGGGCACCCGACGTACGAGCCGCCCGGGGCCTCCCCCCGCTCCGGGTGCGGCGCTGTCCGCCGGCGGCCCCTCCCCCGAGGGCCGCCGGCGGAGTCGTGTCCGGTATCGCGGGCCGGGACCCGGCCGGGTTCATCGGGTAACGTCCATAGGCCGAGGTCAACGCGATGGACGAGGAGCAGGGCAAGATGGCAGGCCGAGCCGGCGAGGGCCCGCACCCCCGACACCCCGACGGCGACGGCTGGGCCGCGCAGCTGCTCGACCATCTGCGCCCGGGCGCCCGCGACCCGCGCCGGGTCGTGGGCTGGCTCGCCGGAGCCGTGCCGGCGACCGTCTGCCTGCAGGCCGCCGACGGGACGCTGCTGGCCGGGGAGCGGATCCCCCTCGACGAGGGACTCGTGGCCGACGTGGTCGCCGGGCGGATCTCCTCCGCCGCCGTCCAGGACGGCGACCGGCACCTGCGCCTGGTGGCCGTCAACGGCCCCGAACCGCGCCCGGCGGCCGCCGGACTGCTCGCCGTGGCCCGCGCCACCCCCTTCGACCGGCGCGCCGCCGAGATCGTCACCCACGCCGCCGGAATGGTCGAACTCCTCCTCAGGGAACGCGAACTGACGACGGCCGGCGACCGGCTCCGGCGGGCCACCGCCGATCTGCGCCTCGCCATCCTGCAGCTGCTGATGGTGGAGGACACGGTCGCCGCCCGCCGGGTCGCCGCCGGCCTGTGGCCCGGCCTCCTCGACACCGACAGCGCCAGTGTGTACGTCGTCGAGACGCACCCGGCGGAACGCGACGGGCTCGCCGAGGACTGCCTCGACATCACCCGCGGCCAGGCCCTGGTGGTCCGCTGCCCCGCGATCGACAGCCATGTGATCGTGGTCAGCCCGGCGCCCACGGCGGGGGAGTGGCTGCGCACGCTCGTCGACGGCCGCCCCGGCATCTTCCTCGGCGGCAGCGTCCGGCAGAGCCTCGGGCGTACCGCCACCGCCTACGGCCAGGCCGTCAGCGCCCTCGCCGTCGCGCACTTCCGCCCCGACCAGTCCGCCGTCTACGCCGAACGCACCCACCCGGAACGGCTGATGGACCCCGCCGCGCTGCACACCTGGTCCACCGCCGTGCTGCGGCCGCTCGACGTCCTGCCCCACCACACCCGCGCCGAACTCCTCGCCACCACCCGCCTGGGTCTGGAGTGCACCGCCGTCAACGCGGCCAAGGTCCTCGGCGTCAGCCGCAACACCGTCCGTGCCCGCATGGACCGCGTCGAGGCGCTGCTGGGCGCCGACTTCTCCGACCTCACCGTGCGCGCCACCGCCCATCTGGCCCTCAACACCCAGGCGGCCCGCACGGAGGACCTCGTCCGGGCGGCGCCCCGGGCGTCCGGTGTCCGGCTGGCCGACCTGCTGGCCTCGCCCGCGTTGCGCGCCTGGGCGCAGGACCTCCTGGACCGCCTGACCCAGGACGGCAGGGACCTGCGCGGTACCCTGCGCGCCTGGATCGCGGCGGGCGGCAACGCCGAACGGGCCGCCCAGGACCTGGGCATGCACGCCCAGACCGTCCGCGAACACGTCCGGGGCGCCGAACCCGTCCTGGAACGCCAGCTGCTGGCCGCCGGCACCGACCTGTACGAGGTCGTCCTCGCCCATCTCGTCCTCGGCGACCTCACCGCACCCGTCCTGCACCGGGCGAATCCGGGTCAACCGGACTCACCTGTGCACCGGTGAGCCCTCGGCGTGCCCGAACGGGCATCGGCGCGATACCCAACGGCCGGATCCGCACGTAAGTTCACGGTACGCGGGGGCACGACCGGAACGGGGGACCGGTCGACGCCCCCGCGGTCCGCGCCTCACCCGCCGAGCCGTACCGGGATCTCCTGCCAGCCGAACGCGATGAACGACGGCACCTGGCGCAGTTCCTGCTCCCCGACCGCCAGCCGCAGCCCCGGGAAGCGGTCGAACAGCGCGGGCAGCGCGGCCAGCGCCTCCGCCCGGGCCAGCGGCGCGCCGATGCAGCGGTGCACCCCGATCCCGAACGAGAGATGGTCGTCGGCGCCGCGCCCCGCGTCGAACACGGCCGCGTCGGGGCCATAGCGCTCCGGATCCACGCCCGCCGCCGCGTACGTCGTGATGATCGCGTCCCCGGCCGGGATGGTGACGTTCCCGACCTTCAGGTCGCTCACCGCGAACCGCAGCGGCAGCGAGGCGATCGACGGGTGCACCCGCAGCGTCTCGTCGATCACCGCGTCCCAGCCGACCGTCCCCGAGCGCACCGCCGCCAGCTGCACCGGATGCGTCAGCAGCGCCACCACCGCGTTGCCGATCAGGTTGACGGTGGTCTCGAAGCCGGCGCCGATGACCAGCAGCAGGGTGTAGAGCAGCTCCTCGTCGCCGAGCCGGTCGCCGTCCTCGTCGCGGACCCGGATGAGCTCGGTGGTCATGTCGTCGCCCGGGTGCTCGGTCTTGTGCGCGATGAGCGCGCCGAGGACCGTGCCGATCCGCTCCTGCACGAACGCGGCGTGCTCCGGGCTCGGGTCGGAGGTGTCCATGATGGCCGCGATCAGCTCACCGGTGGCGTCCCGCAACTCGTCCGGGACACCGAAGAGTTCGCAGATCATCCGCATCGGCAGCGGGTGCGCCAGCTCGGCCCGCAGGTCCACCACCGCGCCGTCGGCGCCGGCCGCCGCAACGCCGTCCAGCAGCTCCGCGGTGATCGCCGCGACCCGCGGCAGCATCGCCTCGGTACGGCGGTGGGTGAAGCTCGGCGCCACCAGCTTGCGCAGCCGGGTGTGGTCCGGGCCGTAGGAGGACAGCATGTTGATCACGCCGACCCAGCCCAGGATCCAGCCCCAGGAGGGGTGCTCGCCGATCTCCGGCCAGAGCCGCCAGTGCTTGCGCGGGTCCTTGCTGACCTCGGGATCGAGGATCAGCTCCTTGAGGACGTCGTAGCCGGTCGGCGCCCAGGCGGGGATGCCGCCCGGCAGTTCGACGGGCACGACGGGGCCGAGGGCGCGCAACCGTGCGCTCTCGGCCGGGATGTCGGAGCCGAACGGGTCGAGAGCGATGCGGTCGGTGACGGTCACGACGTCTCTCCAGGCTGGTCGGGGGAGCGGGGGCTGAACCGGACGGGAAGCGACGTCAGCGAGCGGTGGAACGGGCCGGGCCGCCAGCTGAGCCGTTCCCGGGGCAGGACGGGGTCGAGGTCGGGCAGCCACAGGGTGAGCCGTTCGATCGCCTCGGTCGCGATGAGCAGCGCGTGGTGCCGGACCGGGCAGGCGTGCGGTCCCGCCCCCCACGACAGGTGCGAGGCGTCCCCGGTCCGCCGCCCGCTGGTGATCTCCCGCTCGGCGAACAGCCCCACGGCACCGAAGGAGACGACCACCGGGATCGCCGGCCGCACCCACGCCCCGTGGAAGGAGAGCGGCCTGCGGGCGTAGTAGATGCCGTAGTTGGACAGCGGGGTCTCGTGGTGCAGGACCTCCACCACCGCGTCCATGACCGGGCGGGCGCCGCTGGTGAGCGTGGAGTAGTAGAGCGGGTTGCCGAGGATCCGGGAGAGCGCGTTGGACACCAGGTTCGTGGTCGGCTCGTAGCCGGCGCCGAGGGTGAGGAACACCTGCCAGGTGACCTCCTCCGGGGTGAGCCGGGCGGGATGGTCCAGGAGCATGCTCGGCAGGTCCTCGCCGCGCTCCTCGACCTTGGCGGCGATCAGCTGCAGCACGTAGTCGGCGAACTCCGCCTCGCCCTCCGCGGCCTGCGCGCCGCCCTCCATCATCTTGTGGACGCCTGCGTTGAGCCGGTCGCCCTGGCTGTCCGGCAGTCCGAACAGGTTGTTGAACACCAGCGCCATCAGCGGGCGGGCGAAATCGACGACGAGATCCGCCTCGCCCCGGGGCGCGAACCGGTCCACCAGCAGCCGCACCGCGCGGTGCACCAGCGAGCGCAGGTCGTGCGGCTCGATCAGGTCGAACACGTCGATGAGCGTGGCCCGGTAGCGCAGGTGCGCGTCGGAGTCGGAGAACAGGGCATTGGGCCGCCAGCGCATCATGCCGAGCAGCGGGGAGTCCTCCGGGACGGTCGCCTCCCAGTCCCGCGGGTCGTGCGAGAAGGTCTCCACGTCCCGCAGCACGTCGAGGGCGGCGCGCCGCTCGGTCACCACGTACGCGGGTGTGCCCGGCGCCAGCTCCGCCCAGCCGACCGGGCCCTGGGCGCGCAGGGCCGCGTAGTAGCCGTGCGGGTTCCGGGCGAAGCCGTCCTCCCACAGCCGTACCGGACCGGACACGGTGAAGGACTGCTGCGCGGTCATGTGGCCTCCGTCGGCCGGTCGTCGATCAGATGCTGTACGAGGGCGAGCAGCGCGTCGACCGAGGAGTGCGCGTCCCGTGCGTCGCAGGTCACCAGCGGGGTGCCCGGCTCCAGGTCCAGGGCGGCCCGCAGCTGCTCGCCGGTGTAGTGGTCCGGCGCGTCGGGGAACGTGTTGAAGGCGACCGCGTACGGCAGCCCCGTCTCCTCCACCAGGCCCAGCACGTCGAACGAGGCGTCGATCCGGCGGCTGTCGACCAGGACCAGGGCGCCGAGCGCGCCGTAGGAGATGTCGTCCCACAGCGTCCGGAACCGGTCCTGTCCCGGCGTCCCGAACAGGTACAGCACGATCCCGCCGGTCAGGCTGATCCGCCCGAAGTCGATCGCGACGGTCGTGGTCTCCTTCTCCCGCACCCCGTCGAGGTCGTCGACATGGGCGGAGGCCTCGGTGAGGCGCTCCTCGGTGTGCAGCGGGCGGATTTCCGACACCGAGTCGATCAGGGTCGTCTTGCCCACCCCGAACGGTCCCGTGACCAGGATCTTCACCAGGTCGCGGGCGGATTCGGGGAGATGGGAGCCGCCCGCGCGGGGCAGCTCACCGGTGCTTGAGGGCGCGGAGGCCATCGGCCACTCTCTTCAGCAGGTCGGGGTCGAACCGTTCGGCGGGCGGGATCGGCGCGCGGGCCCGGACCAGGTCGCGGTCCACGAGGTCGGCGGCCAGCACCCGGACGGCGGAGACCGGCAGCCGCAGCAGCGCCGCCGCCTCCACCACCGTCAGCGCGCCGCCGGACAGCAGCTCCAGCAGGGCCAGTTCGGCGGCGGGCAGACCGGCGGGCAGCGGGGTGCCGTCGCGGCTGAGCACCGTCAGCCGTTCCAGATGCGGACGGCTGGGCCGGGCCAGCCCGCCGGTCGACAGATACGCGGGGACCAGGGGACGGCCGCCACGGCGGCCGGTCATGCCGGCGCGCCGCCGTCGGAACCTCTGGGCGATGCCGCCATCGCCTTCTCGCCCAGCCGGGCCACCTGCGAGTGCACCCGGTGCGCCAGCAGGTCCAGGCGTACCTCCGGGTCGCCGTAGGCCGCCACACAGGTGCCGTGGTCGGTCGGCACGATCAGCACGTACCCGTGGTCCGACTCGATGACCACCTGCCGCACCTCGGCCCGGTCCCGGTCCGCGAACGCGGCGGCCGCGGCCCGGCAGGCACCCTGCACGGTGCTGGTGATCGCGGCCACCCGCTCGGCGGTCGCCTGGGAGAGGGCGTCCGTGTAACCGGTCGCGAGGCCGTCCCGGGTGAGCAGGACGGCGGCCAGTACATGCGGTACCTGCAGGACGGGCTCCAGCACCCATGCCGTCTCGCCCGCGTCGCGGCTGGTCATCTGGCCGCTCCTCCTTCGTCTTCGGTCCGCTGGGATTCGGGCGCGCTCGCCCGCTTGGGGGTCCGCGCCGCCGCGGTGCCGTACTGGAGCGCCGCGAGCGCGGCGGCCGCCTCCTCGGGCCGTCGCACGGCGCGCTGCTGCTCGGGTGCGCCGGCGGCCGGGGTACGGCTACGGCGCCGCCGCCTCGGCAGACCGCCCAGGTCACCCGGCTCCTGGTGGCCGAGAGCGCGCTCGTGCTCGGCCTCTTGGCCGGACGCGGCGGGCACGGGTTCGGGTACGACAGGTGCGGGCGCGGATGGGGTCGGCGTCGCGGGTTCGGCCGGCGGTGGCGTGGGCACCGCCGGCTCGCGCACCGGTTCCCTGCGGGCCGTACGCTCCCGGGTCGAGCGGGCTGCGCTGACCGACGGCGGCCGTTCCTCCGGGTCGATCCGGGCGAGCAGATGGGTGTCCACCCGCAGCACCGCGCGCACCCCGCCGTAGGGCGAGGGCGAGGAGACGTCGACGCCCAGGTCGAACTGGCGGGTGAGCTGGCCGATCGCGGCCAGCCCCATGCGCGGCGGGTCGCCGAGGTCGGTCAGCAGGATCGGGTCGCTGCCCGCCACCAGCCGCTGGGCGCGGGCCCGTTCGTCCTGGGTCATGCCGAGGCCCGCGTCGTCGACGGTGACGCACACCCCGTGGTGGACGTGCTCCAGGTTGACCACGACGTCGGTGTCCGGCGCCGAGTGCCTGAGCGCGTTGTCGAGGAGCTCGGCGACGATGATGGCGACCGGCTCCACCGCGTGGGACACCAGGGCGGTGCCCGACTCCAGATGGTTGTGGACCTTGACCCGGTCGTAGCCCGCGAGCCGGGCCTGGCCACCGGTCACCGCGTCCACCACATGGGACTCCTCGCGGGCCAGCCCCACCCAGGCCCCGCACACCACCGCGGCGACCTGCGCCCGCCGCAGCGACTGCTCGTTCTCGTGGTCGAGCGCGAACAGCGTCTGCGCCAACTCCGGTTCGTCGTACTGCTGCTGGAGTCCCCGCAGCGCGTCCTGCAGCCGGTACAGGGCGGCCTGGATCTCCCGGGTGGCGCCCCGGAGACCGGCCTGCGCGGCCGCGTCGATC
This sequence comes from Streptomyces sp. NPDC007901, assembly GCF_042959465.1. Taxonomy (NCBI): domain Bacteria; kingdom Bacillati; phylum Actinomycetota; class Actinomycetes; order Kitasatosporales; family Streptomycetaceae; genus Streptomyces; species Streptomyces sp. NPDC007901. The sequence goes on along the minus strand of NZ_JBIBKW010000013.1, from coordinate 249,099 downwards.
CGCACGCGCTGCGCGGTCAGCTCCTCGCGCAGCGCGGTCAGCACGTATTCCAGCGCGATCCCGGTCGGTGTCCCGGGAGTGTTCGGCCGCACCGGACCCGGCACCTTGAGGTGTGGATGGGCGAGCTGGGCCGCGGCCGCGGGCATGCGGCGGGCGGCGAGATGCTCGATCTCGGAGATGAACGCGCCCTCGGAACCGTCCAGTTGGGTCCGTAACTCCGCCACCTCGGCCCGCAGTCGCGCCTTCTGGCGTCGCGACCGCAGCAGGCCGCCGCCGAGGGCGAGCGCGGAGAGCGTTCCGGCGGCGAGACCACCGGCCACCAGTTCCGGTAATTCGATCATGGAATCGGTTTCCAGGGGGGTAGGGCAGCAGTGGGCAGGGGGAGCCCAGGGCCCTCCCATGTGGCGCTCGCAGCACAGTACACACCGTCATTGACCGGCCCCGCACGGTGAATCGTTACATCGCTTCGAATCCGCCCGGTGACTGTTCGCTTCTGTGTCAACTGTCTGAAATGCCGTACACAGAGGGTGAGTTGAGGTCCGGCGTGTCGTGCGCGGTCACCGGGTGGCGGAGGCCGGCGCGGGCAGGTCGAAGGCATGGGCCGGGGAGATGATCCGGGTGATCGCCTGGCCGAAGAGGGTGCTGGGCTCGATGGTGCCGCGGTAGCTGATGTCGGTGTTGAGCAGGACGACCACGGTCGTCCGCGTCGACGGCAGATAGACGGTCAGGGCCTCGTAGCCCGGCAGTGAGCCGTTGTGCCCGATCCAGCCCTGGACGTCGAAGATGCCGAGGCCGTACCCGGCACCGGCTATCCCGGTGGGCGGGGTCGTCAGCCGCTGCCGCTGGACCGCGGGGCTGACCATGGTCCTGCCGTCGGGGAAGACCCCCGTGGCCGCCGTGCGGGCCCAACTGTGCAGGTCGTCCAGGTCGGAGATCATCGCGCCGGCCGCCCAGGCCCAGGACGGGTCCCAGCCGGCGGTCTCCTCGACCTTTCCGGTCGCCGTCTGGTCGGTGTAGCCCTGCGCGTGCGGGGTGGGGAACTCGTTCCCGGTCGGGAACAGTGTGTGGCGCATGCCCGCCGGACCGAGGATGTGCTGCCCGATGTAGTCGCCGAGCCGCTGCCCGCTCTCCTTCTCGACGAGCAGGCCGAGCAGGATCAGGTTGGTGTTGGAGTAGTAGAACCTCTGGCCGGGCTGGAACATCACCGGGTGCCTGAAGGAGTAGCCGAGCAACTCCTGCGGGGTGAAGTGGCGTCGGGGGTCCGTGGTCAGGGCCTTGAAGAAGCCGTCGTCCTCGGAGTAGTTGAACAGTCCGCTGCGCATCCCGGCCAGGTCCCGCAGGGTGATCCGGTCGCCGTTCGGCACCCCGTCGACGTACTTGCCGATCGGGTCGTCCAGACTCACCCTGCCCTGGTCGACCAGTTGCAGCACCGCCGTCACGGTGAACATCTTGGTCTCGCTGCCGATCCGCATGTACAGGTCGGACGACATCGGCTGACCGGTGGCCTTGTTCGCGGTCCCGAACGAGCGAACGTAGTCGGCCTGGCCGGGGGTCCAGACGCCGACGGTCACGCCCGGCACGTCCGCCTCACGCATGACGTGCTGCACGGCCGCGTCGAGTTGGCGGGCGACGGCCGGTGTCATGCCGCGCACGTCCGCGCTGCCGGACGGCGCCGGAGTGGGGGAGGGCGCGGCGAACGCGGCCGGTACGGTGGCGGGCGGCGCGCCGGCCGTCCCTCCGGCGAGCGGCGCCGACAGGATCCCCAGGGCGAGGACCGTCGCGGCCCCGCGACGCGGCATGGCGGACGAGTGCGACATGGGCTGACTCCAAGCACGTGGAAGGGAACGTGCGATGGGTCGGACGTCAGAACCCTGGCTCCCCAGGATACGAGCGTGCCCCCGGCGGCGCCTGTCGGCCGCCGGTCGCCGGGATGCTTGTACGACGGGCCGGTGGGCCCGATCGGGCGACCCGCTCACCCGACCCGGTGAGCGCGTCGGACGCCGCGTACCACCGGCGCGTTCCGGGCGTTGCCCCGTCATGGACGGAACCTCTCCGACGCCCTGGCGCCCCGCCCCGCAGCCACGGGCGCTGTGCTGCCGTGAACCGATCTACGCCCAGCTCGTCCGGGAGTGGCGGGACCAGGGCCGTGCCGTGCCGGCCGACCCGGACGGCCGCTGGGCCACCGTCCTGGTCCTGGCACCCCGCCGCCCCGCTACTCGGCGCTGATCGGCCGCAGCACCGCCAGTGTGCCGTTGGCCTCCTGCAACGCCCGCTCCAGTGTGCCCGGCGCGTGCAGCCCGCCGCTGCCGTCGGGTGGCACCAGCCATTCGAGGTAACGCGCCGGCCGGTACGGCGGCGGTACGGCGACCCATGTCCCCTTGCACGCGTACCGCAGCCCGGAACCGATCCAGCCGCCGGACGGATCGGGCGGCAGGAAGAAGCCGACCCGGCCCGCCGCGGTGTCCACCAGGGTCGGTCCGGGCACCGGCAGCGACGGCCGCCACAGCAGGTCCAGCGTGAGCAGACCGAGGCGGTCGGGCACGCTCAGCACATCCCAGAAGCGGCCCGCCTCCAGCAGCGAGACGCCCTCTCCGTGGTCCCACTCCCACTTGCATGCCCGCGGGTCCGCCGAGGCCGCCGCGAGCCACTCCACACCCTGCATCCACATCCCGTTCGTCATGCACTGCTCCGAAAAATCTTCGCGTCCGCACGCCAACCCGGCATATGCATGCTGGTAGATATTTCTAACTGGCGGAAGGGGTGGCGAACCGTGGCGTTTTAGGGCGAATGTTCGAACGCGTCACGCCCGTGCGGTTGTTGGGTTTCGGGTGTGGTCACACTCGAGAGGGGGTGACACTCGAATCCGTCGTTCCGGCGATCGATTCGAGCGTCAGGCCTTGAAATGTGGTCGGTATCGGTCGTACGCTCCCGTCGTTCCGTCGTCGCCGCTCCCGATCAGGGGTACTCCATGGACCGCACCCGACTGCACACCCTCCTGGCCCGGGAGAGCGCCGAGGCCGAGCGGCGCAATCCCCGCTCCCGAGCGGCATACGCCGGCGCCGAGCATCTCTTCGGCCGGGTCCCGATGACCTGGATGAACAAGACCGCCGGCGCCTTCCCCCGATACCTGGCGAGCGCGCGCGGCGCCCGGGTCACCGACGTCGACGGGCACACCTACATCGACTTCTGCCTGGGCGACACCGGCGCGATGGCCGGCCACTCGCCGGCCGTGGTCACCGAGGCGGTGCACCGCAGGTTCGCCGAGCTGGGCGGGGCCACCGCGATGCTGCCGACGGAGGACGCGGAGTGGGTCGGCGCGGAGCTGACCCGCCGCTTCGGGCTCGCCCGCTGGAGCTTCTCGCTCACCGCGACCGACGCCAACCGCTGGGCGATCCGGCTCGCCCGCGCCGTCACCGGCCGGCCGAAGATCCTGGTCAACAGCTACAGCTACCACGGCAGCGTCGACGAGTCCCTCATCGTCGTCGGACCCGACGGCAAGGGAGCGCCCCGCCCCGGCAATGTGGGCGCGCCCTGCGACGTCACCCTGACCAGCCGGGTCGCCGAGTTCAACGACCTGGAGCAGCTGGAGCGCGAACTCGCCCACGGCGACGTGGCCGCCGTACTCATGGAACCCGCGCTCACCAACATCGGCATCGTCCTGCCCGAACCCGGCTACCTGGAGGGCGTACGCGCCCTGACCCGGCAGTACGGCACGCTGCTCGTCAACGACGAGACGCACACCTTCTCCGCCGGACCCGGCGGCTGCACCGCGGCCTGGGAGCTGGAACCCGACCTGCTCACCATCGGCAAGGCCATCGGCGGCGGCATCCCGGCCGGCGCCTACGGGCTCTCCGCCGAGCTCGCCGAACGCCTGCTCGCCCGCGCCGACCTGGACCTGGTCGACATGGGCGGAGTCGGCGGTACCCTCGCCGGCAACGCACTCTCGGTCGCCGCGACCCGCGCCACCCTGGAGCACGTGCTCACCGACGAGGCGTTCGCCCGTATGACGGCGCTCTCCGAGCGCTTCGAGACCGGCGTCCGCGCGGCCGTCGAGGCCCACGCCCTGCCCTGGTCGGTCAGCCGCCTCGGCGCCCGCACCGAGTACCGCTTCGCCTCCCCGGCCCCGCGCACCGGCACCGAGTCCGAGGCCGCCGCCGACGCCGAGCTGGAGGACTTCCTGCACCTCTACCTCGCCAACCGGGGCATCCTCCTCACCCCGTTCCACAACATGGCGCTGATGTGCCCCGACACCACCGAGCACGACGTCGACACCCACACCGCCGTGTTCGGGGCCGCCCTGCTCGAACTGGCCGGCTGAGGAAGAGAGCCGAGACACCCGTGGACGACATCGACCGGGCCATCCTGCGCGAGCTGCAGACCGACGGCCGTATCGCGTACGCCGACCTCGGACCCAGGGTCGGCCTCTCCGCCTCCGCGGCCCGCCAGCGGCTGCAGCGCCTGCTGGACTCCCGGGTCGTGCAGGTCGTGGGGGTCACCGACCCGATGGCCATGGGCGGCCAGGCGATGGCGCTGCTCGGCATCGCCGCGGACGGCGACCCGCGCGCCGTCGCCGACGCCCTTGGCGCCCACCCCGAAGTGGTCTACTCCGTGTTCACCTCGGGCGGCTTCGACCTGTTCGCCGAGGTGGTCACCCCCGGCCCCAAGGAGCTGCTCGACTTCGTCAACGACGTGGTCCGGCCGATCGAGGGCGTCCGCGAGGTCCAGCCGTTCCCGTACTTCGGCATCCACACCCACCGCTTCCTGTGGGACGTGGGCTGACCCCTCGGCCTCAGGCGATGACGGGCGTCAGGACGAGCATGGTCGCGTCGTCCAGCACCTCGAAGTTCCCGGCCAGGTCGGCCCACACCAGTTCGGTGAGCACGGCCGCCTCCGCTCCGGCGAACCCGGCGAGCCGCTCCGAGAGCGGGTAGAAGCTCCCTGCCTTGTCGCGTGCCTCCCAGACGCCGTCCGAGGCGAGGAACAGCCGGTCGCCCCGGTCCAGCTCGACCGTGACCTCCTTGGCCGGCTCCACCCCCACCAGCCCGATTCCCAGCGGTGCGCCCGGCGGGACGGCCAGCTCCTGGGTCCGGCCGTCCCGCAGCAGCACGGGCGCGGGATGACCGCAGACCACGACCCGCACCGACCGCAGATCGGCGGAGAACTCCAGCAGCAGCACGGTGGCGAACAGCTCCGCGTGCGGTACGTCGGCCGAGTCCACCGTCACCCTGCGGTCCATCCGCGCCGCCACCGACTCCAGGTCCTGCTCGTCGAGGACCGCCTCCCGGAAGGCCCCGAGCAGCGACACCACCGTGGAGACGGCGGCCAGCCCGTGCCCCCGTACGTCCCCCATCACCGCCCGCACCCCGTACGGCCCGTCCCGCACGTCGAAGAAGTCCCCGCCGACCAGCGTCCCGTGCTGCGCGGCCCGGTACAGCCCCACGCACCCCACCGCCCCGACCCGCTCCGGCAGCGGCGGCAGCACGGCCCGCTGCACCGCCTCGCCCACCGCCCGCTCGGTGAGCAGCTGCGCGTCCCGGTGACTGCGCACATAGGACACGAACACGCTCAGTACCGCGACGAAGGTGACCGTGAGCAGGTCGGTGTCGCCGGGGTGGTTCAGATGGGTCGCGGGCACGTTCAGCAGGAGCACGACCAGGCAGCTGAGCACGGCCGTCGCCAGCGGGCCGTACGACAGGACGGCGAGCGGCGGGATGGCCCCGAGGAGGAAGCCGAAGTCGTGGCCGTTGGGGCTGAGCAGCGTCGCCGCGGTCACCACCCCGAGCAGCACGACGGGCAGCACCCGGACCCAGCGTGGCGGCGGCGCACCCTGCAACCAGCCACGACCGTCCCGGTAGCCACGCGACGACCAGCCGCGCACCGAAGTCACATCCCTAAGCTACGCCCGTGCCCGGACACCCGACTCGTCCCGATCTTGAAATGCGGGAGTGGGAAAACCCGTGGACGCGCCCGGGTCCGGCCCCTAACGTATGAGCGCACGCCCGAGACCACACGGAAGGAGGCGAGTGCGATGTACATCACACCCATCCCGCGCTCCCTCCCCGTTTCCCCGGGCGTGACTGGTCAGAGCTGACCCGGGAGCGCGTCCCGCTGCACGCATCCCGGAGGAATCCGTGACCGATCCGGTCATCCGTACGCTCGACGACAGCACCGCCCACCTCTTCGACGACCTGCCCGACCCGCTGCGCCTGCGCGAGAAGCACCAGAACACGCTGTACCGCTCCGACTGGAAGCGGGTGGCCCTGCGCGACGGCCGGGTCGTGGCCCGGGCCGCCTGGTGGGCGAGGCCCGAGGACACCGCACCGCTCCTGGTCAACTGGTTCGACGTCGCCGAAGGCGAGGAGGAGGCCGGCGCCGAGCTGCTGCGCACCGCTCCCTGGCAGGTCGACGAACTGGAACTCGACCTGCCCGCCGGCTGGCGCGACGACCCCGCACTGCGCACGGCCGCCGAGACCCGCTTCGGCGCCGCCCGCAAGGCGGGCTTCGAACTGCTCGTGGAGCGCTACAACTACCGCTGGACACCCGAGTGCGGTCTGCCCGGGCGACCCGGCCGCCTCGTCTTCACCGCCGAACCCGACGACGGGGTCTTCCTGGACGTCCTGCGCGCCATCAACTCCGCCACCCTGGACGCCCATGCCCGCCGGGCCATCGAGAAGGGCGGAGTGGAGCTGGCGGCCCAGGAGGACCTGGAGATCTTCCACTGGTTCCCCTCGCCCCGCGAGTGGTGGCAGGTCGCCCGCACCCCCGACGGGGAGCCGGTCGGCATCCACATCCCCGTACGCAACCCGTCGGGCCCGTGCATCGGGTTCATCGGCGTCCTGCCCGGGCAGCGCGGCCACGGCTACGCCTACGACCTGCTCGTGGAGTGCACCCACTTCCTCGTCGAACACGGCGCCGAGGCCATCGGCGCCGCCACCGACCAGGACAACTTCCCGATGGCCGCGCACTTCGCCAGGGCGGGCTACCCCGTCACCCGGGAACGGGTGAACTTCTGGGCGACGGCCGCTGTCAGTGCCGGGTGACATGCTGAGAGGGCGTTGATCGACAGCTCAGGGGGGGAGTCGGCATGGGGTTCGAAGGCGGTGTCTGGCAGGTGCGCCGCGGGCGGGAGCCGGTCGGCGAGATCGTCATCGACGAGGCCGACTTCCCCTGGCTGTCCGGCGGCTTCACGCCCGGGCCCGGCTTCGCCGCGGTCCGGGACCTGTTCGCCCGGGAGCTGGTGCTGGCCGAGGCCGAGGAATGGACGGCCTGGGAGGAGGTCCACGCCGAGATCCGCCGGCAGCTGTCGCTGATCTCGCCCGACGGCCCGGTCCCCGAGTGCCTGCTGCACATCGAGGGGGACCGGGCCTGGTTCAGATGGAGCGACGAGCCGTTCGACCAGCCGCCCGACGAGGCGTAGCGGGCGGCTCGCCGACGTCCTTGCCCAGGACGGACTCCGCCTCCGTGAGGATCTGGGTGACCCGCAGGCCGAACGCGGCGTCACAGGGATGCGCCCGGCCCGTGCGTACGGCCGTGAGCAGGGCGTCGGCGGCCCGGGTCAGCGCGGGGACCGCTCCTTCCGCACTCCTCGGAAGGAGCGTCACCCCCGCCTCGCCCCGCAGCTCCACGTCGGCCCCGGCCGCCGCCTCGGGCGCGGTGAGGCTCAGCGTCACCGTGCTCGACGCCCCGCCGGTGTGGTCGAGCACGAGATGGACGGTGTCCGCGGGCCCGTGCACGGCGGCCGCCACCCGCCGTACGTCGCCCAGCACCGGCAGCAGCACGGACAGGGCGTGCGGACCCACGTCCCACAGCGCCCCCTTCTCCCGGCGCCACGGCGAGTCGGCGAACGGACTGTCGCCGGTGAACACCGAGCCCAGCCACTGCGCCCGCGCCGTGAACCAGCCCGCCGCGGCGGCCTGTTCGCCGATCCACGCCTCCGGCTCCTTCTGGAACCGGGTGGTGAAGAACACCACCGAGGCGACCTGGGCCCGCTCGGCCGCCTCCACCACCGCCCGTCCCTCGGCGACGCCGATCGCCAGGGGCTTGTCCAGCAGCAGATGCCGGCCCGCCCGCGCGGCCCGCACGGCCAGCTCCGCCTGGACGGCCGGCGGCAGTGCCACCGCCACCGCGTCGACCTCGGCGAACAGGGCGTCCGCCGAGTCGAACGCCCGGACGCCGTACTCCTCGGCCAGCTCCGCCGCGGCCTCCGGGCGGCGGCCCCACACCCCGACGAAGTCCAGCGAACCGTGTCCCGCCAGCGCGGGGGCGTAGGCCGCCCGCGCCCAGGGCCCGGTCCCCAGCAGTCCGATGCGCATCTCCCGTTCCTCTCTCCGTACCCGGTTCCACACCGTCGACCGGGCGGTCAAGGCATCGTGCTCCGCCCGCCGCCGGCGTACGACCCGCATTCTTGCGTGCCGTGCGCCAGCCACCCGGCGATGGTCCCGGCGATCGGCTGACCGGTGTCCATCTCGACGAACCCGAACTGGCCCGACTGGTTGCACTCCAGGAACCACCAGATGCCGTCGGCGTCCTCCGCGAAGTCGAAGGCGCCGAAGGCCAGCTCGGCGTCCTTCATGTACGTGTGGACGGCCTCGGCGACCCGGGGCGGCACCTCCGCCGCCACCCAGGGCGAGACGGACGGGGCGAACCGGACGTCCACGTCGTCGGGATGGGCGTCCGGGTGCACCGGCTTACGGGCGGCCAGCAGCTGCTCGCCGACCACCGTCAGCCGGATGTCGGCCCGCTTGGCGACCCGCCGCTGGAGCAGCGTCGGCCCGAACGCCACCGCCGCGAAGTCGGTGTCCGGTGCCACCCGGCTGGTGGGCACCGCCCGCGGGGGCTCCTGCGGATGCGCCCCCGACACCGGCTTGACGACCAGGTCCGGGAACCGCTCCGCGAACTCCCGGGCCGCCTGCGGGAACGTGGTGATCAGCGTCGCGGGTACGGCGAGCCCGCTGCGCTGCGCCAGCCGCAGCTGCCACGGCTTGTGGCGGGCCCGCAGAGACGCGTCCGGATGGTTCATCCAGCGCGCGTCGGTGCCGCGCAGCATGCCGTACAGCGCCTGCGCGGACTCCTCCGTCAGCCACGGGGACGGCTGGGCGGCCCGGGAGGCCGCCGCTCCCGGCCTGCGTACCCAGATGGAGCGCAGGCCGTTCATGCTCACCAGCCGCCCGTTCACGGACAGGTGTCCGCGACTGGCGCCCTGCACATACTCGCCCGACAGGGCCACACCGCTGGTCAGATCGGCAGGATCGAGGCGGACGACGGGCACTCCGGCCTCGTGCAGCCGGAGGACCACCATGTCCGCCGTCACGTCCTCGTCACTGGTCAGGATGAGCACGGTCATCGTCGGGGTCCGCGCTCAGTCGTCGAAGTGCGTCTTGGAGCCCGCGGTGGAGGTCGTGGTCCCCAGGGCTCTGAGCGTTGCGTGATCGGTTGCTGCGATTCGGCCATCACGGAGAACGTTCAACTGCAGTCCGGAGTCATACGCGTACGGAGTGGTGACGTCCAACTGCACTGCGGCGCGTGCGTAGTTGAGCGCGAACGGTTGCATGGTCTCTCCCTGTTTCGTTCTTCCATGCACTTATACGATTCGAACGCGTGGTTGGTTTCCTTACTCTGCGTAATCTCAGTCCTAATTAAGAGCTTGTTAAGGAACCAGCGGGGAACCAGCGGCGAATCGTCACCGCAAGTGGCCGATTTCACATGCCCGTCCGGCACATGACGGTGTCACATGTCAGAGATGGTCCTGGATGTCGCCAAGGCCTGTTGGGCGTAGCTCCGTCCGAAGAGCGCCGCATGCACCAGAAGCGGGAACAGCTGGTGCATGCCGACGCGCTCCGACCAGCCGTCGGCGAGGGGAGCCGCCTCCTGGTAACCCGTCAGGATCCGGTCCAGGAACGGGCAGCCGAAGAGGCGGAGCATCGCGAGGTCGGTCTCGCGGTGCCCGCCGTGCGCGGCCGGGTCGATCAGCCGGACCCTGCCGTCGGCGCCCCACAGGACATTGCCGCTCCACAGGTCGCCGTGCAGCCGTGCCGGCGGCTCGGCGGGCCCCGCCAGCTCCGGCAGTCGCTCGCAGACCCGCTCGACCACCACGGCCTCGCCGGGCCGCAGGGTCCCCTGGTCCACCGCCGCGCGCAGATACGGCAGCACGCGATGCTCCGCGTACCAGTGCGGCCAGTCGGTGCCCGGCTCGTTGCGCATCGGGGCGCGGCCGATCCAGGCGTCGCGCGGGCCGTCCGGCGGGGCTGCCCCGAAGGTCGGGGCGCCTGAGGCATGCAGGGCGGCCAGCTGTGCGCCGAAGCGGGTCGCGGCCTCCGTGCTCGGCTGTCCGGTGGGGACCAGCTCGGTCACCAGCCACCGCTCGTCGTGCCCCAGGACCTCCGGGACCGGGACCGCCCCGGCGGCGGCCAGCCAGCGCAGCCCGGCCGCCTCCGCCCGTGCCGCGCCGGGGCCGTCGCCGCGCTTGACCATGACGGCGCGCCCGTCCGCGAGCAGCACCTCCGCCGGGCCGCCCGACCGGGTCCGCTCAGCAGAGACCGGCCGCCCGGTGAGCCGGGCGGCCGCCGCGCCCGCACCCTCGCCGCAGTCGACCACGGCTCCCAGAGTACGGTCAGGCAGGGATCAGGAGCCCCAGGTGCCCTGGTCCACGGCGCAGTTCCACCCCGTGCCGTGCAGCGCGAACTTCACCTTGTAGGTGCTGGTGTTCAACAGGTGCGTCTGCACCTTCACCCCGAGGCTGGTCTTCTTCTTCAGCGTCGTCGTGTACACCGACACCGTCTTCGACGTCTTGTGGGTGACCTTGCCGCCCTTGGCGGTGGCGCTGCCGAAGCGGATGTTCTTGACGTCCGTGACGGTGAACGTGACCTTCTTGAAGCTGGTGCTCGCGCTCTTGTTCTTGACCGCGAAGTACAGGCCGCCGTTGGTCACCCAGCCGCTCGAGTTCACATAGAAACGGCTCGGATAGACGATGTCGACCGGGCAGCCCGTGCTCTGCGGCACCTCGGCCCGCGCGGACGCCCCGGTGGCCAGGCCGAGCTGGGCGGCGGTGACGATGCCGGTGGCGACCAGCACCCCGAAAGACGTGTGCATACGGTTCACTGTGGTGATACCTCCCCCTGCGGTACTCATCGGACTCTGAAGAAGATTCCCATCTCGCCCACCCGAAAGCAGCTGATTTTCCACAGGACTTCCATAGTGGGCCCTGTCGAACCCCAGTCCGAGCCAGGCCAAGTGGAGGGCGGCCACGCCCGACAGCCCGAAGCGGCCACGAAACTGGTCGAGGCCGGCCGTGTCGTCGCACATGACAAACCCGGCGACGTCGGCGATCATCCCCGGGATACTGGTCGCCCATGGATGAGGTCGAAGTCGTCGTCGCCCATTCCGAGCGTGCGACTCTGCGCGTCGGCGACGTGTTCCTGAAGGTGGACGCCGACCAGGCGCGCATCGACGTCGAGGTCGAGGCGATGGCCCTGGCGCCGGTCCCGACCCCGGAGGTCCTGTGGCACAGGCCGCCCGTGCTCGCGCTCGCCGCACTCCCTGGGACGACGCTCGGGCGCCTCGGCGGGTCGTCGACCGGGTCACCGGCGGCGTGGGCCGCGGCGGGCGCCGCCATCCGGAAGCTGCACGACGCGCCCCTGCCGGCCCGGCAGGGACAGGCCGGCCGCAGCATCGACGCGTTGACGGCGGAACTCGACACCGAGTGCGCGTCGCTCGTGACGAACGGCGTCCTGCCCGCCGATCTGGTCACCCGCAACCGCCAGGTCGCCGAGGCCGCACTGCGGCCGTGGACTCCTGCGTTCACCCACGGCGACCTGCAGATCGCGCACGTCTTCGTCGACGGCGACGAGGTCACCGGCATCATCGACTGGTCCGAGGCGGGCCAGGGCGATGCCCTGCACGACCTCGCCACGTTCACACTCGGACACGAGGAGCGCCTCGACGACGTCCTCGCCGGCTACGGCACCGACATCGATCTCGACGTGATCCACGCATGGTGGTCGTTGCGGAGCCTGCTGATCATTCGCTGGCTGACCGAGCACGGCTTCGACCCCTTCGCGCCGGGCTGCGAGGTCGACGTGCTGAGATCCCGGATGTGAGACCGCCGTGAGACCGCGCGGACCCGGCCGCCACCTGTGCGTTCACCGGCCCGCCCTTCATCCCTCAGCTCGCGACCATCTCCCAGGTGTCCACGGCGAAGTGGACGCTCATGCCGTGGCGGGCGTACAGCTCGGGCGCCCCGGTCTCGTTCGCGGTGTCCACGCCGAGCCCCACGCTCTCCCGTCCCCGCGCGGCGAAGGCCACGAACGCGTGCCGGAGCAGCAGTCCGCCGAGGCCCCGCCCGCGGGCCTCGCGCAGGACGCCGATGCTGCGGATCCACCCCATGGCCTCCCGGTCGTCCCGAGCGATCAGGAAACCCGCGTCTCCCCGTTCGTCCGTGGCGGCGATCCACACCAGCGACCAGTCGAGCCCGTCGGCGTCGATGTCGTTCAGCCACTGCCGGTAGGTCCGCGGCTGGAAGTCGAAGTGCTCGGCGAAGGCTGCCTGGTACAGCGCGTGCACGGCCTCCCGGTCCGCCCCATCGGCGCATGACCGCACCCGGACGCCGGAAGGTGGCTCGGGCAGCGGGCCGTCGGCGGGCCGCAGCGCCTTCTCCAGTACGTGGTACCGGCGTACGACGGTCCAGCCCCGTGCGCGGACGAGCGCCTGGTCGACGGTGGGCGCCACGTTGAGGTGCAGATGCAGCACGGCCCGTTCGGCGCCGTTGGCCCGGGCCATCTCCAGGGCCCTGGCCTCCAGGGCCGCCAGGAGCAGTTGCCCCGCGTCCTGGTGGTCGGGGAGCACGTAGTGGTCGGCGTCGATCCGCTCGCCGTGCGACTCGTCCCACACCAGCGCGTACGCCACCAGCCGTTCGCCGTGGAAGGCCAGCCAGGAGTCGCGTGCCAGGTCGATGTCGGGGTGTTTGAGGTCGGCCTCCACCGTGTGCAGATCGGTCTCCGGCCGCCCGATCTCGATGCGGTCGATCTCGTTGAGGAGATCGGTGACGGCCGGTGCGTCGGCGAGGGTGGCGGGGCGCACGAAAGAGGACATGGGGGCAGCGTCCGGGAGGGGGCCGGCCGGCCGCAATCGGGTTTTCCTCTCCCTCGTCGGTATGCCGTCAGGCGTCACGAGGAGGTGACCTCCGCGCCGCGTGCGGCGGGCGCGCGGTCACCGACCCGGCGGCGTTCGTCAAAGGGACCGGATCCGTCCGATCGCGTTGCCCAGCAGTTCGGTGAACCACACCGTGCGGTCCGGGCCGGTGGTGAGCCGGAAGGGTGCCTTGTCGGGACCGTGCGGCACCCGTACGACGGTGATCCTGCCGGCCGACGTCACCCGCCCGACGCGGCCGGACTCGTCGGTGAACCACACCCGGCCGTCGGGCCCCGCGGCGATCCCGCCGGGGTCGCCGTCCGCATCGGGCAGCCGGTACCGGGTGACGTGGCCGGTGCGGTCGATCCGGTCGACGGAGTTCGACCCGGACGCGGTGAACCACATCCCGCCCGGCCCGGCGACGATGTCCTCGGGGAAGTCCACGCGGCTCGGCAACGGGAACTCGGTGATCCGGCCGCCGGGTTGGATCCGCCCGATCCTGCCGCCGGCCAGCTCGGTGAACCAGAGGGCCCCGTCGGCGCCGGCCGCGATGCCGTACGGGAGGCTGTTCGGTGTGGGTACCCGGTACTCGGTGACCCTGCCCCCGGCCGTGATCCGGCCGATCCGGTTGGTGCCCAGCTCGGTGAACCACAGTGCGCCGTCACGGCCCTGCGCGATGCCGGCCGGGGCACTCGCGGCCTTGGGCAGGGCGAACTCGGTGACGGTGCCGGAGGTGGTGATCCGTCCGATCCGTCCGGCCGACTGCTCGGTGAACCAGAGGGCACGGCCCGGTCCCGCGGTGATGCCGAAGGGCCCGCTGTCCCGGGTCGGGGTGCGGTAGTCGGCGACCGTGCCGTCCGTCGCGATGCGCCCGATCCGGCCCGCCGCGGACTGGGCGAACCACAGCGCGCCGTCCGGCCCGGTGGCGATTCCGGCGGGGAGGCTGTCGGCGGTGGTGGTGATCGGATACTCCGTCACATCCCTGGCGTCGGCCCGGGCGGGGGCCGCGACGGCGGACGCGCCGGTGAGGGCGCCGAGGAGGAGAGCGAGCAGACGGCGGGGGAGGCGGCCGGGCATGTGGGGCCCTTCTCGGACGCGGTGTCAGGTCGAGTCCCGGACGGAGCGTGAGGTCGGGTCTCGGACGGGGTGTCAGATCGAGGCTAGGTGCGGTGGCGCGGCCGTACGACCCGGGCCGTCCGGACGGGGGAGGCGATGCCGTTCCGGGAGGGGGTGGCGGGGCCCGGGAGGTGTCATTGACATCACCGGTCCGTCCCCTGCCGTGGAACTCGGCACAGCATGTCGCACCGCTTTCGACCTATCGAACGACAGCCCGTGGGGCGGGGGGACGGGACTCCCTCGCCCCACGCCCTCGACATGCGGAGGACCCGTGCCCCTCATCCTCGGTGGACGAGCCTGCCCCACCCCGGCCGGGGCGTGACGGGTTCAGGACCCGGCCGTCACCGGTATCCGCTCCGGTCCGGTGGCGCCCCGCCCAGCGCACGGCGGGCGGTGCCGCTGGCCCCGTGACGGCGAACAGCGCGCCCATGACGTACCAGCCGGGCCGGCCCCAGTCGACGCGGAGCCAGATCAGCAGACCCGGTCCGAGGGCCTCGGCCAGCCCGGCGCCCACCCGAAGACGCCGGGGTACCGCCCGGTCGCCTGCTCCGGGGCGAGCCCGAAGGACACCTCGAAACCCGCCGCCGCATGCCACAGCTCACCGACCGTGTGCACGACCACCGCTCCCAGCAGCACACCCGCCGCCACCCGGCCGGGCACCCCGGCGGCCGGCGGGATCAGCGAGCAGGAGAGGGGGAACGCCAGCCCGGCGCGGCGGTAGGCGCGCCCGCCGGCCGTCGGCGAGTCGACGCCCCTGCTCGCCCGCACCTGGAAGGCGACGACGATCACCGTGCAGGTGAGCATGGTGCCCGAGACGAGCCAGCGCGCGCGGCCGTCGCGCCGATCAGCCACAGCGGCACGGCCACGGTCAGCACCTTGAACCGCACCGCCATGACCCCGTCCAGAGCGGTCAGCAGGAGATACGGCCGGTCCCGCAGCGCTGCCCGGCGGGGGCCGTCGGCGACGGCGGCGGGTGCGACCGGCGGCAGGGCGAGAAGGACCAGCGGGGCGGCGGCGCAGGACACCGACAGTCCGACGACCAGGAGCCGGTACGAGGTGACCGTGCCGACCTGGACCGCCCAGCCGGCCGCCGCCCCGTCCGCCTTCGCCGCGCTCGCCACGGACACCAAGAGGACGAACGGCCAGAAGTCGGCCGTCCACAGGAACGCGGCCGTCGCCGGCGACTGCGCCACGAGTGTGGCCGCGTACACCCCGCGCGCCCCGCGCCGGGCCGCCAGATGCCCGACGGCGACGGCCAGCGCCAGCGAGACCAGCCCCGCGACCGCGAGCCCGAGCCCCAGCTGTCCGGCGGGCAGCCCCACGGCCTCGGTGAAGTACAGCACCCCCGCCGTCAGATACCGGCCGCTGCCGACCGTGAAGACGAGGTTGGAGAGGGCGAGGACGCGCTGCGGGCCGGTGACCGGCATGAGTCGGGGCATGGCGGGACTCCGCGTCATGAGGCGACGGTAAGGACCCCGCCAGCTTGTCTCACCAGCTGGACCTGGGACGTGGACCCCGGCCACCCGATGACCGTGCGCGTCTACACGCCCGGTGACGGCGTCCGGCTCCTGCTCGACGGCGAGGAGATCGGCCGGCCGGCTCCCGAGCGCGCCATGGCCACCCTCACCGTGCCCTACCGGCCGGGCGAGTTGACGGCCGTGGTGTTCCGCGACGGCAGGGAGAACGCCCGTACGGCCCTGCGCACGGTCGGTGCCCCGGCGGCCCTGCGTCTGGTCCCCGACGCATGGTCGCTGACCACGAGGCGCGACGACCTGGCCCACGTCCTCGTCGAGGTCGTCGACGCGCACGGCCGGCTCGTCCCCGACGCGACGGTCCAGGCCGGGTTCGAGGTCGGGGGCCCGCCGGACGCTGTCCACGTGGTGCGGGTTGCCGTTGGCGACCCCGGCCAGTTCACCGGCGCGCCCCGGCAAACAGCCAGGTCACATGAGGCTCACAGCGACGGCCCCCGGACTGTGTCCGGCGACCCTGACGCTCGCGGTGGAGAGTGGGAAATCCGAGTAACTCCCTTGTTACGCAAGGATTGACGCGCCCCACGCGTCCCTCTAGTTTCTGATCGGTTTTCCGAACCACGTCCGATATCTCGGACAATCCCCCCTGTCTGGAGCGCACATGAACGGCACCCCCCTGTCGCGCCGTCACTTCCTCGGCATGACCGCGACCGTCCCCCTCGCCGCCACCGGTGCCCTGGCCCTCGGCGCCGGAAGCGCACAGGCCGCCACCAACTCGGCCTACGTGATGTGCTACTTCACCGAGTCCCCGGACATGCTGGCCGCCAACTACGGCCTGCACCTGGCCGTCAGCACCGACGGCCTTCAGTGGACCCCGCTCAACCAGAACAAGCCCGTCGCCACCCCCACGGCCGGCTCCCTCGGCCTGCGCGACCCGTTCATCCTGCGCAAGCAGGACGGCACCTTCGTGGTCCTCGCCACCGACCTGAACGGCACCGACTGGACCTACGTCAGCCAGTACATCCACGTCTGGGACTCCACCGACCTGCGCAGCTTCACCGGCTACCGGCGGATGAAGCTGCACGACATGGACACCCACAGCTGGGCGCCGGAGGCGTTCTGGGACGCGGGCCGCGGTCAGTACGGCGTCATCTACTCCGCGGTCAACAGCAGCGGCCACAACGTCATCATGATCAACTACACCAGTGACTTCGTCACCGCCGGCGATCCCCAGGTCTTCTTCGACCCCGGCTACGACGTCATCGACGGCGACCTGGCGGTCGGCGTCAACGGTGTCAACTACCTGTACTTCAAGAAGAACTCCACGCTCGTCGGCGCCCGCTCCACCTCACTGGACCCGGGCAGCTTCACCGAGTTCAGCACGGCCGTCTCGCACAACGGCACCGAGGCCCCGACGCTGGTCAAGTCCCTCACGTCCAGCTCCACCTGGTACCTGTGGGGCGACACCTGGGACCCCAACGGCGTCTTCTACGCCTGGCAGACCTCGGCGCTGTCGGCCGGCACCTGGACGGCCCTCGACCAGAAGACCTACACCCAGCCGCTCAACTCCAAGCACTGCGGCATCCAGCCGATCACCTCGACCGAGTACACCAACCTCGTCGCCCAGTGGGGCACCCCCACCTGGAACCGGCTGAAGTCGTACAACTACCCGGCCCGGTACGTCCGGCACAGCAACTTCGTCGGCCGGATCGACGAGTACGCCTTCGACCCGTACACCGACGGCCTGTGGAAGCTGGTCCCGGGCCTCGCCGACAGCAGCGGCGTGTCCTTCCAGTCGGTCAACTACCCGACCCGCTATCTGCGCCACTACAACTACCAGCTGCAGCTCGACGTCAACGACAGCACCACGTCCTTCGCGCAGGACGCCACGTTCTACAGGACGGCCGGCCTCGCCGACTCCTCGTGGTCGTCGTTCCGGTCGTACAACTACCCGACCCGCTACATCCGCCACTCCAACTACGTGCTGCGGATCGACCCCATCTCCACGAGCACGGAACAGGCCGACGCCACCTTCTACGTCGGCTACTGACGCGGCGGCGGGCCCGTCGTGCGCAGACACGCCGACGGCGGGCCCGGTCGTGCCCGAATGGCGGTGTCCCCGCCCGGAGGATTGACCCAGCCGGGCGGTGTTGGGTGTGTCGCCACCACGGATGGGCGGCCGGGATGGTGCGGGGCGGAGGCCTGGCTGACGGTGGTTCATGTCGGAGCCGGGTCGTTACAGCTGATGGAGTATCGGCGCCCGGCCACGGCGGAAGGACATCGAGATGCGTTCTGCCCGCATGATCCTCGCGACGACGGCCGCCACCGCCGCCCTCGCGTTCGCCGCACCCGCGGCCCAGGCCGCGGTCGCGGGGGACTGGGATGACGGCTCTTCCTACAGCAGCAGCGACAGCAAGTTCGACCCCGACACCTACAAGGATCAGGACGACGAGGGCCAGGGAGGCAAGGGAAACCAGGGAGGCAAGGAGGACCAAGGAGGCAAGGAGGACCAAGGAGGTAAGGGAGACCAAGGAGGTAAGGGAGACCAGAGCGGCAAGGGAGAGCAGAGCGGTAAGGGGGACAAGGGGGACGACGAGGGCAGCTCGTGGGGTGACGACGAGGAGAGCGGCAAGCCGCACGGCGGCATGCACACCGGAGGCGGCGGCCTCGCCACGCCCGGGGTCACGGCCGGCGGGCTGGCCGTCCTCGGCGTAGCGGCCACCGGCGCCTACGCGCTGCGGCGCAGGAGAGTCCCGGGCTCCGTGTCCTGATGGGCATACGCAGCCGGGGGCCGCGGTGCCGCCGACGGCCGACACGCCGACGGCACCGCGACCCCCGTTGCCGACCATCCCGCTGCCGTGCCCCAGAAAGGTGACCCCGATGGCAGCTGGCGCCTCCTCCCCGCGCCCCGGCGACCCGCACACCGACACCCCGCACAGCGGCGGCCCGCCTCCCGAGGACCCGAACGCCGGGGAACCGGACGGCCCGCGACGCGGCGGACGGCTGCCCGTATGGGCCGTGGCCGTGCTGCTCCTGGCCGTGGCGCTGTTCGGCGGACACGGCAAGGCCTCCGACGGCTCGGGCACCGCGCCCACCGAGAGCGCGGACGCGGCCCCCTCGGCCGGTACGCGCGGGACCGCCGCGGCGCTGCCCCGGTCCGCTCCGACGCGTCTGGTGATCCCGAAGATCTCCGTGGACGCCCCCTTCACCGACCTCACCCTCGGCCCCGCGGGCCAGCTCCAGCCCCCGCCGTCCGACGACATCAACCTCGTCGGCTGGTATTCCGGTGGCCCGGCTCCCGGTGAGGCGGGCACTGCCATCATCGCGGGCCATGTCGACACCAAGATCTCGGCCGCCGTCTTCGTCCGGCTGGACGAACTCGAACCCGGCGACCGCTTCACGGTGAGCCGGGCCGACGGCACCGACGCCCACTTCGTGGTCGACAGCGCCGACACCTTCGCGAAGGACGACTTCCCGAGCGAACGCGTCTACGCGGACACCCGCCGTCCCGAGGTCCGGCTGATCACCTGCGCCGGCGACTACGACCACGACGTCAAGGACTACACGGAGAACCTGGTGGTCTTCGGCCACCTCGTCTGATTTCGAACGCGTGATCGCGTGTCGGACAGCACAGATTGGGCCATGGTCGCGGATGGGCAGCCATGAGCGAGGTCATGATCGCCGTGAAGGGACATGAGACTCGTGACGCTTGTGGCGCCTCCCCCCATCCCCAGGGCGGCGGGTTCGCTCCCGCTGCTGGGTCACGCCGTACAACTCGGCCGGGACAACCTCGCCTTCATCGCCGGACTCCGGGAGAAGTACGGCCCCCTCGTCGAGATCACCCTCCAGCCGGGCACCCGCACCGTCGTCGTACAGGACCCCGAACTCATCCGGACGATGCTCACCGACCTGGGGCCGAGCCTGGACAAGGGCCGGTTCTTCGAGAAGATGGGCCAGTTGATGGGCGAGTCGGTGGTCACCGTCGCCGGGCCGGAGCATGTCCGGAAACGGCGGCAGCTGCAGCCCGCTTTCGGCCGCGCGGAGATCGCCCGCTATGTCGACCTGATGCGCGGCGAGGTCGACTCAGCCGTGGACCGGTGGACCGAGGGCGAGGACCTGGATGTCCGTGAAGCCATGGTCAAGCTCTCCCTCGACATGCTCGTGAAGACCGTGTTCTCGGGCAGCATCAGTGCAGAAACGTTTAGTCAACTGCGGCGCGACCTCTCCGTGGTCATGAACGGGGTCGGCGTCCGCATCATGCTGCCCGACTGGTTCGAGCGCCTGCCCCTTCCCTTCAACCGCCGCTTCGACCGCGCACGTGACGACGCGCGCGCCACCATCAACGAAGCCATCGCCGCACTCCAGGCCTCCGGCACCGGCTCCGGCGACATGCTCTCGATGCTGATGGCCGCCACCGACGAGTCGACCGGGGAGCCGCTGACCGAGGACCAGATCTGCTCGGAGATCCTCACCCTGGCCGTGGCGGGCACCGAGACCACGGCGTCCGTGCTGTCCTGGATCCTCTACGAGCTCGCCCGCGACCCCGGGATCGAGTCCCGGGTCCTGGCCGAACTCGACGAGGTGCTCGGCGAGCGCCCCGTGGCCTTCGAGGATGTCACCCGGCTGCCCTACCTGGACCGCGTCATCAAGGAGGCGCTGCGACTGCACCACACCGGCTGGCTGGTCACCCGCCGGACGATGACCGAGACCCGGCTGGGCGACTGGACCCTGCCGCCCGGCACCGAACTCGCCTACTGCCAGCACGCCCTGCACCGAGACCCCGCGTTCTTCCCCGACCCCCTGGCCTTCGACCCGGACCGCTGGCTGGACGGCGAACGGAGCCTGCCGCCGGGCGCGTTCCTGCCCTGGGGAGCGGGCCGGCACAAGTGCATCGGCGACCGGTTCGCGGTCACCGAGCTGATCACCGCCCTGGCGACCCTGCTGCGGCGGGTCCGCCTGGAGCTCGACCCCGGCCGGACCGTCCGGCCGGTGGCCCGGGCGACGGTCCGGCCGCGCACCCTCGTGATGCGGGTACGGTCACGCGCCGCGGCGGAGTGACGGCGGCGGGGGTGCGGTATCCGGGCGGCTGAGCGGTTCAGCCGCCCGTCGACTCCCGCACCACCAGGCGGAAGGGACCGGTGAACTCCTCCCGCTCCGGCCCGGGCCCGGCCCCGTCGATGCGCGCCGCCAGCAGGGCGACCGCGCGTTCGGCCATCAGGTCGTGGTCCGGGTCGACGGTGGAGAGGGAGGGGACGAGGTACGCGCTCTCGTCGACGTTGTCGAAGCCGATCACCCTGACCTGCCGCGGCACCCGGATCCCGGCGTCGGCGAGCGCGCGCAGCACCCCCATGGCCACCGTGTCCGTCACACAGAACACCCCGTCGGCATCGAGGCCGTCCGCCAGCCTGTCCCGGAGGGCACGGGCGGCCCCCTGCAGGGTGAGCGAGTCCGCGGTCACCACCAGCTCCGGATCCGCCGGCAGGCCAGCGGCCGCCAGCGCCCGCAGATACCCGGTGTGCCGCAGGTTCGACACGTCAGCCTCGCCGCCGAGCCGCCCGCACACGATCGCGACCCGCCGGCAGCCCCGCTCGACGAGATGACGGGTCGCAGCCTCCGAGGCGGCCTCGTTCGGCATGGCGACATGGTCGACGGGACCGCCGAAGATCCGCTCGCCCAGGATCACCACCGGATGGTCGACGTCCAGCGCCTCGGCATCGGCCGGCCCCATCCCCACGGTGGCGAGGATGAGGCCGTCGTAGAGCCGGTTGCGGGAGAGCGACAGAGCCGCCAGCTCGCTCTCGCGGCGGGCACCGGTCTGCTCGATGCTCACCCGGAGGCCGTGCCGGGCGGCCGCCGCGATGATGGAGGCGGCCAGCCGGCCGTAGTACGGGCGGTTGATCTCGGGGACCGCCAGACCGATGGTGCCGGTACGGCCCTTGCGCAGGTTGCGGGCGGCGACGTTGACCCGGTAGTCGAGCCGGGTCATGGCCGCCAGGACACGGTCCCGGGTGGCCGGGCGGACGTTGGGATGGCCGTTGATCACGTTGGAGACGGTCATCGCCGACACCCCGGCCGCCTTCGCCACGTCCTGGATCGTCGCCACCCTCACTCCCCTCCGCTGTCCTCCGCAAGACGATAGAGGGCGGCACCGTGCGGGGGCAGTTCGACGACCAGCCGCCGGCCGTCGTGACCGGTGTCGGCGTGGGTCCACAGCTCGCGGACCCGGTCGCCGGGCAGGGCCCCGACCGACCCCAGCGGCACCTCGAAGCGGCGCGCCTCGTCCGCGAGCGAGAACACCGCCGCGTAGCGGGTGTGCCCGTCGGTGTCCCGGGCGGTCCACAGCACCAGGTCCCGCTCGCGCAGCACCTCCCGGTTGCCGGTGCTGTGCCACAGGACGTCGAGCGCCTCGTCGTTGCTGAGCAGGGCGATGGTCTCGGGCGGGGAGGTGGGCAGGTCGCCGCCCATCATCAGCGGCGAGCGGGAGATCAGCCAGAGGGTGAGGAGGCTGGTCTGCTCGGCACGGGTGAGGGCGGACTGGCGGTCCGCGCCCCGCTCGGCACGGATGCCGATGTGGCCCAGCGGCAGCATGTCGGCGTCCGCCCAGCCGGGTCCGTCCTGCCAGGGGGCCCAGCGCGCCATGCGCGCGAACTGCGCCTCGACGTCCTCCCAGCGGTCCCACAGGTCGTCGCAGACCCGCCACATGGTGGCGTGCTCCCGCAGATGGTCCAGGCGGGCGACCGACATGTCGGTGCCGGGGGAGAGGCTCAGCTCGATCGGGCGCCCGCTGCGCTCGATCGCCCGTGCGTAGGCGGCGATCTCCCGCTCGTGGTACGGGAAGAGCATGTCGTCGGCCTTGACGAAGTCCACGCCCCAGGCGGCGAACTGGGCGACCTGCGCGTCGTAGTACGCCTGGGCGCCGGGATGGTCGTGGTTCAGGCCGTAGTTGTCGGAGTTCCAGGGGCAGACGGAGCCGGTGTCGGCGACCTGGTCGGCGGTGAACTCCGTGCCCAGCACGGGCAGTCCGGCCGCCACGGCCCGCCGGGGGATGCCGCGCATGATGTGCAGCCCGAACCGCAGGCCCATGGCGTGCACCCGCGCGGCCAGTGGCCCGAACCCGGCCCCGGCCGTGGCGGAGGGGAACCTGCCCGGTGCCGGGAGCTGGCGGCCGTGGCCGTCCAGGACGAGCGGCGCGTCCGGGTTGTAGCCGTGGGAGCGGGCGGTGGGTTCGTACCACTGGATGTCCACCACGACGGTGTCCCAGCCGTGCGGGAGCAGGTGCTCGCGCATGAACTCCGCGTTGGCGAGGACCTCGTCCTCGGTGACGGTGGTGCCGTAGCAGTCCCAGCTGTTCCAGCCCATCGGCGGACGCAGATGGCGTGCGGGCAGCGGACGCGCGGATCGGGTCATGTGCGCACTCCTTCGGGTCAGCGCCGGTTCAGCGGGGCCTGGACGGTGACGAACGAGTGCGGCGGGAGGGTGAGCCGCAGTCCGCCGGGGGTCACCGACAGGCCGTCGAAGTGCCGCGGAGCGACCGCCGTCGACGTCTCGGGAGTGTTGTGGGCCTGCGGTTTGTCGGCCGTGAGGATGCGCGCGGTCGGCGCGCCGAGGGTGCCGCCGCGCAGGTCGAGGGTGACCTCGGCGGGTTCCTCGGCGTCCAGGTTGCTCACCGAGATCAGCACCCGGCCGTCCTTGACGCTGGCGGAGGCGGACAGCGTCTCCAGCTCCCCGTCCCCGGCCCGGCGCCGGGCGTCGTCGCCGTTGAGGTGCACGGTGAGCGAGGTGGCGTCCTGGTGGCCCTTGTTCATCTCGAAGACGTGGTAGGTCGGGGTCAGGACCAGGGCGTCGCCGTCGGTGAGGAGCATCGCCTGGAGCACGTTGACCGTCTGGGCGATGTTGGCCATGTGCAGCCGGGCGGCGTGCTTGTGGAAGATGTCGAAGTGGGTGCTGGCCACCAGCGCGTCGCGCAGGGTGTTCTGCTGGAAGAGGAAGCCGGGGTTGGTGCCGGGCTCCACGTCCCACCACGTGCCCCACTCGTCCAGGACGAGGCCGACCGTGCGGCCCGGGTCGTAGACGTCCATGACCGTGGAGTGGCCGGTGAGGATGCGGTCGATACGGCGGGCCGACAGCAGGGTGCGGTAGTAGTCGTCGGTGTCGAAGTCGGTGGCGCTGCCCTTGGCCTCCCAGGGGCCCGCGAGGGTGTAGTAGTGCACCGAGAGGCCCTGGAAGAAGTTCTTCGGGGTGGCCTCGCAGCCGAAGCAGCTGATCTGCTGCATCAGGGTCTCGGTCCACTTGTAGTCGGCGTCCGAGGCGCCGGAGGCGATCCGGTAGAGCTTGTTGTCGCCGTGGTCCCGGCAGTAGGTGGCGTACTGGCGGGCCAGGTCGGCGGAGTACTCGGCGCGCATGTTGCCGCCGCAGCCCCAGGTCTCGTTGCCGATGCCCCAGTACTTCACCCGCCACGGCTCCTCGCGCCCGTTCTCCTTGCGCAGCCGCACCATCGGGCTGTCGCCGTCCCGGGTGAGGTACTCCACCCACTCGCTCATCTCGCGAACGGTCCCGGAGCCGACGTTGCCGCTGATGTAGGGCTCGGCGCCGAGGAGTTCGCACAGGGCCATGAACTCGTGGGTGCCGAAGTGGTTGTTCTCCTCGACGTTGCCCCAGTGCGTGTTGACCATCCGGGGCCGCTGCTCGCGCGGTCCGATGCCGTCCCGCCAGTGGTACTCGTCGGCGAAACAGCCGCCCGGCCAGCGGAGGTTGGGGATGTCCAGGGCGCGCAGGGCCGCCACGACGTCGAGGCGGATACCGCCCTCGTTCGGGACCGGGGAGTCCTCGCCGACCCAGAAGCCGCCGTAGACGCAGTGGCCGAGGTGCTCGGCGAAGTGGCCGTAGAGATGGCGGCTGATCGTCGGGCCCTCGATGTCGAGGTTGATGATCGCGGTGGCGGTGGGCACGCGGGTACTCCTGTCCAGGCCTGTTGTTCGAAATGTGGAACGTCGTTCGTGACTCCGGTTGTATCGATAAAAAACTGCCATCGGACCATGGCCGCGTCAAGGGCGCGGACGGCCCGGCCCCCTGCGGGCGCAGGAGGCCGGGCCGTCGGAGGCGGGGAGGGTCAGACCGCCGGGGAGGGGAACGTCGGGTACTCCACGCCCGAGACGTGCTGGACGACCCGGACCACCTGGCAGGAGTAGCCGAACTCGTTGTCGTACCAGAGGTAGAGGATCGCGTTGTCGCCCTCCACCTTCAGGGCGCCGGCGTCGACGATCGAGGCGTGCCGGGAGCCGATGAAGTCGCTGGAGACCGCGTCCGGGGCGGTGATGAAGTCGATCTGGCGCTTGAGCGGCGAGGTCAGCGACACCTCGCGGAGGTAGTCGAGGACCTCCTCGCGGGAGGCCTCGCGGGCCAGCTGCAGGTTGAGGATGGCGATCGACACGTCCGGCACCGGCACGCGGATCGAGCTGCCGGTGATCCGCGCCTTCAGGTCCGGCAGCGCCTTCGCGACGGCGGAGGCGGCACCCGTCTCGGTGATCACCATGTTGAGCGGCGCGGACCGGCCGCGGCGCTCCGACTTGTGGTAGTTGTCCAGCAGGTTCTGGTCGTTGGTGAACGAGTGCACCGTCTCCACGTGCCCGCGCAGCACCCCGTACTCGTCGGCCATCGCCTTCAGCGGCGGCACGATCGCGTTGGTGGTGCAGGACGCGCAGGACAGGATCTGCTCGTCCGGCTTGACGGTGTCGTGGTTGACGCCGTGCACGATGTTCGGGACGTCGCCCTTGCCCGGCGCGGTCAGCACGACCTTCTCGATGCCGGGGCGCAGGTGCTTGGAGAGGCCCTCGCGGTCCCGCCACTTGCCCGTGTTGTCGATGAGGATGGCGTCCCGGATGCCGTACTCCGTGTAGTCCACGGCGGACGGGTCGTCGGCGTAGATCACCTTGATCTCGTTGCCGTTGGCGAGGATCGTGCTGTTCTCCTCGTCCACGGTGATCGTGCCCTGGAACTGGCCGTGGATGGAGTCCCGGCGCAGCAGCGAGGCGCGCTTGACGATGTCCTCGCCGCCGGCCCCGCGCACCACGATGGCGCGCAGCCGCAGGCCGTTGCCGGAGCCGGACTTCTCGATGAGCAGCCGGGCGACCAGGCGGCCGATGCGGCCGAAGCCGTACAGGACGACGTCCCGCGGCTCCCGCTGCTCGATCTTGTTGGCGCCGGTGGCCCCGGCGACCGCCTCCGCGGTGAACGCCTCGACGCTCAGACCCCGGTCGTCGGCCTTGTGGGTGGCCGCGAGCATGCCGATGTCGATCTGGGACGGGCCGAGGTCGAGCGTGGTGAGCGCCTGGAGGAAGGGCATCGTCTCGGTGACCGAGAGCTCGGCGCCGTCGATCTGGCGGGCGAAGCGGTGGGTCTTGAGGATGCTGACCACCGACTTGTTCACCAGGGAGCGGCTGTGGAGGAGGACCGTCACGTCCCGCTCCCGGTGCAGCTTCCCGATGATCGGGATCATCGACTCCGCGATCTCCTCGCGGTTCTTCCAGTTGGTGAACGAGTCCTCGTTGACAGTCACAGACCTGCATCTCTCGATCGAGCTGGGTGGCGCTCATATGGTAAACCGACAGGTGAATGATCGATCAAGGGGGTCTCCATGTGATGCCGGTCGCCCAGGTCTGAACGGGTGCGGAAGACCGTAAGAAACCTCCGTGACGCGTTGCGTCGCCGCAGGCCGCTGCCGATCGTCGGATCGTGAGCACGTCATCCGTCCCGCGGCCCGGGTCCGCCGCGCAGCTCGGTCCCGCCCACCCCCCGGCCCTCCGCCGCACCCCGTCCGGCCTGGCGCGCGCCCTGGCGCTCTTCACGGCCGTCCGGCTCGCCGGAGTCGCCGCCGTCGTGGCGGCGAACCACGTCACGGGACGCCCCCTGGTCAGGGACCTGGCGCACGCCTGGGACGCCCGCTGGTACCAGCACATCGCCGACTACGGCTACGGGCACCTCATCGAGATCACCCGCCAGGGAGCCGTACAGACAGACTGGGCGTTCTTCCCGCTCTACCCCGGACTCGTCCGGGCTCTGACGACCGTGCTGCCCTTCACCCCCGGCCAGGCCGCCTTCCTGGTCTCCGCGACCGCCGCCGTGGTGGCGGCCTGGGGCATCCACCGGATCGGCGACCACCTGTACGGCGGCGCCGTCGCCACCGCGCTGGTCGTGCTGTGGGGGGTCCTGCCCCAGTCGGTCGAACTCACCATCGCCTACACCGAGTCCCTCTTCTCCGCCCTCGCCGCCTGGTCCCTGCACTGCGTGCTCAAGGGCCGCTGGCTGTGGGCCGGTTCCCTGGCCGCCCTGGCCGGCCTGTCCCGTCCGAGCGGCTTCGCGGTCGCGGCGGCCGTCGTGGTCGCGGGCGCCTACGAAGCGGTACGACGACGCGGCCGCGTCCCCGCCGGGCTGTGGGCGGGGTGCCTGCTGGCCCCGCTCGGCTGGCTCGGCTACGTCCTGTGGGTGGGACAGCGGACCGGGGACCTGCTCGGCGGCTACTTCGAGGTGCAGCGCGCCTGGAGCTCCCGCTTCGACTTCGGCGCCGGGTCCCTGCGCTTCCTCAAGGGGCTGCTGCTGCACGGCGGCGCCTTCGTCTACACCGTGGACCTGGCGATCGTCGCGGCCGGCGCACTGCTCTTCTGCCTGCTGTGCCTGGACCGGGCCCCGCTGGTCCTGGTGGTCTTCGCGGGGGTGCTGGTCCTGGTGGTCGTGGGCGGCTCGGGCGACTTCTCCTCCAAACCCCGTTTCCTGCTTCCCGCCTTCCCTCTGCTGATCCCGCTGGCCCGCGCCCTGGTCAGGACCCGCCGGGCACGGCCGCCGCAGGCGGTCCTCGTCGTCGGCGCCCTCACCGCGGTCTCGCTGCTGTTCGGGGCCTACGTCATGACGGTCGCCCGCTCACCCCTGTGACGGCCTCACCCCTTTGAGGCCTCACCCCTGTGACGGCCAGGCGTCCTTCAGTTCGGCCGCCACGTCCAGCAGCAGGGCACAGAAGACGTCCGCCAGCGGGGTGAGCGCGGTGTCGGACCGGGTCACGGCGTGCAGGTCGCGGTGGAGCGGCGGGTCGGTGAGGGGGCGGTGCGTGGTGCCGGGGACCCGGGTGAGGGCCAGCCGGGAGACGAGCGCCACGCCGTAACCGGTGCCGACCAGCGCCTGGGCGAGGTCGTACGACGCCGTCTGGAAGCGGATCCGGGGCGTGAACCCCGCTCCGCCCGCCGCCCGGTCGAGCTGCTCACGGGCGGCGTGCCCGGCCAGGATCGTCACCCAGGACTCGTCGCGGAGCTGCGCCAGCCGTAGCGGTGTGCCCTCGGGGGAGCCGGTGACCAGCGGGTGGCCGTCGGGCAGCACGATCACCATGGGGTCGTGAACGCCCTGTTGGCGGCCAACGCCGTCGCCGCTGTCGCCGGCATCGCTTTCGCGCTGGTGGGAGGTGCGCGCCCGGCGGCGCTGAGTGAGAGCGGCACGCCGAGTGCCGGGGAACGCTTCTACGGCTGGATGTACGCGACCAGGGCAGTACCGCTGGGGGTGGCGGCCCTCATCGCACCGCTCGCGTGGTCGGGGCCGGCCAGTTCACTCCTTCTGTCCGCGGCCGCCGCGGCCCAGGTGGGCGACGCCGCCATCGGGGTCGCCACGCGGACATGGACGATGATCGCGGGTGCCTCGCTCCTGACGGCCGTACACACCGCAACGGCCGTCGCCACGGTGTGAGCGCGGCTCACTCTCGAAAGCGGCACGAATCCCGGTGAGTTCCGGCACCGGCAGCGGCATCGGCGATAGTGCCGCCGAAGCCCAGCCCGGCCCGAGTTGGCGCAATTGTGCAGCCGGGTGATGCCTCATGGCGTGATCCACACCGTTTCCCTTGAGGCGGCAGTCACGGAGGATCTGACTCGAAAATGGCCGTACGAGGGCATGGCTGATTGCCCTGGCCGCGGGGCTGGGGTGTGGCGGGAACTGATGCCTGTGCGAGCGCTCGCCGTACGTGCCTCGCACGCCCCTCGGGCGGAGCGTCGTGCCTCTTCCGGTCCCGGCCGGGCCGCTCTATTCGGTGTCGTCGGCGCGGAGGGTCAGGTCGAGGAGGCCGGGGAAGCGGGCGTCGAACTCCTCGCGGCGCAGGCGGTTGAGCCGTCGCGGGCCCTGGTCGCGCTGTTCGACCAGACCGGCGTCGCGCAGCACCGAGAAGTGGTGGCTCTTGGCCGCCCGGCCGACCGGCACGTCGAAGTTGCTGCAGCTGAGCGCCCAGTCGGGGTGGCCGGCCAGGTCGCGGACCAGCTGGATGCGCACGGGATCCGCGAGCGCGGCGAGGGCGCTGAGAAGCGGGACGTCGTCGGGGTGCGTGTGCACGGGTGCCGGACGGTGACTCGCGCCTTCGGACCGGTCCGACATTCCATGTCCTCCTCTGTTGTCCTCCCCAAACAGTGTTCGACGGCCATCGTACACTGCTAGTGTTCGATCCCGGTTGAACACTCATGGAGGGGTGGTACTGCGTATGCGTGTGGTCGAGTTCCAGGAGTACGGCGGTCCCGAGGTCCTGCGGGTCGTGCGGACCGCGGCACCCGAGCCGGGGCCCGGCCAGGTGACCGTCGAGGCCGTCTGGGCAGGGGTGAACTTCGCGGACGTGAAGGCGCGTGCCGACGGGTACCGGGTGGCGTCGCTGCCCTACCGTCCGGGCCTGGAGGTCTCCGGGCGCATCCGGGCGGTCGGGGACGGGGTCGAGGGTCTGCGGGCGGGGCAGGAGGTGGCCGCGCTCGTCGACGGCGGTGGCTACGCCGAGGTCGTGCTCGCGGAGGCCGCGCGGGTCTTCCCGTTGCCCGACGGGCTGGACCTGCGGACCGCGGCCACGCTGCCGACGGTACTGCCGACCGCGCACGCCCTGGTCCATGAGGTGGGGCGGCTGCGGGCCGGGGAGAGCGTGCTGGTGCACGGTGCGGCGGGAGGCGTCGGCACGGCGGTCGGGCAGCTGGCCCGGGCGGCGGGCGCCGGAGCGGTGTACGGGGTGGCATCGAGCGACGGCAAGGCCGACTACGCGCTCAAGTACGGCTACGACGAGGTGTTCCGGCCCGACACCTTCGAGACGGACGTCCGGCGGGCGACCGGCGGCAGAGGCGTCGACCTGGTCCTGGACCCGGTGGGCGGCGACACGCTGCGCCGCGGCCTGGAGGCACTGGCCGTCTTCGGACGCCTGGTGTCCTTCGGCAACGCCGGCGGCGCCGAACCGTGGCAGGCCGGGCAGAACGAGCTCTACGCGCGGGGTCGCTCCGTCGGGGGCTTCTCCGTGCTCGCCCTCGCCCAGTCCGCCCCCGACGCCCTGCGCGCGCTCACCGAACGCGCCCTGCGCACCGTCCGCGACGGAACGGTCGTCCTTCCCGTCACCGCCGAGTTCCCCCTGTCGGACGCCGCCGGCGCACATCACCTCATCGGCGGCCGCACATCCACGGGCAAGTTGCTGCTGCGCATCACCGAGTGAACCTGGCGAGGTGGGCGCTCAGTCGATACAGAACTCGTTGCCCTCGATGTCCTGCATCACGATGCACGAGTCGTTGCCGTCGTACAGCAGGCGCACGCGCACCGCGCCGAGCGGGAGGAGCCGTGCGCACTCGGCTTCAAGAGTGGCCAGGCGCACCTCACCCGTGAGCCCGGTGCCGACCCGCACGCACAGATGCACCCGGTTCTTGACGACCTTGTCTTCGGGAACGCGCTGGAAGAACAGCCGGGGACCGACACCTGACGGATCACTGCAGGCGAACCACGATCCCTGGTCCTCGGCGGGCTGGGAACGGGTGAAATCTTCCCAAGTGGTGAACCCCTTGGGCGGCGACGGTATGACGTACCCCAACACCTCGCACCAAAAGCGAGCGAGGCGCTCGGGTTCCGCGCAGTCAAAGGTGACCTGGAACTGCTTGATCGACGACATCGGCGCACCATAACAGTGCCGTGCGGCCGCATGGGGCTGTACCGGCGCCGACGATTCCTTGCGCGGCGGTAGGGTCACCGGCGTGACGAGGGGGCTGTGGCAATCGGGACTGGCCGACTGGTACGGGCCGGGGACCCGGGTTGTTCGGCGGGTACGGGGCTACCGGCCGAACCGGCGAGGCGAGGTCACGCTGGCGCGCTGGCTGCGTGTGGGACTGCTCAGGGGGCTGTCCTGCGTCGCCGCCTGCGCCGCCCTGGTGCCGGCGACGGACCGGTCGGTCGGCGCAGTGGACCGCTCCCTGATCTGCGCCCTCGCGCTGGCTTGGGCTTCGTTCCTGTGGCGTTGCTCTCTGATCAGAGTGGTGCTCCGGCCAGGGGCCATAGTGCGTTATCGCGTATGGCGGCATGTGGTGGTGCCCTGCTCTGACGTCAAGGAGTTGCACCGCGATGCATGGCGGGGCGGTCTTGTACTGGAGACCCGCGCCGGGGAGAAGATCGACTTTCTGTGGTTCGACAATTCTCTCTGGGACGCGCTGTACGACTTCTCCGCCGTCTGCGCTGATGCCATGCGGTCGCATGCGGGGTCCGCGTCGGTGAACGGGCGTGCTGGGATGCCCGCGGGTCTTCAGCGGCGCTTCACCTGGTCGGTGGGGGCCGACTCGCTGGCAGCCGGAGCTGCGGTCTGCCTGGGTCTCGCGCTTCTCGCGGCGGTTCGAGGCTGATGGACGGCGTCCTAGTCGTCGAGCAGGTCGGTCGTGTTGTACTGGTCGTGCCTGATCCGGAAGGCTTTCAACTCCTCGGGGCCGCGCTGTGCGTACTCACCCAACTTCTCGAAGTACTCCTCCCTGGCGGCCCCCGGTGTGAAGAGCAGCAGGAACGACACCGGGTCGTCGCTGTCGTTCTGGAAGGCGTGGAGCCCGCCGGGCGGTACGTGGAGGAAGTCTCCCTCGCCCCCTGTGACCCACCGTTCGCCGTTGTAGAGCCGGACCTCGCCGGACAGGACGTAGAAGGACTCGGAGATGGTGCGGTGGAAGTGTTCCGGGGCGCCCATGGTCTTCGGCTGCATGTGGATCCTGTACAGGCCGAACTCGCCGTTGGTGTGGTCCCGCTTGGCCACGTAGCTGATGCTGGTGCCGCCGCCCGAGCCGGTGTCGGGCTGCGAGGGCGCGGGTCGGAACAGTGCCCTGACCTGACCTTTTTCGTCGAGGTAGCGGGGTTCTGGGTAGGACATGGCGGCTTCCTGATGCGTGCGCGCACGGACCGGTGGCGCCGATCGGCGTGTCGTGATCGGCGCCACGGGCGGGCTGGACGGGCTGCCGTCTAGCGGGGGTTGAAGACCACGCTGGCGAAGTGGACGTTGCCGGAGGCGGAGTGGCCGGCGGCGATGCGGCGCGCGGTGCCCTTGCACTTCGCCTTGCTGTAGACGACCAGCGCCTTCTTCGTGGCGTTCTGCGGTCCGCGTGCCTCCTGGGCCATCTCCAGGCACTTGCGGTCCGGCGGGTTCTGGATGGCCTACGCCTTGCCCTTCGGCCCCACCCAGACGAAGGAGCCTTCGGCGGCGGACGCCGGACCCATGGTGATGACGGCGAGGGCAAGCCCGCCGAGAGCGACGGCGAGCGGACGGCAGAGACGCATCGTGATGTCCTTCGTGAGCGATGACGACGGCGACAACGGGGGCCACGGAACGACCGAAGCCCGGCGCCATCACACACCGTCACCGCACCCGGATGCCCCGGCGACACGGAAATTTCCCACGTCCGGGCGACACCCGTCGGCGTGTCGTGGCGGATGAGGCCTGGTCCGGGGGGTGTTCACACCAGCGCCACGATCAACGCGACCGCGATGGTGAGGGCGGACAGGCCGACCATCGCCGTACGCCACGGGGAGCCCGGAGGCGGTTGCGGGGGTGCCGGGTCCGGTGTGTGTTCACCCAGGTGCGGACTGTCCAGCCAGTAGGCGTCGGACAGTTGGGCGAAGGAGGGGATGTCGCTGAGGCCCATGCCTGTTCCAACGCCGTTGACGCGCACGGGAGTCGGAGTGACCGGCGGCATCACACCTTCGGGGCAATCGGGTCCCGTGGGTGTGATCGGGGTGGAGGCGGTTGGGCGGGCCGTGGCAGGGGAGGGGCGGGTGGCGGACGGGAGACGGACGGGGTGCGCGGACCCTCGGCGATTCATTGCGGGATGCGCCGGACATAGGGGTAAATTCCGGACCATTGTTGGCGGGGGGCCACCGGCGGACGGGGCAAGGGATGAGCACGGACGACCGCGTCGCGGTGACGACCGGGATCGCACGGCTGTACGCGTCGCCCGCGCTCGCGGGGCCGGGCCGGTTCGGGCTGGTGACCAACCACACCGGTGTCCTGCCCGATCTGCGTCCGGCCGCACCGGCGCTGCTCGCGGCCGGCGCGCCACTGGTCGCCCTCTTCGGCCCCGAGCACGGACTGCACGGGACCGGCCAGGCCGGCGAGAGCGAGCCCGCCCGGGTCGACCCGGACACCGGCCTGCCCGTGTACGACACCTATCGGTGCGACGGCGAGCGGCTCGACAAACTGCTCATCGACAGCGGCGTCGACGCCCTCGTGTACGACCTCCAGGACATCGGGGCCAGGTTCTACACCTATGTGTGGACCATGTTCGACCTGATGGTCTCGGCGGCCCGGACGGGCGTCCGCTTCGTGGTCGCCGACCGGCCGAACCCGCTCGGCGGACTGGTGAGCGAGGGCCCGCGGCTGGACCCGGGGTGGGCCAGCTTCGTCGGGCGTGCCCCGGTCCCCGTCCGGCACGGCCTCACCTGCGGGGAACTCGCCGGACACCTCAACGCCCGCGCCGTCCCGCAAGCGGCCGGTCGTGCCGCCGACCTGACGGTCGTAGAAACCGTCGGCTGGCGGCGCGCCATGGATGCGGCGGCCGGCGGACTGCCGTGGGTCGCGCCCTCGCCGAACATCCCGACGCCCGCCACCGCCCTCGTGTACCCCGGCACCTGTCTGTTCGAGGGCACGAACCTCTCGGAGGGCCGGGGCACCACCCAGCCCTTCGAGATCGTGGGCGCCCCCTACGTCGACGCGCGGTTCGCCCCCGCGCTCGCCGAACTCGCCCTGCCCGGGGTGCGCTTCCGCGACCTGCGGTTCGTACCGGCCTTCCACAAGCACGCCGGACGGACGCTGCGCGGAGTCCAGCTGCACATCACCGACCGCGCGGCGTTCGCCCCCGTCCGCACCGCCGTCGCGATGATCGCCACGCTACGGCGGCTGTACCCGGACGACTTCGCCTGGCAGACCACGGACGGCGGTGCGGAGGGGACCGGGCACCGGCACTTCGTCGACCTGCTGTGGGGGTCCGACCGGCTGCGCCGCGCCGTCGACGCGGACGAGGACCCGCTGCCGCTGTGCGATCCACCGGAGCCGCCCGGCCGGTGGGCCGGCGACGACGTACTGCTCTACCCCTGATCCGCCGCTGCGCTCGGAAGGACCACCCGTCGATGACCGAAACCACGACGACGACCCGGGCCGGGGCCGGGATCCGGGGCTTTCGCGCGGGCGACGGCCCGCGGCTGCTGGAGGCATGGCGCCGGAGCGCGCCCGCCGACCCCATCACCCCGGACCGCTTCCGCTCGCTGGTGCTGCTCGACCCGAACTTCGATCCGGAGGGGCTCAGGGTCGCCGTCGACGGCGACCAGGTCGTCGGCGCCGCCTACGCCGTACGCCGGCTGACCCCGATGGCCGGCACCGACCTGGAGCCGGAGCAGGGCTGGATCCCGTTCTTCTTCGTCGACCCGGCCGCCCGCGGGCGCGGCCTCGGCCGCCGGCTGCTCACCGAAGCCCTCGACTGGCTGCACGGCCACGGCCGTATCCGGGTGGACTTCTCCTCGTACACCCCGAACTACGTCTTTCCCGGCCTGGACGCCGAGGCCTATCCGGAGGCGGCCGGACTCCTCGACTCCCTGGGGTTCCGCACGCTGTACGAGGCGGCGGCGATGGACCGGGTCCTGGTCGGCTACCGCCTTCCGGACGAGATCGTGCGCCGGATCCGCGAACTGACGGCGCGCGGCTTCCGGTTCACCACCCCGGCCGACGACGACCTGGTGGATCTGCTCGCGCTCGCCGGGAGTCGCTTCGGACCGGACTGGGCGTGCACGATCCGGGCGTGCCTGACGACGGGCACCCCGCTCGACCGGATCGTCGTCGCCCGGGATCCCGGGGGCCGCATGGTGGGCTGGGCGATGCACGGCGCGTTCGACTCGGTGGACGAGCGGTTCGGACCGATCGGGGTGCTGGAGGAGATGCGCGGCACCGGACTCGGCGAAGTCCTCCTCCACCTGGTCCTGGAGCGGATGCGGGCCCTGCGGGCGCACTCCGCGTGGTTCCTGTGGACCGGCGCCCAGTCCCCGGCCGGCCACCTCTACCGCAAGACCGGCTTCACCACGACCCGGGTGTTCCGCGTGCTGCGCCGGGAGGACGCCGCCCGATGACACCGCCACACCTCCCCGACGGACCGGACGACCCACAGCCGGCACCGCGCACCGGCCGCAGTCGCCTGACCCGTCGTCACTTCGCGCTCGCGCTGCCCTCAGCGCTGCTCGCCGCCGGCTGTGCCGCGCCGCATCAGGGCACCGGGCGGCCCGGTGATCCGATCGTCCTCACCTTGCTCTCCCACTACGCGAGCGGGGAGCTCAAGAAGGCTCTCCAGGGCCCGGTGGACGAGTGGAACGCCACGCACGACCGGGTCAAGGTGGCGACCAAGGCCGTCGAGTTCACCGACCTGCTGACCACCATCATGGTTCGGCAGGCGGCGGGCCAGGGCACCGACATCCTGCACCCGTACTGCCTGTGGAACGGCCAGCTCGCGCGGGCCGGTGTCCTGCGGCCCGCGCCGCCCGAGCACGCGACGGAGATCAGACGCGGTTACGGCGAGGCCGCGGCCGGCGCCGCCTCCGTGGCGGGCGAGGTCTACGGCTATCCCACCGAGATGCAGACCTACGCCCTCTACTACAACAGGCGGCTGCTGCGCGAGGCCGGTGTCCAGGGCCCGCCGCGCACCTGGCGGGAGCTGGAGGACGCCGCCTACCGGACCGCACGGCGGGACCGGTACGGCAACACGCTCGTGCAGGGGTTCGGGCTGTCGGACTTCGACGACTCGACCACCGTCGGCCAGACCCTCGCGCTGCTCAACGCCGCCGGCGGGCGGTTCGTCTCCGCGGACGGCCGGAGCACCGCCATCGACTCACCGGCCGGGAGGGCTGTGTTCGATCTGGAG
This sequence comes from Streptomyces sp. NPDC007901, assembly GCF_042959465.1. Lineage (NCBI taxonomy): Bacteria > Bacillati > Actinomycetota > Actinomycetes > Kitasatosporales > Streptomycetaceae > Streptomyces > Streptomyces sp. NPDC007901. The sequence continues at coordinate 213,209 of NZ_JBIBKW010000013.1, read as the reverse complement.
CACCGGCTCGTCGCGCAAGGCGCGAGCGCTCCCGGTGTCAACGTCTACAAGGCGTTCGCGTCGGGGCAGGTGGCCATGGTGATCAGCGCCGGCTGGTGGACCGCGAACCTGAAGGGCCTGATGGGCAAGGACTACCGGGACGTGGGTGTCGCCCCCGTGCCCCTCCCGGAGGCGGACGGCGAGCGGGCCACGCTCTCCACCGGCTTCATGCTCGGGGTCAACGCCGCCAGCGAACATCCGCAGGAGGCCTGGGAGTTCCTGCGCTGGCTCAATGCCGAGAAGGTGAGCGGCGCGACCCGGATGAGCGCCCTGCAGGTGTCGGTGGGCTCGCTGACCGGGCGCGCCGACGACATGCGGACCCTCCTCGGCGCGGGCGGCGACCCGAACCTGCACCCGTTCCTGGACGCGCTGGCGTACGCCGTGCCCGAGCCGAACGTGCCCGGCGCCCAGCAGGCCAAGTCCCTGCTGCGCAAGAACATCGAGGCCCTGTGGACCGGTCAGCAGACGGTCGACGAGGCCCTGCGCACCACCCGCCGCCAGGTCGACCAGGAGGTGTCGCGATCATGGTGAACGCCACCCTGGCACCGGAGACGACCGAACGGCCGACGTGCGACGAGCCCGCCGTCGGACTCCGCGCCCGCGACCGGCACCGGCGCCGCCAGGCCGTCGTCGCCTACCTCTTCCTGGCGCCGACCCTGCTGTTCTACGCCGTCTTCCTGCTCCTGCCGCTCGGCTTCGCGCTGCTGCTGTCGACGTCCCACTGGGCGGGCTTCGACCTCGGCGACATCGATCCGGCCGGCCTGGACAACTTCGCCGCGCTCTTCGCGGACGGATCGACGTTCCTGACGCCGATCCTCACCAACACGCTGCTGTTCGCGCTGGGCACCGTGGCGCTCGCGCTCGCGGGCTCGGTGCTCGTCGCCACCTGCATCGACAAGCTGCGGTTCCAGGGGCTGTGGCGCACCCTGTACTTCCTGCCGATCGTCACGACCGTCGTCGCCGTCGGCAACGTCTGGAAGTACATGTACGAGCCGGGCGGCCTCGTCAACGGCGTCCTCAACGCCGTCGGCCTCGGCTCGATGGCCTTCCTCCAGGACCCGGACACCGCGCTGCCCTCGGTGGTCGTCGTCCAGGCCTGGGCCTCCGTCGGCTCGGCCATCCTCGTGCTGACCGCCGGGCTGAAATCCATCCCCGACTCGTACTACGAGGCCGCCGCGCTCGACGGCGCCGGACCCGTCACCGTCTTCTGGCGGATCACCCTGCCGCTGCTGCGGCCGTCCCTGCTGTTCGTGTGCGTCACCCAGTTCCTCACCGGACTCCAGTCGTTCGCGCTGATCATCGTGATGACCAAGGGCGGCCCTGGGGACGCGACGAACGTGGCCGCCCTCGAGATGTACCGGCAGGCCTTCTCCTACGGCGACTGGGGTACCGCCAGCGCCGCCGCCTTCGTGCTGTTCACGGTGGTCCTCGCGGTCACCCTGGTCCAGTTGTGGTTGTTCCGGCGCAAGGGGGAGGACGCGTGATGCGCCGCCGTTTCCCGTGGCTGTCGTATCTGCTGGTCGTCACCGGCGCGGTGCTCACCGTGGTGCCGTTCGCCGACATGCTGATGACGTCCTTCAAGGGACCGGGCGAGGCCGGCACACTGCCCTACCGGTTCCTGCCCGAGGTGTTCGACCTGTCCAACTACCGGGCGGCGATCCACCAGCTCGATCTCCCGGTGCTCTTCCGCAACAGCGTCGTCGCCACGGGCCTGATCACCGGGTCGGTGCTGTTCACCTCGTCGCTGGCCGGCTACGCGCTCGCCAAACTCCGCTTCCCGGGCCGGGACCTGGTCTTCCGGCTCGTCCTGTCGACGATGATGTTCCCGCCGTTCCTCTTCTTCATCCCGCACTTCCTGATCCTGGTGCACTGGCCGCTGGCGGGCGGCAACGACCTGCTCGGGCGCGGCGGCGCGGGGCTGACCGTCAGCATCGTGGCGCTCGCCATGCCGTTCCTCGTCAGCAGCTTCGGGATCTTCCTGATGCGGCAGTTCATGGTGTCGATCCCGGACGAGGTCCTGGAGGCGGCGCGCATCGACGGCGCCGGCGAGTTCACCGTGTGGTGGCGGATCGTCCTTCCGCAGACCAAGCCGGTCCTGGTCACCCTCGGTCTGCTGACCTTCGTCGACGCCTGGAACGAGTACATCTGGGCGCTGCTCGTCTCGACCGCCAACCCGGACGTGATGACCCTGCCCGTCGGCATCCAGCTCCTGCAGGACTACGTCGACCCGACCCGCACGCTGCCGATCGTCATGGCCGGGCTGGTCCTGAGCATCCTGCCGGTGCTGGTGCTCTTCCTGCTGCTGCAGAAGTACTACATCCGGGGCGTGATGCTGAGCGGCCTCAAGTAGGCGTCGAGGGGCGGGCGTCGACTGTTGGTCTGAACCATTGACATGTACGTGAACCGGGGCCTTCAATGCAGAACACGTGCACATGTCAATCTGCGGTCACGCCCGAGGAAGGTCCTCGCATGATCACCCCCCACTCGCACATGTCCTGGCCCCGCACCCTGCTGAGACTGTTCGCCCTGGTCGCCGTGGTGCTGGGCGTCCAGGCGGGACCCGTACACAACGCCCGCGCCGCCACCACCGTCAACGTGATCGCCTTCTACGACGGCACCTACGACGCGGCGCACATCAGCTTCGACCACGAGGCGAACACCTGGTTCCCGCAGGCCGGCGCGGCCAACGGCTTCACCTACACGGCGACCACGGACTGGAGCCGGCTCAACGCCGCGACCCTCGCCGACTACCAGGTCGTCATGTTCCTCGACAACTACCCGCACACCGCCTCCCAGCAGGCGGCCTTCCAGACGTACATGGCGGGCGGCGGCGGTTTCATCGGCTTCCACGTGTCGGCGTACAACGACGACACCAGTGACTGGCCCTGGTACCACAACACGTTCCTCGGCACCGGCACCTTCAAGAGCAACACCTGGGGGCCGACGCAGGAGACGCTGCAGATCGACGACCCCTCGCACCCGGCGACCGCGAACCTCCCGTCCACCATCACGTCCTCGGTCAGCGAGTGGTACAGCTGGCAGAACGACCTCCGGCAGAACCCGGCCATCGACATCCTCGCCTCGATGGCCCCGTCGACCTTCCCGATCGGCACCGACCCCAACCAGACCTGGTACAGCGGCTACTACCCGATCGTCTGGTCCAACCGCAACTACAAGATGGTCTACAACAACTTCGGCCACAACGCGATGGACTACGCGACCAACACCACCCTGTCGTCCACGTTCGCGAGCGCCCAGCAGAACCAGCTCCTGCTGCAGGAGATCAAGTGGGCGTCCGGCCAGTCCGGCCCGGTCACCCCGCCCACGACCACCACCGGCCCGATCCACGGCTACGGCGGCAAGTGCGTGGACATCGCTGGCGCGGCCACCGCCAACGGCACCGCGGTGCAGCTCTACGACTGCAACGGCACCGCCGCGCAGAACTGGACGGTCTCCAGCACCGGCACGCTCACCGCGCTCGGCAAGTGCATGGACGTCACCGCGGCCGGCACCGCCAACGGAACCAAGGTCCAGCTGTACGACTGCAACGGTTCCGGCTCGCAGGTCTGGCAGGCGGGCTCGAACGGCTCCCTGGTCAACCCGCAGTCGGGCAAGTGCCTCGACGCCACCGGCCCCAGTTCGGCCAACGGCACCCGGCTGCAGATCTGGACCTGCTCCGGAGCCGCCAACCAGAGCTGGACGCTGCCGTCCTGAGCCACCGACAGGGGCCTGTGCGACGTCGGCATTCCCGGAGGGTCAGGAAAGGGTTCTGACCGGTGTTCCGGCGCTCCACGCGGCGATGTCCTCGACCGCGTCCCGGTAGAACACCTCGTACAGATCCCGGCTCACATATCCGATGTGCGGGGTGACCACGGTGTTCGGCAGAGAACGCAGGGGGTGATCGGCGGGCAGCGGTTCACGGTCGAAGACGTCCAGCGCCGCGGAGGCGATCCGCTGTTCGGTGAGTGCCGTGATCAGGGCCGCCTCGTCCACCACGGGGCCACGCGAGGTGTTCACCAGGATCGCCGTCGATTTCATGAGGTCCAGTTCGTGCCGGCCGACCAGACCCCGAGTGCGGCCGCTGAGCACGACGTGAATGCTCAGCACGTCGGAGCGCCTGAACAACTCGTCCCGCGCCACGTGTTCCGCTCCTTTCGCCGCCGCGTCCGCGGGCGTCAGATTCTGGCTCCAGGCGATGGTCCGCATGCCGAAGGCACGCCCGATGTCCGCCACCGCCGTCCCCAGCCGGCCGAGGCCCAGCACGCCCAGCGTCGCGCCCCGCAGACTCGTCCCCAGGCCCTGCTGCCAGCCGCCCCGGCGGACGGAGTCCACCTGCTGCGGGATCAGCCGGGCCGCGGAAAGGATCAGTCCCCAGGTGAGTTCGACCGTCGGGTAGGAGAAATACCCGGTGCCGCAGACGGTGACGTCCGCACGGCGTGCGGCGTCCAGGTCGATCGCCGCGTTGACCGGCCCGGTGGTGACCAGCAGCTTCAGACGGGGCAATGCGCTCAGGGTCGAGGACGGGAACGGCGTCCGCTCCCGCATCGCCACCACGACGTCGTACTCGGCGAGCGCCGCCACGACCTCCCCTTCGTTCTCGAAGGGGTCGGTGAAGACGTCCACCTCGGCGTGGAGCGAGTCCCAGTCGGCCAGGCCGAGCGCCACGCTCTGGTAGTCGTCCAGGATCGCGATCCTCATGCGGATTCCTCTCGCTGCGGGTTCCTTCAGGTTCGCACCGTGAATGCGCGACGGTCGTGGTCGTGGACGGTACCGGCCGACGCGTCAGCCGACGTCCTGCAGCAACAGGTGCTTCGCGCTGAGCGGCCCGTCCAGCTGCATCAGCCGCCCGCCCTCGCGCAGACCGCCGAGGTCCAGGGCGGCGAACCCGAACGCCTCCAGCAGCCCGGCCACGACCGTCTTCGCGTCGGCGTCGTCACCCGCGTAGAAGGCCACCTGGCGGCCTTCCGTGTGCCGGGGGTCCGCGGCGATGAACGGCGCGAACAGCGTGTTGAGCGCCTTCACGATCCGGGCGCCGGGAAGGCGCCGGGCGACCCACTCGCTGCCCGTGAGGTCACCGACGTCGTACCGGCCACGCCAGGGATCGGCCGCGGCGAACTGGTTCGTCGTGTCGACGACGATCTCCCCGGCCCAGGCGGTGAGATCGGTCAGGTCCGGGACGGCGAAGAACGGCACCGCGAGGAACACGATGTCCGCCTCCGCCGCCTGCTCGGCCGTTCCCGCGCGGGCCGTCGCCCCCAGCTCGCCCACCAGGCCCCGGAGGGTCCCCGGCCCCCGCCGGTTGCCGATGACGACCTCATGGCCGTGCCGGACGGCCTGTGCGGCGATCGCCCGGCCCACCTCGCCGGCGCCGAGTACTCCGAGGGTGCTGTGTCTGGCCATGGTGCACATCCTGATGCCGGGGGAGTCACGCGCGGTCGGGGTGGAAGTCCTGCACGCCGCGGTCAGGCGTAGTGGACGTCGCCGAGGTCGATGCTGACCATCACGTGGTCGTGGTCGGGGCGTCCGTCGGGCTGCCGGAGGTAGGCGCGGCGCCTGGTCGGGAACCTGATCCCGTCCGCTTCCTCGATGCCGTCGACGTACTGCGCGGCCGCGAAGCCCCCGGCGATGTCCACGTGGTAGTCGTGGCGTCGCAGCAGCCGGTCGTCGCCGAAGTAGAAGTCCTGGACGGTGCTGTGGCTCGCGATGCACGCCGGGAAGGTGACCCGCAGACCCCGCCAGCATTCGGTCGGCGACTCGTGCCAGGGTTCGGTCTCCGCCACGACCATCCCGTCCATGGTCATGAAGAACGGTGTGGTGAGGTACGTCCACAGGGCGTAACCGTTGAAATAGGCACGGTCCAGCGGATCCCAGGGGGTCTCCAGGGTGTGCCCCGCGAACGCTGCTCTCGGATCGAGGCGTTCGGCCACGACGGTGGCGTCCGCGCGTTCGATCGCGATGCGGCCGGGGGTGAAGTCCGTGTGCTGGTCGGGAGCCCCGAAGGGGCGCACCGAGGCGTGCTCCTCGTGCAGGTCGACGGTCATCCGGCGCGGCCGGAGGTCCCGGGGCAGGCCCTTGGCCGCGAAGAGCTCGCCGTCGCTGACGAGGGTGGCGGTGACCGTCGTGAACCGTCGCCACCGGCCGAGGCCGCCGTGGGCCTCCAGAACCTCTGAGAGCAGGCTGGTCATCCGTCCTCTACGGACCGTGTACGGGCTCACGCCGTCGACACCAGGCTCCGCCTCATGGGCACCCACGGCATTACGTGCGGTCCGTAGTGGGCTGTCGGTGTCATTCCGTGGTCGTCCGCTCAGTCGTCCGCTCAGCGGGTGCGAACGAGCCGCGGACGGCGTTCGCTGGTAGGGGGCACCAGTCGGACGAGAGCCGCGGGAGCGAACCATGACATCCGCAAAGGCGACGCCGGAACCGGCGGGGGCGTCGGCGCTGGTGACCGGCGGCACCAGTGGCATCGGCCGGGCCACCGCCCTCGCCCTGGCCGGTCAGGGCGCGCACGTCGTGATCTCCGGCCGAGCTGAGCGACGAGGCCTCGGCCCGGGAGCCGGCCGCACACGCCCGTGAACCGGCCGGGAAGGTCGACACCCTCGTCAACAACGCGGGCATCCATCCGTTCGGTCCCACCGAGGACACCACCGAGCGGGACTTCGACGCCGTCTTCTCGCTGAACGTCAAGGCACCGTACTTCCTGGTCGCCGAGCTGGCGCCGGAGATGGCCGAGCGCGGCTCCGGCGCGACCGTCAACGTGTCGACGATGGTCGCCGCCTACGGCGATCCCGGCTTCGGCCTGTACGGGGCGAGCAAGGCCGCGGTGAAGCTGCTGACGAAGGCCTGGGCCGCCGAGTACGGGCCGAAGGGCGTCCGGGTCAACGCGGTCAGCCCCGGTCCGACGTACACCGAGGGCACCGCCGCCCTGGGAGACGCCCCGAACCAGCTGGGGGAGACCACACCGGCCGGACGCCCGGGCACGGCCGAGGAGATCGCCGAGGCCATCATGTTCCTCGCCACCGGCCGGTCCAGCTACATCCACGGAGCGACCCTGCCGGTCGACGGAGGCCGGGTCGCCGTCTGGCCGGGACGGGCACAGGTGCCCGGACCCAGCTGGTGTCCGGGCACCGGGACCCGGACCGCGGGGACTTCGTCGGTCGGATGAGCGCGCCGCGTGGCCGGTTCGGTGCGTGCGACGCTCCGTGGCGGCGCAACCGCGCGTCGGCCGGTCCGTACGGACTTTATGCTCGTGCGAAGCCGCGCGGCCCCGAAGACCGTACGCGGCGGCCGTTCATGTCGCCACCGTCGGTACAGGGGATTCCTTGCGTACACGATTCGCCGTGCTCGGACCCGTCCGGGCCTGGCGCGGCGACACGGAACTGGTGCTGGGACCGCCCAAGGAGCGCGCGCTGCTCGCGCTGCTGCTGACCGCGGCGGGGCATCCGGTGGCCGTCCACGAGATAGTCGACGCGATCTGGGGACAGGACCCGCCGGACACCGCCGTGAACGTCGTCCAGCGGCACATCGGCGCGCTGCGCCGGCTGCTCGAACCCGACCTCCCGGCCAGGGGCGAGTCCCGGTGGCTGGTGCGCGGCTCGGGCGGATACCGCCTCGACGTCGACGCCGACTCCCTCGACCTGCTCCGCTTCCGGGCCCTGCGGCGCCAGGCCGACCAGGCGGCGCGGGACGGGCAACCGGCCGCCGCCACCGAGCTGTTGATGGAGGCGCTGGCGCTGTGGCGCGGGCCCGCGGCCTCCGGGATATCGGCCGAGGTGCGCTCCCACCCCTCCTTCACCGCGCTCGACGACGAGCACCTGGCCGCCGTCAAGGAGGCCGCCGAACTCGCCCTGGAGACCGGCGGCGGCCTGGGCGCACGGGTCCTGGTGACCCTGAGGCAGGCCGCGGCCCAGCACCCGCTGGACGAAGGACTCCAGGCCAGGCTCATCCTGGTGCTCGCGGCCACCGGGCACCAGGCCGAGGCACTGGACGTCCACCGGACCGTACGCACCCGGCTCGCCGACGAGCTGGGCGTCCAGCCTGGCCCCGAACTGCAGGCCGCCCACCAGCGGGTCCTCGGCCGTACCGCCACCCGGTCCGCGGCCGCCGAGCCGGCCGGGCCCGCCGAGGGCGCGGACGGGCAGGACGAGGGCCCGGACGGGCAGGCCGAGGGCCCGGACGGGCAGGCCGAGGCCGTGCCGGCACCGCCGGCCGTCGCCGTCACCGTGCGCCCCGCCCAACTGCCCGTGGACCTGGCCGCCTTCACCGGCCGGCGCAGCGAACTCGCCCGCGTCCGGGACCTGTTGCCCACCGGCGACGAACAGCCGTCGACGGTCGTGATCAGCGCCATCGGCGGCATGGCAGGCGTCGGCAAGACCACCCTGGCCGTGCACTGGGCGCACAGCGTCGCCGACCGTTTCCCCGACGGGCAGCTTTACGTCAATCTCCGCGGCTTCCACCCCACCGGCTCCCTCATGAGCGCGGCGGAGGCGATACGGTCCTTCCTCGACGCGTTCGGCGTCCCCGCGCAACGCCTCCCCGCGGGCCTGGACGCGCAGGCCGCGCTGTACCGCAGCCTCCTCGCCGACCGGCGCGTCCTCATCGTCCTCGACAACGCCCGGGACACCGAGCACGTCCGCCCCCTGCTGCCCGGCGCGCCCGGCTGCATGGTCGTCGTCACCAGCCGCAACCAGCTCTACGGCCTGGTGGCCGGCGAGGGCGCGCACTTCCTGAGCCTGGACGTGCTCAGCGACGCGGACGCGCACGCGTTCCTGTCCCGCCGGCTCGGCGCCGAACGCGTCGCCCGTGAACCCGACGCCGTCGCGGAGATCATCGCCCTGTGCGGCCGTCTCCCGCTGGCACTGGCCGTGGTCGGCGCCCGCGCGGTCGTCAACCCGACGTTCCCGCTCGCGTCCGTCGCCGAGGAACTCCGCGACAGCGAGGACAGCCTCGACGCGTTCACCGGGGAAGCGCCCGTCGCGGACGCACGCAGCGCGTTCTCCTGGTCGTACCAACTGCTCACGCCCGCCGCCGCCCGCGTCTTCCGGCTGCTGGCCCTGCACCCGGGCCCCGACTGCTCGGTGGCCGCCGTCGCCAGTCTGGCCGGGCAGCGGGTCGGCCAGGTACGGCCGCTGCTCGCCGAGTTGGTCCGCGCCCATCTGCTCACCGAGCCCGTGCCCGGCCGCTACGGCTGCCACGAACTGCTCCGCGCCTACGCCGGCGAACTGGGCCGGGCCCAGGACGGCACGCAGGACCTGGACGCGGCCCGGCGCCGCCTGCTCGGCCACTACCTGCACACCGTGCACGCGGCCGACACCGTCATCGCCCCCACCCGGGAACGCCTCCGGCTGCGGCCGCACTTGACCGGGGTGACCGTCCCACGCCTGCCCGACCGGGCGGCGGCGAACGGCTGGCTGGAGACGAACCGGTCCGTCGTGCTCGCCGCGATCGAGCAGGACGCGCGGGACGGCAGCGGTGAGTTCAGCTGGCAGATGGCCGCGACCCTGGACCTGTACCTGGACCGCGCGGGCCGCTGGCAGGAGCAACTCTCCGCGCAGGCCACGGCCCTGGGCGCCGCCCAGCGGCTGGGCGACATCCGCGGCCAGGCACACGGGCACAAGGCGCTGGGTTTCGCCAACGGCCGCCTGGACCGGTGGGACGAGGCCGACGCCCACCTCGCCCGCGCCCTCGAACTGTTCGGCGAGACCGGTGACGCCATGGGTCAGGGCCGGGTCCACCGCCACTTCGCCTACCTGGCCAACCGGCGCGGATGGCACGCGGAGGCCCTCCGCCACTACGCCGACGCGAGCACCCTCTACCGTGCCGTCGGCTGGCACAGCGGCGAGGCGTACGTCGCCAACGAGGTGGGCTGGACGCACATCCTGACCGGCGCCTACGAGGACGCCCTCAAGGAGTGCGCCCGGGCGCTCGCGGCCCACCAGGTGTCCGGCGACCGCAACGGCGCGGCCTCCGCCTGGGACAGCCTCGGCTACGCCCATCACCATCTGCACGCACACGCCCGGGCGCTCGAATGCTACGAACAGGCCCTGCTGCTGTACCGGGAGAGCCGCGACCGCTACCTGGAGGCCGACACCCTGGTGCACATCGGCGACACCCACCGCGCGGCACACGACGACGCCCGGGCCGCGCTCGCCTGGCGCGAGGCACTCGGCATCCTCGACGAGATCGACCATCCGGAGGCCGCGGACCTCCGCGCGCGACTGAACGAACTCGGAACGGCGGATCCGGCGGTCCGTCAGTAAACCGTCAGAGTTCCGGAAGCGGGCCCTGCCTACGCTCCCCGTTCCGCTCCGACCGGAGCGGGAGGTGCGTACGGCATTCCCGTCAGGAACTCGAAGATGACCACGACCACGCACGCGCGCCCCGCGTCGGCCGCGCAGCGCGACCAGTTGCTGCACACGATGATGACCGACCACGCGAAGGCCCTGCTCGCCTACGCGGAGAAGCTCCTGAACGACCGTCACACGGCGGAGGACATCGTCCAGGAGACCCTCATCCGTGCCTGGCCGCACGCGGAACGCCTCTACAGCACGGAGGGATCGGTGCGCGGCTGGCTCCTCAAGGTCACCCGCAACCTCGTCGTCGACCGGATGCGCAGCGCCGCCACCCGGCACGAGACCCTCGGCGCCGACGACCGGGACGTGCCGCTGCCCGACCACTCCGGTGCCGTGCTGGCCTCGATCGAGGCGCGGGACCTGCTGCGGCAGCTGTCCCCCGAGCACCGGGAGGTCCTGCTGCACACCTACCTGTGCGGCCGGACCGCACAGGAGACGGCGGCCTTCCTCGGCATACCGGCCGGGACCGTCAAGTCCCGCCGGCACTACGCCCTCAACACCCTGCGCGCCAAGGCCGGTCACAACCTCACGCCGGACCTCACGCCGGAACGGTGAGCCGGACATCCAGCACCGGGATGTCGACATGGCCGTCGGCGTCGGTGTGCCAGCGCCAGTGCGCGCCGTCCGCCTCGCCGCAGACCAGCCCGGTCCAGCCCGCACCGCCCGGTCCGCACAGGGCGGCCAGCTCGGCCGCCGCCGGCCCGTCCGGTGTCCCGGCCACCACGACCAGCCCCCGCACCGGCCTGCGCGACGCACCGGCGCGCACCGTCCCCCGCCCCTCGGCGGGCGCCGCCGGGGCCGGGGCGTCGACCCGGGGCAGCTGCCGCAGCCCCGTCGGCACCGCGACCGGCAGGGCGCCGTCCGTCCCGCGCAGCACGGTGACCGGAGTGTCCGGCCGGGTCCGCGCGATCTCGGCCAGCAGGTTCTGTACGACGTCCCGGGCCACCCCCCGGTCCCCGCTCACGCTGAGCACACCGTCCAGCCGGCTGAGGTCCACGAACACCGGCTGGCCGTCGGCGTCCGTGCCCGCCCGCACCAGGCAGGCCGCGCCGATCGAGGCCTGGGACGTCGCCCCGGCGTCCTCGCCGCGGGTCAGCCAGCCGGTGGCGGCGGCGGGGCGGCGCCAGCGGGTGCCGTCGAGGTTCGTCCACGGGGTGTCGGCCGTGTCGGCGGCCGTCAGCCACACCGTGACCCCCGTGCCGTCCACGCGCAGCGCGTGCACCGGCCGTTCCGGCTGCTGCCGGGTGGGCGCGAACTCGCCGAGGGTGCCGTAGGCCCGTCGTACCGAATCCGCGTCGGTGGCGAACCGGCGGCCCGTCGCCTGGCGCTGCGTCAGCCGGCGCCTGCGCCGCATCGGTTCGCCGAGCCGTCGCACGGCGCGCCGGACGGCGGCATACGCGATGCGCACCCTGCGCCTGCCGACGATGCCGGCGGTGATCAGCGCCAGCAGGATCGTGCCGAGCACCGCGACGGCGGCGGCCAGCGGAAAGGTGAACGTCGTGGACGTCTGCTGCCCGGACGCCGGGGGAGCGGAGGTGGCGCCGCCCTGGGTCCCGGTGTCCCGGGCCAGTTGCACGTCGGGTCCCGAGGCGTCCTGCGGCAGCCTCAGGATCCAGCCGGGGTGCAGCTGGTCGTCCGGGCTGTTCAGGGCCCCGCCGTCCTTCTGCGCCTGACCGCGGTTGAGGTCGAAGATCTCACCGGACCGCGAGGCGTCGCCCAGCGTGGCGCCGGCGATCGACTGCAGGGTGACGAGCTGTCCGCCCGTCTGCGCCGGGTCCGGGACCACGAACACCTTGATCAGATCGTCGTCGGGGGCCGCGTGCGCGGCGGCGGCACCGCCCAGCGCCACGAGGCACGCCGCCAGCAGCGCCACCAGGGCGCGCAGGAGTGTGCGTACCGCGGGGATCGCCGGCCCGGGCCCGGACCCGTGGTCCGTGCTGCTGCTCATCCTGTCCACCCATGCCCTCTCTGGTTCCGTTGCACCGAGTACACGGAGCCGCCCGGTGAAAGAGTTCGAAGCGCACCCCGGATCCGGCGCGGGGTGCTTTTCTGCCCGAACCCGGTTTGAACCCTTCGTGACACCGACCCCGTGTACCTGGCGAACCGCACTCACAGGCACCGGACCGGGGGACCCCAATGGCACGTCGGCACGCGAGTCCCGAGGACTTCCAGCTCGTCGGCATGGACTCGGACCCGACACCCGGCGACCCCGACCTGATCCAGGGCGTGATGCGGCGGTACCGGGACATCGGGGACGCCGCGGAGAAGGCCCTGAACGTCCTGAAGAAGGACGGCACGATCGCGCAGGGCCGTGGTTCGGCGATGGACCAGCTGAAGGAGAAGATCGGCGACGATCTCCCCGACAAGCTGACCAAGACCATGACCTCGTACCACGACGCGGCCCAGGCCTACAGCGACTACATGCCGCGGCTGCGCGAGGCCCAGGACACCTTCGACCGGGCCGTGGACCAGGCGCGGTCCGCCGCACCGCAGGCGAACCAGACGCCCAAGGAACTCGGCGCGAACCCGACGGACCAGGAGAAGTCCGAGGCACGCAGGACCCAGGACGCCATCGACGCGGGCAAGTCAGAGCTGAACGCGGCCAAGAGCCTGGCCGAACAGGCGAAGTCGATGCGGGAGAGCGCGCAGCGCCAGTGCGCCGACGTGCTGGACCGGGCCGCGCAGGAGGCGATTCCGGAGCGGAACATCTTCCAGAAGATCGCCGACTTCTTCAAGGACTTCCCGTTCGTCCAGATCCTGCTGGCCGCCCTGGTCGCCGTCGTGGCGGTGTTCTTCCCGGTGGTCGGGGCGCTGCTGGGCGGGGCGTTGTTCCTCTTCAACCAAGTGATAGCCAGTCAGACCGGGGGGATCAAGGCCGGTGACTTCGTCGTCGGCCTGCTCGGGATCGTCCCCGGCGGCTCCCTGCTCAAGCTCGGCGGCAGGGCGGTCGAGGCGATCGCTCCGGCCGCGGTGGCCGCGGTGAAGAACTCCGGCTTCATCGCCAAGAGCACCGCCTCGATCACCAAGATCGGGGAGTCCTTCACCGACAGCAAGATCGTGAGCGGTGTCCTCGCCAACCCCGTCGGCAAGGTGGGCGCGGAGATCAGCGGCAACTTCCTGAAGAACTCGGCGCTGGAGGCGGGCGCCAAGGCGGCCAACCACGACCAGATCACCGCCGCGGGCGTATTCGCGGGGGCCGCGGCCGGAGCGGTGGCCGGAGCCGCCTTCAAGGGCGGCATCGGCAGGATCGGGAAGGGCCGCGGCAACCCGCCGGTCGAGGAGGGCAAGGGCGGCCGGTTCGGCGACACCACGGCACCGGCGGCCGGGGACACCGTGGGCAAGCGGGCCGCGGACCAGGTCGGCGGCTTCGTCGAAGAGGGTGCCACCCTCGGCACCAAGATCGGTGTGGGCGTCGCCCAGGGCGGCGACCCCAACGAGGTCGCGGCCGGCGAGATAGCCAACTCCGCCCCGAAGCTCGGCGCGGGCCCGGTCGGAAAGGCCGGCCTCGGCCGCTCGATCGACGGCATCGCCGACCGGATCCCCATCAAGGGCAGCCCCAGGCCCTCGACCGGCCCGGCGCACACCCCCGCCGGGGCCCCGCCGGCCACCACACCGAACCCGGCGGACGCGTCGACCGGCCCGCGCCCGACGACCCCGCCCCCGGTCGATCCGGCCAGCGTACCGATTCCGCCGTCGCCGACGGGTTCCCGGCCGTCGACCCCGGCACCTGTGGACCCCGCGAACGTACCGGTCCCGCCGTCGCCGACGGGTTTCCGGCCGTCGACCCCGCCGCCGCCCTCGGATCCGGCGAGCGTTCCGCTGCCGCCCTCTCCCACCACCCCCGACGGCGGCGGCTCTGCGGGGCGGCCGGTCGCCCCGCCGATCAGCACCTCCGACGCGCAGTCGAACTCCGGCAGCGAACCGTCGTCCCCGTCGAGCGACGGGTTCGTCACGGCGCCGACGAGCCCCGTCGACAGCCCGGACCGCTAGCGGTCCGCCCGGCGCGCGCACCCAGACCTCCGTCCCCCGAGGGGCGGACCGCACCAACCGACCAGCAAGGAGTTCCGTCATGCCCAACTACAGCGTCAACTCGGACACCACCGCCTCCACTTCGCAGGCCCTGCTCACCGACTTCTCCCAGCTCCAGGACAAGCTCAACGAGGTCAAGGGCAAGATCTCCAACCTCCTCGCCGACGGCTACAGCACGCCGGCCGCCCAGCAGAAGTTCTCGCCGTTCTTCGACGAGTTCGCCAAGGGCTTCGACCAGGTCAACCAGGGGCTCCAGGGGATCGGCCAGTACGTGAAGTCCGTCGGCGAGGCCTTCGACCAGACCGACAGCCAGCTCGGCTCCAACCTGTCCTGACCCACCGGCCCGGCCGCCGCCACGGCGGGCGGTGCCGCACCCACCTCCACACGAGAAGGACGATGAGCAGTGCGATTGACCGTCAGCGTGCGTGACCCTGAGGTCGAGGGGGTGTCCGCCACCGTCGCCGTGGAAACCGAACCGTCCGCGCAGACGGGCAGGTTCGCGGCCGAGCTGGCACGGGCCGTCGGGTATGCCGGGGCGACCGCGGGGGAGCCGCCCCTCTACATCGGCGCGACCCCCGTCGACCCGCACACCACCCTCCAGGGTGCCGGGGTGCGGGACGGCATGGACCTCGGGCTCGGCGCCCCTCTGCCGAGGGAGCCCGAGCCCGAGGGCCGCACCGAGGTCCGGCTGGTGTCGGGCCCCGGCGCCGGAACCGTCTTCCGGCTCGTCCCCGGCGACTACGACATCGGCAGCGGCCCCCTGTGCCGGATCCGGCTCGCCGACGGCGCCCCGCCGCTCGCGGCCCGGGTCCGGGTCCGCCTCGACGGCGGCGCCGAACTCCTCATGGCGAACGGCGCGTTGGTCGACGGCAAGCCCGCTCAGGGGCCCGCCCCGTGGCGGGAGGGCAGCCAGCTGGCCGTCGGCGACATCCTGCTGGAGCTGACCTCACGCCCGACGGCCCGCGCCCCGCTGACCCCGGCCCAGGACGGTCTCGGCCTGGAGTTCAACCGGCCGCCGAGGTTCCTGCCGCCCGCCGCGGGCGCCAAGTTCCGGCTGCCCGCCCCGCCGGTCAAGCCCGACAAGCGGCCCATCCCGCTGCTGCCGATCCTGCTGCTGCCCGCGGGCAGTGCCGCGATCGCCATCTTCGTCACCCACCGCTGGTCCTTCGTCTTCATCGCCCTGCTCTCCCCGATCGCCGCCCTGGTCACCCAGTTCGGCGGCCGCAAGCAGGCGATGCTCAAGTACCTGGAGAAGAAGGAGGAGTACGACAAGACGCTGGCCCGGGTCCGCGCGGACATCGACGCGGCCGTGCTGGAGGAACAGCACAACCTGCGGCTGTCGCTGCCCGATCCGGCGACGCTCCTCCAGATGGCGGTCCAGCCCTCGGAGCGCCTGTGGGAACGCCGTTGGCAGGACCCCGACTTCCTCTCGATGCGTGTCGGCACCACCGACCTGCCCTCGTCGGTCGGCGTCGACGACCCGGAGCAGGACGAGCACCGGCGCAGCACCGTGCCCTGGCTGAACCAGGTTCCGGTCTCCGTGGCGCTGCGCCGGGCCGGCGTCGCGGGCGTCGCCGGACCGGGTGCCACCCGGCTCGCCGGCTGGCTGGCCGCCCAGGCCGCCGCCCTGCACAGCCCCACCGACCTGCGGATCGTCGTCCTCGCCGGGCCCGACGGCGAACGCGACTGGTCCTGGACCCGCTGGCTGCCCCACAGCCAGGCCCAGGGCGAGGACGCCTACGCGCTCATCGGCAGCACCGCCGAGTCCCTGGCCCGGCGCATCGGCGAACTCGGGCAGCTCGTCGCCGCCCGCATGGCCGCCGGACCCGACGTCACCCGCGGCGGGGCGAACGGCTACCCCGACATCCTGGTCGTCCTGGAACAGGCCCGCCGGGCCCGCTCGCTGCCTGGCGTCATCGCCCTCCTGCGGGACGGCCCCTCCGTCGGCGTCCACACTCTCTGCATCGACCGCGAGGAGCGGCTGCTGCCCGAGGAGTGCGGCGCCGTCGTCGTCACCGAACCGGGCGCCGCCACCTCCCGGGTGCGCACCGGCTCCGGCGCCGCCCTGGAGAACGTGCGCAGCGACTCACCGGAGGCCGACTGGTACGAGCACTTCGCCCGCGCCCTGGCTCCGCTGCGCGGCGTCGGCGACAGCGACGAGAGCGCGCTGCCCGGCTCCGTACGCCTGCTGGACCTGCTGCACATCGAACCGCCCACCGCCGAGGCCGTGGTGGCCGGCTGGTCGCTCGGCGGCCGCAGCACCCGGGCGCTGCTCGGAGTCGGCTACGACGGTGAGTTCGCCGTCGACCTGGTCCGCGACGGTCCGCACGCCCTCATCGCCGGCACCACCGGCGCCGGCAAGTCCGAGCTGCTGCAGACCCTCGTCGCCACCCTGGCCGTGGTGAACCGGCCCGACGAGATGACGTTCGTGCTCGTCGACTACAAGGGCGGCAGCGCGTTCGCCGAATGCGCCGACCTGCCGCACACCGTCGGCCTGGTCACCGACCTCGACACCCGGCTCGTGGAGCGGGCGCTGGTCTCCCTCGGCGCCGAACTGCGCCGCCGCGAGACCCAGTTGGCGCAGGCCGGCGCCAAGGACATCGAGGACTACCTCGACAAGCGCGCCCGCGGCGGCAACGTGTTGCCCCCGCTGCCCCGACTGCTGCTGGTCATCGACGAGTTCGCGTCCATGGCGCGCGAACTGCCCGAGTTCATCTCCGGGTTGGTCAACATCGCCCAGCGCGGCCGCTCGCTCGGCATCCACCTGGTGCTGGCCACCCAGCGGCCCGGCGGCGCGGTCACCCCGGACATCCGCGCCAACACCAACCTGCGGATCGCGCTGCGCACCACCGACACCAGCGAGAGCCGCGACATCATCGACGCCCCCGACTCCGGGGACATCTCCCCGGCCAACCCCGGCCGCGCCTACGCCCGGCTCGGGCCCTCGGCCCTGCTGCCGTTCCAGGCGGGCCGCGTCGGCGGCCGCCGCCCCGGCGGTCAGGCCGCCGAGGGCACCGAGGTGGCCGTCCGCGCCGAATCCGTGACCTGGCAGAACCTCGGCGGGCCGCTGCCGGCCGCCCGCTCCCGGGGCGGCTCGGGCGGGGCGCGGACCGAGGCCGTCACCGACCTCGCGGTGCTCGCGGGAGCCGTCGCCCAGGCGGCCCGGCTCGCCGACGTCCCTCGCCGGCCCAGCCCCTGGCTGCCGCCGCTGCCCGACCTGCTGCCGTGGACCCCGCCGCCCGCGCCCAAGCCCGCCGCCGAGCGGGAAGCGGCCCTGCCCGCCGTCGAGTACGGACTGGTCGACCTGCCCGCACAGCAGACCCGGGTCCCCCTGGTCCTCGACCTCGACCGGGCCGGTCATCTGCACATCGTCGGCTCGCCGCGCAGCGGCCGCTCCCAGACCCTGCGCACCCTGGCCGCCGCCCTGGGCCAGGCCCACGGCGCAGACGACGTCCACCTGTACGGCATCGACTGCGGCAACGGCGCGCTCAACGCCCTGACCGCGATGCCGCACTGCGGCGCCGTCGTCGATCGCAACCAGATCGAACGTCTCGGCCGCCTCCTGGACCGCCTCGGCGCCGAACTCACCGCCCGCCAGAGCATCCTGGGCGCACGCGGCACGGCCGACCTGACCGAACTGCGCCGGGCCCAGCCCGCCGAGGAACGGCTCGCCCACATCGTGCTGATGGTCGACCGCTTCGAGGTCTTCGAGCGCGAGTTCACCGCGTACGACAACGGCAGCTACATGGAACGCATGATCCGGCTGCTGCGCGACGGAGCGGGCGTCGGCATCCATGTGGTCCTCGCCGGCGACCGGGTGCTCGGCAGCAGCCGGTTCTCCGGCACCACCGAGGACAAGATCGTCCTCAGGCTCAACGACCGCCAGGACTACTCCAGCGTCGGCATCCCCTCCAAGTCCGCGCCCACCGACCCGGCGCCGGGTCGCGGCATTCGCACCCAGGACCTCAGCGAGGCCCAGATCGCGGTGCTCGGCGAGGACCTCGCCGGCAGCGCGCAGGCCGAGATCCTGGTCACGCTGGGACAGGAACTGACCGAACGCGAGTCCGCGGTGCCCGCCGCCCGGCGTCCGATCCGACTCGACGTCCTCCCCGACCGGATCGCGTACGCCGACGCGCTCGCCCTGCACACCCACGGCGGGCCGATGCGGCCGCTGGTCGCCGTCGGCGGGGACACCCTCACCTCGCTCGGCCCCGACCTGGCGGACGTACCGACCTTCGTGGTCGCCGGTCCGCCGCGCACCGGCCGCAGCACCGCGCTGCTCGGTGCCGCCGAGTCGCTCCTTGCCGCCGGGACCGGCCTCATCGTGCTCGCGCCCCGCCGCTCACCGCTGCGGCAGCTGCGGGGACGGCCCGGCGTGGCCGTCGTCATCACCGACGCCGAGGTGCCCGCGCAGGAGTTCCGGCTGGCGCTGGGCAAGGTGCCCGAGGAGAACGGGGTGATCGTCGTGGACGACGCCGAACTGTTCATGGGATCCGAGATCGACCCCGACCTCGCGCTGCTCGCCCGGGGCGGCGCCGGAACCGGCTGGGGCGTCCTCGCGGCCGGCAACGCCGAGTCGCTGTCGCTCAGCCTGGCCGGCTGGATGGGACAGGTGAAGCGCAACCGCACCGGCATGCTGCTCTCCCCGCAGGGGCTGAGCGACGGCGAGGTCATCGGCGTGAAGCTGAGCCGGGGCGTCGTCGGGCAGGCCCCGCAGCCCGGCCGGGGCCTGCCGCACCTGGGCGACGGCACCCTGCGGGCGGTCCAGGTGCCGCTCCTCGAAACCCTGGAAACCGGCGAAGCGGGCCGGTGAGACACGGCTTCTGAGGCAGGGCTTCTGAGACGGGGCCTGTGAGACGGGGAGGCGCACCCCGCCCCCGTCGGGGTGCGCCTCCCGCCCGCCCCCGGGTCCGGCACGGCGGCCGGACCCGGGGAGCGGAGAAGGGCGGCCGGACCGTGGGGGCCCGGCCGCCCTTCGGGCTTTCGTGCGGCGGGGTCAGGCGGCGACGCCGTCGGTCCCGTCGCCGTCCGCAGGGACCTGGACACCGTCGTCCGTGACGAAGCGGAACGTGCTGGTGATGGCGTCGAAGAGGTCGTACACCTCGCTCTTCAACGGCAGGTTGGGGCTGGCGAGGGTGACCACGAGGAAGTCCTCGGCACTGCCCGGCACCGGCATCATCGTGTGCATCGTCAGCAGCTTGACGTCGATGTCCCCGGTCAGCCGGGTCACCTCGGTGCCGGTCACCCGGGCCACCGTGCCCACGTGCGGCACGCGGGCCGAGGCGATGACCCGGTCCCTGGGCGCCACGCCGGTCGCCGAGGAGACCCCGAGCCGGGCGGACAGCACGGGCAGTGTGAGCTCCTCGCCCTCGGGCGTGTTCACGGCGAAGACCATGCCGTAGGCCATGAAGAGGCCCTCGGTGTACATCGTCGCCGTGCCCGCGGCCAGCAGCGCCCCGTACCGGCGGGCCGCCCGGGTCACCTCCCGGCCCTGCCGGAACATGTCGTTGATCCGTGCCTTCTCCCGCGGGTCCTCGGTCGAGGCGAGCGCCTGGGCGCGGGTCCTGGCCAGTTCCTCGCCGCTCAGGTCCACCTGCTGCCACTGGTCCGGGATGTCCAGCAGAAATCGTTGTGCGGTGCTCATCGGTCAGCCGTCGCCTTCGGGGGAAGTGTTGGACAAGTCGGGGATGCGCCGGGGGAGTTCACCGGCCGCTGCCGTCGTCGAGGTTCGACACCGCGTCCTGGTCGGTCTTCTCGAAGGAGTCCAGGATGGTGCCGATGGCGTCCTTGATGCCCTGCACCTGCTTCTGCAGCTGGTGCTTGCCGTCCTCCCACTTGTTCTCGAAGTTCTGTGCGGAGCCGTGGGAGAGCTCGGGCCCGAACGCGGCATCGAAGTCGAACGTGTGGTGTCCGATGTCGATGAAGTCGTGCACGAAGCCCAGCATGTCCTGGGCTTCCTTGAGCTCACTCCCGGGGATGTTGACGTCCGACGCCACTGCGGGCCCCCGTTCCTGTGCGGTGAGGATTCGTCTCTGCCGGGAACACGACGTCGACGGCGGAAAACGTTCACCCCGGCGGGCGTCCGCACGGCTCCAGCACGGCTCCCGCCCGGCGGTGAACCCTTCCGGGGGTCTGTCTCGTGTCGCAGGCATGACCTCGCTCTTCACCCGGCCGCCGCTGCGCGGCGGTGCCGCGCGTCGTGCCGTCGTCGCCTCCGTTCTCGCCCTGTGCGGCGCGGCGAGCCTGACGGCCTGCGGCAAGACGATCTCCATCGGCGACAGTTCGCCCCCGGCCACCTCGTCCGCCGCGGCGGCCTCCCCGTCGGCCACCCAGTCCGCCTCGGGTGCGGGCAACTCGGCGCTGCAGGTGGTCGACTCCACCGCGCAGGACGCCGGACTCAGCGGCAACGGCGGCACGGTGGTCGGAGCGGCGGTGCAGGAAGTGCCGCCCAAGTGGGTGCAGTTGTCCGCGGTGACCTCGGCCAACCTGTCCGCGGCGCACCTCATCAACATCAACCAGGCGGCGCTGTACCGCTTCGACGACGACACCGCCGCCCCGTCGCAGTCGAACTGCACCGGCGCCTGCGCGGCGAAGTGGCCGCCCGTGACCATCCAGGAGGGCGGCAACGTCTATCTGGCGGGCGTGAACCCCAAGCAGGTCGGAGCGATCCGCCGCCCGGACGGCCAGGTGCAGATCACCGTCGGCGGATGGCCCGTCTACCGCTTCTCGGGCGACAGCAGGCCCGGTGACCTCAACGGCCAGGGCGTGGACGGCAAGTGGTTCGCGGTCGGCCCGACCGGGGAGAAGGCGACCCAGTAACGGGCCGGCCGCGCACGGCACCGGCCGGAACCGGCCGACGCCGCACGCAGGGTCCGCTACAGCCCGCGCCAGACGTTGTCGAAGGCCGCGTCCTCGATCTCCCGGCGCTGCCGTACGGCGGCCAGCTCCGTCACGGCGTCGCTGACGGCGGCCACCACCGTCACGGTCGCGTCGGAGGCGGCGCTCGCGAGGTCCTTGGCCGCCTCGTCCTGGATGCCCACGGCGGCGGCGAGCGCGGCGAGCACCGGCTCGCCCGACGTCCAGCGCTCGTGCGCCCGGGCCCGCTCCGGCGAGTCGGCCAGCGTGGTCCGCTCGGTCGGCAGCGGCAGCCAGCGCCGCCGCTCCCGGGCGACCGTGCCCGCCGTCTCCAGTTCGGTGAGGTAGGCGGCGGCCAGGCCACGGCCCCGGCGCCACAGCCAGTCCTCGACCGACTCGTGCGGGGCCTCCCGCTTCAGCGCCGCCACCGCCTCGTCGAGGAGCCGGTCACCCGCCTCGCCCCGGGAGGCTGGCACGATGAGGTCGCCGTCCAGGGTGACGGCCCCGGTACCGGCGAGGTCGGCCAGTTCGGCCCCCGCCAGCGCCAGCGAGAGGTCCCCCTGCTCGACGGGCCGGCCGGCGGCGTCGTACACGGCGACGATGAACAGGTCCCGGGGTGTGGTCATGTCGGACTCCCCAACAGAGACGGCGGCGGCACCAGAGATACCAGGGGTATCAGAAGTACCAGAGGTACCAGGGCAACGGCGGCATGCAGGAGAACGATGCCCCGTCGGCCGCCGGACAGTCTCCCGCCCTTCACCCGCACAGGTCACCCGCCCCGTCCGGGCCGGGGGAGGTCCGGACGGGAACCGGGGCGGAGATCGGCACCACCGGTGGAGCGGCGGCCCGCGCGATAGGCTGCTCGGCGATCAGAAGGGTGACATGGGCCGGAGGGGGCGGGCATGACCGCGGAAGTCGAGTCCTCGTCGTCCGCCGTAGGCACGGGTGGGCAGGACAGCCGGCTGGGCCCCCTGATCATCACCCTCTTCGGGCTGTACGCGCGCGGTGAGCACAACTGGCTCTCCGTGGCCTCCGTGATACGGCTGATGGCCGACCTCGGGGTGGAGGGACCGGCCGTGCGCTCGGCGGTGTCCCGGCTGAGGCGGCGCGGGGTGCTGCGCGGTGAACGGCACGAAGGCGCCGCCGGTTATGCCGTCGCCGACGGCACGCTGGAGGTGCTGGAAGAGGGCGACCTACGCGTCTTCGAGCGGCACCGGGCCGAGGCCGGCGACGGCTGGCTGGTCGTCGTGTTCTCCGTGCCCGAGTCCGAGCGCGACAAGCGCCACGCCCTGCGCGCCGCCCTGACCCGCCTGGGCTTCGGCACGGCGGCCTCCGGGGTGTGGGTGGCTCCCGGCATCCTCGCCGACAAGACCCGCCGAACCCTGCAGCGCCTCGGCCTGACGCCGTACGTGGACATCTTCACCGGCGACCACTTCGCCTTCGGCGACCTGTCGGCGAAGGTCCGCGAGTGGTGGGACCTCGACGAACTCGCCGCGCTCTACGCGGACTTCCTGGCGCGCTACCGGCCGCTCAGCGAGCGCGCGGCGGCGGGCGGCATCGCCCCGCAGGACGCGTTCGCGACCTATCTGCCGGTGCTCACCGAGTGGCGCCGACTGCCCTACCGCGACCCCGGCCTACCGCTCTCGCTGCTGCCACCGGACTGGAACGGCGAGACCGCCGGCGCCCTCTTCGAAGACCTGGACCGAACCCTGCGCGAGCCCGCCCACGCACACGCACAGACGGTCATCCACCAGGCCGACTAAGGCCTGACCAGTCGTTCCTCCGGGATCCCCGCCACCCGGCCCGCCCAACGGCCCGTGATCGTGCGGATCTCCGCCACCGACCGGGCCCCCGACGGCACCACCGGGACACGACGCCGTCGAGATGGCCCACGGCGCCGACGCCGTCGACGTCTCCACCGGCCAGGTCACCAAGGACGACCAGCCCGCCCACGACCGCTCCTGCCAGACGCCGTTCGCCCCCGCCTGTCGCTGCTCCGGGCGGACCGGGCGGGGAGAGCGTGCAGCTGCGGTGGAAGCCCGCGGGGGAGGGCCTAGCGGTGGTGCGGTGACGTCAGGTAGTGCTGGCGGAGGAGTTCCTTTCCGTAGTCGTTGCCGTTGGGCGTACGGATGATGGAGTGCACGTGCATCTGGGTCGGGACGCCCTCGGTGCCACCGTAGGCGCCGCGCAGCGGGCCGGGGGCCTGGCAGTCGACCTCGACCCAGACCACCGGGCTGTGCACCCGGACGTAGAACGCGTCGTCGGCGCCCGTGCCACCGGCCCAGGTCACGTAGGTGTCGTCGAGATGCGCCCGCACCTCGGCCATCCGCACCTTCGCCGCGTCCGCCCTGGCCCGGTCGACGAACGCCTCGACGATGCCGAGGAGCTGCTGCTTCTGGACGCGGGTGAGGGCGTTGCCGCGCAGGCCCTCGTACGCCTGGACCGTGTTGTCGGAGAAGGCGCCCGCCTTCATCGACTCGCTGCTCTTGGTGGCGGAGACGATCGCGACCGTCTGCTGGTCGGTGGTGAGCGAGTTGACGAAGGCGAGGCTCGCCAGCACCTCCTCGTGGCAGACGGTGACGGTCTCGCCGTCGATCTCCATGGAGGTCGGCTCCGAGCCCCAGAAGCAGGGGCTCATGACGACCTGGTCGCCGAGGACGAAGTAGTTGATGACGCAGTGGTGGCCGTCGAACTGGAAGCCCCAGGGCTCGCTGTCCGAGGGGGTGCCCATCAGGGTCCAGTAGTAGGCGTCCTCGTTGAAGGAGGCGGTGTTGCCGATCGCCTCGCCGGCCGCCTGGTTGATCTTGCGGATCTTCTCCGTGGTCTCCAGACCGTCCGCGCCGAGCGCGGCCTTCAGCAGGGCCGTGCCCAGGTCCTTCTGCGTGTCGGTGAGGTCCGCGAGCGACACGCCCTGCCGGCTGTAGGAGTCGATGTTGCTCCACAGCCGCCACTCGGTGGAGTGGACCGTGAACTGGGTCGCGGTCTTCTGGGTGTCGGTGAGCCCGGCCAGGAAGGCGTTCGCGGCGGTGATGACGGGCGCCGTGTCGACCCTGGTGGAGTGGATCGTGAACAGGTCGTCGATCCGCTTGCCGTCCGTCGTCAGACCGAAGAACTCCTCGGTCAGCGACTGGTTGCCCGGACCGCCGGTGCCGCCGCCCGGGCCGCCGCTCGGCGCGCCGCTGGGGGAGGGGCTCGCCGAGGCGTCGGCGGTGCCCGTGCTGTCCTCGGCGAGCGCCGTCCAGGCTCCGGCGCTGCCCATCGCCACCAGGGCGGTGGCCCCGGACGCGAAGAACACCTTGCGCATGAAGTTACGGCGGCTCGCCTCGGTGTGCTCCGGTGCCTGCACCGGGCCCTCACCGGCGTCGATCTCGGGCATGCGGCTCCCTTCGTCATGGGCGTCCCTCGTGGACGGCCATCGGACGACCAGCCTGGTCCGGCCAACTGAGGCTGCGCTGAACCGAGTTGCCCATCAGATCCCGGAGACAGCAGCTGACCTGGGGTTATATGAGGAGGCTGAGGATTCAGGAAAGCTTCAGGGAAAGCTGGGTGGCGACCGAGTCGGCGAGCGGCAGGGTGACGGTGAACTCGGTGCCGCCGGGCGCGCTGTCCACCTCGACCCGGCCGCCGTGCGCCTGGGTGATCGCGGCCGCGATGGCCAGCCCGAGCCCCGCCCCGCCCTGCGTGCCGGGGGCACGGGAGCGGGAGGCGTCCCCCCGGGTGAAGCGTTCGAAGACCGTCGGCAGCAGGTCGCCGGGGATGCCCGGGCCGTCGTCGTGCACCCGGATCGCGCACTGCCCGTCCGCCGCCTTCACGGTGACGGTGATCCGCGTTCCGGCGGGCGTGTGCACCCGGGCGTTGGCCAGCAGGTTGGCCACCACCTGGTGCAGTCGGGACGGGTCGCCGACGACGGTGGCGGGCGCGTCCAGGCGCAGCACCAGCTGCCAGTGGTGGCCGGACCCCGCCGCCCGCGCGTCCCAGACGGCGTCCCCGACCAGGGTCGCCAGGTTCACCTCGGCCAACTCCAGCGGCCTGCCCTCCTCCAGGCGGGCGAGCAGCAGCAGGTCCTCGACCAGTCCCGTCATCCGCGCCGACTGGGCGGAGACCCGGCGCCAGGCCAGCTCCGGTTCGATCTTCTGCGTGTCCACGCCCATCAGCATCAGTTCGGCGTAGCCGGCGATGGAGGCGAGCGGGGTGCGCAGTTCGTGGCTGGCGTCGGCGAGGAAGCGCCGCATGTGCTCCTCGGCGCGCTGACGTTCGGACAGGGACCACTCCACGTGGTCGATCAGCCGGTTGAGGGCGACGCCGACCTGGCCGACCTCGGTCCGCGGATCGGTGTCCGGCGCGGGCACCCGGGTCAGCCCGCTGACCTTGCCCCGGTCCAGCGGCGCGTGCGAGACCTCGACGGCGGTGGTGGCGACCCGGCGCAGCGGCCGCAGCTGCCGCCGGACCGCCACGGCCGACACCGACCCCGCGAGGACCAGCCCGACCCCGGCGATGCCGGCCTCGACCACCACCAGCGAGTCGATCATGTGCTGCACACTGCCCACGGGCAGCCCGGCGAGCATCGCGGTGCCGTCCTCGGTGACGGCCGTCAGCCGGTAGCTGCCCAGGCCCGGGACGGTACGGGTGTGCAGGGTGCCGTCCGCCGGGATGCCGTCCAGGGCGGCACGCTGGGCGGCGGTGAGGGCGCGCGGGCCGCCGTCGGTCACCACCTCGGCCGTGGTGATCTCGTCCCCGTTCATGAGGGCGGCCAGGGTGCCGGTGTGCTGGCCCCGCTCGTTGAGGAAGCCGAGGGAGGCGCCGGCCGGTCCGTGCTGACGGCCGCCCTGGCTGTGCT
This sequence comes from Streptomyces sp. NPDC007901, assembly GCF_042959465.1. Taxonomy (NCBI): domain Bacteria; kingdom Bacillati; phylum Actinomycetota; class Actinomycetes; order Kitasatosporales; family Streptomycetaceae; genus Streptomyces; species Streptomyces sp. NPDC007901. Next base: position 187,100 of record NZ_JBIBKW010000013.1, on the reverse strand, counting down.
CGGCGGCGTCGGTCACCCGCTGGTCCAGGTCCCTGATCAGGTAGTAGCGCTGGACCACCACGGTGGCGAGGGCCATCGCCGTGCACACGGCGGCCAGGGTGAGCGAGTGGACGAGCACCATACGGGCCCGCAGGGAGCGCCCGCGCAGCCGGGCCAGGACCCGCCGGAGCGCCGTCATGCCTCGTCGTCCGCCGGTCTGAGGACGTACCCGGCGCCCCGCACGGTATGGATCATCGGCCGCCGCTCCTTGTCGATCTTCGCGCGCAGCCCGTAGACGTACACCTCCACCAGGTTCCCGCCGCCGTCGAACGAGCTGTTCCAGACGTGGTCGAGGATCTGCGTCTTGCTGAGCACCTGGCGGGGGTGGCTCATCAGGAACCGCAGCAGGTCGAACTCCTTCGCGGTCAGCGTGATCGGCGTACCGCCCCGGCGCACCTCCCGGGTCCTCTCGCCCAGCACCAGATCGCCGAGCACCCGCACCCCCTCCTCCTCGGCGATCTCACCGGCCCCGGAGCGGCGCAGCAGTCCGCTCAGCCGGAGCATCACCTCCTCCAGGGAGAACGGCTTGGTCACGTAGTCGTCCGCGCCCGAGGACAGCCCGTCGAGCCGGTGCTCCACCGCGTCCCGGGCGGTCAGCATCAGCACGGGCAGCCTGGTGTTCTCGTACCGCAGCCGGCGCAGCACCTGGATCCCGTCCAGGTCCGGCAGCATGCCGTCCAGGACCACGGCGTGCGGGCTCCAGCGGCGGGCGGTGCGCAGTGCGCCGTACCCGTCCCGCGCCACGAACGGCCGCCAGCCCGCCGCGGTGACGGCCACCGACAGCAGCTCGGTCAGTTCGGGTTCGTCGTCGACGATCAGCACCCGGATCGCGTCCGGCGCCGGTGTGGGGGTGTCAGACATGAGCGGATGCTCTCGCGGCGGGCTGTACATGAGCTGTGGAGCGGCCCGCCCTGCGATCATGACGGACCCACGGCCGACACGAGGGAGTCAGATGTACGACCAGATCCCGGACACCGGCGGACCCGGCACCGTCATCCTGCTGAACGGCACCTCCAGCTCCGGCAAGTCCAGCATCGCCGCCGAGCTGCTGCGCATCCTGGACGGCACCTGGTTCCACCTGCCCGTCGACGCCTTCCACGCGATGCGCGGCGGCGGCGAGATCGCCCCCGACGATCTCCAGGCCGAGATCGACCGCACCGCCAAGGGCTTCCACCGGGCCGTCGCCGGCATGGCCGCGGCCGGCAACAACGTCGTCGTCGACCATCCGCTCAGCCGCCGCTGGCGGCTCCTCGACCTGCTCGACCTGCTTCCTCCCGAGCGGACCCTCCTGGTCGCGGTGCGCTGCCCGCTCCCCGAACTGGAGCGGCGCGAGCAGGCGCGCGGCGACCGGCAGACGGGCCTGGCGGCCCTCCAGTACGACGCCGTCCACGCACACGGCCCGCACGACATTGACGTCGACACCAGCGTGCACAGCCCCGCCGAGTGCGCCTTCCTGGTGCAGCGGGCACTGCGCTCCGCTGCCCGGCCCACCGCCTTCGAGACGCTCCGCCGCACGCTGCGCTAGGGGCTGTCCGGCGGTTCACTCGGCCGGCGGATCACTCGGGCTCGCGGTGCTCGTGTGCCGCCTGCTCCAGGGCCGCGGCCTCCGCCTCGGCGATCCGGGTCTCCGCCTCGACGTCGATCGAGCGGGTCAGCCACCAGTACAGCAGCGCCGACACCGGCAGCCCGATGAAGAGGGAGATGTCGGCGCCGTCCAGGGCCTTCGCGGCGGGACCGACGTAGAGCGTGCCGATGGAGAAGAACGGGATCATGACGATGAAGCCGACCAGGTAGGAGATGATCCCCTGCCAGCCCCAGCGGCCGTAGATGCCGTTCGGTTTGAAGATCTCGGCGATTGCGTAGTGGCCCCGGCGCACCACGTAGTAGTCCATCAGGTTCACCGAGGTCCACGGGATGAACAGGTAGAGCACCAGCAGCAGGAAGTTGTTGAAGTTCGTCAGGAAGTTCGACGTCGCGGCCAGCGCGCCGATCAGGGAGAGGGCCGCGGTCACGCCGAGGGTGACCAGGCGCACGCCCAGCGTCGGCCGCACCCGCTTGAACGAGTCGATGGCGCTGATCAGCGTGAGCGAGCCGCCGTACATGTTCAGCGCGGTGACGGAGATCAGGCCCAGGGCCGAGAACAGCAGGACGATCGCGCCGAAACCGTCGAAGACCTTGTCGCCGGCGGCGTTGATCGACGGGATCGTGTCGAAGCTGTCGCCCGCCCAGCCCGCCAGCAGGGTGCCCAGCACCATCAGCCAGATACCGCCGAGCGCCGAGCCGAAGTAGGTCCAGTAGAAGGTCTTGCGGACCGTGACGTCCGGCGGCAGATAGCGCGAGTAGTCCGAGACGTAGATGGCCCAGCTGATCTGGTAGCCGGCGACCACGCCGAACTGGGCCAGGAACGGGGTGGCCTTGAAGGCGCCGAGATCGAAGGAGCCCGCCGGGTAGTGCAGGGTGAGCAGCACGCCGACGGTGAAGATCCCGAAGACGACCAGGAAGGTGTAGGTCAGGAACCGCTCGGCCTTGTGGATGATGTCGTAGCCGACCAGCGCCACGACCAGCGCGATCGCGGTGACCACGACCACCCACAGCTTCACGCCGCCGTGGATCGTGGTGTTCAGGGCCTCACCGGCCAGGATGGTGTTGAACACGTTGAAGCCCGCGTACTGCACATACGCGAACAGCCACACCAGCAGCGCCCCGACATAACCGAACTGGGGGCGCGACTGGATCATCTGCGGCAGGCCCAGCTGCGGCCCCTGCGCCGAGTGGAACGCCATGAAGAACGTGCCGATCAGCGTGCCCGCCACGATCGCCAGCAGCGACCAGATCAGATTGCCGCCCTCCGTGATGCTGATCAGCCCCACGGCCAGGGTGGCGATCTGCGCGTTGGACATGAACCACAGCGGGCCCAGGTGCCACAGCTTGCCGTGCCGCTCGTCCAGCGGCACGTAGTCGATGGACCGGACCTCCAGACCGCTCACACGCGGTTCCGCCGATGTGCTCATGGCACCTCCCAGGGGCCGGTCCACCACTCTGGTCACATTCTTCCCCCGGACCGGCCCTGATGAGGCATGCGGAATCATTCTTCCGTACAGCGGAAGGATCGGTCCGCCAGCCCGTGCCCGTCGCTGTTGCCCTGCTCACAAACCGGGCCCGTCGTGGCGGCCGTCATGTCGCCGGGCGCGCGTTTTGTCTACGTTCGCAGTTCTGTGCCCTTTCCGTGTCCCTTCCAGCAGAACTGCCGAGGCTCCCTGGAATGCTCAACCGCACCCTCCCCGTCGTGGCCGCGGTGGTGTCCCTGCTCGCCGGAGCCGCGCCGGCGGCCCTGGCGGCCGGCGCCGGCCCGGGTCCCGCGGACTTCCGCACCACCGTGCAGGCGCCGGACGCCGCGCGCGTGACCGCCGCCGTCCTCGACCTGGACGGCACCGGCCGGGAACCCGCCGTCTACGGTGACGACGCGCCGTACGACACGGCCAGCATCGTCAAGGTCGACATCCTCGCCGCGCTGCTGCTGCACGCGCACGACCACTCCCGTGCGCTCACCGCGCGGGAGAGCGCCCAGGCCGAGGTGATGATCCGCAACAGCGACAACGACGCGGCCAGCGCCCTGTGGAAGGCCATCGGCCAGGCGTCCGGCCTGGAGTCGGCCAACAAGCGGCTCGGGCTCACCGAGACCACGGGCGGCCTCGGCGGCCGATGGGGGCTCACCCGGACCACGGCGGCCGATCAGATACGACTGCTGCGCGCGATCTTCGGCTCCGGTGCCACGCCCCTCGACACGGCCGCCCGCACCCGCATCACCACCCTGATGACCGAGATCTCCGCCGACCAGTCCTGGGGCGTCTCGGCCGCCGCCGACTCCGGATGGGCGCTGAAGAACGGCTGGCTCATGCGCACCACCACCAAGCGCTGGGACATCAACAGCGTCGGACGCGTCACGGCCGGCGGCCACCACTACCTCGTCGCGGTCCTCTCCAACGGCAGCACGACCATGCCGGACGGCGTGAAACTGGTGGAACGAGCCGCCCGTACGGCCGTCTCCGCGACGGCGGCGGCCCACTGACCCCCTTGGCGCAGTGCGCCCCGCCTTCTGCCCGAATTGCCCCTAACGTGCAATCAAGGGCGACGGAGGCCGGCAACGGGAGGCACGGTGGCGGGTGCGGGCGGTCCGGCGGCCGGTCGGGGCCGGGCGCACCGGGCGCGTGACACGACGCCCGGCACCCGGAGCGCACGGGCGGTACGGATCCCGAAGCGGGCCCGCGCCCCGCGCGCCGCCGCCTCCGAGGTCGTCGTCCCCGCCCTGCGGATCGCCGCCGCCTACGCCTGGCGCCTGCTCGCCGTCGGCATCGTCGTCTACGGCGTCTTCATCGTCCTCGGCCGCTTCCAGCTGATCGCCGTCGCCCTGTTCCTGGCCCTGGTCATCACCTCGGTGCTACGTCCCCTGGCCGACCTGCTGGGCCGGTGGCTGCCGAGGCCGCTGTCCGTGGCGGTCAGCCTGGTCGGCAGCATCTGCCTGTTCTTCGGGCTGCTGGCCCTGGTGGGCAACGCGGTCGCCCAGGAGTCGGCCACCCTGGCCGACGAGTTCCGCGGCGGCATCCACCGCATCGAGATCTGGCTCCAGCGGCCGCCCTTCCGGCTCGGCCCGGGCGCCCTGTCGCACCTCCAGCAGCAGATCGTCGACTACATCCAGTCCCACCGCTCCAACCTGGCCAGCAGGGCGCTCAGCGGCTTCGGCACACTCGTCGAGCTGATCACCGGGGGCGCGCTCGCGCTCTTCGCCTCGGTCTTCTTCATCAACTCCGGCGAACGGCTGTGGGCCTGGACGAGCCGCGAACTGCTGCCCGCCGGCGCCCGGTCCGCGTGGGACCGGGCGGGCCACGCCGCCTGGCGGACCTTCGCCGGCTACACCCGTGGGATCATCATCGTGGCCGCCACCAACGCCGTCCTGGTCGGCATCGCCCTGGTGGTGCTGCGGGTGCCGCTCGCGCTGCCGCTGACCCTGCTGGAGTTCTTCGCCGCCTTCGTCCCGCTGGTGGGCTCGCCGGTCGCGCTGGGCGTGGCCACCGTGGTGGCGCTGGCCGGGCGCGGCCCGCTCACGGCCGCCGCCGTCCTGGTGCTCATCGTCGTCATCGGCCAGCTCGAGGGGCATGTGCTGCACCCCCTCGTGATGAGCTGGGCGGTACGCCTGCACCCCCTCGTCGTGGCCGTCTCCGTCATCGCGGGCAGCATCGTCGCGGGGGTGATCGGCGCCGTGGTGGCCGTGCCGTTCATCTCCGTCATCTGGGCGGTGGGGCGGGCCCTGCGCCCGGCGCCACCGCCCTGATCCGGGGCTCCAGCGCTCCGGGACTCCGGGGCTCCCGGGGGCTCAGCCGTCCTTGGCCGGGCGACGGCCGCGCCGCGGAGTACGGCGGGGCAGGGGCGACGACACCGCGGGCGGGCCGGTCTGCACGGGAGGAAGGCCGGACGGCGCGGCGGAGCCGGAGGACGAGGGCGCCGGGAAGCCGGAGGGCGAGGGCGCGGGGAAGTCGGTGGGTGTGATCCCGTCCCCCCAGGCCTCGTGCGCGCCGAACGGGTCGGCCGGTCCGTCCGCGAGCAGGGCCGCGAGGCCGGGCGTGCCGCGCGCCTTGAGCGTCGCGAGGGCCAGCGTGTCGGCGTCCGGCTCCATGTCGCCGCGCCAGGTGATCGTGCCGGGGAGCATCACCAGCGAGGTCGTCCCGGACTCCCCGGCGGCCGGCCGCAGCTGGACCCGGACGCCGTGCCGGTCGGCCAGTCGGCCCACCACGAACAGGCCCATGTGCTGGTAGACGTCGGCATCGGCGGTCGGCGGGTTCGCCAGCTTGTGGTTGATCAGGGCGAAGTCCTCGGGCGCCAGGCCGATGCCCTTGTCATGGATCTCGATCATGATCCGGGTGTCGGGCAGCCGGGTCGCCGTGACCCGGACCGCCGAGCGCGGCGAGGAGAACGCGGTCGCGTTCTCCAGGAGCTCGGCGAGCAGATGCACCAGGTCGGTGACGGCACGGCCGTGGATCTCGGTCTCCGGGATGCCCGCCATCTCGATCCGCTCGTACTGCTCCACCTCGGAGGCCGCCGCCCGCAGCACGTCGACGAGGGGCAGCGGGCGGTCCCACTGCTGGGTGGGCCGCTCACCGCCGAGCACCAGGAGGTTCTCGCCGTTGCGGCGCACGCGGGTGGCCAGGTGGTCCAGCCGGAACAGGTTCGACAGCTGCTCGGGGTCGGCCTCGCGCTTCTCCAGGTCGGTGATCAGGGCGAGCTGACGCTCGATCAGCGACTGGTTGCGGCGGGACAGGTTGGTGAAGATCGTGTTGATGTTGCCGCGCAGCAGGGCCTGTTCGGCCGCCAGCCGGACCGCCTCCCGGTGCACATGGTCGAAGGCGCGGGCCACCTCCCCGATCTCGTCGGTGGTGGTGATCGGGATCGGCGCGACCTTGGTGTCCACCTGGCCGGGCACCGCCTGGGACAGCTGGGTGATCACCGCCGGCAGCCGCTGCTCGGCGATCGCGATCGCCGAGGCGCTCAGCCGGCGCATGCCCCGGCTCATCGAGCGGGCCACCCAGGCCGCGAGCAGCACCGCGACCAGGACCGCGCCGAGGGCGAGCGAGCCGTTGACGATCGCGTCCCGGCGGGCGTCGTCGGCGACGCTCCGGGCGTCGGCGAGCGCCGTGTCGGTGAGGCGGACCTCGATACTCCGGTAGGCGTCGAAGACCAGCGCGTGCGCGGCGAAGAACGACTCGGGCGTGATGCCCTCGGCCGCCAGTTCCCCGGTCGACTTCCCACTGGCGATCTCGCTGATCATCTTGGCCCGGCTCGGCGGGGTCACGAACGTCGTGCCCGCCGCCTTGGCCTGCTCGGCGGCCTGGGTCGTCTGTTCCACGCCCTTCTTCTGGGCGGCGGTCAGCGCCGTGCGCAGCCGGGTCATGTCACCGGCGGTGCCGGCGCCCGCGTACTCCTGAAGTCCCACCTGCTCCAGGTAGGCGTAGGAGCTGAACGAGCCCAGCTGGTTCTGCAGTTCGCCCCCGGAGAGGGCGGCACGGTCCTCGACCAGCAGGTGTGTGCCGATGGAACGCACCAGCGACTCGGCGGCCTGGGTCAGGGACATGGCGTACAGGGTGCGCCCGAAGCTCGCCTGGTTGCTGCTGCCGAAGCCCAGCTCGTTGGAGATCTCCATCAGCGGGTGCTGGACCGCGTGGTAGCTCTCCTCCGTCTGCACCCCCGTCAGCTTGGACGAGAACGCGTCGGCCCGCACCGCGGGCAACTGCTTCTCGCCCGCCCGCACCAGCTCGATGCGCCGGGTCAGGCCCGCCGTTCTGGGCGCGCGCGCCACCGCCCGGTCGAACGCCGCCGCGTCCGCGTCGGTGACCTTGCGTGCCGCCAGCACGGCCGGTGCGTTCCGCTTGCCCTCCAGCAGCGGGATGACCGACACGTCCCGCTCGTTGATCGCGTCACTGGCGTAGGCGTTGGCCGCCTGGACCAACTCCGCGACATGCACGGCGTCGTTGGCGTCGCGCAGGGTGTCGATCGAGTTCTTCACCCGGACGCCGCCCAGAGCGAGGGCGACGAGCACGGGGATGAGCAGAATGGCCTGGAGGCGTCGTGCGACGCGCCAATTGCCGGTCAGGGGTCTGAGCTTGGACAAGATCGTCCCATTTCACAACAGGAATGGTGTGCAGGGCTGTACACAGCCCGATGTTCAGTGGCCAAGTTCTAACACCCAGCGATCGATTTCGACTGGTGTTTGAGTGAAGCGGTTTCTCTCAAGTGGTACAAAGCTCAACGAAAACCATCGGTGGTCAACGCACGGACCACCGGGCGGACGACCGATGCCCGGTGATCCGTCCGACGGGACGAACGGTCAGCGCTTACTCCGGCGGTGTCGGCGTGTCCGACGAGCGGTACATCGCCTGGACGTCCAGCTCCAGCTGCACCGTCGGACCCACCACCGCGATGCCCCGGGCCAGCATCGACCGCCAGTTGAGGGTGTAGTCCTCCCGGTGCAGCTCGGCCGTGGCGAGCGCGGCGCAGCGCAGTTCCTCGCCGTAACCGCCGTTGACCGTGCCCAGATAGGTGGTGTCGAGCGACACCGAGCGGCTGACTCCGTGCATCGTCAGGGTGCCCAGCAGCGTCCACTTGCTGCCGCCCCGGTAGGCGAAGCGCGTGCTGACGAAGTCGATGTACGGGTAGCGCTCGACGTCCAGGAAGTCGCCGGACCGCAGGTGGTTGTCGCGGGTCGTGTTCCCGGTGGTGATGCTCGACGCGTCGATGCGCACCCGGACGGTCGACTGGCTCATGTCCGGGGCGACGTCGATCGCACCGTCGAACCGCTCGAAACGGCCGTGCACATGGGCCATGCCGACATGCTTGGCGATGAACCGGATCGCGGTGTGCGGCGGATCGAAGACCCAGCCGCCGGTCGGCGGCAGCGGCAGCTGCCGGGCCGGCTGCAACCGGATCCCCGCGGGCGCCGGGCAGCTGTCGGCGATGATCTCGACCGTCTCCCGGTGCGGGTCCAGCCCCTCGGCGACGATCAGCATGCTGTAACGCCCGGGCGGCAGCGCCGCCATGAAGAAACCGAAGGGGTCGGTGGTGCCCCGCGCGGCCACCTGGTGGGTGTCCAGCGCGGTGACCGTGACCTCGGCGCCGCCGAGCGGCTGGTCGACCGGGTCCAGGACGGTCCGGGCGACACCGCCCGCGCCGGGTGGGAGGGGCAGGGTGAGACCTGCGGTGCGGGCCGGGGCGGCCTTGGACCACCGGCGCCTGAGCAGCCCGAGGGCCATGCTGTTCACCTTTCGTGGGTGTCGGGGCCCGCGGCGGCCGGGTCGCCGCCGGTAGGGCCCTGTGGGGATCGGTCAGTCACGGCCGAGGATCCGGCGCAGCGCCTGGCCCAGCAGTTCCTCCGCGTCCTCGGCGGCGCTCCGGTACCGGAAGGCTACGTACCCGTCCGGGCGTACCAGCAGCGCGCCCGAGTCGGACACCTCACTGAGCCGGGCCCAGTCTCCGTAGGGGTCCTCGTACTCCTGGCCGGGGCCGATGACGACCGTCGCGATGTCGAGGGCCCGGGCCTGCGCGGCGCGCAGCCAGCCTTCGCCGCCGATGCCGGTCAGCAGGGTGAACCGGCCCTTGCCGACGGTGTCCAGGGTGGACACGGTCCGCGTGCCCGAAGTGATCCAGGCGTGCGGGAGCTTGGCGCCCGGGCGGGAGCTGGGCTGGTGGTACAGCTCCGGGTCGCGGGCGAAGCCGGGGTCGGGGGTGCCGTCGGGAACCACGGCGGTCGAACTCTCGGCGGAGTAGCGCTGGTTGAGGTCGACGCCGTGCGCGTTGAACTCGTACACCTTGTGGGCGATCGCGTCCCGCAGCCGCGCCCGCTGTTTCTCGGCGGCCTCGGTGGCCTGCTTGCGGGCGGCGATGTTGGCCCAGAGCTGTTCGGGGGTCTGCGGGGTGAGACCGTCGAGCGCCTCGAAGATCGGGGCCGTCTCGCCGATCGACTTGTTGGCGCGGGTCACGATCTGCCGGCCGACGGGCGCGCGTTCGGCGGTGTACGTGTCGAGGAGCCGGGGGCCGGCGGTGCCGTCGAGGACCAGCTTCAGCTTCCAGGCCAGGTTGTAGGAGTCCTGGATGGAGGTGTTCGAGCCGAGCCCGTTGGACGGCGGGTGCCGGTGTACGGCGTCCCCGGCGCAGAAGACCCGGCCGTTCGAGTACGTCTCGGCGTACATCTCGTTCACCGTCCAGGCCGAGGACGACTTGACGGTCACCGGGATCTCGTCGTCGCCGAGCAGTTGGCGGACGACCGACTCCGCGTACTCGGTGGTCAGGTCGGGGGTGCCGGCCGTGACGTCGTACCCCCACACGATCAGCCACTCGGTCCACGGGCGGACACAGCGCACCAGGCCCGCGCCGATGCCGCCGACCGTCGCGCCCGGCGCCAGCACCCAGTAGAGGGTGGAGGGGCGGTGGGCGGTGTACTTGCTCAGGTCGGCGTCGAAGACGATGTTGATGCTGCCCGCGACGCCCATCTGACCGCCCATCGGCAGCCCGGCGTCCTCGGCCACCTGCGAGCGCCCGCCGTCCGCGCCGATGAGGTACTTGGCCCGGATCGTGTACTCGTCACCGCGTACCCGGTCCTCGACGGTGACGGTCACCCCGTCCGCGTCCTGCGTGAACGACTTGTAGACGGTGCTGTAGCGGAAGACGGTGCCGCGGGCGACGGCCGCGTCCACCAGGACCGGCTCCATGAGGTGCTGTGGAATGTCACACATCACCGTAGGACTGGCCAGCTCGTGCGCCGCCTGCACCAGCGGCTCGTTGCCCCACGACCGCACCCGCCCCAGCTCCTCGCCGGCCAGGCTGGTGCAGAAGGTGGTGTTCCCCATCAGGTGCTGCGGGGTGGCCTTCGCGAGGGCCTCCTGTTCGACGCCGAGGTCGCGCAGGACCTCCATGGTGCGCTGGTTGGTGATGTGGGCGCGCGGGGTGTCGGCGAGGCTCGCATAACGGGTGACGACCATGTTCCGTACGCCGTAGGTGCTCAGGGCCAGCGCGGCGGAGGCGCCGGCCGGGCCGCTGCCCACGATCAGGACGTCGGTCACGACATCGGTGTGCACGGGGAACGCTCCGGAGGGGAAAAGGGCGGAAACCGACCGTCCAAGATCATGAAACGTTCCGCGCTGCCATGGGTGTCTCAATCCGAGACACGCGGTGTACGGCGGAACCCGGCGGGGCACACCGGTCGTTGCTCCTTCAACTGTTCCCGGTACGGTGAGGGACGCCATGACCACCGCAGAGCATCCCCCCACGGCCGAGCGGCACCCCTCGGCCCCTCCCACCCTGGGCCAACTGCGCCGGGCCCGCGCCCGCTTCCTCGCCGGACACCCGCCGTCCGCGGACGTGCCCGACGAGGTCGCCGCCGCCTGGCGGCGCGCCCGGTTCCACGGCGTACGGCCCGACGGCGCGGAACCCGTCACCACCCGGCCCCCGCGGTTCGCCGACCCCGCCCTGCTCGACGCCGCCCGGCCGGTGCTGGAGCGGCTCCGCCCGCTGCTCGGCCCCGAGCGCGCCGCCCTCGTCCTCACCGACGCCCGGCTGCGGGTGCTGTGGGCCGCCGGGCACGCCCCGTACGACACGCTCTGCCCGGACCTCTCCGAACAGCACGTCGGCCCCAACAGCGCGGCCCTGGCCCTGCGCACCGGCCACCGCGCCGAGGTGCACGGACCCGAGCACTTCCTCGACGCCTGGCAGGAGGTCTCCGCGGTGAGCGTGCCGCTGCGGGCCCCCGGCGACGGCAGGCCGGCCGGCACGGTCACCGTGGCGTCGGCCCTGTGCGCCGGCTGCGCACCGCACCCGCAGGCGGCCCTGGCCGAGGCGGCGGCCGCCGCGGTGGAGGCGGAACTGCGCACGTACACCCGCCCGCCGGAGCGGGCCCTGCTGGACGCCTATCTCGCGGCGGGCGAGGGGCAGGACCGACCGGTGGTGGCCTTCGCCGGCCACAGCCGGCTGGTGAACGAGGCGGCGGGCCGGCTGCTGTCCGCCCGGGACATCGACGACCTGGAACGTGCCGTGCACGCGCAGCCGCGCCAGGGCGCGCCCGGCACCCGGCTCCCGTACGGCGCCGAGACCGAGCCCGTCCGGCACCGCGGCGAGACCGTCGGCGCCGTCGCCGTACTGCGACCGGCCCACGACCGCGAACCGGCCGCCCCCGCCGGACGGCCGCCGACGACCCTGGCCGGGCAGTCGGTGCCCTGGCGGCACGCCACCGAACGCGCGGCCGAACTGGCCACCACCCGCGCCCCCTTGCTGCTCGTCGGCGAGCGGGGCACCGGAAAGACCTCCCTGGCCCGCGAGTTGCTCGACGAACCCGACCCGCTCGTCCTCGACGCGGCCGAGGGGGAGGTGCACGAGGCCCTGCCCGCCGACCCGCGCGGCAGTCTGGTGCTGCGCCATGCCGAGCGCCTGGCCCAGCCGGACGTGGCGGCCCTCGTCACCCTGCTCGACGACCGTCCGGACATCCCCCTGCTGGTCACCTACACGCCGGGAGCGCCACCCGGCCCCTGCCTCCAGCGGCTCCTCGACACCCTCGGCGCCCGCTCGGTCACCCTGCCCGCGCTGCGTGAACGTCCCGAGGACATCCGGGAGTTGCTCACCGCCGTGACCCCGGTACCGGAGCCAGGACTGCCCCCGCTCACCTGGTCGCTGGACGCCCGGCGCGCTCTGGAGCGGTACCCGTGGCCGGGCAACGTCACCGAACTCGCCCACGTCGTACGGTCCCTGGCGCAGCGCCGCCGGACGACGGGGCCGGTCCGCCGGGCCGAACTGCCCGACCCCGTACGCGAAGGACCCGCCGGGCGCGCGCTGAGCCCCATGGAACACGCGGAACGCACCGCCATCCTGGAAGCCCTGCGCCGGCACGGAGGCAACAAGGCCCGCACGGCGGCCGCCCTGGGCATCGGCCGCGCGACGCTGTACCGCAAGCTGCGCGCCTACGGCTCCCACGGCTAGCCGCCCAGGCCGCGCCGCCTCCTGGCGCGGGGCGGCTCGGCTCGCCGCCCGCCCGCGCCGGGGCCACCATGGAGGGACGGAACCGGTCCGGGCCACCTGCTGGGAGACACCCGTGACGCACACCACCGACGTCCTCATCGTGGGCGCCGGCCCGGTCGGGCTGAGCGCCGCCGCCGAACTGGGCCGGCACGGAGCGGACTGCCGCCTCGTCGACCGGCTCCCGGCCCGGCTGCCGTACGCCAAGGCGGTCGGCATCCAGCCGCGCACCCTCGAACTCTGAGACCGGATGGGCCTGGCCCGCACCGTCGTCGAGCAGGCCACACCGATCCGCGGGCAGCTGGTCTACGTCAACGGCGAGGAAGCCGGCCGGATCGAGCTGACGCTGCCGCCCGAGGTGCCGTACGGGTTCGCGGCGCTGCCGCAGTACGAGGTCGAACGGATCGTCGAGGAGTACGTGAACGGCCTCGGCACGGTCGTCGAACGCGGCACCGAACTGCTCTCCTTCGCCCAGGACGCGGACGGGGTCACCGCCCGGCTGCGCACGGCCGCGGGCACCGAGGAGGAGGTGCGCGTCCGCTATCTGCTCGGCTGCGACGGGGCGCACAGCACCGTCCGCAAGGGCCTCGGCCTCGCCTTCGCGGGCGGCGCCTTCGCCGAGGAGTACATGCTCGGTGACGTGGTGGCCGACTGGGACCTGCCCGAGGGGTACGGCATCCGGTCCGTGCACCGCGACGCCGGCGGCGCCACGGACGACCTGCTGGTCTGCATCCCGCTGCCCGGACCGGGCCGCTACCGCATGTCGATGACGGTCCCGCCGGAACTCTCCGCCCGGGGCACGGCCGACGCCGACGGCGTGGCCCACGGCCCGCTGGGCGGCAGGCTCCCCGAACTGCCCGACCTCCAGGCCGTCGTCGACCGTCTCGGCCCCCGCGCCGCCACGCTCTCCCAGCTGCGCTGGTCCTCCGTGTTCCGGATCAGCCACCGCATCGTCGACCGCTACGCCGAGGGACGCGTCTTCGTCGCCGGCGACGCCGCCCACATCCATCCGCCCACCGGCGCCCAGGGCATGAACACCGGCATCCAGGACGCCTGCACCCTGGCCTGGAAACTCGCCCTCGTCCTGCGCGGCGAGGCCGGGCCCGCGCTCCTCGCCGGCTACGACGCCGAGCGCCGACCGGTCGGCGAGGAGGTCGTCGGCCGCACCGTCCGCCGCGCCGTGCACGGCATGGAGGCCGACCCCGACGACCCGGCGACGGTGCTGCTCCGCGAGGCCCAGCTCCTCGTCGGCTACCGGGACGGCCCCCTCGCCACCGCCCCGCACGGCCTGCCGACCGCCCCACAACCCGGCGATCGCGCCCCGGACTGCGCCGGCCTCACCACACCCCTGGCCGCCTACCCGCTGCGCCTGCTCGACGTGCTGCGCGACCGCCCGGGCCATGTCGTGCTCCTCTACGCGGCGGACCCCACCGACCTGATCAAGGCCGTGCTCGTCCCCGGCTGGGACGTCCTGGTCATCCGCGAGGAGGCGGGCACCCCGGTCCCCCTCGTCCCCGAATACCTCGACGCCGAAGGCGAGTTCGCACGCCTCTACCGCCCCGACGGACCCACCGGCTTCGTCGTCCGCCCCGACGGCCACCTCGCGGCCCGCTTCCCCCTCACGGACACCGAGACCGCCCTCGCCGACTACCGCGAGGCCCTCGGCTGACCATCGCTCTCCGCGCTCCATTCGACGGCCGGCGGTACGACCCGTGCGCACAGCGGCATGCCCCAGGCGTCGGTGAGTCCGAGCCGCCCGACCAGCAGACCGTCCCGCACCGCCGCCCGGGCCACGGCGCCGGGGACGGCGTCGAGCATCAGCTTCGCCCGGCGGAACATCCGGAAGCCGCCCTCGGCGTCCCCGGCCCCCCAGGACAGATAGACGAACCTGCCCCCGGGACCGCCCTGGATGTAGGGCCCCGTCAGGTCGACGCTCGCGGCCACGACCGTCGCCGTGCAGGGCAGCGTCCAGGTCGCGGCGACGGCGTCACCGGGCTGCGGGTCGAGCAGTTCGGCGGGACGGTTCCGGCGCTGCACGGCCACATGGATGTCGCCGTAGCCGGACAGACCGCTGTCCGCGGGCGCCGGGCAGGAGCGTCCGGGCAGGTCGGTGGCGTCGATGCGGATGCGCATACGGCCATCATCACCGACCGGCCGGCGGAGCGTCCGTGACGTCCGCAGGCCGGCCCGGTGGGGTCAGCGCTTGGTGTAGATGAAGCCGACCTTGTCGAGCTCGTCGCCGGAGCGGCCGTGGAAGCCGGCGATCTGCCAGCCCGACGGCGCGGTGCGGGTCACGCAGTCCGAGGTCGTCGTACCGCCCGCGAGGGTGTTGCCCAGGTTGGTGGTGAACTTGGCGTAGAAGATCCGGGTGTGGCTGTCCTTCACGCCCTCGCACAGGTACGCCGTGGTCACGTACTCACTGCTGCCCAGCGTCAGTGAGGACGCGGTGCCGCCGGTGCCGCCGTGGGTGAGCGTCGTACCGTCGGCGAGGGTGATGCCGACCTGGTCGACCCGGGAGCCGCTGCGCAGCGAGATGCTGGTGGCACGCGCGCCGGCGGCCACCTTGTCGATGTCCTGGTAGTAGTCCCCGTGCGGCCCGCCGAACTGCTCGCTCAGCTGGAAGTTCGCGTTCTGCGTCCAGGAGAAGCCGACCGTGATCGGGTCGTGGTCGGAGAGCATCAGCCCGTCGGAGGTGAGGAACTTCGCGTGCTCGTTGTTGTACGAGGTCGCGTTGAGGGTGACGAGCTTGCTGCTGCGGTAGAGGACCTTGTCCACGACCTCGCAGGTGTTGGGCACGGTCGCCGCGGTGTCGTCGCAGACGAGCGCGTCGCTGCCCTTGGCCGGTGCGCTGCCGCCGCGGATCAGCTGCACCCAGGCGTCGGTGAGCCCGTTGTTCGAGGCGAACTCCGCGATGGTGTCGGCGGAACGGGTGTAGCGGGTGTTGGTGTCACCCATGACCACGACCGCGTTGCCGGCCGAGTGCGAGCGGATGAAGGAGGTCAGCTGGCTCAGGTTGTCGGCCCGGGACGCCTCGTCGCCGTCGTTCGTGCCCGCGTTGGTGTGCAGGTTGTAGAAGTCGACGTAGACGCCCTCGGCGAGCCGCTCGCGCATGAAGGTGAAGCCCTTCGGCGTGAGGCAGTCGCCCGAGTCGATCTGGCAGGAGTTCCAGCCGACGCGCTCGAAGTCGTCGCCGTCCCAGGCGTAGTTCGAGACGGTGTTGAGTCCGCTCCCGATGCCCGCGCCGCCGCTGGTCGCGGTGCGGTAGGGGTGGGTGTCGGTGGCGTAGAGGTACGCGTGGTAGTTGAAGTCCTCCTGGACGTTGACGATGTCGTACGGCGCGATCCGCGTGCCGATCTCGGTGGTGCTGGTGTCGCGCGGAGTGGGGGCGCTCGACAGGCCTTCGGGAAGCCCGGCGACGTTGTACGTGAGCACGCTGAACGTGCCCCCGGCCGCCGCGGCCGGAGTGGCCGCCGCCGTGAGCCCGCCGAGGGCGGCGACCGCGGCCGCCAGACAGGCAACGAGTCTGCGCATGGGGGTGTCTCCTACGGGGAGGGTGTGCGCTGAGGGTTGTGGGCATGCCAATGAGGCATGCCGAACCGTAGCGGCAAACGCTTTCTCCCGACCCCCCCTTGTTACTAACCAGTCGGGAAACTCCATGTGACACCCGGAAGATCGACTTCTTCTCCGGGCGGCCGATCGGGCGGTGACTGTTACTCACTTTCGGGTGACCCGCGCCCTGTTCGCCATGGGGCTCGTGGTGCGGCAGAGGCCCCGCAGGCCTTTGCCCACGGGGCCGATCGACCGTCAAGACGGGACAAATCCCCCCATTCACCTAATAAATGGACGTTACATGCGAGAGTCATAGGAAAGCGAAGGATCTGTAATAGGCGTCGTGTGCGTCCCGAGGGTCACCGGGCCGGGCTGCAGGGTGTGGATGCGCGGCCGACCGGCCGCCACCTCGCACCCTGCAACGGGAGACCTCGTGTCCGTTTCCGTTTCCGTGACCGCCCGCCGTCTCGGCTCCGCCACCGCCGTGGCCGCCGCCCTGGTGGGCGCGCTGGCGCTGCCGGCCGCGGCCGCCGCCCCGCACGCCGCGGCCGGGCCCCGCGACGCGGTCGTCATCAGCGCCGTACAGCACGACGTACAGGGCCGCGCCGCCTTCTCCAACCGCGCTCTGAACCGGGAGTGGGTGGACGTCACCAACACCTCCCGCCGGGACGTGAACCTGAGCGGCTGGACGCTGTCGGACGCCGACGGTCAGAGCTACACCTTCCACCACTACCGGCTGGAGGGCCGGTCCACGGTCCGCGTCCACACCGGGGAGGGCCGGGACACCATGATGGACCTGTACCAGGACCGCCGCCGCTCCGTGTGGAACCACGACTCCGACACGGTCACCCTGCGCACCGACCGCGGGCGTTACGTCGACTCCGCCTCCTGGGGTCTGCACCACCGGCGCGACATGGACGACCGGCACGCCTTCGCCCACGGCCGTGACATGGACGACCGGCACAACGTCGACCACCGTCGTGACGCCGACGACCACCGCGGGTTCGGCCGCGGCTGGGACGCGGACGACCGGCGCAACGACGACCACCGTCGTGACGCCGACGACCACCGCGGGTTCGGCCACGGCCGGGACGCGGACGACCGGCGCAACGACGACCACCGTCGTGACGCCGACGAGCACCGCGGCTTCGGGCAGCGCCACTGACGAGCGCAGCCGCCGTGGCCGGGCCCTGGTTCGGGGTCCGGCCACGGCCGTGTCACGCGGCGGTCAGCGGACCACCGGTCCCCTGACGGTGGAGGTGAAGACGGTCTCGCCGTCCTGGCGGCCGACGACCTCGACGGTCACCGTGTCGTCGCTCCCGGGCGTCACAGCGGTCACGTCGACCCAGCAGGGGCTGTCGAGTTCGACGTACCGGTTGAACGTCGTGGACGTGCTCGCCGGTATCAGCGCGCGGGGTGCCAGCCGGGCGCAGGCGGCCTGGCGGGCGGCCTCCAGCAGGACCATGCCCGGCAGATGGTCGCCGCCGTGGTCGAACAGGATCGGGTGGTCCAGGTCCGGGGTCAGCAGCCAGCGGCCCGGCGCGTCCGTCGGCGTCAGCACCACGTCGGCGGGGGAGGTGCGGCCCACCACGACCGGCCGCATCGGGTCGGCGGCGACGGCCGGTCCCCCCGAAACCGGCTGCCGCTCGGGCCGGTTGGCCCGCAGCCGGGCGTAGACGGCGGGCGTGACGACGGAGTACAGCCCGTCGCCGTGGGCCACCGGCCGGCCGTCCCGGCGCAGTGCGAAGCCGATGCCCATCCGGCGGGCGGACGCCCTGCCGCGCGGCGCGGAGTCCGGGCAGGTCACGTCGAGGTCGAAGTCGGTCGGGCGGGAGGCGATCCGCAACTGGTCCAGATCGGTGTGGCAGCTGAGCGACCACAGCACGAAGTGGTGGCCGAGCGGAACTTCGTGTTCTGCGTGGGTCACGAACATGCCTGCCTGCCGAAACGTCTCTGCCGCCTGCAGCGGATCGTGACTCGAACCGTCGGCGCTGTTGAAGAACGTGTGGGCGCGAGGCCACTGTCCGGTGAGGGAGAACCGTTGCCCGTCGTCCTGGGCGGTGCAGCCACTGAGGAACACCTCGGCGAGGGACGCCCGGTGGACGTACTCCTTGGGAACCGTGGTGGTCAGCCGAGGCAGCGCGGGCAGACCGACTCCGATCTCGCTGGCGGACAGGCTCATCGATGACCCCCGTCGGAACGCTCTTCGTTGGCTTGAAGCTCTGTTCGACGCCTATAAGATACGTACCTACCGGTTTTCTTGGGTCGGCCACAAGGTAAAGGGTTCACCAAGTGTGGTGCGACTCGATGCATGCATGACTCCGCTCAGTAGTGGTTTGGCCAAGTATTTTCGCGCTCAATCATGTGGAAGGCACGGCGAAAAACGGACTAACTGGCAGATGTCGACGGCTGGTTATCGGCGGGTGGCGAGCCAGGTTCGATTCCGCAAAACCTGTCCGGCGGTCTCTTTCGGCCAGGGTCCTGGGGAGTTGACGCCCCATCGCGGTACCCGTGGTCCTCCGGGACCCGATGCCCACTGCATGATTGTCGAACGGCCTGCGGGAGGGAGACCCCGATGGAAGCGCTGCGCACCCTGCGCCTCGCCGCCGTCAACATCGACGGCGTCCTGCTCAACGACAGCTTCAGCCCCGTCCTGCACCGCCTCGTCCTCAAGTACGGCGGTACCTACAGCCGGGAGCTGGAGCAGCGGCTCTTCTCGCAGTCCCGGCTCGCGGCCGCCCGGGTGCTGCTGGAGGAGACCGGCGCCGGCGTGAGCGAGCGGGAGGCCATCGCCGACTACTTCGCCGAACGCGAGCGGTACCTGCGCACACACCCCGTCCACACCCTCGACGGCGCTGAGGAACTCCTGCACCGGCTGCGCGCCCTGGGCCTCGACGTCGTCTGCTACGGCGGCCTAGACGAGGACCACTTCCGCCGCCATCTCGGCGCCTGGGAGCACCTGTTCACCGCGCCGCCCTACATCTGCACCGACGCCGTCCGCCCCGGCATCCGGGAGATCGTCCAGGATCACTTCGGGCTCGATCACCACCAGGTCCTCTTCATCGACGACGTGGCCCGGTTCGCCGGCCACGCCAAGGAGCTGGACGTGCCGTTCGTCGGGCATCCCAGCACCTTCGAACACGGTTTCCAGCCCGAGCTGATGCGCGAACTCGGCGTCCGTCACCTGGTCGGCGGCCTCGCCGAGATCGACGAAGAGCTCCTGCGCACCCTCGACCGCGAGGCCGGACTCGGCACCGTCTGGCAGGACGCCGGCTCGCTCACCGGTCTCTCCGAGGTGACCCGGTGACCGCCGCGGAAGGAGCCGTCCTGGCGGGCAGGGTCGCCCTCATCACCGGCGCCAGCAGCGGCATCGGCGCGGCCGCGGCCCGGGTGTTCGCCCGGCAGGGAGCCACCGTCGTCCTCACCGCCCGCCGCGACGACAAGCTCCGCGAACTCGCCGGCGAACTGCGCGCCCGGGGAGCCGAGGCGAGCCACCGCACCCTGGACGTGCGCGACGGGGAGGAGGTGCGGCGCACGGTGGAGTTCGTCGTCGAGCGGTACGGCCGTCTCGACGCCGCCTTCAACAACGCGGGCGTCGCCCTGCCGAAGACCCCCATGCACCTCATCGGCGACGCCGACTACGAGCGCGTCACCGAGACCAACGTGCGGGGCGTGTGGAACTGCCTGCGCCACGAGATCACGGCCATGCTGGAGAGCGGCGGCGGGTCGATCGTCAACACCAGCAGCGTGGGCGGCCTGGTCGCCTCCTCGACGGCCGCGCCGTACATCGCCTCCAAGCACGCGGTGATCGGACTGACCAAGGCGGCGGCCGTCGAGTACGCCCCGCACCACATCCGCGTGAACGCCATCGCCCCGGGCCTGACCCGCTCCGAGATGATCGACGACTGGTTCGCCAAGTCGCCGGAGAACGAGGCGCGGGCCTACCGTTCCGCCCCGCAGGCCCGCGCCGCCGACCCGGAGGAGGTCGCGGAGGCCGCCGCCTGGCTGTGCAGCGACAAGGCGAGCTTCGTCACGGGTGCCACACTTACCGTGGACGGTGGACGCACCGCCTGGTGAACTGCCCGACGAGCCCGCGTCGACGCCGCCGTGCCGGCGCGGGAGCGACCGGGAATCGGCCCTGCGCGGCCGAAATATCGACCCCCGATTGGGGTAAGGTACGTCACGTCCGGTTTTGTTTTGACCAGGAGGGGGTCCGCATGGCGCGTCAGGAGCGTGCGATTCGGACCCGTCGCGCTGTTGTCGAGGCCGCCGCGGCGGTCTTCGCCGAGCGCGGGTACACGGCGGCGACCATCTCCGAGATCCTCGAGCGGGCCGGAGTCACCAAGGGCGCCCTGTACTTCCACTTCGACTCCAAGGAAGCCCTCGCCCGGGGTGTGATCAACGCCCAGATCAGCGACGACTACTGGGTTCGGCGCGAGCTGAAGCTCCAGGAGTGGGTGGACATCGGCATGACGCTGGCCTACCGCATCCCCAAGGAGGTCATCCTGCTCGCCGGGATACGGCTGTCCGCCGACCTCCAGGGGCGTTCGCTGTTCGGCAGCGCCTGGCCCGCCTGGACCGAACTGGTGACGAGCAAGCTGGTGGAGGCGAAGGAACGCGGCGAGGTGCTGCCGCATGTCGATCCCCGTGAGACCGCGGAGTGCTTCCTCGGGGCCTGGATCGGGACCCAGTTCATGTCCGAGGTGGTCTCCGACTGGACGGACCTGAACGACCGCATCTCCGTCCTCTACAACCACGTACTGCCGGCCATCGCGACCCCGGCGGCCCTGATCCGGCTGGACACCGCACCCGACCGCGGTGCCCGGGTCGTCGAGGAAGTCGAGCGCCGGCGGCAAGAAGAACCGGTGACCGCCGAGGCCTGACCCGCCTCGGACCAAACCATCCGCCTGGTTTTGTTCGGGGGCGGTACGACCCGCCGTGCGGTGGATCGCTCGGTGTCGCCCGAAATGTCCGTGAAACCTACCAATCGTGCTGTTTGCTAGGGTTCTCAGATCGCAATTGTTGCAGGCCCAGGGGGAACCGGACCGTCCAATTCCGGCTTCCTCCGGATCAACAGGGGGACGCGATGGTCAAGCAACTCCGGGCGGCCCGAACCCGCCAGGCACTCGTCCTGGCCGCCGCCGAGAACTTCGCCGACAACGGCTACGCGCTGACCTCGCTGCCCGCGATCATCCGGCGGGCGGGAGTGAGCGCCGGCGCGCTGCACTTCCACTTTCCCAGCAAGGACGCGCTCGCCTGCGAGGTGGAGGGGGCGGCCCGGCGGTCCGTCGAACAACTGGTCGCGGGGCGGCGGAGGTCGGCCACCTCCGCACTGCGACTGCTGATCACGGTCACCCGGGACCTGTTGGCGTTGGGCGCCACCGATGCCGTCGTCCGCGCCGGCTTCAAGCTGAGCGTCGACCCCTCGCGCAAGAACGGCACGGACTTCGGGTCCTGGTGGCGTGCCTGGGTGTGCGAGCAACTGCTGCGGGCGCAGCGCGAGGGGGAACTGGCCGACGGAGTGTCGCCGGACCGGGTCGCCGCGGTGATCGT
Organism: Streptomyces sp. NPDC007901; assembly: GCF_042959465.1. Taxonomy (NCBI): domain Bacteria; kingdom Bacillati; phylum Actinomycetota; class Actinomycetes; order Kitasatosporales; family Streptomycetaceae; genus Streptomyces; species Streptomyces sp. NPDC007901. The sequence continues at coordinate 165,413 of NZ_JBIBKW010000013.1, read as the reverse complement.
CGCCACGACGGTCGGGTTCGAGGTGCTCGGCGCGGCGGATCATGACCGGATCCCACCCCAGCACGTCGAACAGTTCTGGTCACTGGTGCTGCCCCAACTGGCGGCGCCCGGCGACGAGTTCGTGGGCGCCGCCCGATCGGATTCCTGACCCGGAGTCATCGGCACGCGCGGGCACGGGAGTTCGGCCGGGCAAACCGTCCGCGCCGTATGTGCCTCCGGGGCAGGAATCGTCCCGGAGCCGTCAGGCGGCCCCGATGTGCCCGGCGATCCGGCCGGCCGCGAACTCCGTACCCGCCACGAACCGCATCATCGGCCCGAACATCGGCGCCGCGAGCGAGCCGGTGAAGTACAGACCGGGCACCGACGACTCGAAGGTCCCGCGCAGCGCGGGCGCCTTCGAACCCGGCACGCACGCCACGGCCCGCCGCACCGACGCGGACAGGAACGGCACGGCGTCCAGGTCCAGCCGGTAACCGGTGGCCGCCAGCACATGGTCCACGGTGAGGGACTCGCGCTCCCCGCCGGGACCGGCGACGTCCAGCCGCACCGCGGGCCCGGACACCTGGGCACCGGTGACCCGGCGCGAGGTGCGCACCCGTACGACCCCCTCGACCCGGTCCCGCAGCCACCAGCCGCCCGAGGGGCCGAGCGCCCGCCGGAACAGCAGCAGCCGGGCGGCCGGCGGACACCAGCGCACACTCCCCGGTGCCGCGCAGACCGCCGCCAGGATCCAGCCGGTGCCCAGCGGCGAGGCCGGCTTGGCCAGCCGCTGGGTCCAGGGCCGGGCCAGGTCCGGGGTCATGCCCCACAGCACCTTGCGCTCACGCACCAGGACCTGCGCCTCGGCGCCCGCCTCGTGCAGCAGCGCGGCACTCTCCAGTGCCGACTGGCCACCGCCGACGACGGCCACCCGCCGCCCCGCGTACATCGACAGATCGGTGTGCTGGCTGGTGTGCGACACCCATGCCCGGGGACCCGGCCCTTCGGGCACCAACTGCCGCAACTCCTCCGGGACATGGGCGAGTCCGTTCAGGCCGGTCGCCACCACGACGGCCGAGGCCGCCATCTCCTGCCCGTCGTCCAGCCGGACCAGGAAGCCGGGTCCGGACGCGGGCTGCTCGACCGCCGTCACCCGGGCCGGCTCGACTTCACCGACGTACCGCTTCTGGAACCACTGCCCGTACCGTACGAAGACGTCGCACGGGATCGGGGTCAGCTCGGTCAGCTCCGGCTCGCCGTGCTCGCGCCGGAAGTCCGCCAGCCGGCCACCGGGCTCCGGTGCCGACAGATCGGTCGCGGCCGGCGTCGATTTCAGGAACATCCCGGTGGCCATGGCGTGCCGCCAACTGCCCATCACCTCACCGAAGACACGGACCGGAGTCCCCGCCGCCCGTAAGTGGGCGGCCACCGACAGTCCGTACGGCCCGGCACCGACCACGACGACCGGTGGCCGGCCGTGCCCGGCGAACGCCTGCTCCTGGGCAGGGCGCTGCCCCGGAAGCGACTGCGTCATGCATCCCTCCGCTGGTCTGCTCGCCGCCTTCCCCTGGGCGACGCGACACTGCGGGATGGCACGCCCGGCGTGAATCGGCCGTGCCCGTCCCCCCTCCGCCGGTGAGTCTCTCCCACGGGCAGGCACCGGGAAACGATATCGACGCACGTTGGCCAAAACTTGGTCGAACCATACGACAAGCGACGGCGACCGTGTCATTGACGTGCGCGGGATGCGTCCCGGCGATCACCGACCCGACAGGATCGGTCGGCGCGGGCACCGGCAGCGCCACCGGCCGGGACCCCGCCGAGGCGCACCCCTTCGAGGCGGGGCGGCCAGTGCGCCCGCTGCCGTACGGGCTGGTCACGCAGTCGCCCGGCCCGGCCGCCCCTGTACGATCGGTGCGTGAACACCTACTGGCACGTCGTTCTGCCGCCGCTCTGCGCCTGATCGGGCGCACCCGCTGACGGCTTGAATCCACGCTCCGGCCCGGGCTTCCCGGCGGCTGGACGACTGTGACGTGCGCCCGTTTCGAAACCAGTCCGCAGACGGTATTCGACGACGGAAGTTCACGACTGTGCCGAACGACACCTCATCCCAGCCTTCCCCTGCCCTGACCGGCCGGGCTCCCACGCGCCCGCGTCCCCACCTCGCCGCCCTGCTCACCGGTCCGCTGCCGATCCTCACGGCCGCCGTGCTGTGGGGCACCACGGGGACCGCCAGTTCCCTCGCCCCCGCCGGAGCACCTGCCGCCGCCGTCGGCGCCGCCGGCCTGGTCCTCGGCGGCCTGCTGCTGTTCCTGACCGCGCCCGGCGGCCGCTCCCTTCCCCGGACCTGCACCGGAGGCGAACGCGGGCTGCTCGCCCTGGGCGCCCTCGCGGTGGCCGGATACCCGCTCTCCTTCTATCCCGCCGTGGCACGCACCGGCGTGGCCGTGGCCACCGTGGTGGCACTCGGCGGGGCTCCCGTCCTCGCCGGTCTGCTCGCCTGGCTCACCCGGCAGTCCCGGCCGACCGTCCGCTGGGCGGCCGCGACCGCCACGGCCGTCCTCGGCTGCGTGGCGCTCGTCCTCGGCCCCGGGCTCACCGGCGCGGGCACTCCCGTCGACCTCCTCGGTGTCCTGCTGGCGGGGGCGGCGGGTCTGTCGTACGCCGTCTACGCGCTGGTCGGCGGACTGCTCATCGCCCGCGGACATGCCTCCGGCGCGGTGATGGGCGTGATGTTCGGGGGCGCGGCGGTGCTCGTGCTGCCGGTGGTGCTGTGCAGCGCCGGGCCGTGGCTGCCGACGGCGCGCGGCGCGCTGGTCGTCCTCTTTCTCGGGGTGGTCACCACCTTCCTCTGCTACCGGCTCTTCGGCTACGGCCTGCGGCACACCACCGCCCAGACCGCGACGACCCTGACCCTGGTCGAGCCGGCCGTGGCCGCCGTCCTGGGGGTCGCGGTCCTGGGCGAGCGCCTGCCGGCCGTGTCCTGGTGCGGACTCGCGGTGCTGGCGGTGGGAGTTGTCCTGCTCACCCGGGAGGGCAAGAGCTGAGCCCCAGTCAAGTAACCGACCATAGGGTCTGTTTCCTAAAGGCCACCGGAAGCGGGTGACTTGGCGGCCGAGTGGCCGGGCCGCGCGGTCACGGCGGTGTGTGCTCGCCCCTGTGAGTCCCGAAATGGCCGTTCCGCGCGGCCATTTCGGGAAGCTCGGGGGTGGGGTGGAGTCCTCCGGCCGTTCTCCGGCGGTTCATTAGAGACGGCCTAGCGACGCGTCGGTTGACAGACCGCACGTGCTGTTTTCTACTGGCGGAGTGTCAGGTGTGAGGATCAGGGAGACGCGTGTGGACATCGGGTTGCTGGGTGCACTGAGAGTGCGGGAGAACGGGGTCTCGATCGTCCCGACCGCGTCGAAGCCCCGCCAGATACTGGCCCTGCTGGCGGTGCGCGCCGACCAGGTGGTGCCCGTCGCGACGCTCGTCGAGGAACTGTGGGCGGGCACCCCGCCGCGCAGCGCCCGCACCACCCTGCAGACCTATGTGCTCCAGCTGCGCGACCTCATCGCGACGGCACTGCGCCAGGGCGACGACCCCGGGAGCGCGCCGGAGCGGTCCGCGAAGGACGTCCTGACGACCCTGCCGGGCGCCTACCTGCTGGCCACCGGAGGCGGCGGCAGCGACATCGCGGAGTTCGAGCGGCTCGCCGAACTGGGCTACCGGGCCATGGACGACGAGAACCACGCGGGCGCCTCCCGCTTCCTGCGCCAGGCGCTGGACCTGTGGACCGGCCCGCCCTTCGCCGACGTGCACACCGGCGCCCAGCTGACCGTGGAGGCACGGCGGCTGGAGGAGGGCCGGCTGTGCGCCCTCGACCAGCGCATCGAGGCCGATCTGCACCTCGGCAGGCACCGCGAACTCCTGGCCGAACTCACGGTGCTGACCAGCCGCTACCGCTCCCACGAGAACCTGCACGCCCAGTTCATGCTGGCCCTGTACCGCTCGGGCCGGCGCAGCGAGTCCCTGCACGTCTACCAGCAGCTGCGCACCCACCTCGTCAGAGACCTCGGCCTGGAACCCTCCCCGCGGCTGCGCCGCCTCCAGCAGGCCATCCTCACGGCCACCGCCGAGACCCCGGGCACCCCGTCGCACCACGACGACCTGGCCGCACCGGCACCCGGCGGGGGCCTGGCGCGGGTGCCCTGAGCCCTCCGACCGGGCCCGGCGGTCCGTGCACGCCGGGGCCCCCGTCGAGGACGGGCCCCGGTGGTGTTCAGGGCTGGAGGGGGACGCACCGCACGGCGGCCGGGCCGGGTGTGCTGCCCACCCGGGTCGTGAAGGCGATTCCGGCGATGTACTCGTCGGCCGCGCACTGGCCCTTGTAGGCGCCGTACGCGTAGTCGTCGCCCGCGCCGTCGGCGGGACGGTTGTCGGACCGGTCGAACCACAGCGTCCGGCCACCGGTTCCCGGCGTGCGGCCGGCGGGCGCGCACAACGCCGCCGACACCCGCTCACCGCGTCGGCTGTACCCGATGACGAACTGGCCCGTAGGACACTGGAACTTGGTGTACCCGGAGGCCCAGTCGCCGCCCGCCGGCACGTACCGTTCGTCGGTCACGACCGTCTGGGTGGTGCCCGCGGCCCGCAGGTCGCCCGCCGTCGCGTCGGTGCACAGGCCGCGCCCGCCGGAGTGTGCGAGACCGATGAGCCGCAGCCCGTCCGGGCAGGCCGCCTTGGAGGCCCCCGAGTCCCAGTCGCCGTTCGTCCGCACCCGCAGCGACTCGACCTGGTCGCCGTGGTCCGTGGACAGCATGCGCCAGGTCGTTCCCGGCGCGATGTACCCGGTGCGGCCGGGGGTGTTCACCAGGTGGTCCCACGCGGTGGCCCGCCAGTCCCCTCCGTCGAGGAGGCCGGAGCGGTGCCCGGCGGTGTCGTAGCGCAGCAGCGCCCAGTCGTCGTGGCCCTCCCAGCCGACCAGCGGCCAGTAGGCGAAGTCCGTGTCGTGGTCGGCGAAGTAGTCGGTGATGTTGCCGAACCAGGTGCGGGCGGCCGTCCCCGTCTCGTTCGCTCCGATGCCGAACTCGCTGACCCATACGGGGGCCGTGTAGTGCTTGCCCTCGGCGGTGACGAAGAAGGCCTCGTCGGCCAGGGCCTGGTACAGGTCGTCGCGGCTCAGGTCCTGGTAGCGGGGATCGCTGGTCTCGCCGATGCCGGTGGCGCCGCTGTGCCGGGGACCCGTGTAGCCGTAGAAGTGCGCCGAGTAGACGAGTTTGTGGGCGTCCACGAGGGTGTTCGAGAGGGTGCGGACCGGCTTGAGGGTGGGGCGGTCGTGGGGGAGTCCGTCGACCGGCAGTCCCGTCCAGTTGATGCCCTCGATGACGATGAGGAGGTTCGGGTTGCCCTCGGTGAGGATGCGGTCGGCGGCGAGCTGGGCGGCGGCGTACCAGTCATGGGCGTCGCCCAGGCCCCAGTTGGGGTCGTCGAGCACGTCCCGGCGCACCTCGTTGTAGAGGTCGGCGCCCACGACACGGGCGTTCGCGGCGTAACGGCGGGCCATGAAGACCCAGTCGTCGGCCCACTGCCGGGTCGACTGGCTGCTGTTCCAGCGCTCGTTGCCGTCGACGCCGCAGCACCAACGGGACGTGTTGGTGTGGTTGTTGAGGACGACGGCGAAGCCCGCGCCGGTGAGGGCGGTCACGACGGCGTCGTAGACCTCCAGGGGCGTCTTTCCGCGCAGCTGCGGATTGGCCGCGACCGCGGCGTCCGGCACCGCGGCCGTCGTGTGGATCATCTCGTTCGAGAAGGGGAGCCGGACGCTGTTGATGCCGAGCGCCTGGAAATCGGCGAGGAGCTGGGGGAGCGTCGCGCGGTCCAGGCCGAGGGGGATGCCGTAGGAGTCCTGGCCGGCGTGGTGCTGGGCGGGGTCGGTGACGCTGCCGCTGCCGGTCCAGGAGCCCTGTGCGCCGTCCCAGTTGGCGGCCTTGAGACGGAACCGGTTTCCGTCGGCGTCGACGATGTAGCGGCCCCGGGTGGACAGCGGGGGCTGCCAGGTGCCGGTCGCCGACGCGGCCGAAGCCAGGTCGGGGGAGCGCGACACCGTGGTGGCGGGGGCGGTTCCGGACAGTGCGAGAACCAGGAAGGTCACTGTCAGGTACGTGACAAATCTGAGCGATGTGGTGAGCGACTTCGTGATCGACATCAGCCGTCCTCAGGGTGGATGCCGCGTGGGGGCGTGGCACCTTATCAGGGCGCGGGTCAGCGCAGAAGCGGCCCGTCCGTCTCGCAGGCCTCCGCCGTCCAGCCCTCGAGGTCGCGTTCGGGGCGCAGCAACCGCCTGATGGCGGCGGCGGAGGCACGATGCCAGTCACGGCTGCGGCGGAGCATCGCGTGGTCGCCGCCCCTGAGCAGCACCATGCCGGCCTGTGCACCGGTCTCACGGGCCTGGCGCACATAAGTGGCCGATTCGGCGGGCGCGGTGACCCGGTCCCGGTCCCCGTGCAGGACGATGATCCGCGTCCCGGTGAGACCGGTCAGGGGGTCGCCGGGCGGGCACCACGGCGCCAGCGCCAGCACCCCGCGCACCGACGGATCGGCCGCCGCGCGCAGCGCCGCCCTGCCGCCCATCGAGTGGCCGACCAGCACCACGGAGACGTCCCCGGCCCGGCCGCGCAGTTCGTCGAGGGCGCGCAGCGTGTCCTGGAGCGGGTCGGCGGCGTCGTTCCAGCCCCGGTAGCGGTAGCGCACCTGCCCGATCAGCACGTCACGGGGCGAGGAGACCGAGGCCGCGGCGCTCAGGAAAGGGCGCATACGCAGTGCGGCCGGTTGCCAGGGGCGGGCCGGACGGCGGCCGTTCTCCTGGCCGCCGTGCAGGACGAGCACCGCCGCGCGCGCCCTGTCCCGCGGTGCGCGACGCACCACCAGGGCGCCCCCGCCCGCCTCGACGACCCGTCCGTCGGCCACCGCGTCCACCTCAGCTTCCTCCGGCACCCAGGCTGCTCCCGCCATCAAACACTCCTGCGGGAATCCGCGGCCACCGAGGGGTGTGTGCGGCCGGTGCCGTCCCCGTGAACATCAGTTAGGCTCCATGGCGCACAGGGGACGCACAGCGGGGGTGGGGGACATGACCGACGGTATCGGCGCGCCTGAAAAGGACGGCAGACCGGTGGTCCAGGCGATCGCGGCGGTGGGCCTGTTCGCGGTCGTCGTGGGGGGCCTGTGGGCCCAGGGCAGGTTCGTCCACCAGAAGAGCGCGAGCAGTGAGCCGGCGGCCTGCTCGAAGTCGACCGACCGCCTCCCGGCCCGATACATATCCGGCGCGCGGTTGTGCAAGGCGCTGAACCGCCCGGACCTGCCTGCCCTGCTGGGAACTCCCGGGGAGCAGGCCGAGTCCGCCAGCGGCAGCGGGGACTGGATCACCCTCGCCGGCGGCGGGAAGATCGCCGATCCCGATGCGACGGTGACGCTGGACACCTACTCCGTGAAGCTGTCGGCGTCGTACGAGGACCTGACCGTCTCCGACATGGGCGACCTGATGGGCGACGCACGGAAGACGACCATCATGGGGCATCCCGCGGTCCTCTACTCCAGCCCGACCATCTCCATCGGCTTCAACCTCGGCGGCGGGAAGGCCACCACGGGCCCCGGCGGCACGGCGCGCTGCGTCCTCGTCTCGAAGCACGCGAAGGACGACGGCAAGGGCACCTTCGAAGTCTCGATCTGGCGGCAGGACGACGTACTGCCCGACGACACCGCCCTCGTACGGGCCGCCGAACGGGTCCTGCCCACCGTCCCGGGCTGGAGCGAAAACTGACGGCCCGGGAGGCCGCGGGAGAGGACTGACGGCCCCGGAGGCCGCGGGAGGGACCGGACGTGCGGCAGGGGTGCCCGGATTCCCGGCCACCCCTGCGGGTCGGTGTCAGAGCCTCACGGTGTGACGGTCGCCGTGGAGGTCAGAGTGTCCACGGCCGGCAGCGCCGGCAGGTCGGGCACCGCGCCGAGGAGGCCGGTGACCGCACTGAGGATCGGGGCGAGCAGCCCGGTGACGGCGCTCAGCACCCCGCCGAGGTCAAGCGAAGTCAGCGAGCCGAGCAGTCCGTTGACGGCTGCCTGGACCGCGTTCAGCAGGTCCGCGACGGGGTCGGCGGCTCGGGTCGGGTTCCGGTGCGCGCGGTCGGCGGCGCCGGGCTCCAGGTGCCGCAGCCGCTGCTGCACGGTGCTGCTCCACTCCCGTACCGCCTTGGCGTAGGCGGCGGCCCGGTCCGGGTCGAGCCGGGTGCCGTGCCCCGTGGTGAGGTTCGGCAGCGTGTCCAGAAGCGGGGTCAGGGCGCGGTCCTGCCGCGTCGTGTGCATCGCCTCGACGCGGTCCAGGAGCGTGGCGATGTCGGTGCCGGGCCACGGAACCGTCTGCGCGACACCCGGCCCCGACGCTTCTCGGCCGGCGTCGGCGGCGGCAGCGGAGGCGGCGGCCGGGCCGAGGACCAGGGCGGCGCAGACCAGGGGGGAGACGAGGAGGCCGCGGGAGACTAGGGCGCGCATGGGTTTCCTTTCGGGACTGTTGTTGCGCCCACCGTGTGAAGCGGTGCGGGGCGCCGCAACCGGTACTCCGGCCCAGGTGTCGCCCCGCCTGCCGTCGCCACGTCCCTGAACTGGTCTTTTGCTCCGCGTCAAGCATCCTTCCGAGTGTCGGCGGGAGGTTCGCCCGTAAGGGTGCGCGCGGCCGTCGCCGAGATCCGCACACGCGAAGAGGCCCGGCTCCGTGAGAACGGAGCCGGGCCTCTTGTGCTGGAGCGCCGGGCAGGCCTTGCACCTGCATTTCCCCGCAGGAAGCGGGGCGTCTTTCCTTGGACCACCAACGCATCGCCCGCTGCCCCGAGTCGGGGTGTCGAGCGCAAGATCGACTGTAGCGCAGACGGGTGACGCGCTCCAAACCGGGAGCGCGTCACCCCGGGGTGTCAGTCCGGGACCCGGGCCAGGTCGCGCAGCCAGGCCTTCGCCGAACTGTCGGACGGGGCCCGCCAGTCGCCGCGCGGTGAGAGGGAGCCGCCCGCCGAGACCTTCGGGCCGTTCGGCATGGCCGAGCGCTTGAACTGGGCGAAGGCGAAGAAGCGCCGGCAGAAGTACTCCAGCCAGTGCCGGATCTCCGCCAGGTCGTACGCCTTCCGGTCGCCCTCGGGGAAACCGGGCGGCCAGGCGCCCGCCTCCCGGTCGTGCCAGGCGGTCCAGGCCAGGAAGGCGATCTTCGACGGCCGGAACCCGTGCCGCAGCACCTGGTAGAGGGTGAAGTCGTGCAGCGCGTACGGCCCGATCTTGGACTCGGTGGACTGCAGTTCCTCGCCCGGCACCAGCTCCGGGCTGATCTCCGTATCGAGGATGGCGGCCAGGGTCTCGCCGGTCTCCGCGTCGAACTGTTCACTGCTGATGACCCAGCGGATCAGATGCTGGATCAGCGTCTTGGGCACCCCGGAGTTCACGTTGTAGTGGCTCATCTGGTCGCCGACACCGTAGGTGCACCAGCCGAGCGCCAGCTCGGACAGGTCGCCGGTGCCGAGGACGACGCCACCGCGCTGGTTGGCGAGCCGGAACAGGTAGTCGGTGCGCAGCCCCGCCTGGACGTTCTCGAAGGTGATGTCGTACACCGGCTCGTCGGCGGCGAACGGGTGGCCCATCTCCTTGAGCATGAGCCGGGCGGTCGGCGTGATGTCCAGCTCCGCCGCGGTGACACCGAGCGAGTTCATCAGCCGGTGCGCGTTGCCCTTGGTGTGCTCGCCGGTGGCGAAGCCGGGCAGGGTGAAGGCCAGGATGTCGCTGCGCGGGCGGCCCGCCCGGTCCATCGCCCGCGCGGCCACGATCAGTGCGTGCGTGGAGTCGAGGCCGCCGGACACCCCGATGACCACCTTCGGGCCGCCGATCGCCGCCAGCCGCTGCTGGAGCGCCGCGACCTGGATGTTGTACGCCTCGTAGCAGTCCAGGGCGAGCCGCTCGGGGTCTGCCGGCACGAACGGGAAGCGCTCGACGCGGCGGCGCAGGCCCAGGTCGGCCGTCGGCGGGTCGAGCCGGAAGGCGACGGTCCGGAAGTCGCCGGTGCGGGCCGCGTGCGTACGGCGGTTGTCGTCGAAGGAGCCCATCCGGGCCCGCTCCTGGCGCAGCAGGTCCAGGTCCACGTCGGCGACCGCGTACTGGTCGCCGAGCGGGAACCGGTCCGACTCGGCGAGCAGCGCGCCGTTCTCGTAGATCATGGTCTGGCCGTCCCAGGACAGGTCGGTGGACGACTCGCCCAGACCGGCCGCCGCGTAGACGTACGCGGCCAGGCAGCGCTGCGACGCGGAGCGGCACAGCAGCTTGCGGTCCTCCGCCCGGCCGACCGTGATCGGGCTGCCCGAGAGGTTCACCAGCACGGTGGCCCCGGCCAGCGCCGCCTCCGCGCTCGGCGGCACCGGCACCCACATGTCCTCGCAGATCTCGGCGTGCAGCACCAGACCGGGCACGTCCTCCGCCTCGAACAGCAGGTCGACCCCGAACGGCAGGCTCTCGCCGCCGATCCGGATCGTGCCGCCCCGCTCGTCGTCGCCCGAGGCGATCTGGCGCCGTTCGTAGAACTCCCGGTAGTTCGGCGGGTACGACTTGGGCGCCACCCCGAGGATCCGGCCCCGGTGCACGAACACCGCGCAGTTGTAGATCCGGTTGCGATGACGCAGCGGGGCGCCGACGACGAGCACCGGCAGCAGGTCGGCCGAGCCGGCCACCACCGTCTCGATCGCCTCCTCGACCTGGTCCAGCAGCGCGTCCTGCAGCAGCAGGTCCTCGATCGAGTAACCGGTCAGGCCGAGCTCGGGAAAGACGGCGACGGCGATCCCGTCCTCGGCGCAACGGCGGGCCTGGCGCAGCACCGCCTCGGCGTTGGCGAGCGGGTCGGCGATGACGGTGTGGCCCGTGCACGCGGCGACGCGCGCGAAGCCGTGCTCATAGATCGACCAGAAGTTCAACGGGGCTTCCTCGGGAGAGACGAACACGGTGCGGATGCCGGACGGAGGGCGTCGCCGTACACGGGCAGCCTCTCCTTCGACGGTCCGGCGGACTTCCTGCTCCAAGAAGCATAGATCGCCCGACGATCTCCGCCCTGACCAGGGGATTCCGCCCGGCCGCGGGGCCGTCGGCCGGGCCCGGCGGGTCAGAGGGGGGTGGTGTCCAGGAGGTCCGCGGCCATCAGGCGGGCGGGGGTCTCGGTCTCGGCGGCGACCCGGTGGAACGTCGCCTCCGCCCGGTGGGCCGGCCAGTCGGCCGGCAGATGCCGGACGGGCAGCCGGGGGTCGGTGCGGATGATGCCCAGCCACTCGCTGACCAGCCGCAGCCGGGTGACGACGGCATCGTCGCCCAGGCCGGGGCGCCAGGCCTCCCAGCGGGTGCGGAAGTCCTCGTACCGGGCCGCGATCGACCCCAGGTCCCAGGTGTCGCGGATCATCAGGTCGATGTCCGTCGCCTCGTCGGCCAGCGCGTGGAAGATCTTCACGTGGGCGGAGAGCCCGAGTTCGGCGACGACGGCGGAGACGTCCACCCGGCCCGGCGCGATCCACAGACCGCTGTAGAGCGGCCCGAAGCCGGACCAGCCGAGCTGCGAGCGCAGATCGTGCCGCTGCCGCTGCCAGGACTCGGGCAGCGAGAAGCCGAGCAGGGTCCAGGAGCCGTCCCAGTCGTCGTTGACGGCTCCCGTCTGCCAGATGCGCCGCCGGCCGTCCTGGAGGATCTGTGTGGCGGACGGCGTCAGGCCGAAGTACATCTTGCGGCCCTGCCGTTGCCGCTGCAGCAGGTTCCGGTTGACCATGCGGGTGAGCGTGGAGCGCACCGCCTGCTCACCGACGCCCGCCCGCCCCAGGACCGCGATGATGCTCCCCGAGTAGACGCCGAGCGGGCCCTGCTCCAGCACGTGGTTGCCGAAGAAGGCGAGCAGCAGCGACTGCGGGCGGGGCTGCGGGGTGTCCAGGGGCTCCGCGGGCTCTGGCGCGATCTCGGCTGTCACGTGCGCAAGATTACGGCCCCCGGCCGGCGTGCGGCGGCCCGGGTGATCTCACTTCCGGTGCTGGTCGCCCGGGTGGGACAGGCCGTACGGACGGGGGCGGGCACTCGGCTCGTACGCGGTGCGGCGCGCCGCCGAGGCGGGGTCGGCCGCGGTCGCGCGCGTTCAGGGACGCGGGGTCGCCGTCCTGCCAGTGGCCCGAGGCGACCCGGTCCTCCAGGGTGTGCAGCGCGCACACCGCAGTCGGCCGCCGCTCCGGTCGGTTCCCGGTCCTAGGGGTGGAGGTGTGTGCGGGCCTCCTCGATCCACCCCAGGACGGCCTTGGCGTCGCACTCCTCGGCGACCGACTGCGCCTCGTCGAGGTGCCGGAGTGCCGTCGGCGCGTCGCCGGTCTCGGCCGCGAGGTAGGCCAGCGCCACCAGTCCGGCCGCCTCCCCGGGCCGGAAACCGATCTCCCGGCGCAGCGCCACCGATTCGGTGAACCGCTCGCGGGCCTGGTCGAAGCGGCCCGCGTCCTTGTCGGCGAAGGCGAGATGGCGGACCGCGTAGGACATCGTCCTGCGGTCGTCGACGGAGCTCGCCAGTGTGTACGACCGCTCGAAGTACGGCCCGCCGGTGGCACCGTCGCCCTTCACCACCTGGTGCCAGCAGCCGACCCAGAACAGCGCGTCCGCCTCACCCGACGTGTCGCCGAGCCGCCGGTACAACTCGGCCGCGCGCTCGAACAGTTCCGGTTCCCGGCCGTTCTCCACGCGGTCGTTGAGGAAGCGGACGTGCAGCACCTTGCCCCGTGCCATGCACAGGGCCGCCTCGACCGCGTCCAGCGCGTCGTCGGACGCGTCCAGTGCGGCCGGGTCCCCGCCGAACATCGCGGCCTCGAACAACTCTTCCGTCTGTGCGACCCAGTCCTGCCCCGACATGAACGGCCCCTCCCCGTACGGCGATGACGACGATGCGCGGGGCGAGGCTATCGCCGTGTGCCCTGCGGGACCCGGCATTTTCCGGGGCGCTCGCGCCGGGGTCCCCGCCCCGGTCGCGCCATCACGCGGCCGGGGCGGGGACCGGTGGCGTCACGCGGCGGTGCCGCCCGCGTAGTCGCTGTTGAACGTGGTCTCGATGGTCGTGGCCACCGACTGCGCGACCCCCGTGCCCGTGAGGATGATGCCCAGCTCGCGGTTGTTGGAGAGGGAGTTGCTGCTGATGTTCATCGAACCGGCCTCCACCTCCTGGGTGGACAGGCCGTAGTCGGCGACCATGGCCTTGGCGTGGATGTAGAAGCCGTCGGGGTCGGAGTAGCCGACGACCGTGCCGCCGGCGGCCTTGATCGCGGAGACCTCGCTGGAGTAGTCGCCCGGTGTCTCCAGGACGACCCGCACCTTCACGCCCGCCTTGGCCCTGGCGACGATGGCGTTGACCACCGTGCTGTCGCTGAACTCCAGTTCCTCGACGTCGAGCGTCTTGGTGGCGGCGTTGACCACGGTCAGCAGGCGGCTGCGCGAGTCGGTGGGGGACCAGAGCAGGTGGTCGCCGTCCGTGGGGGTGATCGAGGTGCCTGCGTAGTCGGCGTTGAAGACCTTCTCGATCGCCGCGACGTCCCGGGTGTCGTCGGTGAAGACGCCGTAGTCCCGTCCGGTCGAGTAGTACTGGGAGGTCAGGTTGCCGGTCAGGACCAGCGACTTGGTGGCGTCCACCGTGATCGTCTTCTGGTGCGTGTAGACGAAGCTGGACGGCGACCACACCACGCCCACGCCCGCGTTCGTGAGAGAGGTGTAGGCGGAGTTGTTGGCGCTCTTGTGCGCCTGGTCCAGGACGACCCGCACGGTGACGCCCTTGTTCTCCAGGGCGATCAGGTCGTTGACGGCCGTGGTGTCCTCCAGCTCGTACATCGTCATGTCGAGCGAGCTGGTGGCCGAGTTGATGAAGTCGTAGATCGTGGGCTCGCTGCTGCTGAGCGAGAAGGCGAACGCGGAGTAGCTCGCGGCGTTCGCGGGGACCGCGGTGGCGACCACGGCCGCGCTGGCCGCCAGGGCGACACCCGCGCGAACGAGAAGCTTCGACAGCATTGCGTGACTCCTAGTTGAGTAGACGCTCACGTGGGGGGTGGGTGAGCGTGTGCATGACACCACGCGCGTAGACTGCCGAGGAAGAGAGGGCTGGTGAACTCGCCGTTACCTGGGGGCCGTACCGCCGGACAAAGTAGACTCCGCGCAGGTGGCGGTCGGTTCATGGGCGTCCCGCGAGAACGCAAAATGTTCGTAGCCGATCGCGGGCCGATCCGCGGGGCGGCCTGTGACGGTGGTTCAGCGGTGGCCGAGCGCCCGGGAGATCTCGCGGGCCGCGCCGACGACGAGCGGCGCGAGCACCCGGATGCGCTGCTCGTCGAGTTCGAAGGCCATCGACGAGATGCTGATACCGCCGATCCGGGTGTCGCGGCAGTCGTACACGGTCGCCCCGATGCACCGCGTGGACAGCTCGTTCTCCTCGTTGTCGACGGCGTAGCCGCGGTGGGCGATCTCGGCGAGGTGGCGCAGCAGTTCGTCCGGGTCGTCGATGGTGTGCGGGGTCACGGCCGGTGTCCCCGACCGCTGCAGGATCCCCCTGACCTCGTCCGCGGGGAGCGCGGCCGGCAGGGCCTTGCCGATGCCGGTGGAGTGCAGCGGGATCACCGGGCCCACGCGGGAGCGCATCTCGTAGGCGCGCAGCCCCTCCAGCTTGTCCACGTACACGGCCTGGTCGCCGTGGCGGAGCGCCGGGTGCACGGTGTGGGTGGTGGTGTCGCGCAGCCGCTGCGTGACCGGCCGGGCGATCGTCGTGATGCCCGCCTCGGACTCGGCGCGGGCCGCGAGAGTGAGCAGCCCGACACCGGGCAGACAGCCGCTCTCCCTGTCCCTGCGGGCCGAGCCCACGGTGACGAGTTCCTGGATGATGCGGTGCACGGTGGACGTGGGCAGCCGGGTGCTGCGGCTGATCTCGCTGACGCCGCGGTGCTCCGCCATCGCCTCGATGACCCGCACCGCCTTGGCCACCGCTCCGGGCCGGTCCGTCGTGGGCGACACGGACTCCCGGGGCGTCGGGGAGTCGCTCGCCGAGCGCCGCCTGCCTGCTGCCGCCGATGATCTCCCCGGTCGTCGTCGGCATCGTCCGGAAGGCCGCCCTGGACCGGCAGACCGGACTCGTCAACGAGCTCGTCTCCGCCCTGGGGTTCGGCCGCCCCGGCCGGCTCGTCTCACCGGACCTCGCCATCGCGACCATCGTCCTCGTCGGCGTCTGGATCCACGGGCGACGCCTTCGTCGCCGGGTACCTCGCGGCGCGGCGCTTCGGCAGCCGGCCCCCGCACGCCCTGCGCTGGGGCCACCTGCCGGCGGCGGCCGTCCTGCGGGTGCACAGCGACCACGCGGCGCCCCCGGGCCGCCGGGAACTGGAGACACTTGCCGACGACGGGAGCTGGAACCGCCGTTGACACCCGTCCTGCGCGGTGCCTTCGCCAAGCTCTCGCGCAGGGTGGTCAAGCGGTGGTGAGGGGGCCCCAGGCCGTCGTGGAGGAGGTCGAACGGCTGCCGGGCCGCTCGGACGGCCTCCGGGTAGCGGTCGTCGGCGGACTCGCCGTCCGCCGGCGCCTCGTGGTTCATGACGGCCAGTTCCCGCTGCACCATGATCACCTGGGCCGCCGCCAGGTGCGCGGTCAGCGGATCGGCGCCGGGCTCCCGCAACGCCTCGGACAGCGCCTCGATCCCGCGTGCGGTGTACCGCGTCAGCCGCGCCGCCAGGCTCTCCGTGTCGAAGATCATCCTCAGGAAGGAGACGATCTCGGGAGCGTCGTTCAGTCCGGTGTTCGGGTCGCGTCGCGCCAACGCGTCCAGCAGCGCGTCGAGCGGCTGCCGACCCGCCGACGAGGAGGTCGCGGCGGTCCGTACCCTCACGACCGAACTACTGCGCCTGCCCGACACCAACCGCTACCTCTCGGGCGTGATGTCGGGCCTCGACACCCGGTACCCCGGCGTCGGCCCCCGGATGATCGACCTGGAGCTGACCACCGAGTCCGGCCCGACCCGGGTGAGCCGGCTGATGCACTCCGGCCGGGGCCTGCTGCTCTCGCTCGACGGCAGGCAGCGGCCCGTGGGCCACCGGTCCGACCGGGTCGAGCACGTCGCGGCGAAGACCGACGAGGACGTGGCGGGCGCCGAGGCCCTGCTGATCAGGCCCGACGGCTACGTCGCCTGGTCCACGACCGACGGCAGCCCCCTCGAACGGCCCTCACCCGGTGGTTCGGCTGAGCGGACGCCGTAGACCGACCATGTCGTCGGCCCGGGGCATGGTGGAGTCGAAAGTCAGGCTTCCTCGATGGTGCGCCCCGGCATCGGCTCCGCGAGCGCGGCCCGCCACGCGGGCGCACCGAAGGGGCCGGCGAAGTACTGCGTCTCGTGCACCACCTGCCGACCGGCGAATTCCATGACGCTCACTGAGTACGACGGCACGCCGTCGTACGTGATGACGCATTCGCTCACCCACACCTGAGCGTGGCCGGTGATGCGCAGGACGGTGAAGTGCCGGTCGGCCGGGTGCCCACCGCGTTGCGCCGCGATCGTCTCGCGGCCCCGGAAACGCTCGCCCGACTGCGGGTAGTCCAGGATCGCGTCCGCGGCGTAGACGGCGTGCTCGGCGGCGATGTCCCCGCGTTCCGACGCCCGCCAGTGCTCCTCGATCGCGGCCCTGATCAGGGACTCGGTATCCATGGCACCGCCCTTCCCCGGCAGGGCCAGCCTAGCCACCCCCGGCCGGGCGGGCGCGTCGCGAGCACACGAGCCCGTCAGGAATGGAGAAGCGTTCGCGGTGCTGCCCGGCTAGCGTGGCGGCCATCGACGGAGGCCTCGCGCAGCAGATGGAGTGGGTTTGAGCATGGCCAGAATGACCGAGACGCAGACGTCCGAGACGCAGACGTCCGAGCCGCATGTGGCCGACAGCCACGGCCTGATCCGGGTGCACGGCGCGCGCGAGAACAACCTCAAGGACGTCAGCATCGAGATCCCCAAGCGCCGGCTGACCGTCTTCACCGGCGTCTCCGGCTCGGGCAAGAGCTCCCTGGTGTTCGACACCATCGCCGCCGAGTCCCAGCGGCTGATCAACGAGACCTACCCGGCCTTCGTCCAGGGCTTCATGCCGAACCTGGCCCGCCCCGAGGTCGACGTCCTCGACGGCCTCACCACCGCGATCATCGTCGACCAGCAGCGGATGGGCGGCGATCCCCGCTCCACCGTCGGCACCGCCACCGACGCCAACGCCCTGCTGCGGATCCTCTTCAGCCGCCTCGGCAAGCCGCACATCGGCTC
Organism: Streptomyces sp. NPDC007901; assembly: GCF_042959465.1. Classification (NCBI taxonomy): domain Bacteria; kingdom Bacillati; phylum Actinomycetota; class Actinomycetes; order Kitasatosporales; family Streptomycetaceae; genus Streptomyces; species Streptomyces sp. NPDC007901. Next base: position 148,108 of record NZ_JBIBKW010000013.1, on the reverse strand, counting down.
GCCCAAGGCGTTCTCCTTCAACATCGCCTCCATCAGCGGCGCGGGCGCCGTCACCGTCGAACGCGCCGGGCAGAAGGTCAAGGAGCGCCGCAGCTTCAGCATCACCGGCGGCATGTGCCCGCGCTGCGAGGGCCGCGGCGCCGTCACCGACCTCGATCTCGCCCAGCTCTACGACGAGAACCTGTCCCTCAACGAGGGCGCGATCACCGTCCCCGGCTACAAGGGCGGCGGCTGGAACTCCCGCCTCTACGCCGAGTCCGGCTTCTACGACCCGGACAAGCCGATCAGCAAGTTCACGAAGAAGGAGCTGCAGGACTTCCTGCACCGCGAGCCGACCCGGATGAAGATCGCCGGGATCAACATGACCTACGAGGGTCTGATCCCGCGCATCCAGAAGTCGATGCTCTCCAAGGACAAGGAGTCGATGCAGCCGCACATCCGCGAGTTCGTGGAGCGGGCGGTCACCTTCGCCACCTGCCCCGACTGCGACGGCACCCGCCTCAGTGAGGGCGCCCGCTCCTCGAAGATCGACGGGATCAGCATCGCCGACGCCTGCGCGATGCAGATCAGCGACCTGGCCGCCTGGGTCGGGGGCCTCGACGAGCCCTCGGTGGCGCCCCTCCTCGCCACGCTCCGGCACACCCTCGACTCGTTCGTGGAGATCGGCCTCGGCTATCTCTCCCTCGACCGTCCCGCCGGCACCCTCTCCGGAGGCGAGGCGCAGCGCACCAAGATGATCCGCCACCTCGGCTCCTCGCTCACCGACGTCACCTATGTCTTCGACGAGCCCACCACCGGTCTGCACCCGCACGACATCCAGCGCATGAACGGCCTGCTGCTGCGGCTGCGCGACAAGGGCAACACGGTCCTGGTCGTGGAGCACAAGCCGGAGGTGATCGAGATCGCCGACCACGTCGTCGACCTCGGTCCCGGCGCCGGCGCGGGCGGCGGCACCGTCTGTTTCGAGGGCACCGTCGACGGCCTGCGCAAGGGCGGCACCATCACCGGCCGGCACTTCGACGACCGGGCCGCCCTCAAGGAGAGCGTCCGCAAGCCCAGCGGAGCGCTGGAGATCCGGGGCGCCTCCACCCACAACCTCCAGGGCGTCGACGTCGACATCCCCCTCGGGATACTGACCGTCGTCACCGGCGTCGCCGGCTCCGGCAAGAGCTCCCTGGTGCACGGCTCGATTCCGACGGGCTCCGGGGTGATCTCCGTCGACCAGGGCGCCATCCGCGGCTCCCGGCGCAGCAACCCGGCGACGTACACCGGACTGCTCGAACCGATCCGCAAGGCCTTCGCCAAGGAGAACGGCGTCAAGCCCGCCCTGTTCAGCTCCAACTCCGAGGGCGCCTGCCCCACCTGCAACGGTGCCGGCGTCATCTACACCGACCTGGCGATGATGGCCGGCGTCGCCACCACCTGCGAGGAGTGCGACGGGAAGCGGTTCGAGGCGTCCGTCCTCGAGTACCGCCTCGGCGGCCGCGACATCAGCGAGGTACTGGCGATGCCGGTGACCGAGGCCGAGGAGTTCTTCGCCGCGGGCGAGGCACACATCCCGGCCGCCCACCGCATCCTCCAGCGGCTCACCGACGTCGGCCTCGGCTACCTCACCATCGGCCAGCCTCTCACCACGCTGTCCGGCGGCGAGCGCCAGCGCCTCAAGCTGGCCACGCACATGGCCGACAAGGGCGGCGTCTACGTCCTCGACGAGCCGACCGCCGGTCTGCACCTCGCCGACGTCGAGCAACTCCTCGGCCTGCTCGACCGGTTGGTCGACTCCGGCAAGTCGGTCATCGTCGTCGAGCACCACCAGGCGGTCATGGCCCACGCCGACTGGATCATCGACCTCGGCCCGGGCGCCGGCCACGACGGCGGCCGGATCGTCTTCGAGGGCACCCCGGCCGACCTGGTCGCCGCCCGCGCCACCCTCACCGCCGAGCACCTCGCGCAGTACGTCGGCGCCTGACCGCCCTACCCGGACGCGGTGCGCAGGAACTCCGCCACCAGCGGCTCCTGCGCACCGCTCCGGCACACCAGCGAGAGCTCGACGATGTCGGCGCGGTCGGTGAGGGGCCGGAAGGCGGTCCCGCGCACCGTCACATGGGGCACGAGAGTCACCCCGAAACCGCAGCCCACCATGGCCAGTTGGGTCATGATCGAGCCGGCCGGATGGCGTACGTCGGGGGTGAACCCGGCCCGCCGGCAGGTGGCCGTCAACTGGTCGTGGCAGTCGGGAGAGGCGTCCCGGCTCAGCCAGACCCAGGGCTCCTCGGCGAACCGCGCGAGGTCCACCGGCCGCCCGCTGCCGTCGACGAGGGGATGCCCGGCGGGCAGGGCGACGACGAACCGGTCGTGCCGCCAGGGCCGGGCGCGCAGCCCGCGCACGGGTGCGTCGGGTCGTACGACCGCGATGTCCAGTTCGTGCCCGGCCACCAGTTCCTGCCCGGACGGTGTGTCCACCTCCACCACCCGCAACTCGACGCGGGGCCGCACCCGTCGGAACTCGGCGATGGTGCTGCCCCCGTCGACGCCACCACGGGCGGCACGGTCGGTGACTTCCTCGACGACGTCCCGCCCGGCGCGGTCGTCGTCATGGCCAACGACGGCCGTACCGACGTCACCGTCTGGGGCGGCATCATGACCGGGGTCGCCGCCATCGCGGCACCGCGGGCACCGTCATCGACGGCGTCCCCCGAGACGTCTCCGCCTCGCTGACGCAGCACTACCCCCTCTTCACCCGCGGCCGCTTCATGCGCGCGCTGTCGTGCGCCCCGGGGACCTGGTCGTCGGCGACGCGGACGGTGTGGTCGTCGTACCCGCCGAAGCCCTGACCGAGACCCTCGACCGGTCGGACGACCGGGTCGCCGCCGAGCAGCGCGCCCTCGAAGCCGTCCGCCGCGGGGTCACCACCCTCGAGTACTACCGCCTGGGGCAGAGGAGCACGCCATGACGGACCGCACGAACGAGCGGGTGGGACCGCGCGTCGACGGCGTGGCCCTGGACATCGCCGTCCTCCGCCGCACCGGCGAGGGCGACCCCGTCCTCTTCCTGCACGGCTTCGGCTCGACCAAGGAGGATTGCGCCGACTTCGCCGGCGGCCCCTTCCTCGCCTACGACGCTCCCGGCTGCGGCGAGACGACCTGCGAGGATCTGTTGCCGAGCGCTTCCACCTCGTCGGCCACTCCATGGGCGGCCTCACCGCCCTCCTGCCGGCCCACCCGGAGCCCGAGCGCGTCCTCAGCTTCGTCGACATCGAGGGCTACCTCGCCCCGGAGGACTGCTTCCTCAGCCGCCAGATCGTCACCCACCGCACGGACGACCCCGCCCACTTCCTCGCCGGCTTCGCCGACCGCGCCCGTCGCTCGACCGAGACCTCCAGCGCCCTCTACGCGGCGAGCCTGCGCCACAAGGTGCGGCCGGAGGCGGTGCGGGGGATCTTCGAGTCGATGGTCGCCCTGTCCGACCACGGCGACCTCATGAAGAAGTTCCTCGCGCTGCCCTTCCCGCGCATGTTCCTGTACGGCGCCGAGAACGCCCACCTGTCCTACCTGCCCGAACTCGCGGCGCATGGCGTGGAGCTGGCCGCGATCCCGCACAGCGGGCAGTGGCCGATGTACGCCGACCCGGTCGCGATGCGGGAGCGGATCGCCGCGTTCCACGGCCGTCGGTCGACAGGAGACTGACAGGGCCAAGAGCTTGAGACTTCAAATGGGCTGGGCGAGACTGGTCCCGTCTCCGTTTGATTCTTCAAACGCACGCCCTTCCCGGACGTGTCCCCCCATGCCCTCCCCTGGAGTTCGTTGTGTCCGTTACCTCTGAGGCAGTCGCCGTCCGCCGTGGCCCGCTCGTCGTGGCGGGAGGTGTCGTCGCCGCGATCGTGGTGGCCTCGATCGTCAACACCGTGATCTCGCTCATCGCCCTCGCCGCCGGCGCGCCGGACGACTTCCAGCCGCTGAAGGCCGGGTCGTACATCTTCCTCACGGCGGTCGGCACCCTGATAGGCGCCCTCGGCTGGGCCGTCGTGCGCAAGGCGGCGAAGGACCCCGAGGCACTGGTGCGCCGGCTGGTGCCGACCGTCGTCGTGGTGTCCTTCGTGCCCGACTTCCTGCTCTACGGCAACGGCGGCGCGATCGGTGTCGGCGCGCTGCTCCTGATGCATGTCGCGGTCGCGGCGGTCGTGGTGTTCGCCTACCGCAAGGTCATGCCGCTCTCCTAGCGCCGGGCGTTCGCGGCCTACGGCACCCGGTTCAGCGGCGCGTCCGTCCGGTCCGCGATCTCCTCGGCCGTCACCCCTGGCGCGCACTCCACGAGCACCAGCCCCTCGGCGGTCACGTCCAGGACGCCGAGGTCGGTGATGATCCGGTGGACGCAGTGCTCGCCGGTCAGCGGCAGGGTGCACTCCTTGAGGATCTTGGGGGTGCCGTCCTTGGCGGTGTGCTCCATCAGGACGATGACCCGGCGGGCGCCGTGGACGAGGTCCATCGCGCCGCCCATGCCCTTGACCTTGCCGGGGATCATCCAGTTGGCCAGGTCGCCGGTGGCGGAGACCTGCATGGCGCCGAGGACGGCGGTGTCGATGTGCCCGCCGCGGATCATCCCGAAGGACAGCGCGGAGTCGAAGAAGGACGCGCCGGGCAGGACGGTCACGGTCTCCTTGCCGGCGTTGATCAGGTCCGGGTCGACCTCGTGCTCGCGGGGGTAGGGGCCGGTGCCGAGGATGCCGTTCTCGGAGTGCAGGACCACCTGGACGCCGGGCGGGAGATGGCCGGGGATCAGGGTGGGCAGGCCGATGCCGAGGTTGACGTAGGAGCCGTCGGCGAGTTCGGCGGCGGCGCGGGCGGCCATCTGGTCGCGGGTCCAGCTCATGCGCGTACGGTCCTCTTCTCGATCTGCTTGGCGTCCGCCTGGCCGGCGGTCAGCTCCACCACCCGCTGGACGTAGATGCCGGGCAGTTGCACCTCGTCCGGGTCCAGTGCGCCCGGCTCGACCAGTTCCTCGACCTCGGCGAGGGTGACCCGGCCCGCCATGGCGGCGAGCGGGTTGAAGTTGGCGGCCGACTTGCGGAAGACGAGGTTGCCGTGCCGGTCGCCGCGCCAGGCGTGGACGAGCGCGAAGTCGGTGGTGATGGCGTGCTCCAGGACGTAGCGGCGGTCGTGGAAGGTGCGGATCTCCTTCACCGGGGAGGCGAGGGCCACCGACCTGTCGGGGGCGTAGCGCCAGGGCAGCCCGCCGTTGGCCACCTGGGTGCCCACACCGGCCGGGGTGTAGAACGCGGGGATGCCCGCGCCGCCGGCGCGCAGCCGTTCGGCGAGGGTGCCCTGCGGCACCAGCTCCACCTCCAGTTCGCCGGAGAGGTACTGGCGGGCGAACTCCTTGTTCTCGCCGACGTACGAGCCGGTGACCCGGGCGATGCGGCCCGCGCCCAGCAGGACGCCGAGGCCCTGGCCGTCCACACCGCAGTTGTTCGACACGACTTCGAGACCGGTGGCGCCCTGGTCGTACAGGGCGCGGATCAGAACGGCCGGGATGCCGCTGAGGCCGAAGCCGCCGACGGCCAGCGACGCGCCGTCGGGGATGTCGGCGACCGCCTCTTCGGCGCTCGCGCTGACCTTGTCCATGGGGGCCTTTCTGTTGCTCTCGGTTCAGGAAGCGGCGCGTACGGCGGCCGGGTGGGGTCTCCCGGACGGTCGCGTCACGGCCGCTCCCGGGTGCGGCGCCGGGCGGTCGGCAGCGGGAGCGGATCGGGCCCGGCGACCACCGTGTTGGAGACGCTGCCGATGCCCTCGACGGTGAGCGTGACGGTGTCACCCGGCTTCAGCGGCGGCGGGTCCTGCCTGCCCCGCACCCCCCACAGCTCGGCCAGGCAGCCGCCGTTGCCGCAGGTGCCCGAGCCGAGTACGTCGCCCGGGCGCACCCAGGTGCCGCGCGAGGCGTAGGCGACCATCTCCTCGAAGGTCCAGCTCATGTTGGACAGCAGGTCCTCGCCGACCACCTCGCCGTTCACCGAGGCGGTGAGCGCGAGCCGCAGGAAGCCGTCCGGGTCCCGGTGCTTCTCGAACTCGTCGGCGGTGACCAGGTAAGGGCCCAGGGTGGTGGCGGTGTCCTTGCCCTTGCAGGGGCCGAGGTTCACCTTCATCTCGGCGGACTGCAGGTCGCGGGCGGACCAGTCGTTGAAGACGGTGTAGCCGACGATGTGCTCTCGGGCCTGTTCCGGGGTGAGGTCGCGGCCCTCCCTGCCGATCACCGCGGCGACTTCGAGCTCGAAGTCCAGCACCTGCGAACCGGGGGGTACAGGGATGTCGTCGTGCGGGCCGTACACCGCGTAGGGGTTGGTGAAGTAGAAGGTCGGCGCCGCGTACCACTGCTCCGGCACGCCCGCGTTGCCGTCGATGGACCGCCGTACGCCCTCGACATGCTCCTCGAAGGTCACGAAGTCCCGCACGGTGGGCGGTTCGAGCGGCGGGAGCAGCCGTACCTCCGACACGTTCGGGCCGGCCGGCACGTCGAGCATCGCCGCGCCCGCCGCCAGGAGTTCGGGCAGCCCTCCGCACGCCCCGAGCAGCGCGGCCAGTGAGCTGACACCGGGGAGCGGATACAGCGTGCCGTCCGTGTCGACGACGGCCACATGGCGTCGGGAGCGGTACTCGTACGTGGCGAAGCGCATGGGAGGTCCTGTCGTCAGGAGAACGGGTGGCGCGGACCCGGGGGTGCGGCGGGCAGTCAGGGCAGTGACAGGGGATCGCCGCACCCCCGGAACTCGGGGAGGTCAGACCGGCGGGGCCACGAAGACACCGCGGTCGACGTCGTTGAACGACTCCTTGGCGACCAGCTCGTTCATCGGGTTGGCGGTGCCCCACTGGTCGGTGACCTCGGGCCTGGAGAAGTCGTAGACGCTCGGGTGCCAGGTGTCCTCGTCGAGGAGCTCCAGCTCGGTCGTGTACTCGACCGTGTTGCCGTGCGGGTCGAGGAAGTAGGTGAAGGTGTTGTCACCGGCCATGTGCCGGCCCGGACCCCAGACCTTCTTGAAGCCGGCCCGGATCACCCGGCCGGAGCCGCGCATGTACTCGTCGATGCCGCGCATCTCGAAGGACACGTGGTGCAGCGAGGTGTGCGGGCCCTTCGCGAGGGCCATCGAGTGGTGCTGGTCGGAGATCCGCATGAAGTGCATGACCTCGCCCATGTGCGGCGAGCTCAGGGTGTCGGAGAGCCGGAAGCCGAGGTGCTCCTCGTACCAGGCGCGGGTCCGGTCCAGGTCCGGCGAGTTGAGCACGACGTGCGACAGCTTGACCGGGATCGACTCCTTCTCCTCGATCCTGCGGTGCTGCCGTACCTCGACGTCCGCGGAGACCTCGACGGTGCGGCCGTCCACGTCGAAGAACCGGAAGCCGTAACCGCCCCCGGGAGTGTCGACCTTGCCCGGCTGCGAGATCAACTGCACTCCGCCCGCAAGGAGTTGCTCGGCGAGGATGTCGACGTCCGCAGCGGAGGCGGCGCCGTAGGACACCAGGTCGAGCCGCTTCTCGTCGGCCTTGCGCAGCCGGACGACGTACTGCTCGGGCGAGCCCTCGGCGGCCAGGAAGGAGATGCCCGAGTCCTCGGCGACCTTGGTCAGACCCCAGACACCGGCGTAGAAGTCCAGCTGCTTGTCGTAGTCGGGCACGGCGAGGTCGACGTGCCGGAGGTGGGTGAGCAGACGGTTGCTCATGGGGGGTTCCTCCTCAGAACGGAATCAGCACAGGTTCAGCAGTACGGCGGCGGTGGCGCCGCGGACGGCATGGAAGTCGGGGTCGGGCAGGCCGGCCGCCCGCAGCGCGCCCAGCGGGTCCTCGGTGCCCATGTCGAAGGGGAAGTCGGAGCCGAGGAGCACCCGGTCCGCGCCCGCGACCCGCACCAACTCCCGCAGTACGTGCGGGTCGTGGACGAGGGAGTCGAAGTACAGCTGCTTGAGGTAGCTGCTCGGCTCCCGCGCGCAGTCCCGGGCGTCGGGGCGGGCCCGCCAGGCGTGGTCGGAGCGGCCCAGGTGGGTCGGCAGATAACCGCCGCCGTGCGCGGCGATCAGCTTCAGGCGCGGATGACGGTCCAGGACACCCGAGAAGATCAGGTGCGAGAGCGCGACGGCGTTCTCGGTGGGCTGGCCGACCGTGTTGGACAGGTACCACCGGTCCAGGCGCTCGTCCAGCGTGCAGCCGAACGGGTGCAGGAAGACCAGCGCCCCCGTCTCCTCCGCCCGGGCCCAGAAGGGCTCATAGGCCGGGTGCGACAGCTCGCGGCCGGGCGCGTGTGAGGAGATCTCCACGCCCCGCAGCCCCTGCGCCACCGCGTCGTCGAGCAACTCCGTTGCCAGTTCCGGGTGCTGGAGCGGGACCAGCCCGAGGCCGTACAGCCGGTCGGGGGCCTTCGCGCAGTGCCCGGCGGTGCCCTCGTTGGCCAACCGGCAGACCCGGTCGGCCAGTTGTGCGTCCGCCCAGTAGTGGTAGTGCGACGGTGACGGGCTGACCAGCTGTACGTCCACGCCCTGCGCGTCCATCGCGGCCAGCCGCACGGCGACATCCGTCAGCCGGGGCACCCGCTGCCCGACCATCGGCCCGTTCACGGCCAGCGCGGCCGGTCCGTTGCGGCGGGCGTCCAGAGCGCGGGCCTCGGCCAGCCCCGGCTGTCCGGCGACGGCCTGCTCCACGTCCGGGAGCAGGAGATGGGCGTGGACGTCGATGGTCGGTGTCGACCCGGGCTCGGTCACGGCAGTTCCTTGAGAGCGGTGAGAGTACGGCCCATCAGCCCGGGCACGTCCGCGTCGCGCCGGCCTTCGAGCATCCAGTCGGTGAGCTGACAGGAGGCGTCGACGACCAAACGCACCCGGGGCAGCCGCCGGGCGTGGTAGCCGGTGAGCACCCGGTCGAGGGATTGGGTGTCCCAGTCGTCCAGGCCGGTCAGCAGCTCGGCCAGGACCAGGACGTCCTCCAGGGACATCGCGGCGCCCTGGGCGAAGGTGGGCGGGCAGGCGTGCGCGGCGTCGCCCACGAGCACCACCCGGCCCCGGTGCCAGAGGCCCTCCACCAAGTGCCGGTCGAACCACGTGTAGTTGACGACCGAGGGGTCGGTGAACGCCTCGCGCAGCTCCTTCCAGGCGCCGCCGTAGCCCTCGCTGAGCGCCCGCATCTCGTCGGCGTACGAGGCCGGGTCGATGGCGGCGCGGTCGCGGGCCGGTTCGACGAGGTAGGTGTAGACCGTGTCCTCGCTGGTCGGGCAGTAGCCGGCTATGAAGCAGCGACCGCCGTAGATCATCTCGGTGCGGGATACGCCGGCCGGGCGGGGCGCGGGGGCCCGCCAGATCCCCATGCCGACGGGCTCCGGCTCGTCGGTGATGCCGATCATCCGGCGGGTCGCGGAGTGCAGGCCGTCGGCGCCGGCCACCAGGTCGTACCGGCGGCTCGTGCCGTCGGAGAAGGTGACGTCGACACCCTGGTCGTCCTGCTCGAACGCGGTGGCGGTGGTGCCGAGCCGGACGTCGGCGCCCGAGGCGCGCACCCGGTCGATCAGATGCTGCTGGAGTCTGGGTCGCTGCATGCCGATGTGGGCGGGCAACTGGTCGCCGCCGGTGCGGAGTTCCTCGTGGGCGTGGATCACGGTGCCGTCGGGGGCGAGGACGGCGACCCCGTTGGCGGCGTACCCGTCCTTCTCGACGTCCTCCAGGACGCCGACCTCGCGCAGCACCCGCAGCGCGTTGCCCTGCAGGGTGATGCCGGAACCGGCCACGGCCTTCCAGTCGGGGCTCGCCTCGACGAGATCGACGGCGATCCCGGCCCGGCGCAGCAGGACCGTCAGGGCGTTACCGGAGGTGCCTCCGCCGACGACGAGGACGGTAGGGGTGAGGCGGTCAGCCATGTCGGGGGATACCTCCCGGGGTTGGGCCGCGCGACTTCGGGCGGCGTGGATGCGGCTCCTGCCCGCAGATGGCGCGGGCCGGGGGAGAGATGGGGGAGCGGAGGGCCGGATGCGCCGCCGCTGTCCGGGGAGTGCGGCACATCCGGCGGTCGTGCGGGGCTACTTGACGGCGATGGGGTTGACCGGCGAACCGACGGCCCCGGTGATGGGCAGGGGAGCGGCGGTCAGCCAGAACGCGTACTCGCCGTCGGCCGCGCAGTCCGCGGCGAGCGCGTCGAGGTCCCACATCTCGCCGATGAGCAGCCCCATGTTGGGGATGGCGACCTGGTGCAGCGGCTGGAAGGCGTGCTCGAACTCGTTCGGCCGCACCTCGAACCCCCAGGTGTCGGTGGCGATCGCGGCGATCTCGGTGCCGTGCAGCCACCCGGCGGTCGTGAACGACAGGCCCGGGGCCGGCCCGCCCGCGTACTCGCCCCAGCCCTCCCGCCGGGCCCGGGCCAGCCGCCCGGTGCGGACGAGGACGATGTCCCCGCGGCCGACGGTCACCCCGTGGGCCTCGGCGGTCGCCGTCAGATGCGCCTCGGTGATGGCGAACCCGTCGGGCAACTCGCCCTCGGAGCCCACCACTCGGCCCACATCGAGCAGCACCCCGCGCCCCGCGACGTACGGCGCCATGTGCTCGATGCCGGTGACGAGGTCGCCGTCGGAGGTGACCGTGCGCGCCGCGTCCCGCCCGTTCCAGGCCTTGCCGTGGTCGAAGATGTGCCCGAGCCCGTCCCACTGGGTGGAGCACTGCAACGGCATCGCGATCACGTCGTCGGCGCCGCCGATGCCGTGCGGGAAACCCTGGTTGCCGAGGGCCGCGTCGGTACCGGTGTCCAGCATGGTGTGCACCGGGTTGGTCCGGCGCCGCCAGCCCTTCTGCGGGCCGTCCATGTCGAAGGCCTGCGACAGCGAGAAGCTGACCCCCCGCCGCACCAGCGCGGCCCCCTCGCGCCGCTTGGCCTCGTCCAGGAAGTTCAGGGTGCCGAGCACGTCGTCCGCGCCCCAACGCCCCCAGTTCGAGTACGCCTTGGCGGCCTCGGTGATCGCACCCTCGGGATCCTGCCGGTTCACGCCGACTCCTTCACACAACGGGTGCGCTGCGCACCGAGCCCGGTCACGGCCCCCTCCATCACGTCGCCGTCCCGCAGCAGCCGCCCCCAGTGGATGCCGTTCCCGGCCGGGCTGCCGGTGAGCACCAGGTCCCCGGGCAGCAGCCGGGCCGTCTGCGAGATGTACGACACCAGACGCGCGATCCCGAAGAGCATGTCCTTCGTCGACTCGTCCTGCATGGTGTCGCCGTTCAGCTTCAGCGTCACCCGCAGGTCACCCGGGTCGGCGATCGAGGCGGCCGGCACCAGCCACGGCCCGAGCGGGGTGAACCCCGGCGCGTTCTTGCAGCGCAGCCAGTCCGTGCCGATGGCCTTCATGTCCCGGCGGAAGACGGTCGCCCGGTCGGTGAGGTCGTTGGCGATCGTGTACCCGGCGACGTACTCCAGGGCCTCCTCGACCGGCACCCGGTAGGCGGGCCTGGCGATGACGGCCGCCAGCTCCAGCTCCCAGTCCGGCTGCTCGGCCCACTCGGGGAGCACGACATCGTCGTACGGCCCGGCGATCGTCGTCGGCAGCCCGATGAAGACGTACGGCAGGTCCTCGGCCGCCCGCCGGTCCATCACCGCGGCGATCTCCGCCCGGGCCTCCTCGACCGTGCGCGGGTCGTCGGGGGAGCGGTGCGCGACCTCCAGGTCGATCACGTGCTGCCGGTAGTTGGCGCCGGACTGGAAGATCTGCCGGGGCTCGACCGGCGCGTGCACCCGCAGACCGTCCAGCGGCTGCCAGTCCAGGGTCACGTCGTCCGCGAGGTCGTGCAGCACGGGGAGGGTCTCCTCCCACCGCTCCACCACGGCGCGCAGGCCGGTCGGCGCCCAGTCGAGCGCTCTGCTCAGGTCGAGCACCTGTTCCCGGGCCAGCAGACCGGGGAACGGCTCCCGGTCCGGGACGGAGAACGTGCCGAGCGCGAACGGGCCGGCAGGTTGCGCGAGCGTTGCCATCAGATTTCCTCCTGCGGGGTTGCGGTCTACTGTGGCCCTGATCGGCGGATCACGGAAATAGATCCTGTGGATGTGCCGAATCGACGGCATGGATGGCTCTCGGCGGCCCTCGACTGGCTAGGCGGTACCCGGTGAACCTCTCCCGACTCGACCTCAACCTGGTCGTCGCCCTGCGCGCGCTGCTGGAGGAACGCAACGTCACCCGCGCCGGCGAACGCATCGGACTGAGCCAGCCCGCCATGAGCGCGGCGCTGGCCCGGCTGCGCCGCCATTTCGACGACGAACTGCTCGCCCGCGCCGGCAACTCCTACGAGCTGACCCCCCTCGGCGCCTCGCTGCGCGACCGCAGCGCCACCGCCTGCGACCTGCTGGACCGGGTCTTCTCCAGCCAGCCCGACTTCGACCCGGCGGCGGAGACCCGCGAGTTCACCCTGCTCGCCTCCGACTACGGCGCGGCCGTCTTCGGCGCCCCCCTCGCGCGCGCCCTGCACCGTGAGGCACCGGGCATCCGCCTCACCTTCCGGCACACCCCGCCGAACATCGAGGAGAACCCCGCCACCACCCTGAGCACCATCGACGGACTGCTGCTCCCGCACGGCATCATCGACGGCTTCCCCGCCGTCGACCTCCACCAGGACCGCTGGCTGTGCATGGTCGCCGACGACAACCCCGAGGTCGGCACCTCCCTCACCCTGGACCACCTGGCGCAGCTGCCCTGGGCCGTCTACCAGCGCCCGTACGACGCCCCGGCCGCCCGCCAGCTCAGCATGCTCGGCATCAGCCCCCGGGTGGAGGTCTCCGTACAGACCTTCCAACTGCTCCCGTACATGGTCGAGGGCACCCGCCGCGTGGCGATGATCCAGGAACGCCTCATCCGCAAGGTCGCCCCCTCCGCCGCGGTACGCGTCCTTCCCTGCCCCTTCGAGGCCGTCCCCGTCCAGGAAGCCATGTGGTGGCACCCCGTCCACGCCCAGGACGCCGCCCACATCTGGCTCCGCGAGAAGGCAGCAGAGGTAGGCGCAACACTGACGCAAGCCAAAGCGCCCCTTTAGGGGCGCGGGGCGGTATCGATATGCGGCTCCGCCGCGTGGGCGCGACAAGCCACGACGGCGCCGCAGTCGCCACACACACGACTGCGGCACATCCATAGGCGCCTTCCGCCTCAGGCCAACCGCTCAGGCAACGGCCGGGGATCCACCGCCCCCGCCCGCCTCCGCACAACGAACAACGCACCCGCCACCACCGCACAGGCCACCCCGAGCACCCCCACCGCCCCGGCGAGCGTCCCCACCGCAGACTCCCCGACGAGCAGCACCAGCGGACACACGAACTCCCCACCGAAGAACGCGGCCATCCACAGCCCCGTCCCCCGCCCCCGGTCCTCGAACGCCAGCCGCGACATCGCGCTGGTGAGCAGCGCCGGCAACAGCATCCCCGTACCCACACAGTTGACGACCGCCCCGACGACCAGCAAGGGAGCGCTCCCCGCGAGGAACATCAGCCCGAACCCGACCGCGCAGACGCCGAGCACGGCGGGCAGCATCGGATCGGGGGACCTCTTCAGCCGCGCGAAGGTCACGGCACCGCCCACCGTGGCGGCACTCGCGATCGCGGTGGCCAGCCCGATCACCCCGGAGTTCTTCACCCCGAGGTCGTCGAGCAGGTAGGACATCTCGACCGGGACGGTGTAGAACACCATCGCCCCGAAGAAGGTCAGGGCGCAGATCCCGCCCAACTGCCGCCGGGGGAACGGGCGTCGGCCCCCGGCGGAGCCGGCCGTCGCGGACGTACCCCCGGTCGCCGGGCTCGGCAGCGCGGAGGCCATCAGCGGCGCGAGGACGAGACTCACGGCGTACACCCAGAACGGCACCCGCCACCCGGCCGACCCGGCCGCGCCGCCGAGCACGAAGAAGACGGTGGCCGAGGCGGAGGCGCACATGGTCTGCAGGGCGAGGTACTTCACCCGCCGCTGCCCGGAGTAGTAGTCGCCGATCAGCGTGGTGCAGCAGGTCATGATCGCGGCCTCGGCGACACCGACCAGCGCGCGGCTGGCGATGATCGCCCCGAGGGAGTCCAGCCACAGCGGGGCGGTACCGAACACGGCATACAGCAGGGTCGCCACGACCAGCAGGCGCTTACGGCCCAGCCGGTCCACGATCACCCCGGCGATCGGCGCCAGCAGCGCAAGCGCCAGCGCCGGTACGGTCAGCGCGAGCGGCACCAGCGCCTTGGCGCCGGGCACGGACGCGAACTGGTCCTGCATCTTCGGCAGCACGGGCGCGATCAGCACCGCGCCGAGGATCGGCAGACAGCTGCCCGCCATCAGCAGGGTCACCCGCAGCAGATGCGCGGGCCCCGACACGGCGACGGGTGACGCGGCGGCGTCTTCCGCCACGACAGGGGACGGGGGCACGGAACCGGGCATGGCGACTCCAGGGACGGCGAACGAACGGAGCGGGCATGCCGGCAGGGACGCCACGGAAGGCGCACGGCATGCGGGGAGGAACCCGCGCACCGGCGGCTGGTCCGGACAGCGACGTGCGGGGTACGGACGACTATGGGGCGTCCGCGAGCCCGGTCGCCATCCCCCACGCGATCCGAATCCCGTATCCGGCTCATCCACGGCATGGATGAGCAGACCCTCGGTCAAGGTGTGAACATTCAAACGTGAATCGTTAGGCTGGGGTCATGACCGCGACGACGCCCCGCTGGCTGACCCCCGAGGAACGACGGGCGTGGCTCGCCTACGTCCAGTTCTCCACCCACCTGTCCGACCACCTGAACCGGCAGCTGCGCCGCGACGCGGGGATGACGCACGCCGACTACACCCTCCTGGCCAACCTGTCGTCGGTCAAGGAGCACTCGCTCACCATGTCCGAGCTGGCCGAACGCCTCAAGATCACCCGAAGCCGCCTCACGCACGCCGTGACCCGTCTCCAGGAGGCCGGGTACGTCGACCGCCGCGAGGACCCCGCCAGCCGGCGCAACCAGCTCGCCGTCCTCACCGAGGAGGGTGTACGCCTCCTGGAGCGCGAGGCACCCGGCCATGTGGAGGCGGTCCGCCGGGGCGTCTTCGACGCCCTCACCCCGGAGCAGGTGACCCAGTTCGCCGAGATCGGCGAGGTGATCAACGCCGCCCTCCAGCGCATGGACGCCGACAGCGACGAGCGGGAAGCCCTGCCCTGGCGGCGCCGGTAGAACCTTTTCTTCTCCGGTGCGACGGAGTCGAAAGGAACCGGGCGCTGCCGGACAGGACAGAGCGTGGAATCCATGACCGAACAGGAGACGCGCCGGCAGCGGCAGAAGCGTTTCGAGAGACTGGCGCACGTGGTGGCGGAACCGCTGCACCGGTACCTGCTGCGACGGACGCACGCCGACACGGCCGAGGACGTCCTGTCGGAGACACTGCTGGTGCTGTGGCGCCGTATCGACGACGTTCCCGGACTCGGTGCCGATGGCGCGCCCGACCCCGACGACGTACTGCCGTGGTGCTACGGCGTCGCACGGGGCTGCCTCGCGAACGCCCACCGGGCCGACGGTCGCAGACTGCGCCTGCTGGACCGGCTGATGCGGACCCGGCCGCAGCAGCCGGCCGGCGCCGCCGACCACGGCGACCTGCACGCCGCGCTCGCCGAGTTCGGGGAACTCGACCGCGAGGTGGTCCGGTTGTGGGCGTGGGAGGAGCTGGGCCCGCGTCAGATCGCGGAGGTGACGGGCCTGACCGCCAACGCGGTGAGCATGCGGCTGCACCGGGCGAAGAAGAAGCTCTCGACGCGACTGCGGACGGGTCGGACGGGACGAGAGAACACGGCGCGGTCCGGACACGGGACGGACGAGGCGAGGGGCGGTCAGTGAACGACGACGAACTGCTGGCCCGGCTGAGGGCCGCGGATCCGGCACTGACCGCGGACGCTCCGCCGCCCGACATCGACTGCCTCGTCGCGGGCGCCCTGAACGGCGACGGGTCCGCCGAGCGGCACGGCGCCACCGCAGGCATCCCCACTCACCCCACGAAAGCGGCCCCCGCACGGGGACGCGGACACCGCTTCGCCCTGGCGGCGGCTGTCGCGCTGATCCTGGCCGGGGGCGGCATCGCCGGAGGGATGAGGACGCACGACGACACGCACCCGCCCACGGCACAACCCCTCGCCCTCGCCCTCACCATGGCTCCCGGCTCCGCCTCCGCCAAGTGCAGGGAGCCTGTCCCCGACCTGCTGCGCCCCTACCCGACGCTCTTCGAGGGAACGGTCACCTCCGTCAAGGGTTCCTCGGTCTCCTTCCGCGTCGACCAGTGGTTCCGCGGCGGCGGCGCGGAATCGGTGCGGCTCGACGGCGGCGCGGGCCGGCCGGAGCGGCTGACCTTCTCGGTCGGCGGGCACTACATCGTGGCCGCCACCAAGGACGGCGTCGTACCGGTGTGCGGAGCGAACATGGCCTCGGCCGACACCAGGAAGGAGTTCCGCCAGGCGTTCGGCATCGAGAAGTGACGGCTCGGAGCCCGCGGCGGCATACGGCCGAACGCCTCGGGCCCGCCGTGGATTTGACGCCCGGGGGCCCGCCGCGGATCTGCCGTCGGCGGCGGGCCCCCGGGTGTGGCGGCTTCGCCGGTCAGGCCTCCTGGCCGCCTTCCGGGGCGAGCAGGATCGCCGTGTTGGTGTGGTGCGCGACGGCGTCGCTGACGCGCGGGTCGAACAGCGCCTCGACGGCACCCCGGTGATGGGGGCTGAGGACGATGAGATCGGCGGCGAACTCCTCAGCCGTCTCGGAGATGGCGGCCGCGACCTGCGTGGTGAGCCCTCGGACGAGGGTCCCCTCGGCCTTGACCCCCTTCGCGCGCAGCGCCGTCAGCGCCTCGTCGAGGACGGCCTGGGCCTCGGTGTCCTCCTCCAGGGGGACGACCGCGGCGATGGAGGCGGCGGAGGCGATGACGTGTATGACGCGGACCTCGGCGTTCGCCAGCTGCGCCAGCTCGCCGGCCAGCCGCACGGCGGAGTGGCGGGCGGGGCTGGGATCGACGGCCACCAGGATGCGCTGGAACACGGACACTCTTCTTCCCTTCTTCCGGGGACGTGGAAGGGCGACTCGATGGTCAGGAACGCCGGATCGCGGCGTGGCGGGTCGGCGCGTCCGGCGCCGAACGAGTGCTTCCCATCCCCACCCTGTGATCATCTCACTCGCCACCGGCCAACGGCACAGTGATCCGTGTAACAGCCATTGAACTGCCGGGATCGGGCCGGTGTCAGCCGTGCGGCAAGCCGTGGTCGGCGCCGGCCTGAAGGCGCCGACCCGATCTGGAGCGCGCCGCCTCACCATCCGCCGTATCCGGTTAGGCTGACGTGCGGAGGTGCCAAGTGGCCGTGGGGGAGCGCGAGTTGGGCGAGACATCGGAGTCCGCGACGGTCGTGGTGATCGGCGCGGGTCCGGCCGGGCTGACCGTCGCCAATCTGCTGCGCAGATCCGGCGTGGACTGTGTGGTCCTGGAGAGCCGCAGCCAGGAGTACGTGGCGCAGCGACAGCGGGCCGGCATCGTGGAGAGCCGCGCCGTGCGCATGTTCGAGTCCTGGGGGCTGGCCGACCTGGTGCTGGCCGGCCCGCCGCACGACGGCATCCTGGAGTTCCGGGTGGACGGCGAGAGCCGACTCGTCGACGACAGCGACGGTTCCGCAGGCCCCGGGGCCCGCCTGTGTCCCCAGCAGGTCCTGGTCCAGAAGCTCACCGCCGCCCACCTCGCCGGCGGCGGCGATGTGCGCTACGAGGTGGCCGACGTCTCCCTGCACGACCTCACCGGCGACCACCCGACCGTCCGCTACCGGTCCGCCGACGGCACCCCGCACGCGATCACCTGCGCCTTCGTCGCCGGCTGCGACGGTGATCACGGCGTCACCCGCACCGCCGTCCCCGACGGCGTCCTCACCGCCCACGCCCTCGACCACGGCATCGGCTGGCTCACCGTCCTCGCCGACGCCCCGCCCCCCGCCCACCCCCTGCTCGCCGTCAGCCCGCAGGGCTTCGCCGCGCACTTCCCCCGCGGACCGCACAGCAGTCGCTACTACCTCCAGTGCCCGCCCGACGACCACCCCGACGCCTGGCCCGACCAGCGCGTCTGGGACGCCCTGCGCACCAGGCTCGCCGACCCCGCCCTCACCTCCGGCCCGATCACCGACCGCGAGACCTTCCGACTGCGCAGCCTGGTCCACGACCCCATGCAGTACGGCCGCCTGTTCCTGGTCGGGGACGCGGCCCACATCGTGTCCCCGATGGGCGGCAAAGGCATGAACCTCGCCCTGTACGACGCCGATCTCTTCGCCCGCGCCGTCCGGGACCACGTCCGCGACCACGACGACACCGGACTGCGCACCTACTCCCAGCGCTGTCTGCGCCGCGTCTGGAACGACCAGGAGTTCTCCCACTGGCTCACCCGCACGGTCCACGACGCCGGCGACGACACCGACTCCGGCCCGTTCCTGCGCAACCTGGCCCGCGCCCGCCTCGACCGCCTCTTCACCTCCCCGAAGGCCGCCCAGGCCTTCGCGGAACTGATGACCGGCCTCGACCCGGCCCAGGACAGCCCCGTGCCCACGGACCGTTGAGCCTCCGCGGAAAACCCGTTGGCGGACCGCAGCGGGCGTTGCTACCTTTCCGGAGGCCGTGCGAGAGAACGAGGAGGTGGTACCCGTGAACGAATCGACATGGGTGCTTCCCTCCGGGGTCACGGTCGGGCGATAGGTCGTCCGGGAGCGCCATTTCAAGAGCACTCCCGAAAGGCACGACCATGGCCCTTCCCTTGGCCCTTCACTTCACTTCCGAACAGCGCCTCGACGACGGCGTCCGCGAACGTGAGTTCACCCTCGGCGAGATCCCCGGCATCCTGTGGACACCCGCCTCGGCATCCGCGTCCGCGCCGGTCCCGCTGATCCTGCTCGGCCACCCCCCGCTCGGGGTGCGCAGGATGTACCCCCGACTGGTGGCGCGGGCCAGGCGTGCCGCGGCGGACGGCTTCGCCACGGTCACCATCGAACTCCCCGGGAGCGGTGACCGGCCCCGCTGGGCCGCCGTCGAGCAGTCGCGCGCCGACCTGCGCCGGGCCGTGGAGGCCGGCGAGCCGGTCAGCGACGAGATCATCGACGCCCTGATCCTCCCACTCGTCGACAAGGCGGTCCCGGAATGGCGGACCACCCTTGACGCCCTCCTGACGCTGCCGGAGATCGGCGGCCCGGTCGGGTACTCGGGGGGACTGATCTCCCTCGGTGTCCGCCTCGCCGTGGTCGAGCCGCGCCTCGCGGCCGCCGGTCTCTTCGCCGGGAGCTTCGTGCCCCGCGCCATGTTCGAGGAGGCCCGGCAGGTCACCATTCCGCTGCACGTCCTGCTGCAGTGGGACGACGAGGGGAACGACCGGCAGGCGGCCCTGGACCTCTTCGATGCCTTCGGCTCCAAGGAGAAGTCCCTGCACGCCAACATGGGCGGCCACACCGGCGTCCCGCAGTTCGCGGGAGATTCCGCGGCGCAGTTCTTCACCCGGCACCTGAAGTGACCCGACGCGCGCCTCAGGCGCCACTGAGCGCAGTAGCGCGCTCACAGGAGGCCGCGTCCGAGAATGGGAGACTCGTTGCGGTGCGCTAATGGTGGGGGGAACGACGAGTACCGGAGCAGGACGTGAACGTTGCCATCATCACGACGCCTGTGGTCGACACCTGGCGTGCATGGCGTCATTCCGCGCCAGGACCGCTGTGGCCGGCCGGACCCGTCCTGCTGATCATCGCGATCCCGGTGGCCGACGGGTTCCTGCCGCCGGACATCCATCTCGCCCACCTGCTCGTCGTCGCCGTGGCGGTCACCGCGATCGGTGCCGGGCCGCGCACCACCGCCCTGATCGGGGCGTTGGCGGTCCTCGCGCTGGTCGTCGCGGGCGCGCAGCGGCGGACGCTGACCACCGAGAGTGTCCTCGTCGAACTCTCCGCCCTCCTCGCCGTCTGCGCGTTCTTCGTCCTCTTCACCGGCCTGCGGGACCGGCGCGAACGGGAGCTCGCCCGGGTGCGCTCGGTGTCCGACGCGGCACAGCGCGTCGTACTGCGGCCGTTGCCGAAGCGGGCCGGCCCCGTCACCCTCGCCTCGCACTACCGCAGCGCCGAGGCGGACGCGACCATCGGCGGCGACCTGTACGCCGCCGCCCGGATCCCCGGCTCCACACGGATCCTCATCGGGGACGTCCGCGGCAAGGGGCTTCCCTCGATCGGCGACACGGCGATCGTGCTGGGCGCCTTCCGCGCCGCCGCACACCGCCGGATCCCGCTGCCGGAGCTGGTCGCCTACATCGAGGACGCCGTCCGGTGGGGACTCGCGGAGTTCGCGGAGCCGGAGGAGGACGCCGCCGAGCGCTTCGTGACCGCCGCCGTCATCGACATCCCGGACGGCGAGCCCGTGGTACACCTGATCAGCTGCGGGCACCCGCCGCCCCTCCTGCTGGCCGGCCGCACCGGGACGGCACGGGTGCTGACGGTCCCCGAACCGGCGCCCCCGCTGGGCCTGGGTGTCAGGCCCGCCGACACGAACACCATCGACGATGCCGACGGCTGCTACGTACCGGCGACCTTCCCGTTCGACCACGGTGACCGGCTGGTCCTGTACACCGACGGCGTCAGCGAGGCCCGGAACGCGGCCGGTGACTTCTATCCGCTCGCCGAGCGGGCCACGGTCTGGGCGGACAAGGCGCCCGGTCCGCTCGCCGAACGGCTCGCCGCGGACGTCCGGGCCTACACCGACGGTCGGCTCAACGACGACATGGCCATGATCGTCGTACAGCGGGACTGAACCATCACGGCTGAACAACAGCCTCGGAGCTGGAGTACGAGAGCTCGTCGCCGGCTCGGTGCTCCACCTCGTCCTCGTCGCCCTGCTCGGCCTGGGCGTCGCCACCGCCGTCCGGGACTCCGCCACCGCGATCGGGACCGTCCTCGGCCTGCTCCACCTCTTCCCGATCCTCGCCGCCGTCGTCACCGACCCCGACTGGCACCGGCACCTCCAGCAGATCGGACCCATAACCGCAGGCCTCGCCGTCCAGGCCACCACCGGCCGGCACGACCTGCCCATCGGCCCCTGGACAGGTCTCGGCGTCCTCGCCACGTGGGCGGCCGCCGCACTGCTCGCCGGCCTGCTCGGCCTCCGACTCCGCGACGCGTGAGCCGTGGCGGCCCGACAGCACGTCGGCGGCCCGCCGGGGGTACATCCCGTGTACAGATCTCGTGTACACATCCCGTGCGAGACGGGCGGTGCCACCGGGCGACTTGTACCATCTGAGCACCGCCGCACGAGGGGGACGTGTGATCGAACTGGCCGACCTGATCCGGGAACTGCGGCAGCAGCTGACCACTGCTCTGGTCGACGGCGACGGGGAGACCGTTCGCTTCGAGCTGGGGCCGGTGGAGGTCGAGGCGTCCGTCGCCGTCTCGCGCGAGGCAGGCGCGGACGCCAAGGTCCGGCTGTGGGTCGTCGACGCGGGCGCCAACGGCAAGTACACGCAGGCCGAGACCCAGCGGATCACGCTCACGCTCACCCCCAAGCAGCTGTCGGCGGACGGGAGATCGCCGCGGACGGTGATGATCACGGGCGGCGAGGTTGACGGCGAACGCTGAGCAGGGGCTGCGGCCCGAGCGGGTCGCGGAGATCATCGTCCGACTGCCGGGTGAGGGTGACCGGCCCGGTGGGGGGCGCCGGGGCTCGGGCTATCTCGTCGCGCCGGGGCGGGTCCTCACGGCCGCGCACGTCGTCGAGGGTGCCGTGGACGTGGAGGTGCGCTACGAGGCCGACCGGCCGGGGGAGCGGACGGTCGAGGCGGCGGTGGTCTGGGCGGACCCGGGGATCGACGTGGCCGTGCTGGCGGTGCCCGAGGACGACGTGGCGTCGGTCGCGTACGGCGGTCTGGGCGAGCAGGACACGGTGGTGCGGTGCACGGCAGTGGGCTTCCCGCGCTTCAAACTCCGTACGGACACGGACGGTTCACGGTTCCGGGACGCCGAGCACGTGCACGCGACCTGCGCGGTGCTGTCCAACCGGCGTGAGGGCACGCTCGACCTCGGCGTCTCCCCGGCGCCCGCCGAGGATCCGGATCCCGCGCGGGACGCCTGGGAGGGCATGTCCGGTGCGGCGGTCTTCAGCGGCGGTCTGCTGGTCGGCGTGGTCAGCCGCCACCACCGTGCCGAGGGCACGGGCCGGATCGCCGCGAGCCGGGTCGACCGCTGGGCGGAGGTCCTGGACGACACCCGACAGGCCGATCTGGAAAGGCTGTTGGGGCATCGGCTCGGCTCCTCCGCGCTGCCCTCCGCCACCCGGCCCGCGCATGTGGGCCGCGTCCAGGAGTTCTACCGGGCCCAACTCGCGGACAGCAGCGCCCCGGAGTCACTGAGCGAGCGCGAGCAGGAGCTCGCGGACCTGGTGTCCTTCTGCGGGGGCACGGAACGGTACCTCTGGCTCCAGGGGCCGCCCTGGGCGGGCAAGACGGCGCTGGCGGCCTGGTTCGCCCTCCATCCGCCGTGCGGAGTCGTCCCGGTCTGGTTCTTCGTCACCGCGCGCGACGCCGGCCAGTCCGACGGCGACGCCTGCACGGCCGCCCTCATCGACCAGCTCGCGGCCGTCGTGGGCCGCGAACCGACCCCCACCACCTCCCCGACCGCCCGCGACGGCGAGCGCCGACTGCTGCTGCGCGAGGCCGCCGAGCAGGTGGCCCGGGACGGCGGCACGCTGCTCCTGGTGGTGGACGGCCTGGACGAGGACCAGTCCCTCACCCCCGGCCGCACCGGCCCGAGCATCGCCTCCCTGCTGCCCGAACGGCCGCCGCCGGGCCTGCGCGTCCTGGTCACCAGTCGCACCGCCCCCGCCCTCCCGGACGACGTCAAGGGCGGACACCCGCTGCGCACCTGCCGGGTGGTGACTCTGTCGGCGACGGCCGCCGCCCGCCACACCGAGCACGAGGCCAAGTTCGACCTCCGGCAAGCCCTCTCCGGCGAGCGGCTCCCACGCGACCTGGTCGGTTTTCTCACCGTCGCACGCGGACCGCTCAACCTGGACGACCTGTACAGACTCACCGGTGAACCGCCGTACGACGAACTGCGCCGACGGCTGGACAGCGCGTTCGGGCGGATCGTGCGGCTGCGGGGCGATGCCCACGGCGGAGGCGGCGGACCCGACGGCCACGGCGACGACCTGTTGCTGTACGCGCCCACGCATGGGTACCTCTTCGCCCACGACACCCTCCGCACCGCCGCCCAGCAGGAACTCGGGCCGGATCTGGGCGGCTACCTGGAGCGACTGCACGCCTGGGCGGACCGGTACGCGGAGCGCGGCTGGCCGGAGGACACCCCGCCCTACCTGCTCCGGCCGTACGGGCGGCTGCTCACCCTCCTCGGGGACACCCGCCGTGCCACCTCCCTCGCCACGGACCCGCGGCGCCGCGACCGGCTCCACGAGGCGACCGGCAGCGACGCCGCGTGCCTGGCCGAGCTCGCCGCCGTGCGCGAGACCGTCCTGCGGACCACCCCCGACGACCTGGGGACGCTCGCCGCACTCGCGGCCGCGCAGGACATGGTGGCCCGCCGCAACGACCAGCTGCATCCGGACGTTCCCCGGGCGTACGCCCTCCTCGGCCGGGTCCGGCAGGCCGTCGGTCTGGCGCGCAGCCTCCCGCACCCCCTCCTCCGCGCCCCCGCACTGACCGGCGTCGCACGCGCCCTGGCCGCCGCGGGTGACCGGCGGGCCCTGGAGGTGGCGAAGGAGGCGCTGCGGACCGCCGAGGCGATTCCGTCGGACGTACGGTTCTTCGACGACCCCCCTTGCGCGCTCGCGGCGAGGGGAACCCTGATCGCCGTTCTGGCGGCCGCGGGCGACGGGGAGGAGGCGGGACGCCTGCTCGACGGATGGACCCACTCTCTGCGCGAGCAGGACAGGCCCGAGGACGACGAGATGGCCGCCGCGTTGATCGAGGCGTTCACGACGACCTTCGCGGCGGTCCCGGAACCGGTCGGCGCGTCCGAGCTGGTGCGGCGGGTGGAACACTTCGCCGAGCGGATCAGGGCACCGCGGATCCGACTCGCCACACGGGCGCTGCTCGCCGAGGCCTGGGCGACGGGAACCGACGTCGACCACGGGGCACGGCTGTACGCCTCCCTGGCCCCGCTGGCCCGGCAGCACACGGACGCCTACGCGGACGAACTCGCGCTCGCCGCCGAGGCTCTGCACCGGGTGCGGCCGGCCGCGGCGGAGAACGGGAGCCGTGCGGCTCAGGCCCGGACGGTGCTGGCGCGGGCGGTGCTGGCCCGGGAGAGCGTCAGCACGCTACGACGGGAGAACGGCGGCGCGAGCCTGTCCGACACCGTGCTCGCCCTCGTCGCGGAGGGCCGGGTGGACGAGGCGGAGCGGCTCACGGAATCCGCGCCGGGCGAGGCGGAGCACTACCAACTGGCGGACATGTGGCTGGCGATCGCCGACGGCCGGGCCCGTGAGGGCAGGGCGGCGCAGGCATGGGCGGCATTGGAGCAGGGGTGGTACCACCGGACGCCGGAAGTGCATGAGCGCTCGGGCGCCCGCGTCGCCGTGCTGCTCGCGGAGGCGGGAGCCGACAGCGAACTCGAGGCGCTGCTGCTCGGCGGGACGGTCGCCTGGCACGGAGGGGTGTTCGAAGCGCTGACCGCCCTCGCCGGCGAGCTGGCCGCGACCGATCCCGCGCGGGCACTGCGCATCCTCCGCCGGGCCGAGGGGCGGTCCGCGACCGCGGGACCGATGCCGGAGTACCTGAGCGTCGCGCTCGCCGCCCTCGCGACCGCGCTCGCCGCTGTCGGCCTGTTCGACGAGGCCGAGCGTCTCGTCGAGGGGATCGACGAGCCCAAGGCACATGCCTGGGGGTACTCCGCCGTGGCCGTGGCCGTCGCGCCCGACGAACCCGACCGGGCGGTGCGGTTGGCGGAGCGGGCGCTCGACGAGGCGGCCACGATCGAAGACGACAGGAACGTACGCCCGAACACCAGGGTGAACGCCGCTCAGGCCCTGGCGCGTGCGGGTGCGGTCGACGCCGCCGTGGCTGTCGTCGAACAGGGCTCGCAGGACGACGTGACGCACTGGAGGGACGGCTACCACAGAAGGGTCACGTGGGCGGAGGTCGCGGCCGGCCTGTGGTTCCACGACCGCGAGGTGGCAGGCCGCGTCTTCGACAACCTCTTCGACCTGGTGACGAGTCTGCGGCCCCCTCGCGTCCGGGACATCGCGTATCTCCTCGCCACAGTGGCCGCCCACGACGGGGAGCGCGGCGCCTGGGCCTGGACCGCGCTGCCGCTCCGGAACGACCCGACGAGCGGGAACGATGTGGACGAGGACGCCCTGCTCGCCCTCGTGACGGCGGCCACCGATCCGGCCGAGGCGCGTCACCGTATGGACGCGCTCCTTGCCGAATGTGCCCGTGAGATCCCCGGCTTCCGGCCGGGGGACGTGGAGATCCTCGTGTACGCGGCCCTCGGCGAACTCGAGGCGGCCCGCGCTATGGCACGAGGCAAGGAGACGGAGGAGGAACGCGCGGTGGCCCTGATGGTCATCGCCGAGTACGTGGCCCAGGCCCTCCTCCACCGACTGGCCACCCCGATCTTCGCGGGTGAGCGGTCCAGTTTGCTGACCGCCCGGCGGCTCGCCCCGCTCCTCCTCCCGAAGCGCTCCGGTCCGGATCCCGCCCTTGCGAGAGACCTGCTGGCGGAGGCGCTCACCCCGGACGGCTGGTACCACGCGATCCAGGTCCTGGCCGTCCTCGACCCGGACACCGTCCTTCGCGTCCGCGACACCGTCTTCGCACAACTGGGCCTCGACGACCGGGCGGTCGCGGGCGCGTGACCGGTGCCGCCCCCCCCGAGCGCCGACGCTCCCCGGTGGTGGGCCGCACTTGCTGATGGCCGGTCCACCATGCGGCCCTCGGCGAGTCCGGGGCCCGGAAGTGATCAGCAGTACAGGTTGCTGCCCGGGGACACGCCGAGGATCGAGGTGAAGCGCTGGTAGGCGTCGACGCGGCTCTGGACCTGGGCCGGGTTGCGGCCGTCGCATTCCAGGGAGCCGTTGATGGAGCGGATGGTCTGGCCGAACCCCGCACCGTTGACCATGGCGTTGTGGGGCGTCATCGTGCCGGGGCCGGTCTGGGTGTTCCAGTACCACAGGCCGGTCTTCCAGGCGACGGCCGAGTCGTTCTGCACCAGCCAGGGGTTGTTGAGGAGGTCGATGCCGAGCGCGTCGCCGGCGGCCTTGTAGTTGAAGTTCCAGCTGAGCTGGATGGGGCCGCGTCCGTAGTAGGCGGACTGGCCCGCGGGGCAGCCGTAGGACTGGCTCCAGTCGCAGTACGTCGGGTAGTTGGCGGTGTTCTGCTCGACGACGTAGACCAGGCCGCCGGTCTCGTGGCTGACGTTGGCGAGGAAGGCGGCGGCCTCCTGCTTCTTGGTGGTGTCGCTGCCGGTGTCGGCGAAGCCGGGGTACGCGCTGAGCGCGGCGGTCAGGCCCTGGTAGGTGTAGAAGCCGTTCCGGTTCGGGAACATCTGGTTGAACTGCGCCTCGCTGACGGCGAACCCGGACGGGGTACCGCCGCCGCCACCACCGGCCGGGGCGTTCCACTTCTGGTTGGCGCCGCCGCTGCACGTCCATATCTGCAGGCGGGTGCCGTTGGCGCTGTTGTTGCCCGTCACGTCGAGGCACTTGTTGGCGGCGGGGTTGACGATGTCGTGGGCGGCGGTGACGACCCACTGCTGGTTCGCTCCGCCGGAACAGTCCCAGAGCTGGACGGGGGCTCCGTCGGCCGTGCTGCGGTCGACCACGTCGAGACACTTGCCGAGGACGCGCAGGGTGCCGTCGCCGTTGTTGGACCAGCTCTGGGCGCCGGTGCCGTTGCAGTCGTAGAGCTGCACGGCCGTTCCGTTGGCGCTGCTCGCGGCGGCCGCGTCGACGCACTTGCCGGCCAGCCCGGTGATCTGGCCGGTCGCCGCCTGCGCCGGGGCGACGGCGAACAGGGCGGACAGGACGGCGGCGAGGACGACGCCGACGGCGAGGCGGCCGAGGGCGGAGCGCCCGCCGAGCCGGGACATGAGGAGAGAAGGACGCATGGGGGAGCTGCTCCTGACGCGAAACGAGGAGGGTGAGAGAGCGTGACCGGGCCTGCTGCGGCGCCGGCTCAGCCGAGGACCTTCTGGGTCACGACGATGTGCCCGGCGTCGGGGTCGAGAACGCCGCCGAGCCTGCTGAACGCGCCGTCGGTCAGATCGAGGCACTTGGGTTCCTGCGGGGTCTGGACGAACGTCCCACGGTCGTTGACCCGCACCGTCAGGGAGCGGCCGTTGGCGACGTTGGTGACCTGGACCAGCGTGCCGAAGGGCAGTTGAGGCTGACGGGAGAGGGAGGTGGCGACCGTGTCGGCGTTGTTGTCGAAGACCTCGCCGCTGGCGGTCAGGGCGCCGGGTGGCTGGGGGCCGTAGTGCGTGGCCCAGCACTGTTCGCCGCTCTGATCCGCGGGAGCGGGAGCGTTCCACTTCTGGTTGTCGGATCCGGTGCAGCTCCAGATCTGGATCCGGGCGCCGTTGGCGGAGGAACGGTCGGTGACGTCGAGGCACTTGTTCGCCGCGGGGTTGACGATGTCGTGGGCGGCGGTGACGGTCCACCGCTGGTTGGCGCCGCCCGTGCAGGACCACAGCTGGATCTTGGCGCCGTCGGCGGTGGAGTTGGCGGTGACGTCGAGGCATTTGCCCAGGGCGCGCAGGGTGTTGTCGGCGCCCAGGGTCCACTGCTGGGCGCCGGTGCCGTTGCAGTCGTAGAGCTGCACCGGGGTGCCGTCGGCGGAGTTGGCACCGGCGACGTCGAGGCACTTGCCGGCGAGGCCCGTGACCGGGCCGGTCGCCGCTGCTGCCGCGGTCGCCGCGGCAGCCGGTGCGGCGGTCGACGGGCTGAGCAGCAAGGCCAGCAGAGCCATGGGAGGAGTGCCGCGTAACGCGGTGGTGAGGAGGGAGGAGCGAGCAGCCATGGGGGGTGGGGGAGCCTTTCCGGAAAGGACACGCACGTGTGGCGGAGGCCGACTGGACGCACGTCAGGATGACCTGACACCGTGAAAGCTAAAGGTCTATACCAAGGCCGTCAAGGCGTGGACATGCCACATCTGTCGGTGTCCTCTGATCCTCCGGCGCCGGAGTGTTCCCCTGATCATGGGATCGCAGTCCGCGGGACGGGCCTCAGGGCATCCAGCGGGCGGATGTCCGTGATCCGGAGGTCGAATGAGCCAAGGGGTAGGCGTGGGTGACGTTCTGACCCATAGTCATGCAAGTCCTGATGCCGCCCCTCGTCTGTGTATCCGCTCGACGAGGCGCCGACCCGCGATCTGGCACGTCCACGGCGGTACCCCACTGCGCGCCCTGGCGACCGCCGTTGTGGAGACCCTGCATGCCCGGATTCGCTCCGCAGCCCGTACCCGCCGACGATGTTCTCGTGCGCGGCGCCGAGTCCGCGCCCCAGCCGGGGGCCAGGTGAGCGTGACGCTCCTGATGGCCGGCAGCTGTCTGCCGGTCCTCGGCGCGGTGCTGCTTGCTCCGATGCTGCCGAAGCTGCAGGACAACTTCGGTACGCAGCCCTACGCGGGCGTGCTGGTCCCGATGATCCTCACGGTCCCCGCGCTCACTCGCCCTGCTCGCGGGTGTCCTGATCGACCGCTTCGGGCGCAAACGCCTGCTGGTGGGCGCGACCCTGCTGTACGCGCTGTTCGGCACCGCCCCGCTGTGGCTGGACTCGCTCCGTGCCGTCGTGGCCGGCCGGGCCCTGCTCGGTGCGGCGGAGGCGTTCATCATGACCGCCTGCACCACACTGATCGGCGACCACTACGGGGGCCGGATGCGCGACCGCTACCTGGCCCTGCAGTCGGTGTGTGCCACCGTCTCCGCCACCGCCTTCATCATCCTCGGCGGCGCCATGGGCACCTCCGACTGGCACGCCCCGTTCCGGCTCTACGCCGTCGGACTGCTCCTCGCCCCCGCCATGGCCGTTTTCCTGCCCGGATCCCGATCGCGCGCCGACGAGCACGAGGCACCCGACCCGGCGCGGCGGCCGGCCTCGGCCCTGCGCCCGGCGGGCATCCGTGGCCTCTCGGTGTGCGGCGGCATCGTGTTCTACACCGTCCCGGTGGAGACGGCGTACCTGATGAACGGTCTGGGCACAGAGTCCAGCGGCCTCATCGGCATGGTCACGGCGATCGCCGGCGCGGGCACCGTCTGCGGGAGCGTCATCTTCGCGTCCATGATCGGCAGCCCTCAACTGCATCGGCACCGGCTTTCTGCTGCCTTCCCTGCTCACCTGGGCGATGTCCAAGCTGCAGTACGCCAACCGCGGCCGTGGCACCGGCCTGTGGACCGCGTCGTTCTTCCTGGGCCAGTTCCTCCGCCCGTTCACCCTGACGGCCCTGCAGTCCACCACCGGGCTGCGCACCGCCGCCGTAAGCACCCTGGGGTTCGCGTCGGTGGTCATGGCGGCAGCCCTGCTGCCTCTCCTCCGACGACCGACGGCCCCGCACCGGACCACCCGGGCCTGACGCGGCAGCGGAGCAGCTGTCTGCCGACGGCCACGGCCGCAGGTTTGATCGGCGCGGCGCCGCCGCCAGGAGGGCTTACGCCGACCAGTTCGCGGCACACCCCGAATACACCGCGACCGTCGAGATGTTCCGTGTACAACACGGCAAGATCGTCGAGCACTGGTCGACCACCCAGAAGGTCCCGGTCCGGGTTACGAGTTACGAGGTCGGGCCGAAATACCTCCAACGGCCCTCGGAGACCACCTCGACGGCGCCGTCGACCACCTTGATGGCGGTCTGCTCGTCCATCGCATACGCCGGCCCCGCGATCCTGGCGGCCCATCGTTCCGCCCGGGCCATGGTGTTCTCCGGACAGGCCGGATGATCCAGGTGCGGGAAGATCGAAAAATCGACCACGCCCAGCGTGCCGTCGCCACCGGCCGGCGGTCTCCAGCCCACGAACTCCTCCCCGATACGGGGGGTCATCACCATGCTCCCGGCGCTGAGTCCCACGTAGACCGTGTCGGGCAGCGACGGCAGGAGTCCAGCCAGCCCGGACTCCCGCATCCAGTGGCCCAGATACAACGCGTCACCACCGTTGACCAGCAGAACATCGGCCTCCCGGACCCAGGAGACCCAGCGCGCCTCCTCGATGCTGGGCAGCGCCGTGAGCTCCAGCACCCCCACCGACTTCCACCCCAACCCGGTCATGGGGCCGGCAGACCGTCCGCTGATGAACCGCCACGGCCCGCCCGGATCGGCGTCGGGCGCCCCGTACCCCGCGGTGGGGATGCAGAGGGCGCTGCACTCGGCGATCGGCTTGCCGAGGAGGCCGACCAGCACCTCCTGGATGCTCGCGTTCTTGACACCGGAGTCAGTGAGCAGAAGCTTCATCCTGTCCTTCCCGATGAATGACGACTGGATCCCAGGTCAGGAGTCATCGAACCGAGTAGGCCGATGAACTCGCCGCCCTGATCACCCTGCCCTGGCGCGCGGCTCCGGACCCGGCCGTCGAACTGCACCGGCTCAAACCGGCGGCTCATGGGCCGAGCCAGGGCCGGACCGAGGCGAGGGCCGGCCAGTGCCCTAATCGTGTTGACCGCCCCCGGCAGGCAGTGCTGGAGTCGGCGCGTGGAAAGCATCCCCGCCAACCGGCGGCTCTGGAACCAGATCAGCAGCGCCTACCAGCACGAGCACGACCCGCAAATCGGCGCCGCACCCCGGCTGTGGGGCATGTACTCCATCCCCGACGCGCACCTGCACGCCCTGGGCGACGTCACCGGCAAGCGCGTCCTCGAACTCGGCTGCGGTGCCGGGCAGTGGTCCAGGGCGCTCGCCGCCGAGGGCGCCACCGTGGTCGGGTTCGACCTGTCCGAAGCCCAACTCGCCGCAGCGACCTGCGCGATGGGAGCGGTCCGCTACCCGCTGGTGCAGGGCGCCGCCGAACAACTCCCCTTCGCCGCCGACAGCTTCGACCTGGTGTTCTGCGACTTCGGTGGGCTCAGCTGGGCGCCCCCGCACCTGGCCGTCCCGCAGGCCGCACGAGTCTTGAGCCGAGGCGGGCGCCTGGTGTTCAACGTCGCCAGCCCATGGTTCGAGGCTTGCTACGACGAAGCCGCCGGCCGCGTGACCACGACGCTACAGCAGGACTACTTCGGGCTGGACACCATCGCCGAAGGAGACGGCGCGACCAGCTATCAGCTCACCTACGGCGACTGGGTCAGGGTCCTGCGCGGCGCGGGTCTCGTCATCGACGACCTCATCGAGCCGCGGCCCGAACCCGGAACACCCAACGGCTACAACGAAACCGACCCACCCGACTGGGCACACCGCTGGCCGGCGGAACTGCTCTGGGTGACCCACAAACCGTAAGTTCCGCCACACCGGGACGTGACGGCATACCCTCGCCGGACAGGCCCTGGCTAGGTCCTGGCGATTTCCTGCCGGAGCCGGCGGGTGAAACGGCGCAGAAGATCCTCCGTTTCCCTGTGCTCGGCCCTGCGATCGTCCCTGCCCTCGGTGGGCCGGGAGCTCCAGACGCGACGCGCGAGGGCGTCGGCGAGGCCGACGGTGTCGTCGGCGCAGAGGAGGTAGATGGCCGAGCGGGCCTCCTGCATCCGGCCCGCCAGTTCGTTGGCCCCGGCGCCGTCGTCACTCAGCTGTGTTTCCCGGAGGTGGTCGATGAGCTGGACCACGGCGGTGTTGAAGCCGACCCCGGCTTTCAGCTTCTGTTCGCGCAGCCACATGCGGTCCTGCCGGCGCGCGGTGAACCAGGACCCGAACACGGCACCTATGAGGCCCAGACAAGCCCCTATGGCCACGGCCAGGATGTTCTCCACCTCAGCTCCCCCCCAAGCCATCGAGGCTCACCTGCTGCCGCATCAGTCACCGTTCGTCCTCTCGGCGGCCTCTCGTAAACGGGTGTCGGCCGTGGTCAGCCGGTTCGTGATCTGCTCGGCGGTCAGGACGAGCGCGAAGCCTTTGCGCAGGACGGCGAGTTCGGGTTCCTGACGGGACTCGTCGTCGGTGGCGGTGACGTCCGCCCCGAACAGGACCTGGTAGCCGCGCTCGTATGCCTGCCGGGCCGTGGTGCCGCAGCAGTAGTTGGTGAGCGTTCCCGTCACGATGACCGTGTCACGGCCGAGGTTGCGGAGCATCGTGTCGAGCGGAGTGTCGTAGAACGCGCCGTACGAGGGCTTACGGATCAGGGCCTCGTCGGGCCGGCGGCCCATCTGGTGCCACACCTCGGCCGGGCCCGGCCGACGCCAGTCGGTGTCGGCGTGCGGAAGGTGACGCAGGGCCCTCGGCCGGTCCAGCCCGAGGTGGGTGTCGTCGAAGATGGTCCAGATCACCGGGACAGAGACGGATCGGCAGCTCTCGACCAGCCGGCGCAGTCTGGGCACCATCCGGGTCGCCGCCGGCACCCAGTAGGGGCTCCAGCCGGGCCGGACGAATTCATCCTGCATGTCGATGACCAGCAATGCAGTGCGCTCCGGCCGTACGTCGAAGGACGCCCGGCCGTGCTCGTAGGAGTCCCGAGCCCGCGCGGTCACCCATTCCTCGGTGTACGACATCCCCAACCCCCTACATCGGTTCGAGGTACCTCGGTTCGATGTGCGAGAGTAGCAGCATGCTGGAACTCGCGATCCTGGGATTCCTGGCCGACGGCCCGCTGCACGGCTACCAACTGCGCCGCCGGATAGCGCACTTGTCCGGTCACGCCCGGCCGGTCAGCGACGGCAGCCTCTATCCGGCAATCAACCGGCTCGTCGACGCCGGGCTACTGGATCGCAGAACCGAGCCCGGCGCCTCCGCCGCACATCGGCACACCCTGAGCCTGACCGCCATCGGTCGCGCCGAACTCCTGCGCCGGCTGCGGGACGCCGACGGCCTGGACATCAGCGACAGCACCCGGTACTTCACCGTCCTCGCCTTCCTCTCCCAACTCCCCGACACCGCCGACCAGCACGCGGTACTGCGCCGACGCCTGGAATTCCTGCGACAGCCCGCGAGCTTCTTCCACGACGGCGATCGCCCACTCCGCGCCGAGGACACCGACGACCCCTACCGTCGCGGCATGCTCACCATCGCCCGCGCCACCAGCCACGCGGAACAGGCCTGGCTGCAGGAGGCGCTGGGCTGACGCCACCGTCTGTTCCCGGAAGCCGCGCGCCTGGATCATGGGATGACGGCGAATGGTTTGTGGAGGTGCTGGGTGACCATCTCGATCCGGTCTGCTCGATCCGGGGAAGCACGGTTCTTGTCCGATCTTGCGCTGCGGTCCAAGGCCCACTGGGGGTATGACGCCGCGTTTCTCGCGTCGTGCCGTGAGGAGTTGACGCTCACGGACGCGGAACTCGGCACCCGCCGAACGACCGTGGCAGAGGGAGCCGGCAGCGTCGTGGGCTTCACGACCTTGGAGGGTGAGCCGCCGCAGGGCGTGTTGGGCATGATGTTCGTCGACCCGCGTGCGATCGGGAAGGGCATCGGCCGTCTGCTGTTCACCCACGCTGTCGAGACTGCCCAGGCCTTGGGATTCACCCAGTTCACCATCGATGCGGACCCGAACGCCGAGCCCTTCTACGAGGCCATGGGCGGGGTCCCCGTCAGCCGCGTTCCCTCCGGATCGATTCCCGGCCGAACCCTCACCCGGTATCTGCGCAGGGTTGCGGAGTGAGGGGCTGCCACGAGGACGCACCCGGCGGCCGGCGAAAACAACAGCTGTCCGCCGCCGGGGAGACGTCCGAATCAGTCCGTGACCACGGACGTGTTGAGGCCCTTGTCGTAGTCGTTGTGGGCGATGCGGATCCCCGTACTCCCGTGGAAGACGAACAGGGGCGAGGTGTACGGCGGTGCGTCGGCCTTTTCCAGTCGGCGCACGGTGTTGCCGGTGAAGGCGAACCCTCCGACGCTCTTGGCGTTGACGACGGTGACGTCACCGACGTCGAACCTGTTGTCCTGGACCTTGATGTCGTGGTGCACCGGGTGTGCCGGGTCCACGACCTGGTTGGTCGGCTCCACGAAGATGACCGGACCGCTGGGCAGGGTGAAGGTGTTCCCGCGGATCGTGAGGTCGGTGACCGCACCGGACTCGTACCACCGGTTCCTGGCAAAAGCGGTGATGTGCGGCATGGCCTTCGGCTCCCGTCGTTAAGACCGTGTCCTACGTGGTGAGGCGGACGAGGCGCTTGTAGCAGCAGAGGGCTGCGGCAAGTCCGAGAAAGGCCAGGTAGTTGCGGGGATTGCGTTCGTAGCGGGGGCTGAGCCGGCGGTAGCCCGACAGCCACGACATCGTGCGCTCGATCACCCACCTGCGGCGACCCAATCGCTCGCTGGACTCGATGCCCCTGCGCGCGATCCGCACTCCGATGCGCTTGCCACGTAACCATTTCCGCAGATCAGCACGGTCGTAGGCCTTGTCCGCGTGCAGGCGCTGGGGCTTGAAGTAGCGGCCGCGGTGGGGGTCGTGTCTCGTTTGGTGACCCTCGACCATGGGCTTCAGCCTTTCGCTGTCGTGGGTGTTACCCGCCGAGACGCCCACGAGGAGGGGCAGTCCGTTCGCGTCCGACAGGACGTGCATCTTGGAACCCGGCTTACCGCGGCCCACGGGGCTCGGACCTGTGTGTTCGCCCCTTTTTTAGTGCGGACATGGGCGGTGTCCAGGACGACGCGGGTGACATCGATGAGGCCGGCGTCGTCAAGCCGGTGCAGCACGGCCTCGTGGAGGCGGCCCCAGACACCCGCCCTCGACCAGATCCGGAAGCGGCGGTGAGCCGTCGACTTCGATATGCCGAAGCAGGGCGACAGATGGCGCCAGGCGCAGCCACTGACCAGGACGTAGATGATGGCCGCGAACAGCGTCTCATCAGGCGTGTCCTGCGTTCCGCCGCCCTGCGGCCGCACTCTCGCGGGCGGGACCAGCGGCTTCGCGATCTCCCATAGCCCGTCCGGAACAATCCAACTCCACGTACCCCGCCCCATGCCCGGAACAACGACGCCTCACCACGTAGGACACGGTCTAACGAGTTGGTGCGTGATAGCGGGTGAGGCGTCGTGCCTGGCCGGTGGCATGATCCGGGTGTGGCGATCATGGTCAATCGGGCGGTGTTGGCGCATCGGCTGTTCACGGGGATCTCTCGGCGGCATCTCGCGGTCCTGGTCGAGGAGTTGGCGGTCCCGTGGCAAGCCGGGGTCGAGGGGCGTCGCCATGCTGCGTGAGGTGGGGCCAGGAAGCGGGCCGCGGGTGCCGGTGCCCGTCACCAGCTGGTGTTCGTCGACCGGCTGGTGGCCACGCTGATCCATCTGCGGCACGACTTGCCGCATTCGGTGTTGGGGCTGCTGTTCGGTGTCGACCGCTCCACCATCACCCGTGCGATCGCCGAGATACGTACGCTCCTGGCCGAGCGGGGGTGCGCGGTCCCCGACCGCCCCGGCCTGCGATTGCGGACTCTGGCCGACGTGTTCGCCTATGCCCAGGCCGAAGGCATCGAGCTGCGGCTGGACGCCACCGAGATCCAGGTCCGCCGACCACCGGCCGGCCGCGGCGGACGGCGCGCATTCGTTTCCGGAAAGAAGAAACAGAACACCATGAAGGCCACCGTCATCGCTGACTGGCGCGGCCGCACCTTATGGACCGACACCCTGCGGCCTGGGCGTATGCACGATGCCACGGCCGCCCGCAACGAAGGCATCGACGTCTGCTTCCAGCACTTCCCCGACGTCGAGGTCCTCCTGGACGACGGCTACCTCGGCCTGAGCCGCGACCACCGCGGGCAAGCGATCACACCACCACGAAAACCACGGCCCGGAGCACTGCCCGGCAGAGTCCAGCAGTGGGAACGCGACCGCCACGAACACTCATCCGACCGCATCACCGTCGAACACGCCCTCGCCGACCACAAACGCTGGAAACAACTGACGCGCTGGACCCACCGCCGCGACCGCCTCCGCGACACCTACCGCGCCATCGCCAACCTCGTCTCCGACCGCACCGCCACGATCTGAGAACGGCCGTGAGTAGGACGAGCACGCCTCACCCGCGATCACGCACCAACTCGTTAGCCTCGATCGTTCATGAGGGGACGTCAGCTTGCTGGCGGCCCTTTGTGGCGAGCGTTGTTGGGGATTTTCGGGGCTTTGGTCAGGCTGATGGCCCGGTTGTCGCGTCAGGTGGGCGCCGGGTTCCAAGGCTCCGGATGGTGGTGCTGTTCGCGGGGACGGGACGCTGCTGGTCAGCCGGGGTTCGGGAGGGCGCAACCAGGATGCTGCGGATATGCGGCATCCTGCAGGACCAGACGCAGCGATTCGCCGCCACGTCCATCGACATGGAGCACTCCCTCCAGCATCGTGCCCTCGCCGCGGCGGTCCTCGGCGGTGATATCGACGAGGCCGTCCGTCTGATCGCCGCCCGCCTGAGTCACACCGCCGACGCCGCCCACCCTGGAAGAGAGGCCGTCCCGGGTGGCGCGCCACGGCGCTGCCCCCGCCGTCATGAGCCTCGGGTTTGTCCCGTGCAAGGTCTGGTTGATCGACTCGATGACCTGACCGGGCGGCTTGAACAAGTGAGCGCCGGCCCGCTCGGGCTCGCCCTTGCGGGCCGGGCGCAGCAGCTTCAGGTCACGTCCAGTGAGGTCGTGCTCGAACTCACGGCCGTAGTAGTTCCAGTCGCCGATGATCGTCTGCCCGGGGTGGGAGGCGGTCACGTCGGGTGCGGTGTCGAGCATGTCGCGCAGGGTCTCGCGTTCGTCGCTGACACACCCCCAAGCTGTTGGTCATGGCGTCCGCGGTGCCGGGCAGCAGATTGATCGCGCCAGTCCCCAGCGTCGCCGAGCACACCCCGGCCCGGCCGGTCAGCCGTCCGTAGATCTCCGCCATGAACGAGGTGGCCTGTTCGTGGCGCACCGGGATGTACCGGATACCGGAGCCGTTCAGCGCGTCGACGAAGCGGATGTTCTCCTCCCCGGCGATGCCGAAGACGTACTCCACGCCCTCGGCCCGCAGACAACGCACCAACAGGTGCGCGACGTCCTCGACTGATGCCGTGTGCTGCGACTCGATCGCGCCTTCGGTACCTATGAGACGAACGTAGGCATGGCCACCGGTCCCGGCCACTCGTCGGCAGCCGACCGAGGGGTGCGGAACGCCGGAACCATTCGGAGGCGTTGCGGTGGCGGCTGCCGGGGTCGACACCCAGGCTGGCCACAGTGGACGAGTCGCCGTGCATCGTGCGGCGGCATGGCTTTCAGGAGGTATGCGTGACCGCTTCGTCGCCCGCTACCGACGCACCGCCGGCCCGGTACGACGACCTGCGCGCGCTGGTGGTCAACTGCACCCTCAAGCGCTCACCGGAGACGAGTAACACCCAGGGGCTGATCGACCGCACCGTCGCCATCATGGCCGCGCAGGGAGTGCACGTCGATGTCGTGCGGGCGGTGGACCACGACATCGCCACCGGAGTGTGGCCGGACATGCGGGAGCACGGCTGGGCGACGGACGACTGGCCGGAGCTGTACCGGCAGGTCCTGGCGGCCGACATCCTGGTGCTGGCCGGCCCGATCTGGCTGGGCGACAACAGTTCCGTGATGAAACGGGTGATCGAGCGCCTCTACGCCTGCTCCAGCCTGCTCAACGAGGCGGGCCAGTACGCCTATTACGGCCGCGTCGGCGGCTGTCTGGTCACCGGCAACGAGGACGGCGTCAAGCACTGCGCCATGAACGTCCTCTACAGCCTCCAGCACCTGGGCTACACCATCCCGCCCCAGGCGGACGCCGGCTGGATCGGCGAGGCCGGCCCCGGCCCCTCCTACCTCGATCCCGGCTCGGGCGGTCCGGAGAACGACTTCACCAACCGCAACACCACCTTCATGACCTGGAACCTGCTCCACCTGGCCCGGGCGCTGAAGGACCTCGGCGGCATCCCCGCCTACGGCAACCAGCGCACCGCCTGGGATGCCGGCTGCCGCCGCGACTACGAAAACCCCGAGCACCGGTAGCGGCATGCCGATGGCAAGTGGCGGACAGCCGTCGGGTTCGGCCCCTCGCGGTGGGCCGGCGCGCCGGGAACCGGACGAGAGGCGCGTACGGGAGTGGCTGAGGCGTGTGCGGGCCGGTGGCGTGGCTGCGGTGGCGTCGGCGGCCGCCCGTACCCGTACGGCGGCGCGGCGCGTCAGCCAGATGCCCCCGCCTCCGGGGCCGTTCCGCCCCGGATTCTGGCGCAGTCCGATCCGCGGGCCCTGGCTGACCTCGGCATTCGGCCTGGTCCTCCTGATCGGCATTCCGCTGCTGTTCATCACCGGGCTGCTCTCCTACGCCGCCTACAACCCCGACTTGAGCCCCCTCAACGACGAGACCCCCGACAAGGGCGTCCTGGGCTTCTACCTCTTCAGCTGGCCCACACATCCCTACTGGCTCTACCGGCTGCTCCAGGGCGTGCACGTGACGCTGGGAGTGGTCCTCGTACCGGTGCTGCTGGCCAAGCTGTGGTCGGTGATCCCGAAGCTGTTCGAATGGCTGCCGGTACGCTCCGTCGCCCACAGCTTGGAGCGGCTGTCCCTGCTGATGCTGGTCGGCGGCGTCATCTTCGAATTCGTCACCGGAATCCTGAACATCCAGCTCTACTACGTCTTCCCGGGCTCGTTCTACCGCCTGCACTTCTACGGCGCCTGGGTGTTCTTTGCCGCCTTCGTCGTCCACGTGTGCCTCAAGCTCGGCCGGATGACACGGGCCCTGCGCTCGCGCAGTCTGAGCGCCGAGCTGCGCACCGACCTTGCCCACACCGTGCCCGAACCCCCCGATCGCGACGGCCTGGTGGCAGCTGCCCCCGCCCCGCCGACGATGACCCGCCGCGGCGCGCTGGGCATGGTGGGCGCGGGATCGCTGCTGCTCCTCGCCGTGACCGCTGGGCAGAGCATCGGCGGCCGGCTGCGCGGTACCGCGCTCCTCGCACCGCACAACCGCGACTCCGGCAGCGGCCCGAACGCCTTCCAGATCAACAAGACGGCGGTGAAGGTCGGCGTCCCCCCCGCTCTGGTCGGCCCCAGCTGGCGGCTGGAGGTGCACGGACGCGGAGCGCCGCAGGTCTTCACACGCGAGCAGCTTCTGACGATGCCCCAGCACGCCGCCGCGCTGCCGATCGCCTGCGTGGAGGGCTGGTCCACCGACGACCAGAACTGGAGCGGCCTTCGGCTGGCCGACCTCGCCGCCCTGGCCGGTATGACCGGCGCCGGAAGCGTCCTGGTCGAATCCATCCAACCGCCCGGCCCGTTCACCAGGGTGGTGCTGCGGGGCAACCAGATCCGCGATGCCAGAGCGCTGCTCGCCCTCCGCGTCAACGGCGCGGACCTCTCGCTCGATCACGGGTACCCGGCCCGCATCATCGTCCCGGCCAACCCCGGCGTGAACAACACCAAGTGGGTCCACCGGCTCACGTTCAGGGCGTGACCATGACACGATTCGTTCGCTGGTACGGCTCCGGCCCCCTGCATCTGCTGGTCCTGATCGCCTCGCTTGCCCTCACCGCCTACGCCATGGTGCGCCTCTTCGCGGTCCGGCCGCTGGAGGTGGCGATCTGGTTCGTCGGCGCGGCCATCCTCCATGACCTCATCCTGCTGCCCCTGTACTCGCTGGCCGACCTGTCTGCCCTCTCTGTACTGCGTCATCGCACCACCGACGTACGAGCAGTGCCGTGGATCAACCACCTGCGCGTCCCCGCCTTCCTGTCCGGCCTGCTCCTGCTGGTCTGGTTCCCTCTCGTCTTCCGGCTCGCCGTCCCCTACCCCGGTGACACCGGGCTCTCCGACAGCGTCTACCTCGGCCGATGGCTGGCGATCACCGGCGTGCTCTTCGCCGCCTCCGCAGTGGCCTTCGCGATCAGAGTTCGCCGCGCCCGGCGAGCCGGCCGCGGTGACGAGGGCCTGCCCGCCACAGGTCATGGCCCCACACCGTGACGGCCGACGAGGACAAGCCGTACGGCACCGAACAGGGCCCCTACGCGCTGGCCCTGCAACCCGGCCGCGGACCGGTGTATCTGCGGCTGGTCGACGGGCGCCGGATCCGGATGCCCGTGCACCGCTGGCACGAGCAGCCCACAGCAGCCGACACGACCGTGCTGGAACGCTGCGTCGGCCCAGTCCTGGATGTCGGCTGCGGGCCGGGCCGGATGTGCAGAGAGCTGCTGGGCCGGGGAGTCTTCGCTCTCGGGGTCGATATCGCACCTCACGCGGTCGCACTCACCACTGTCCAGGGCGGGCTCGCTCTGTGCCGCTCGGTCTTCGACCGTCTGCCGGCCGAGAGCGGCTGGCAGACGGTTCTGCTCATCGACGGCAACATCGGCATCGGAGGCGACCCTCACAGCCTGCTGCACCGCTGTGGTGGACTCATGGCCCAGGCGGGACGCCTCGTCATCGAGGTCGACCCCGATGACATCGAGGAGCTGTGCACGGCGCGGTTCGAGGACCACCAGGGCCACAGCGGTCCGCCTTTCCCCTGGGCACGGCTGGGACGACGCGCGCTCCACAGGGTCGCCGAGGACCTCGCCCTCAGCATCACCGACCAGTGGACGAGCGGGCACCGCTGTTTCCTCACCCTGGCTCATCGGAGATCCAAGCCCACAACGACATACGAGGAAGGGGACAATCTCAATGAAAGCCATTGTGGTGACCGACCAGGTCGCGGGAACGGCCGGGATGACGCTGACGGAGCGGCCTGAGCCGCCCGCAGCGATCAACGACGTCATCGTTCGGATTCATGCATCGGGCTTCGTCCCGACTGAGATGGAGTGGCCATCGACCTGGGCCGATCGCGCCGGCCGTGACAAGACACCGTCGATCCCCGGCCACGAGGTGGCCGGAGTGGTCAGCGCCCTCGGCTACGGCACGACGGGGCTGTCGGTCGGGCAGCGGGTGTTCGGCCTCGCCGACTGGCACCGCGACGGCACCCTGGCGGAGTACGTGGCAATCGAAGCACGCAACCTCGCACCGCTGCCCGGCGACGTCGACTTCACGGTAGCCGCGTCCCTGCCCATCTCAGGTCTGACCGCGTGGCAGGGGCTGTTCCAGCACGGCCGCCTTCAGGCCGGCCAGACCGTCCTCGCCCACGGCGCGGCCGGGGCAGTCGGAACGATGGTGACCCAGCTCGCACGTGAGGCCGGCGCTTACGTCATCGGCACCGGACGCGCCGCCGACCGTGAGAAGGCACTCGACTTCGGCGCGCATGAGTTCGTCGACCTCGACAACGACGCGCTGAAAGACGTCGGCGGCGTCGATCTGGTCTTCGATGTCATCGGTGGCGACGTTCAGAAGCGGTCCGCTGCCCTGATCAGGGCCGGAGGAACGCTGGTGTCCATCGTCGGCCCGGCCGAGACGCGGCCTGCTGACGGCCTGGCGGTGGACTTCGTCGTCGAGGCCGATCGTGCCCAACTGGGTGAGATCGTGCAGCGGGTGCGGGACGGACGGCTGCGGACAAACATCGGCGATGTCGCGACCCTGGATGATGCCGTTGGTGCCCTCAACCCGACCACGCGACGCAGCGGGAAGACAGTCATCCGCGTACGCCCGTAG
This sequence comes from Streptomyces sp. NPDC007901, assembly GCF_042959465.1. Lineage (NCBI taxonomy): Bacteria > Bacillati > Actinomycetota > Actinomycetes > Kitasatosporales > Streptomycetaceae > Streptomyces > Streptomyces sp. NPDC007901. Next base: position 106,520 of record NZ_JBIBKW010000013.1, on the reverse strand, counting down.
GAAGTGATGGAAACAGTCCGACTGGCGGGTCATCCTCACGGCATACGAGATGAAGCGGCTCGGCCGCGACGTCGCCGAACTCACCGTGCTCGCACCGAACCCAGTCAGCCTCCAAGTCCATCTGCGTGAGATCGGCGTCCCGCTTCAGCGCGCCAGGACCTCCGCAATCCGGCAGCTCGTTCTTCAAGCCCCGGCCCCGTCATCGCGAAGGCACTCGGCTACCACGACAAGACCGCCACCCGGCTGGCCACCGAGGCCAGCGGTACCTGGAGTCGATACGCGCCTGGAGACCACACCGCACCCAGGCTGTGGCTTGCAGGGCCTCTCACGTCAGCAAGGAGTTCAGCAGGTGCGTAACGGCACGAATCCGGCCTTGCCGCATCCACGAGCAGGCGGTCTCCGATGACTATCGTGATCGCGGAAATCGAGGTGATCCCGCCAGGGTGCACGTCTTGTCCGTAATTGCTCTCGGCGGGGGTCTTGTTCGTGTCACGGATTGCTGTTCGTCGTGCTTCGGACCCGGCTCGGATCGGGCGATTCCGGGTGGTCGGGGTACTGGGCTCGGGTGGGATGGGCACCGTGTACGCCGCAGTCGGGGAGCGGGGCGAGCGGGTAGCGGTGAAGGCCGTGCATGTCGGGCAGGCCGCAGATGACCAGTTCCGGGCCCGATTCCGGCGCGAGGTGCAGGTTCTGCGGCGGGTGTCGGGTCCGTGTCTGGTGCCGTTGCTGGAGGCCGATCCCGAGGCGGACATCCCGTGGCTGGCGACGGCCTACGTACCCGGCTTGACGCTCGCAGAGCACACGGCGGTGTACGGGCCGCTGGCCGGGATCCAGCTGCACCTGTTCGCAGCGGGGACGGCCGGGGCGCTCGCGGCCGTGCACGCCGCCGGGGTGGTCCACCGCGACCTGAAACCCGCGAACGTGATCCTGGCCCCGGACGGGCCGCGGGTGCTGGACTTCGGTATCGCCCACGTCGCCGACGGCACCGCTGTCACCCGCACCGGCATCCTCACCGGGACCCCGGGCTGGCTGAGCCCCGAGTACTACCGGGACGGCACCGCCGGGCCGCCAGTGCTCTGACCGGGAAGGTTCGCCGGGTTGGTGGTCGCGACGGTCGGATGTGCGGTGACGTCGTCCGTTCCGACCGCTGGAGGTGCGGTGGCCGAGCCTGTCCGTGTGCGCAGACTGATCGACCAGGAGGGGCAGAAGCTGCAGCAGATCGTGCGCCGGGGCAGCACAAGTTCGGTGCGCTACCGGCGTGCGATGATGCTCCTGGCTTCGGCCGGCGGGAACCGGGTGCCGGTGATCGCCCAGCTGGTCCAGGCCGATGAGGACACCGTCCGGGACGTGATCCACCGGTTCAACGAGATCGGCCTGGCCTGCCTGAACCCTAATTCGTCGGTAGCAGCAGCGGCGCGGCTTCTTGGACCGGGTCTTCGCCTTCGACGAGTTCGGGCCCCTGGGGATCCGGCCCACCGCAGGCTCCTGCTGGGCGAAGCAGGGCAAGTCAAACCGGCTGCGCCGCCGCAAGGGCACCGCCAACACCCTGGCCGCGCTCAAGTCGATCCGCGCCGCCCGACCCGACGGCGCCCCGATCCGCATCATCCTGGACAACCTCTCCACCCACACCGGCGCGGACATCCGCCGCTGGGCGAAGAAGAACAAGGTCGAGCTGTGCTTCACCCCGACCTACGCTTCCTGGGCCAACCCGATCGAGGCCCACTTCGGCCCGCTGCGGCAGTTCACCCTGGCCAACTCCCACCACCGCAGCCACCCCGCGCAAACCCAGGCACTGCACCGCTACCTGCGCTGGCGCCACACCAACGCCCGCCACCCCGACGTCCTCGCCGCCCCACGCAAGGAACGCGCCCGCACCCGCAGCGAAAAGGGCATCCGCTGCGGGCGGACGCCCCCTCAACACCGCGGCCTGACCAACCGCGAACCGCAGCTCCCGAACGCCGAAGGGGCAAGTTCAGGAGAAGGACAGCGACAGAAGGACGACTCAGGAGGCGAACGGCTCGATCTCCCCCGCGAAGACGATGACCTGGTCGATGAGGCTCCGTCGCAGATGGACGACGTCCGTTCCCGCCAGGCGGGGGCCTCCATCAGGCGTGGTGAAGACCCACTGGTACCGGGCCCATTCGTCAGGCATGTCCACGGCTGAGCAGCGCACCATCGTGCCGGTCCCCGCCGGGTGGCGCCGGATGTCCAGCACGAACCGCTCGACCGCCCCGATTCCTTCGCTGCGACCCAACGGCCCCCAGAAGACCACGTCTGAGGTCAGGGCCTGGGAGAGCAGGGCAGTCACATAGCTGTCGTCCGAGGCGTTGAACGCGGAGATGAACGTGTCGATCGCGGAGCGTGCGGTCTCTTCCTGCATGCCCCAGTAATACCAGCCGTTTCGCGTGCGCTCGTCCCACAAGCCGCCTTCCGATCACGGTGAACCATCCCGGTCACAGCACTAGCAAGCGCTCCATCGGGCTTGCAAGATATGGCAGAAAATTTTCAGCGTGATCGGCTCTCCGAATCGGAAGGTGAGGTGCACTACTTGCATCCTTCTTCTGCATGACCATTGAACCGCCTCATCGGCCCCTGCTAGCTTGCCGCCACTCGGCCGCCCCACCCGCCGTCACCGAAGACCGGGAGTTCCGATGAAGCACTCAAGACCCGTGCTGCTCACCGCCATGGCCCTCCTCATGTCGACGGCCCCCGCGCTGTCGGCCGTGGCGGCGACCGGTCAGGGCGCGGCCTCCGCGTCCGGCGCCGGGTCCACCGCCTCCCAACTCGCCCTGCCGGACCCGGGTTTCGAGAACGGCGGGGTGGGCTGGACCTTCAGCGCCGGTGCCGGGGTCGGCGAAGGGAACGTCCACAGCGGCAGCCGTTTCCTCTACCTCGACGCCGGTGCGGGCAAGCGGGCCAGCCAGACCCTGATCGCTCCCCGCGACGGCAGTTACGACTTCTCCGCGTGGATCGGCAGCGCCGGGACCGGCGGTACGTACACGATCCGGCGCAACGGCGAGACGGTCGGCTCGGTCGAGCTGCCGGAGCGCCGCGCCTACGCCCGCTACACCGTCAGCCGCGTCGACCTGAAGGCGGGCGACCGGCTGGAGATCGTCTTCGCTTCCGGCACCGCCTGGGTCAACGCGGACGACCTGATGATCTCCCCGGCCGCGCCCGCCGACCCGAAGGTCACCTCGTCCGACCCGGAGGTCGTGGCGATGTTCGACTGGGCCAAGCGGAAGGCGAACAGCTGGGTGCAGCTGCCCGGCACGGTGGGCCCGGTCAACGCCGACGAGTACCACACCAGCGGCACCGGCACCGCGACGTACGGGCCCACCTACTGGGCCGGATACGCCAACCGCAGCGCCTACTACTCCCGTGACATGACCCACCAGCTCGCCGGCGCCCACCTCATCGGCCTGGACACCGAGAACGAGACGATGCTCCGCTCGTACGCGGCGTCGGCGACCGCCGAGCACAAGTACTTCCCCGTGTGGTCCCTCAATTTCGACGCCCAGACGTATCTGAGCATCGACTACCGCGGCCCGGACGACTTCGTACGCGAGGTCCCGGCCACCTTCGAACTCGTAGAGAAGGCGGCCCAGGCCTACCTGTGGACGGGGGATCGCAGATACGTCGACGACCCGGTGCTGTGGGACTTCTACCGGCACGCCACCGAGGACTTCATCGACCTGCACAACAGCGCTGTGCCCAACGGGAAGGTCAAGGTCGCCGAGGGCACCGGCAACGGCATCTTCGCCGGCGCGGCCAGCTACAACGAGCAGGACGGTGACGGGCTTGCCGAGGCCGGCGACGGCATCGCCTCCGAATACCAGGCCTACTTGGCGATGGCCGTGCTCGCGCGCGGCAAGGGCGACACCGCGCTGGCGAAGAAGTACGACCGCAAGGCCGCCGACCTCAAGGCCTACTTCAACGACACCTGGAGCGGCACCGGCAGCGGCGCCGCCATGGTCCGTGCCTACACCCTCTCCGGCACGCCGGTCACCGGCTGGGGCAAGGAGAACAGCGTCTTCATGCCGATGAAGCAGATCATCGACCCGGGCCCGCGCAACGACGCCTACCTCGACTACATCCAGGCACAGGAGCTGGGCCCGGACGGTTCGCCCAACATCGAGTCCACGACGTACCTGCCCGACATGTTCTTCAAGAACAACCGTGCCGACACCGCCTGGTGGTGGATGAAGAAGATCTACGGCGAGCGCGAACAGCAGCACATCAACTCCAGCCAGGGCCCCAACGGCGACTACCCCGAGGTGTCCTTCACCCTCGTCAGCCAGACCGTCGAGGGTCTGATGGGCATCACCCCGAACGCCGCGGACCACCAGGTGACCACCCAGTCCCGGCTCCCCTCCGGGATGAAGTGGCTCCAGGTGGCGGACATACCCATCGGCACCGGCACGGTCACCGTGCGCCACGACGGCGCGACCAAGACCACCCTGACCAACAACTCCCGCCACGGCGCCTACACCTGGGAGGCCCGCTTCCCGGGCGCCCACAAGAAGATCACCGTCAACGGAGTCCCCCAGCACGCCCGCACCAAGACCGTCAACGGCGTCACCTACACCTACGCGACACCCACCGTGCGCGCCGGAGCCACCACGGTCGTCCAGGTGACCGGCTGACTCACCACCGTGTCAACGGCCGGGCCGGTCAGCGTCGTGCATCCCCGCGTCCCGGCCGGCGCAGTCCGCGGGTTCAGGAGGACAGGAAGGGACGCAGTCCCTTCACCGGCGCGTCACCGCGCCGCGGCGGCCAGGATCAGCGGCAGGAACGCGACGACGAGTTTTCTCACCGGAATCGCGCCGCGTTGGCCCGGGCCCAGTCCGCGAAGGTGCGGGGCGGTCGGCCGGTGACTTCCTCGACGGACGGGAACACGGTTGCCTCGTCCAGCTTTCCGCCGGAGTAGAAGCTGAAGAACGCGTCGACGTACTGCTCGGGCATCTGGGCGAGCATCTCCGCGCGGGCCTCGTCGTCGGGCTGGGCCTCGTAGCGGATCTCGCGGCCGAGTACCTCGCCGAGGATGCGGACCCGGTCTCCCGGACGCAGCGCCTCCGGGCCGGTCACCGGGTACGCGCGGCCCTCGTGTTCCGCCGAGGCCAGCGCTTTCGCGGCTACGGCGGCGATGTCGGCCGGGTCGACGACGGCGGCGGGAACATCCGGCCAAGGCGCCCGCACCGCACCGGCCTTGATCATCGGCAGCCACTGGAACGCGTTCGTCATGAACATGCGTGGGCGGACCATGGTCCACGCGAGCCCGGACGCACGCAGTGCGTCCTCGGTGTCGATCATGTAGCGGGCGACGGCGTTGGTCCGGTCGCCGGTCTCGGCCGAGCCGCCGGACATCAGTACGACGCGACGCACGCCGGCCTTCTCCGCCTCGGCGAAGATCTCCGGTGCGTAGCCGCTGAGCAGGAATAACGCCTCCGCGCCGGTCAGCGCCGGTGCCAGGGACGTCGGGTCGGTCAGGTCCCCGGCCACGGCCTCGGCGCCGGGCGGCACCGTCGCCGCCGCCGGATTCCTGGTCAGGGCCCTCACCTGCTCACCACTGTCGACCAGCAGGCGGGCCACCTCACGCCCGACGTTTCCGGTCGCGCCAGTCACGACGATCATGCGCACTCCCCAGTTGTTAGGGATGGTTCCCTAACAAGTAGGCTACGTGTGCATGAGACGCACTGCCCAGGAGACGCGGGAACACATCCTGACGGTGACGCACGACCTCTTCTACTGGCACAGCATCAAGGGCACCGGCGTCGACACCATCGCCGCAGCGGCCGGTGTCGCGCCGACGACCCTCTACCGCCTGTTCGCGTCGAAGGACGATCTCGTCGCGGCGTACGTCGAGCGCGCCAGTGGGCTCTACAAGCAGTGGTTCCTCGACGCGACGGCCGAAGGCTCGCCCGACGACCGGATCCTCTCGCTGTTCGACGCGCTCATCGAGCAGGTGCAACCCGAATACTGCCGGGGTTGCCCCTTCCTGATGGCCATGGCCGAGTTGCCGGACGCGTCGGTGAAAGCGCACACGCTGGCCGTCGAGACCAAGGCGTGGGTCCGCGAGCAGATCGGCGCACTCACCCCGTCGGGCGTCCTCGCGGACCAGATCTTCCTTGTCATGGAAGGCGTTTACGCCTCCGTGCAGTCACACGGCGCCGACGGTCCCGCACGGCAGGCACGCGGGCTCGTCGAGTCGCTGCTCGGAACGGCCCGTTGAGGAACGGCCGGTGGCTGTTCCGGAAGTCCCGGCCGTAGTACCGGTCCCAGTTGGCCGACCACGTCCATCCCGCGCGAACCCCTTGGCGTGATCGACGTGGTCACCACCCTGGAACTACCGGGGCCGCCGCCGACACCCTCGAGCGCGTCCCCCTCGTCCTCGCCGGCCAAGTCCCCTGGGGCGGTGCTGATGTGGGCTCCCCAGGGCGCAGGGCGTCAGGTCTTGGGCTTGAGAGTGCTGCCGGGGCGGAGTTCGCCGTCCTTGTTGAGGTCGTTCAGTACGGCGGGCAGGCCGACGCTCAGCATCTTTCTCCGGACGTGACCCAGGATCTGGGTCATCAGAAACCCGCCCACACCCGTGAAGCCGGTGTGGTCGTAGGTGAATCGCGTTCCCTTGCCGTGAGGTTCGACGCGGTAGGCGACCTCGGTGGTCTCGCTGCTGCCAGGGTCGGTCCACGAGTAGCGCAGCAGTCGGGGCTCGTCCACCTCCAGCATGACGCACTCGACGATGCCGCTCCAGCCGGGCTTGGGCTTGGCGACGAACTGGAACCGGGCGCCGACGGTGGTGGTGAATCCTTCCGGGTGTGCCCCGGCTCCGGTCGCGGTCCACAGCGGTATGAGCCCGGGGTCGGTGACGGCGTGCCAGACCTTGGCGGGGGAGTGCGGGTAGTCGCGGACGATGTGGATGGCGCTCATGGTGCTCCTGCAGCAGTCACGAAGATACGGAAGATACAGTCACTGGAAATTTACAGTAGCAGTAAATATTCTGCTGCTGTACTACCCTGGCGCCATGAGCACGGTGGACTGGACGGCATGGCGCCCGGAGGCTACGGAGCCCGAGGCGGAAGGCTTGCGGGAGCAGAAGAAGCGCCGGTTGCGGCAACGCCTGTCCGACACCGCGACCGAAATGTTCCTGGAGCGCGGCTTCGACGCTGTCCGCGTATCAGAGATCGCCCAGGCCTGCGGAGTCTCGGAGAAGACGGTATTCAACTACTTCCCCACCAAGGAATCGCTCATCCTGGACCGAGGCGAGACCACGATGGCCGCCCTGCGTGCCGGCCTGGCCGACATGGACCACTCTCCGGTCGAGGCGGTGCTGCGGATCCTCTCCGACGAGTTGCGCGCCATGACGTCCTGGATCGCCGCGCAGGACGACCCCGTCCACGCCGCCGCCATGATCAGGCGCTTCGGCGCGCTGACCAGGTCCGCGCCCTCGTTGAGGGCCTACCACCGGGACATGACCGACCGGCTCGTCACCGTCGCGGCCGAGGCGCTGGCCCAGCGCACCCGCACACGTCCGGACGACCCGGAACCGCAGATCGCGGCAACCGCCCTGCTCGGACTGTGGTCGATCCAGTTCCAAAGCCTTGGGAAACACCTGAACGGCGCCCACACGCCGACACGGATCCAAGAGGCGGTGACCGCCGACGTCCGCCGCGCGGCCACACTCATCGACACCGGCCTGACCTCGCTCAAAGACGCCACTCCGACCCGTTGACGTGCTCAGCCGCACGATCACGACCAGGGCTGGACTGCTGGGGGCAGGACGCAGGCAATGGGGAGGCGTCCGAAGGAGGATCAGTCGGCGGAGTCGGCCTGCAGTGCGAGGAGGAGCGCCAGCCGAGTGTCGGGCGTGTGGAGTCCGTCGCCGAAGAGTTGCTCCAGCTGCCGCAGCCGTAGCGGACTGTCTGCGGGTGAACGTTCAGCCGGGCCGCCGTGTCGGGGACGTTGTGGGATTGGTGCCGACGTGACAAGGAGACGCCTGTGAACGTCGCCGGGGCAGGAGCTACGCCGGTGTCCGGTCGGCGGCCCGTTCCAGGCGGACGATCACGCTCTTCGACGTGGGCGTGTTGCTGATGTCCGCGACGCTGTCGAGCGGCACCAGGACGTTGGTCTCCGGGTAGTAGGCGGCCGCCGATCCCCGGGGCGTCGGGTAGGCGACGACGCGGAAGGCGTCGGCGCGGCGCTCGGAGCCGTCGGTCCACACGCTGACGAGGTCGACGAGGCTGCCGTCGTCGAGGCCGAGATCCGTGAGGTCGGCGCGGTTGACGAGGACGACACGCCGGCCGCCCTTGATGCCCCGGTAACGGTCGTCCATCGCGTACGGGATCGTGTTCCACTGGTCGTGCGAGCGCAGCGTCTGCAGGACCAGGTGGCCCGGCGGCGCCTGGAGCATCGTGAAGTCGTTGACGGTGAAGACGGCCTTCCCGGCGGGGGTGCGGAACACCTTCTCGTTGACCGGGTTGGGCAGCCGGAAGCCGCCCGGACGCCGTACCCGCTCGTTGAAGTCCCCGAAGCCGTCGACGACTCGGGCGATGCGGTCGCGGACGAGGTCGTAGTCGGCCTCGAAGTCCGCCCAGGGAATGTCCGGCCCGGAGCCCAGGACCCTGCGGGCCAGGCGGCTGATGATCGACACCTCGCTGATCAGGTGCGGGGAGGCCGGGGCGAGACGGCCGCGGGTCGCGTGGACCTCGCTCATCGAGTCCTCGACGGTCATGAACTGCTCGGCGCCGGCCTGGACGTCACGGTCGCTGCGCCCGAGCGTGGGCAGGATCAGCGCGGTGCGTCCGCACACCGCGTGGGAGCGGTTGAGCTTCGTCGAGATGTGCGCCGTCAGACGGCAGTTGCGCAGCGCCCGCTCGGTGGCGCCGCTGTCGGGCGACGCCCGCACGAAGTTGCCCGCGACTCCGACGAACAGCTTGGCACGTCCGTCGAGCATGGCCCGGATGGAGTCGACGGAGTCCAGGCCGTGCTTGGTCGGCGCGGTGAAACGGAACTCCTCTCCCAGCCGGTCGAGGAAGGGCTGGGGCATGCGCTCCCAGATGCCCATGGTGCGGTCGCCCTGCACGTTGCTGTGCCCCCGGACCGGACACACGCCCGCGCCCCGGCGGCCGATGTTGCCGCGCAGCAGAAGGAAGTTCACGACCTCGCGAATGGTCGGCACGCCGTGCTTGTGCTGGGTCAGCCCCATCGCCCAGCAGACGATGACACTGCGGCTGGCCAGCACCCGCTCGTGCACCTGCTCGATCTCGTCCCGGCTCAGGCCGGTCGCCTCCAGGACGGCATCCCAGGACGTCTCCCGGATGTACTCGGCGAAGGCGTCGTAGCCCGTGGTGTGCGCCTTGATGAAGTCCCGGTCCAGGACGGTGCCCGGCTCCTTCTCCTCGGCCTCCAGAAGCAACAGGTTCAGCGCCTGGAACAGGGCCAGATCACCTCCGGGCCGTATCTGCAGGAACTGGTCGGCGATGTCCGTGCCACGGCCGATGATCCCGCGTGCCTTCTGCGGGTGCTTGAAGCGGAGCAGCCCCGCCTCGGGCAGCGGATTGACGGCGACGACACGGCCGCCGCGCCGCTTGGTCTCCTCCAGCGCGGACAGCATGCGCGGGTGGTTGGTGCCCGGGTTCTGCCCCACCACGAAGACGAGGTCGGAGTCGTACAGGTCGTCCAGGCTGACGCTGCCCTTGCCGATCCCCAGGGTCTCGTTCAGCGCCGAACCACTGGACTCGTGGCACATGTTGGAGCAGTCCGGCAGGTTGTTGGTGCCGAAGGCCCGCGCGAACAGCTGGAGCAGGAAGGCCGGTTCGTTGGCCAGCCGGCCCGAGGTGTAGAAGAGCGCCTCGTCCGGGTGGTCCAGGGCGCGCAGCTCGTCGGCGAGCAGGTCCAGGGCGTCGTCCCAGCCGATCGGCTCGTAGTGGGTCGCGCCCTCGCGCAGCACCATCGGTTCGGTCAGTCGGCCCTGCTGGTTGAGCCAGTAGTCCGACTTCCGGCTCAGCTCGTCCACCGAGTACTGCCGGAAGAAGTCCGCGGTCACCCGGCGGGAGGTGGCCTCGTCACCGATGTGCTTGGCACCGTTCTCGCAGTACTCGTTGCGGTGGCGATGGTCCGGCCCGGGCTCCGGCCAGGCACAGCCCGGGCAGTCGAAGCCCTTGGTCTGGTTGATGTTCAGCAGGGTCAGCGCGGTGCGCTTCGGCGAGGTCTGCCCGAGCGCGTACTGCAAGGCGTGTACGACGGCTGGAGCACCGGTCGCCCACGTCTTGGGAGCCGTCACCGACAGCTCGGCCTCATCCGGTTCGCCGACATCCCGCATCGCACACCACGCCCCTGGGACCCGCGCGGGCCAGGCACACCCCGCCCACTGTTCCTGCCCACTCTTCGGCAGCCCCTCCGGGCAGGTCAAAGCGGTAGTTCCGATCGGCTGACAGGCGGCGCCGATCACGGCCGCGTGACCGGCGCCGCACGGCGGCCCGCGGGGGATCATTGAGGCGTGCTGCTGCGCCAACTCGAATACCTCGTCGCCCTCGCCCGCGCCCGCCACTTCGCGAAGGCGGCCCAGGCCTGCTACGTCTCCCAGCCGACCCTGTCCGAGGGCATCCGGAAGCTGGAGGACGAACTCGGCATCCCGCTCGTCCAGCGAGGGCGCCGATTCGACGGCCTCACACCGGAGGGCGAGCGGGTCGTCCTGTGGGCACAACGCATCCTCGCCGACCGGGACGCGATGCAGGGCGAGATCCAGGCACTGCGAGCCGGACTCAGCGGCCGGCTCCGCATCGGCACCGTCCCGACCGCGTCCACGGCCGTCGCGCTGCTCACCCAGCCGTTCTGTGCGGCCAACCCGCTCGCGACCGTCCAGGTCTTCGCCGACCTGCAGGCCGTGGACATCGTGAACCGGCTGCGCACGTACGAACTCGACGCCGCCGTCACCTACCACAGCTCCGTCGCCGCGGACGACTTCACGTTCCTGCCGCTGTACCAGGAACGCTATGTCCTGCTGACCCAGCGTCCCGCACCCGGCGCCGGCCCCGCCGAGATCTCCTGGGAGGAGGCCGCCCAGTACCCCCTGTGCCTGCTGCACCCCATGATGCAGGGCCGCCAAGTGCTCGACGCCGTGTTCGAAACGGCGGGAGTGACCGTGACGCCGCGAGTCGAGACCGACTCCATCGCGTCCCTGTTCGCACAGGTCAGAGCCGGGCACTGGGCCAGCGTCGTACCGCATGCCTGGCTGCATGTCTTCGGAGTCCCCGCAGGCATGCGCGCCGTACCCCTGGTCCGGCCCGTCCGCACCGAGCGCATCGGCCTGGTACTCCCGGCCCGCGAGCCGCGCTCCATGCTCGCGCAGGCCCTGATCGGTGTGGCCGACCGGGCGGGCATCTCGGCGACGCTGGAGCGACTCCCCGACTAGAACCTGCCCGCACAGGGGGCTCAACGACAACGGAACGCGGTGATGATCCGGGTGGAGCCGGTGCCCGGTGGCTCATGTGGGGTCCCACGGAGGCCAGTTCCTCCCGATGTGCTCCAACCCACCCCGGATGTGGGTCCCCTTGCTGAGAACCCGACTCCCCGGCCGTGCCGGCGGGCATCTGTCCGACGGCCGTCACAGATGTGACATGTTTTCCGGTGGTGGTCGCGGCGTTCACGCGCCCCAGGCCTACGCTGTGCCGGTGACCAGTGCCGATGTCGCCCGCGGGCCCGCCGCCGAGAGCGGACCCGAGCCGCGTACCCGGTCCGTGATGCTCACCTTCTTCGGCATTCATGTGCTGGGGCGGCCCATCGCCGTGTCGTCGGGGAGTGCGATCGCCGCTCTCGGGAGGCTGGGGAGCACCGAGGAGGCGGTGCGGACCACCTTGAACCGGATGGTCGGACGCGGTCTGCTGGAGCGCCGACGCCAGGGCCGGAAGGCCTACTTCGGGCTGACGCCGCACGCCGTCCAGGTGCTCACGGACGGCAGGGACCGCATCTGGCGCACCGGTGCGGTGAACCGGGACTGGGACGGCCGGTGGACGATGGTCGGGTTCTCGCTGCCCGAGGCGTGGAGCCGTGAACGGCACGACCTGCGCTCCCGGCTGATCTGGGCGGGCTTCGGCCCTCTGCAGAACGGCCTGTGGGTGGCCCCGTCCCGCGTCGACGTCCGGGAGATGGTGGCGGGTCTCGGGATGGAACCCTATCTGCGGGTGTTCCGGGCCGAGGTGGAGTCGCCGACCGACGTCCGTGAGGTACTGGAGCAGGCCTTCGACGTGCCGGCCATCGGCGCGCGATACCGGGCGTTCCTGGAGCGCTGGGACCGCACCGACCCGCTGCCCGTGGCGGTCTCCGGTGACGAACTCGCGGGCCAGCTCCTGCTGCACACCGACTGGCTGGACCTGGTGCGACGGGACCCGCATCTGCCCGCCGAGCACCTGCCGAGGGACTGGCCCGCCGCCGAGGCGGAGACCGTCTTCCGTGGCCTGGCCGACCGCTGGGAGCGCCCGGCCGCGCGCGTGGCCGCCCGGCTGCTCGACACCCTGACGCTGGACTGATCCGCACCCGAACCCGTGCGTCCGGAACACGGCACCGCCTGACTCAATATTGGGCAGTCCATTGACGGCGATGAAAAAAGAGCCCTACATTCGCAGCGCTCTTCCGCTCGCGTCCCCACTCGGTCCCCCTCGACTCGCGGAGCCGCCGTCATGTCCCGACCCCGTTTCTCGACCTTTGCCGCCGCCTGTGCGGCGGCCCTCGCGACCACCCTGATCGGACCGGCCACCGGCGCCCAGGCCGAAACCGCCGATCACTACTCCGGCACCCTGTCCGACGGCGCCACCTGGATCGCGGACAAACCCGCACAGTGGAACGGCACCCTGCTGCTCTTCAGCCACGGCTTCGGACCGACCACCGCGGCCGACGCCCCGTCGGCCGCGGCGCGCCAGGCCCTGCTGGACGCCGGCTACGCCCTCGCCGGCTCCTCCTACGACCCGAACGGCTCGATGTGGGCGCTCGACTCGGCCGAGCGGGATCAGTTCGCCGCGCTCGCCGCCTTCCGCCGGCAGGTCGGCACGCCGACCCGGGTCATCTCCGTGGGCCAGTCCATGGGCGGCCTCATCAACGCTCAGATCGCCCGCGACGGCGCGGGACGCGTCGACGGCTCACTCGGCCTGTGCGGCCTGGTCGCGGGCGGCGTGGATCTGGACAACTACCAGCTGGACGCCGAGTACACCCTGGCCACGTTCTTCGACCCGGCCGACGCCGACAAGCTCGTGAACCTGGACAGCCAGGCCGACGCCGGCGCGCTGGCCGACCGGCTCACCAAGGCTGTGGAGACGGCACAGCAGACCCCCACGGGACGCGCCCGCATCGCCCTGGCCGCCGCCTTCCTCAACCTGACCGACTGGGCTCCGGGCCAACAGCCGCCCGCGCCTGACGACTTCGCGGACCAGGAGCAGCAGCAGTACGCATGGCTGGCCCAGGGCCTGCTCGGGTTCATCGTCCCGGCGCGCTGGTCGGTGGAGCAGTCCGCCGGCGGCAACACGTCCTGGAACAAGGGCGTCGACTATGCCGGCCTGCTGCACAAGTCCAGCCACGCCAAGCAGGTGAAGGCGCTCTACCGCGACGCCGGGCTCGACCTGCGCACGGACCTGAACCGGCTCACCCGCGGTGCGGACATCTCGGCCGACCCGGCCGCGGTGGCTCATCTGAAGCGGACCTCCACGGCCGGCCAGTCACTGGCCGTGCCGCTGCTCGACATCCACACCACCGCCGACCAACTCGTGCCCGTCGAGCAGGAGTCGGCCTTCGCCGGGCGGGTGCGCAGGGCCAAAGACTCCGCGCTGCTGCGACAGGCCTACGTGGCACGCCAGAGCCACTGCAACTTCACCACCGCCGAAGTCGTCGCCGGGCTGCACGCCGTGGAACACCGGCTGGACACCGGGCACTGGGACAACTCCGCCACCAGCGCCGAACTCCAGCACAGCGCCGACGAACTGGACCTCGGCGGCGCCGCCTTCACGGATTACCGGCCGAGCCGGCTGACCGGTACCCGCTGATCCCGAACCACCTTCACCTCATCTCATCCCCAGCTCGCACACCTCAGGAGGCGCTGTGTCCATGACGACCGAACCTTCCGCCAGAACGGCCGCCGGCCCCGGTCTGACCACCGGCACCCTGGTCGCCGGTCTCCTCGCCGTCTGCCTCGCCCAGATCGGGCTGGCCATACCGGCCACCCTCAACGGACTGTTCCAGTCCGACCTGCACCCGGTCGGCTCACAGCTCACCTGGATCTCCGACGCCTTCCTGTTGCCGGTCGCCGTACTGGAGCTGACCTTCGGCCTGCTCGGCGACCTCTTCGGCCGTAAGCGGCTGCTGATCGGCGGCGCCGCGCTGCTGGCCGTGGGCGAGCTGGTCAGCGCCACCGCCTCCGGCGTCCACCAGCTCTGGGCCGGACAGGCCCTGGCGGGTCTGGGTGCCGCGTGCCTGTTCCCGACCTCGCTGGCCATCCTGGCCGCCGGCACCACTTCGCCCGCGCAACGGGCCCGGGTCATCGCCATGTGGGCCGCCCTGCTCTCCACCGGCGGGTTCCTCGCCCCCCTGCTCGGCGGCGTCACCGCCACCTACGGCTCGTGGCGGTGGTCCTTCGTCGTGGTCTTCGCCGTGGCCGCGGCCAGCGCCGTCGTCAGCTCCCTCTTCGTCGTCGACTCCAGTGCCCCCGAAGGGCGGTCACTGGACCTGGCAGGCCAACTGACCATCGGTCTCGGCCTGTTCTCCCTGCTCTACGCCATCATCCAGGGCCCCACGGACGGTTGGGGCTCGCCCTCGATCGTCACCGCCTTCGCCCTGGCGGCAGCGTTCCTCGCCGCCTTCGTCCTCGCCGAGAAGCGCGCCAAGTCCCCGCTCCTTCGCCTCGACCTGTTCCGCAACCGCGCCTTCGCGGTGGCCTCGGTCGTGGCCGTGGTGGGGATGTTCGCCTTTCTGGGCACCGCCTACTCCGTGAGCATCCGGCTGGGCCCGGTGCAGGACCAGGCCCCGATGCGGACGGCCATGGCCTTCGTCCTGCTCAACGGCATCACCCTGGTGATGCTGCCGCTGACGGAACGGCTGCTGAGAACCGTCGCGCCGGGACTGCTGCTGGGCGCGGGGCTGCTGTTGATCGCGGCCGGCGACTACTGGGCGGCCACGCTGCCGATCACCGACACCGCCTTCACCTCGCTGATCCTGCCGCTCGGTCTGGTCGGCCTCGGCTTCGCGATCACCGTCTCGTCGATCACGGCGACGGCCGTCAACACCGTGCCGGTGCACCTGGCCGGCATGGCGAGCGCCACCACCAACCTGCTGCGGGACTTCGGCTTCACCCTCGGCCCGGCCGTCATCGGCGCGGTGGCCCTGAGCCGCGCGGCAAGCGGCTTCTCCGACTCGCTGCACGACTCCGCGCTGCCGCAGGCACTGAAGGGCGCGGGCACGGCCGTACTGGAAGAGGGCGGCCCACTCGCGGTGAACGGTGCCTCGGCGGCGTCACCGAAGCTGTCCGAACTGCACCCGCTGGCCCTGGACGCCCTAGGCCACGGTTACTCGGTCGGCTTCGTCGTCTGCGGCTCGGCCGCACTGTTCTCGGCCCTGCTGGCCCTCGCGACGCTCCGCGGCCGAGCCCAGGAGTAGCGAAGGAGCCTCACAGACGTCGACTCCGGCGTTCGCGATCGCGACGAGACCGTGTTCTCCGTGGTGCGGGACGGCGGGCGCGGCCTGCGCCGGCCGGGGGGGTGTGCACCGGGCCGGTATACCTCCCATCCCCAGGCTCGATGACTGCGGACCTTGTACGTCGTTTCGGGCACTTCTTACGCTGCCGTGCAATTTAGTCGGGCCGTTTCGCTCCATGACCCCGGCGCCGACTCGCACAGGCTCAAAGGAGAGTCCCCACGATGACCGCAAGACCAGCGACCGCGGCCACCGCCACGACGCACCACAACCGCACAGTCCGGATCTCGGGCGCTCTCTGTGCCGCGGTCCTGCTCACCGTCACCGCGGCGGGCTGCAGCAAGAAGAGCTCCGACAGCACGAGCGCCGGTTCCGACTCCTCGTCCGCGTCCTGCGGGACCGTCCCGGCTGCGAAATTCAACGACACGGCCGGTCTGATCAAGGCCCTGGGCTCGGAGTACGCAGCGGCGTACAGCGGCTACTCCGGCACCGTGCAGAAGAGCGCGTGGGCGAACTGGGAGGGCAAGAAGTCCGGCACGATCACCGTCGGCATCTCCGAGTCCCAGCTGGTGAACCCCTACCAGACGCTGATCAACACCGCACTGCAGAAGTACCTCAAGGCACAGGGCTACAAGGTCATCGACCTGGTGTCCACCAACGAGGTCACCAACCAGATCTCGCAGTTCAACCAGCTGATCACCGACAAGGTCGACCTGATCGTCTACCAGCCGCTGGCCGCCGGTTTCGAGTCGGTCGTCGACAAGGCCGCCAAGGCCGGCATCCCGTCGATCTCGGTGCTGAACAACGTGGCCGACGCCAACACCGTCAACGTCGTGCCCAACGCCTTCGCGGCGGGCGAGGCGCAGGCCGCCGCCCTGGCGAAGTCGATGGGCGGGAAGGGCACGATCCTCGGCGTGCACGGCATCAAGGGCGTGCCGATCGACACCGACACCTTCAACGGCGCCAAGGCCGCGCTGGCGAAGTGCTCCGGCATCACGCTGGACGACTCGCTCTACACCGACTTCTCGCCCACCACGGCGCAGACCAAGGTCCAGCAGTACCTGGCGGCGAACCCGACCAAGACCATCGGCGGCGTCCTGGAGGGCGGCCCGATGACCACCGGCATCATCTCGGCCTTCCAGAAGTCCAACGTCACCGTGGCGCCGGTCGCCGACAACGGCCTCACCAAGGGCGGCGTGGCGTACTGGGCGGCCAACCAGAGCAGCTACAAGGGCGTCGGCCTGTACAACCCGGCCGACGGACTGGCCAAGGCCGTCGGCCAGGTGGCCAAGCACATGCTCGACGGTGACGGGGTCAAGGCCTCGGACATCGTCATCAACCCCCCGCTCGTCACGAGCGACAACCTGTCGAAGTTCTCGAAGTCGAGTTTCAAGACCGGCGACGCCTCCACCATCACGGTGGGCGATGTCGGCCAGACATTCGCGGAGACGAGCTACATCGACGGCTTCTTCGGCTCGTAGGGAGCAAGTACGTTGAGCGAGCAGAGCCAGGTGGCCCTCGAAGTCACCGGTCTCGCCAAGTCGTTCGGAGCGACCAGGGCCTTGCGGTCCTGTTCGCTCCGGCTTCTGGCCGGCGAGGTCCATGCCCTGATGGGCGAGAACGGGTCCGGGAAGAGCACCCTGGTCAAGATTCTCACCGGGGTGCACGCCCCGGACTCCGGCGGCTACCAGGTCGGCGGCCGTGCGGTCCGCCTCGGCGGCCCGGCGGCCGCGATCGCCGCCGGTGTGATGGCCGTCTACCAGGAGGTTCTGGTGGTCGGCCCCCGCTCCGTGCTGGAGAACGTCTGGCTCGGCGCCGACGGCGTCTTCCGGCGGAAGATCTCCGAGGCGGACAAGCGGGCCAGGGCCGGCGCCGTACTGGGCGAACTGCTCGGCGCGGCGCCCGACCTGGACACCCCGGTCGAACAGCTCTCGCTGAGCGACCGGCAGGCGTGCGGCATCGCCCGCGCGCTGGTCCGCGAGCCCAGGGTGCTGATCCTGGACGAGGCCACCAGCGCGCTCGACGTGGCCACCCGGGACCGGCTCTTCGAGGCCATCGCCCGGCGCAAGGCGGCCGGCATGGCCGTGCTGTTCGTCTCCCACCGCATGGACGAGGTCGACGCGATCTCCGACCGGGTGTCCGTGCTGCGCTCGGGCGAGTCGGTGGCCACCCTGGACGCCGACGAAGCCACCACGGCCGAGCTGGTGCGCCTGATGACCGGCGCCGCACACCTCACCGACATCCCCGAGGGCGGCACGCTCGCCCTCCGCAGCGGCCCCGCCGCCGACGCGCCGGTACTGCTGCGGGTGCGCGGGGTCAGGCTCCGGCCGGACGCCGAACCGGTCGACTTCGAGCTGCGGGCCGGGGAGATGGTCGGCCTGGCCGGCCTTGAGGGCCACGGTCAGGACGCCTTCATCAAGGCGCTGTGGCACGGTCCTTCGGGTGAAGGGTCCGTCGTGCGCGTGGAGGTGGGCGGCGAGACCGAGATCCGCTCCGAGCAACGGGCGGCGGCGGCCGGCATCGGGTACGCACCGCGCGACCGGCGCGGCGAGGCCCTGTTCGGGACGCTCTCCATCCGGGAGAACTTCTCGGCCGCCACCCAGGACAAGGACACCCGCTTCGGGCTGCTGTCCCGGGCCTCCGCGCTGGGCCGCTTCGCGGAGTACCGGTCCGGCCTCAAGGTCCGGATGGGCCGCGAGTCCGACCCCATCACCACCCTGTCCGGCGGCAACCAGCAGAAGGTCGTCATCGCCCGCTGGCTCGCCCGCCGCCCGGACGTCCTCCTGCTCAACGACCCCACCCGGGGCGTGGACATCGGCGCCAAGCGCGACATCTACGCGCTCCTGGACGAGCTGACGGCGCGCGGTGTCGCGGTCGTCATGCTCTCGACGGAGGTCGACGAGCACATCGAGCTCATGGACCGCGTCCTCGTCTTCCGCGAGGGATCGCACTCCACGACCCTCGACCGCCCGTCCCTGACCCGCCAGTCCCTGGTCGCCGCGTTCTTCGGCCGCACGGTCACCTCATCGGTCGCCGGCTCCGCCTCCCCGGATGGTGACGCATGAATGCCCTCGACTTCCTGCGGGGCCAGCTCGGCAAGCGCCCGTACGCGTTCGCCGGACTCCTCGCGCTGCTCCTGCTGGTGGTCAACACCGCCCTGCAGCCGGCGTTCCTGGCCTTCGACAACTGGGCGGCGGTGCTCGCGTCCTTCGCACCGCTGGCCGTGGCGGCGATGGCCAGCACCCCGGCGATCCTCTCGGGCGGCGGCGGCATCGACATCTCGATCGGCCCGCTGCTGACCCTGATCGACATCGTCATCGTGGCGAACCTGCTGCCCAATGGCCTGACCTCGCCCTTCGTCGTACTCCCCATCTGTCTGGCGATCGGCGCGGTGATCGGCGCGGTCAACGGCGTCCTCGTGGCCGTACTGCGCTTCCAGCCGGTGGTGGCCACGCTCTGCGCCAACATCGTCATCGGCGGCCTGGCCACCCAGGTGCAGGGCGACACCGTGCCCTCCGGCAGCACCTCGTGGACCAAGGACCTGGCCGGTTCCTTCGGCCCGGTCCCCGGCGCCCTGCTGACCATCGGCGCCCCGCTGCTGATCTGGTGGGGCCTGTCCCGGACGCCGTTCGTCAAGGCGCTGTACGCGGTCGGCGGCGACGACGCCACCGCCTTCTCCGCCGGAGTGAACGTGCCGAAGGTCCGCATCGCCGCGTACTCCCTCGGCGGCCTCTACGCGGGCATCGCCGGAATCGCCCTGATGTCCCTCATCAGCGAGGGCGCGGCCAGCATGTCCGCGCAGTACACCCTGCTCGCCATCGCCGCGGTGGCCCTCGGCGGCACCTCGCTGGCCGGCGGCCGGGGCTCCCTCCAGGGCTCGCTGCTCGGCGCGGCCGGCATCTACCTGATCAACAACCTGCTCAACGTGGTGAAGGTGTCCACCCTGTGGTCCACCGCGATCTACGGCGCGATGCTGCTCTTCGCCGTGGTCGTGGGCGCCGCGTTGACCAACGCCCGCAGGAGGGCCGTCGCATGACCACAGACACCGCGGTCGCGGACCCGGCGACGGGAGCGGGCGGGACGCCCCTGCTGCACACCCTCACCGAGTGGCAGCGCCGGTTCCCCCTGTTCCAACTGCTCGCCCTGGCGGCGCTGTACGTCTACGGCCTGAGCACCATCGAAGGCTTCGGCTCGCAGCGCGTGCTCTACGCCATCCTCGTCAACGCCTCGCTGCTGGGCCTCGCGGGCGCCGGACAGACCATCGTCGTCCTGGTGGGCGGCATCGACTTCTCGATCGCCGCGTTCATCTCGGCCGGCAACGTCATCATCGCCGAACTGTGCGGCACCGACCACTGGTCCACCGGGGCCGCGGTGGCGGTCGCGCTGGCCGTCGGTGTGCTGGGCGGACTCGCCAACGGAGTGCTGTCGTACCGCTTCAAGGTCGAGCCGCTCATCGTGACGCTGGGCGTCAGCGCACTGCTGTCCGGTCTGGTGCTCAAGTGGATCAACGGCTCCGCCACCGGGGTCGCCCCGGCGTGGCTGGGCAAGCTGACGGCCGCCAACGGCACCACCATCGGCATCGGCATCCCGCCGGTGGTCGTCATCTGGGCGGTGGTGGCGATCGTCATCGGCCTGGTGCTCACCCGCACCCGCGCCGGACGGAACCTCTACCTGACCGGCGTCAACCAGCCCGCCGCCCGGCTCGCCCTGGTGCGGGTCAACCGCACCTGGATCTACGCGTACGTCGCCAGCGCGGTGCTGGCCACCTGCGTGGGCATCCTGCTCGCGGGCTACTCGGGCTCGGGCAACGTCACGATCGGCGACCCGTACCTCTTCCAGTCCCTGGCGGCGGTCATCGTCGGCGGCACCATGTTCGGTGGGCGCGGCGACTACTGGCGTACGGTGCTCGGCGCGCTCGTGCTGTCGGTGGTCGCCCTGCTGCTCAGCGCCAACCAGCTGTCCTCGGCGTCCCAGGACATGATCACCGGCGGGCTGATCCTGCTCGTCGTGGGCCTCTACGGGCGGGAGAGGCGGCTGCGCGACCGCATCTGACACACCCAGGGCCCGGCGGCACGTCCTTCAGGTGGTCCTGAACGGTGGTCGCCCGCCGGGCTTCCGCCCGCGCTACTGCTCGCGTCCCTCGGCGACAACAGCAGCGACGTCGACCGTCGCGTACGCGGTCGCGGTGACCTCTATGTGTCCCGACCTGAATCAACTAACATAGTGAAATTAGATAGATGAATTCGCTGATCGTTCTCAGGGGTGGCCGTGGACTTCGGACTGACCGACGAGCAGGATCTATTGCGCGCGACGGCACGGCAGTTCGTCGCCGACGTGTGCCCCGCAGAGAAGGCCAAGGAGTGGGACGAGCAAGGTGTCGTACCGCCCGAGCTGTTCCGCGGCATGGCCGACCTCGGCTGGTTCTCGCTGCCCTTCGACGAGGAGGAGGGCGGTGACGGCGGTGGCCCGCTGGAGCTGATCCTCATAGCCGAGGAACTCGGGCGGGCCAGTTTCGACGTGGCCATGTGCTACATCGGGGTGCTCATCCCCGGCATCACCGTGTTCCGGTGGGGGGACGAGGAGCAGCGCCGCTTCATCCGCGAGCAGGTGATGACCGGCCGCCACCGGCTGGCCGTCGGCCTCAGCGAGCCGGACAGCGGGTCCGACGCGGCGGCGCTGCGCACCAGCGCCGAGGACCACGGCGACCACTTCCTGGTGCGCGGCCAGAAGGCCTGGTGCACCGGGGCCGGGCTGCCCCACACCACCATCGCGACCTATGTGCGCACCGGGCCCCGCGAACCCAAGCACGGCGGGATCAGCCTCCTCCTCGTCGACCCGACCACGGAGGGCGTCGAGGTGCGCCGGACGCCGACCCTGGCCCGGCACATCCTGGGCACCAACGAGGTGTTCCTCAACGACGTCCGGGTGCCCAAGGAGAACCTCGTCGGCCCCCGTGACGAGGGCTGGAAGGTGATGCTCTCCAACATCGAGCTGGAGAAGGTGATCATCAGCGGCGGGTATCTCGGCGCCGCCCAGGCCACCTTGGACGAGATGCTGGCGTACTCCCGCACCCGGCATGCCTTCGGACGTCCGATCGGCAACTTCCAGGTCCTCGCCCACGCCATGGCCGACCTGCAGACCGAGATCGACTCGGCCCGGCTGCTGGCCTACCGCGCGGCCTGGCTGCTCGCCCAGGGCAGACCCTGCACCCGGGAGGGCTCGATGGCCAAGCTGAAGGGGTCGGAGACCTATGTGGCCGCCGCCCGGCTCGGCATGCAGGTGTGCGCGGGGCACGGCTTCTCCACGGAGAGCGTGATGAGCTTCCGCTACCGGGAGTCGATCGTCGCCACCATCTCCGGCGGCACCAGCCAGATCCAGCGCAACGGCATCGCCCGCACCATGGGCCTGCGCGGCTACTGAGCCTCCTCCTGCTCCGCGAGCCAGCGCTCGTGCCGTGCGAAATGGCCCTGGTCCCGGGTGACCCAGATCCCGGAGGCCCGGGCCAGTACGGCGCGCGTCGGCAGCAGCACCATCTCGCCCGCGATGTACCAGCGGGAGCCCTCCCGCCGCTCGACCCAGGCCCGCACGCGCAGCGGGTGCCGCACAGGCACCGGCTTGACGAAGCTCACGGTCAGCTCGGCCGTGACACTCAACACCCGGTGCAGCAGCGGAAGATGACCGAGGCAGTCGTCCAGCACGGCCGCCGTCCAGCCGCCGTGCGCGACGTTCGGGCCACCCTCCTGATCGGGCGGGCAGCTGAGGTCGAACCAGGCCACGCCGTCCTCGTCCAGCCGCTCCCGCTCGACTCCCAGGCGGCAGGAACCGGCACCGCGACAGGCACCGCACAGAGCGACGCCGCCGGGTGTACGCGGCGGCTCATGGAACTCCGAGGCCGCCGCCTCCGTGGCTCCGGATCTTGTCGACATCGCGCAACTCCTCGCATCAGAACGCCTGCACACTTCAGAACGTAAGCACGTCAGACATCGGCCAGCAGCGGGCGCAGTGTTCCCGCGATCAGCCGGACCTGGCGGGCCACCATGTCCTCCGGCATGCCGGCCAGGGACGCCCACAGGAAAACCCCCTCGGCCGGCAGGCCTTTCACATACGACCTGATGGCCTCGGCGACGGTCTCCGGCGTGCCGTAGAGGAACTGGCCGACGCCGGTCGCGGCGAGCCCCGTCTCCCGCCACCTGTCGGGGTCGATGGGGCGGGGCACGGGCCGGTCGGTGCCCTCCACCATGTAGCGGCGGTAGCTGTCCCACTGGTACGAGAGGTGTCCGCGCACCACGGGCCAGTCGGCCTCCGGGTCCTCGGTGACGAAGGTGGTGAACGAGCCCTGCATCCGGGCCGCCTCCCCGTCGTACCCGCTCTCGGCCAGCCCCTCGCGGTACGGCGCGAGGAGCGCCGGGTCGAGCGAGAGCAGACCCGTGCCGAGACGCCCGGCCCGCCGGGCGCCCTGCGGGCCCTGGTAGCCGAGCCAGATCGGCAGCGGGTCCTGGAGCGGGACGGGGGTGACCCGGCCCGAGGCCCACAACTCCCGTATGTCCCGCACTCGTTGATCTGTCGTGGTGTAGCGCTTGCCGAGGTCCGCGCCGTACAGCCGGTACTCGGGGACCCGGTAGCCGGTGCCCAGCCCCAGATCCAGGCGGCCGTCGCTGAGGATGTCCACGAGGGCGGCCTGTTCGGCGATCTCGGGGGCCGCGTGCAGGGGCGCGGCCACGACGGCGGTGCCCAGGCGCAATCGGCGGGTGCGGGCCGCGGCCGCGGCGGCCATGGTGAGGGGCTGGGGGAGGTAGCCGTCCTCGAAGCCGTGGTGCTCGGAGAACCACACCGAGTCCAGGCCCAGCCGGTCCGCCTCCTCGCACATCTCCAGCGCGAAGCCGTACAGCCGGGACCAGTTCTGTTGCCAGGGCGGGGGATTGCGCAGGTCGAAGTAGATACCCACCTTCACCGGGAACCTCCAGGGGTGTCGTGCGCCAGGCGGACCGTCGCGTGGGTCACCGCGATCCCGGCGCCGGGCGGCAGCAGTCGTACGGGACGCAGGTCAAGGGTCGCTGTCTCGGGCAGGTCCTCGACCATCGCCGACAGCCGCAGCACCGTCTCCTCCAGGGCGGCCAGATCCACGCCGGGTGCGCCCGCCCTGCCCTCCAGCAGCGGAGCCGCCCGCAGCGAGCGGACCATCTCCCGGGCGTCGCGGTCGCTCAGCGGGGTGACCCGGTGGGCGACGTCCGCCATCAGGTCGGCGTATCCGCCGGTGAGGCCGAAGGAGATGACCGGGCCGAAGACCGGGTCGGAGCCGACGGACAGGAACGCGTCGGGACCCGGGCCCGGGCCGGGGTCGTGGACGGGGATGCCGTAGGCGGCGAGCAGTTCGGCCGCCGTGCCGGTGCCTTCGCTGATTCCGGTGAGCAGGGAACGCGCCCGGTCGACGTCGATTCCCGGCAGGTCGGGGACGACGCCCGCGGCGGTGGAGCGCCAGGCCTGGTAGGCCGCCGCATGCCCGAGCGAGGCGGCGGCCGCCTCCGGGAAGGTGTACGACGGTACGGCCAGCCCGTCCCGGCGCAGCGGGCCGGTGATGCCCGCGCTGCCCAGGAAGCTGGTCACCACCGGCTTTTCGGGCACCGCGGCGGCGGCGTCGAGGATGGCCGACGCCACCTCGTCGGGCTTGTCCGTCAGCGGCGGCATGAACAGGACGATCGCGGCGTCGATGCCGTCGTCGGCGAGGGCGGCGTCCAGGGCCTGCCGGTAGTGGGCAGCGGTCGCCGTCGGGGTGAGGTCGACGGGGTTGCCGATCTCGGCGCCGGGCGCGAGAACCGGGCTCAGCCGCTGCCGGGTCCGCTCGCCGAGCGGGGGCACGCGCAGGCCGTTCGCCGTGCAGGCGCCGACCGTCAGCGCCGCGGGGCCGCCCGCGTTGGTGATCACCGCGACGCGGTCGCCGGGCGGCGGGGGCTGGTGGGAGAGGAGCAGGGCCACGTCGAACAGTTCCTGCAGACCGCGGGTGCGGATCACCCCGGACTGCGCGAACAGCGAACTCACCGCCGAGTCCGCAGAGCCGCCCGGGTGGACGGCGATGATCGGCTTGCGGGGCGCGATACGGCGGGCGATCCGGGCGAAGCGGCGCGGATTTCCGAACGTCTCGACGTGCAGCAGGATCACGGAGGTGGCCGGGTCCTCCTCCCACCACCGGAGCAGGTCGTTGGTGGACACGTCCACGGCGTGGCCGACCGACACGAAGCCGGAGAAGCCGAGCCCGAGCCTTCGGGCGTGGTCGAGTACGGCGAGCCCGAGCGGCCCCGACTGGCTGGACATCGCCACCCGGCCGGGCGCCGGCAGGGCGGGGGAGAAGGTCGCGGCGAGCCGCGCGGCCGGCGTCGTGTTGACCACGCCCATGCAGTTCGGTCCCACCAGCCGCATCCCGGACGCCCGCGCGAACCGGGCCAGTTCGCGCTCCGCGGCCCGGCCGGCGGGACCGGTCTCGCCGAAGCCGCTGGAGACGACGACCACCGCCTTGACCCCGGCCTCGGCGCAGTCCCGTACGACCTCGGGCACGGCCTCGGCCCGGACGGCGACCAGGGCCAGGTCCGGTGCCTCGGGAAGGTCGCGGACATCCGCGTACGCCCGTGCCCCGGCGACCTGTCCGGCGTGCGGGTTGACCGGGAACACGCCGCCGGTGAAGCCACCACGCCGCAGGTTGGCCACGATCTCGTGGCCGATCGTCAGCGGCTCGCGGTTGGCGCCGATCACCGCGACCGACCGCGGTTCGAGCAGGGGCCGCAGGGAGCGCCGTACCGCGGTCTGCTCGCGGCGCTCGGCCCGAGCGAGGGCTTGGGCCTGCGGGTCGACGGCGATCTCGAAGTGGATGATCTGGCCGGGCGGTCCGGCCTCGACCCGGAAGCCGGAGCCGAGGAACACGTTGATCATCCGGGTGTTGTCCGCGAGGACGTCGGCCTCCAGGACCCGGATGCCGCGGGCGCGGGCCGCCGCCGCGATGTGCTCCAGGAGCAGCCTGCCGAAGCCCTCGCTCTGGTGGTCGTCGCGGATGGTGAAGGTGACCTCGGCGTGCTCCGGCTCCTGGGGGTCGCGGACATAGCGCACGAGCCCCGCGATGTCGTCTCCCGCAAGGGCGATCAGCGCCAGTTCGTTGAGGTAGTCCACGTGCGCGCCGCGCCGGATGACGTCGTCGCGCACCCGGACCACGGGTCCGAGGGAGCGGTAGGCGAGGGTCTGCCGGGACAGGCCGGCGACGAAGGCGACCAGCCGGTCGGCGTCCTCGGGCCGCACGGGCCGGACGAACGTCGACCGGCCCGTCCGCACGAGTCCCGGCCGCTCCAGGTCCTCGGGGTAGGGGGGAGCGGCCCCGGGGGTGGTGCCGCTCAGACGGCCGCCTCCTGGGGAGTCTGCTCCGGCAGGCGGAACAGCTCGTCGAAGGTGCCGCGGGTGACCCGGTCGCGGATGTCGTCCGGCACCCCGTCGAACAGCTCGTGCAGCGTGGCCTGGGTGTGGCCGTAGGTGCCCTCCAGGTGGGGGTAGTCGTCGCCCCACATCACGTTCCGGTAGCCGGTGGACTCGACGATCTCCACCGAGCTCTTGTCGTGCTGGAAGGAGGCGTACACCTGCTGCCTGATGATCTCGCTGGGCAGCCGGCTCAGCTTCGGGCGGACGAACATGCCGTGCTGGCGGTAGGCCTCGTCCATGCGGTCGCCGATGGCCGGCACCCAGCCCGCGCCGCCTTCCGCGATGAGCATCCGCAGGTTCGGATGCCGGTCCAGGGCGCCGCCCGCGACCATGTGGGAGATCACCCGCATGCCCGGATAGGTGGTCTCCATGTAGTTGACCACCGCGCCGCCCGGGCCGCGGAAGACGACGGTCTCGCCGCCGGTGCCGATGTGGAAGCCGAGCACCAGGCCGGCCCGCTCCACCGCCGTCCACAGCGGCTCCCAGCGGTCGAGCGCGTACTCCTCGCCGGGCCGGGTCGAGCAGGGCAGGAACACCGCCTGGAAGCCGAGTTCGGCCACCCGCTCAACCTCCTTGACCGCGTCCTCGATGTTCGCGGTCGAGACACAGGCGGGGGTGATGACGCGCTTGTTCCTGCACAGGACCTCGTCGTAGGCCCAGTCGTTCCAGGCGCGCACGGTCTCCCGGGCGAGCTCGCGGTCGGTGATGGAGACCAGCCAGAACCCCATGGAGGGGAAGGCCAGCTGGCCCCACACGCCCTCCTGGTCGAGGTCCTTCAGCCGGACCTTCAGGTCCCAGGCGCCCGGCGGCCGCATGGCGTCCATGAAGTCGCCGAGCTGGCGGTCGACGCGCTGGTCGTCGATGTAGAGCACCTCGTACTTCTCGCCGCGCTCGCTGCGCGGCGCCCGGGCGGCCAGCCGGGGCGGCAGCGCCTCGGTCCACAGGTCGGCGGGTTCCATCACATGGGAGTCCCCTGAGTTGACCCAGAGCTTGGTCATGGCGCTCCTTCGACTGAATGGATGCAATCAGTTAGCTATTTTAGGTGGGCGAGTGTGCGGAGGGAAGACGTGAACGGGGTCGAGATCGAGGTCGATCGTTGAATCAGTCGAATTGGTTGACTGATTGCGCTGATAGCTGGAAGATCTGGGCAGCTGAGCCGCGAGGAGGCGCCATGGCCGGTGATCGGGACACCGCTGACAGGTACTTCGAGCCGCTGGTGGAGACCATGCCGCGCGACCGCCTGGAGGCGCGGCAGGAGGAACAGGTCCTGGAGCTCGTCGAGTACGCCTACGGCCGCTCCGCCTTCTACCGCGAGCTGTGGGACGGACACGGGGTGCACCCCCGCGACATCCGCTGCCTGGAGGACTTCCGGGACCGGGTGCCGTTCATCACCAAGGACATGGTCCGCGCCCACCGGGCCCGCACCGGCGACCCCTTCGGGGGGCTGCTCTGCGTCCCCGTCGAGCAACTGACCTCCGTCTCCTCCAGCTCGGGCACCACCGGCGACCCGGAGTTCTTCGCCGAGATCTGGCAGGGCGCCCCGCCCCTGGTCACCGCACAGGTGCGGGACCTGTGGGAGCTCGGCCTCCGGCCGGGGGACCGGGTGCTCAGCCCGCCCGGCACCTTCCGCAACCTCATGGACGCCGGCTACCAGGCACTGGGCGCCGTGGTCATCGAGGTCGACACCTGGATGGGGAAGATGCAGGAGGTCGTCGACGCCCTGCGCACCTACCGCCCCGCCTATCTCCAGATGATGTATCCGCAGATGGTGGAGTTGGAACGGCTGGCCGAGAGCACGGACCTGCGGGAGGCTTTCTCGTCCCTCAAGGGCGCCTCCTGCGCCGGCCAGCCGCTCAGCCGCAGAATGCGCGCCCGGATCCGCGACGACTGGGGCATCGACGTCTACGAGTACACCAGCGCCGCCGACACCGGCACGGCCTGGGAGTGCCGCGAGCACGACGGCTTCCACCTGTGGGAGGACACCGTCTTCCCCGAGTGCGTCGAGGTCACGGAGGACGGCTGGCACGACGCCGCCGAGGGCGACCTCGGAGAACTCGTCGCCACCGACCTCGACAACCGCGCCGCACCCCTGATCCGCTACCGCAGCGAGGACCTGGTCCGGCTCTCCCGCGACACCTGCGGCTGCGGGCGCACCCACGCCCGGATGTGGGTGGCCGGCCGGCGTGGCGACGAGACCGTGGTGCGCGGCCGGGCGGTCGTGCTGCGGGACATCTGGCAGGCGGTGGAGGACCAGCCGGAGACGGTCGCCGGAGTGTTCCAGATCGTCCGGCAGGGACGCGAGGTCGACGAACTGCGACTCCGGGTCGGATACGACCCCCACCTCACCGGCGATCCCGACGCGCTGGCCGGACGGCTGATCGAGGCCGTGCGGGAGCGGACCGGGGTCAAACCGGTGCTCGACCTGCGCACCGAAGAGGAGTTGCTGCAGACCATGACCAGCGTCGCCAAGTTCCCCCGGGTGGTGAAGAACTGATGGCCCGCGCCGACACCCTCGCCCACGCCCGGGAACTGGAACGGCCCGAACTCGCCTACCTCGTCCGCTTCCCCACCCCCGCCGGCATCCGGGAGACCGAACTCACCTGGGCGGAACTCGCCCGTGACACGGCCTGGGCCACCGAGCGGCTGCGCGGGCACGGCCTGGCGCCCGGGCAACGGGCCCTGCTGACCGCGTCGGGCTTCGAGGGCTTCTGGGGGCAGGCGGTGATCGGCGCCCTGTGCACCCTGCGGGTGACCTACGGCATCGCCGAGGCGATGGGCTGGGACCACCGCCGCACCACGGTCTTCCACCGCGAACTCCACCCGGACGCGGTGATCGGCCTGTCCGCGGAGACGCTGGAAGGGCTGTCCGGCACCGCCGACATCGGCGAGATGTTCCGCCCGACGCGGGTCGTGCTGGCCCGGCCCGCCGCCGTACCGGTGCTGCGCCGCGCGGGGGTGCCCGCGTGTGTGCTGGCCGCCGTCGGACCGGCCCTCGCCCTGGAGTGCCCCGAGCGCGGCGGCGCGCACGTCAACGCCGCCGAGTGGCGCGTCGGCGAGCGGGACGGGGAACTGCACGTGGCCGCGGGGGAGTCGCGCACCTCGCCGCTGGCCGAGACCCCGCTCGGCATCCGGGGGCGCGTGGCGGGCGGCCGCTGCGCATGCGGCAGCGAGGACCCGCGGGTGCTGCTCGCCGAGGCCGATTCGTCTTCGTCACCGAGGAGTTGAGGATGTCCGAAGCAGTGGTCGACGGCCGGGTGGTGGTCGTCACCGGCGCCGGGAACGGCATCGGCCGGGCGCATGCCCTGGCCTTCGCCGCGCAGGGAGCCAAGGTCGTGGTCAACGACCTCGGCGGGGGACGGGACGGGGCAGGCGCCTCGGCGGGTCCCGCGCAGGCCGTGGTGGACGAGATCCTCGCCGCCGGCGGCGAGGCGGTCGCCAACACGGACGACATCGCGTCCTGGGCGGGAGCCGGCCGCCTCGTCCGGCAGGCCGTGGACACCTACGGCGGCCTGGACGTGCTGGTCAACAACGCCGGGATCCTCCGCGACCGGATGATCGTGTCGATGACCGAGCGGGACTGGGACAGCGTGATCGCCGTCCATCTCAAGGGCAGCTTCGCCACCCTGCACCACGCCGCGGCCCACTGGCGCGAGCGGGCCAAGGCCGGCCGGAGCAACGACGCCCGCGTGATCAACACGACGTCCCCCTCCGGCGTCTTCGGCAACCCCGGCCAGTCCAACTACGGCTCGGCCAAAGCGGGCATCGCGAGCCTGACCGTCATCGCGGCGGCCGAACTCGCCCGCTACGGCGTGACGGTGAACGCCATCGCGCCGACCGCGCTCACCCGGCTTACCGACGACATCGAGATGATGCGGGAGGCCGCGACGAGCCAGGACCTCACCCCGGAGGCCATCTCGCCGCTGGTGGTGTGGCTCGGCTCCGCCGCCTCCCGCGAGGTCACCGGCCGCGTCTTCGGCGTCGTCGGCAACCGCGTCACGGTCCTGGAGGGCTGGGTGGGCGGTCCCACGGCGAGCGCCGAATCCCGCTGGACCCAGGACGAGCTGACCTCGGCCGTCCCCAACCTGGTGGCCAAGGCGGCCCCCAACGCGGACGCGCTCGGCAACCGGAAGGGCGCCTGAGATGGCCAACATGACGGCCCGACAGATCCCGGTCGCCGAAGGTCTGTTCACGGCGGGCGACACTCCGCGCCTGATCGGATCCGAGTGCTCCTCCTGCGGACTGGTGAGCTTCCCCGCCGCCCCGGACTGCGTGCGCTGCGCCGGCACCGAGACGAAGGAACGACTGCTCGCCGACCGCGGCACCCTGTGGACGTACACCACCCAGAACTTCCCGCCGCCCTCCCCGCCGTACGACGGCCCCGAGGACTTCGAGCCGTACACCGTCGGATACGTCGAGCTGCCCGGCGAACTGCTCGTCGAGGCCCGCCTCACCGAACCCGACCCCGCGCGGCTCAGGATCGGCCAGGCCATGCGGCTGACCCTCGTGCCGTACACCGTGCGCGAGGACGGCACCGAGGTCATCACGTTCGCGTTCGCCCCGGACGAGGAGAGGACATCGTGACCGAGGCCGTCATCATCGGGGTGGGACTCCACCCGTTCGGCAGGTTCCCCGGGAAGCCCGCCATGGACATGGGCGCGGACGCGGTCCGCCTCGCGCTCGCCGACGCGGGAGTGACCTGGCCGCAGATCCAGGGCGGCTGCATCGGCAGCTACGAGGTGGCCAATCCCGACGCGATCGTGGCCCGCCTCGGCCTGACCGGCCTGCCGCTGCGCGGGGTGTTCAACGGCTGCGCCACGGCCGGTACGGCGGTGGCGCTGGCCGCCCGTGCCATCGAGACCGGAGAACACGACCTGACCATCGCCATCGGCATGGACAAGCACCCGCGCGGCGCGTTCGCCGCAGACCCGTCCGTGGCCGGCATCCCCGCCTGGTACGGACAGACCGGGCTCTTCCTCACCACCCACTTCTTCGGCATGAAGATCAACCGCTACATGCACGACCACGGCATCGGCGAGCGGACGCTCGCCCGGGTGGCCGCGAAGAACTTCCGCAACGCCGCCGGCAACGGCAAGGCCTGGCGCCGCACGCCTCTCTCGGAGGAGGAGATCCTCGCCTCGCCGGTGCTCAACCACCCGCTCCGGCAGTACATGTACTGCGGCCCGGACGAGGGCGCGGCGGCCGTCGTGCTGTGCCGCGCCGACCAGGCCCACAAGTACACCTCGACGCCGGTACGGATCCGCGCCACCGCCCTGCGCAGCCGCCGGCTCGGCGCCTTCGAGGTGCAGAGCCCCTCCTTCCCGGTCGGGGACGTCGTCCAGAGCCCGACGGTGGACGCCGCCCGGGAGGCGTACGAACGCGCGGGCATCGGCCCCGAGGACGTCGACGTCGCCCAGCTCCAGGACACCGACGCCGGGTCGGAGATCATCCACATGGCCGAGAACGGCCTCTGCAAGGACGGCGAGCAGGAACGCCTGATCGCCGAGGGCGCCACCGAGATCGGCGGCCGGCTCCCGGTCAACACCGACGGCGGCCTGCTCGGCAACGGCGAACCCATCGGCGCGTCCGGACTGCGGCAGATCCACGAGATCGTCCTCCAACTGCGCGGCACCGCCGGATCCCGGCAGATCCCCGGCACCCCCCGAGTCGGCTACACCCACCTGTACGGCGCGCCGGGCGTGTCGGCGGTGACGATCCTGTCCACCTGACCGGAGCCCCCAATGGACCAAGACATGCAGGACTTCGCCGCCGACGTGCGCGGCTTCCTGGACGCGCACGCGACGAAGACCCCCGACCGCACCGCCTTCACCTGGGGCGAGGGCGACGACTCGATGGCCTACTTCAGCAGCCTGCCGCCCGAGGAGGAGCGGGCGGAGGTGGACCGGGCCAGGGCCTGGCAGCGTGTCCGCCACGAGAACGGCCTCGGCTGGATCACCGGCCCGCCCGAGTACGGCGGCCGGGGCCTGACCCCCGTCCACGACCTGCTCTACGACACCATCGAGTCCGAGTACACCGTCCCCGACACCGGCGTGCTCAGTGTCATCGGCCTCGGCATGATCGGCCCGACGATCCTGGCCCACGCCCAGCCCCCGATCAAGGAACGCTGGCTGCCCGCGATGTACCGGGGCGACGCCATCGCCTGTCAGCTGTTCAGCGAGCCCGGCGCGGGCTCCGATCTGGCGAGCGTGGCCACCAAGGCGGTGCGTGAGGGCGGCGACTGGGTGCTCAACGGGCAGAAGGTGTGGACGTCGGTCGCCCAGCACAGCAGCATCGGTCTTGCTCTCACCCGGACGAACCCAAAGGCCCCGAAGCACCAGGGCATCACCGCCTTCCTGGTCCCCATGGACGCCCCGGGCGTCGAGGTCCGCCCCCTGCGGCAGATGACCGGCGGCGCCGATTTCAACGAGGTGTTCCTCACCGACGTCCGCGTCCCCGACGGCCACCGCCTCGGCGAGGTCGACGGCGGCTGGACCGTCGCCCTGACCACCCTCATGAACGAACGCGCCACCGTCGGCAGCGAGGGCGCGGGACCGGTCGCCGCCGCACTCTCCCCGGACCGGCTGTCGGCGCTCATGCGGGCCACCTGGACCTGGGACGACCGGGCCCTGCGCGGCCGGCTCGCCGAACTCCTCGTGGACGCCATGGCCACCCAGCACCTCAACAACCGGGCCCTGCGCAGGCTCCGCGCCGGGGTGACACCCGGCCCCGAGATGTCCGTGTCCAAGCTGATGTACGGTCAGAACCTCACCCGGGCCGCCCACTTCATCGCCGACGTGCTCGGACCGCGCGCGATCGCGGACACCGGCCAGTGGGGCACGTACGCCTGGACCGAACTGCTCCTGGCCACCCCGGCCCTGCGCATCCTCGGCGGCACCGAGGAGATCATGAAGAACATCCTCGCCGAACGCGTCCTCGGCCTGCCCAAGGAGGTGCGCGCATGACCGCCGACGACCGGGAACTGAGCGAACTGCGCTCCGCCGTACGGGAGTTCCTCGACACCAAGTCGCCCGAGGAGGCCGTACGCAAGCTCATGGAGAGCGAACCGCGCTTCGACCCCGACGTATGGGCCCAGGCCGCCGACCAGCTGCGGCTGCCCGCGCTCGCCATCCCCGAGGAGTACGGCGGCGACGGCTTCGGAGCGGTCGAACTCGGCGTCGTCCTGGAGGAGATGGGCCGCGCCCTGTTCTGCGCGCCCTTCTTCGCCACCGTCGTGCTGGCCGCCCAGGCCCTGCTGGCCTCGGGCGACCAGGATGCCTGCGCCCGCCACCTGCCCGGCATCGCGGCCGGGACCACGACAGCCACCCTCGCCGTCGCCGAGGACCACGGCTCCTGGGACCCCGCCCTCATCTCCACGCGCGCCGTACCGGACGCGGACGGCGGATGGCGGCTGACCGGCCGCAAGTGCTTCGTCGTCGACGGTACGACGGCGGATCTGCTCCTGGTCGTGGCCCGCACGGTCGCCGGACCCTCCCTCTTCGCGGTGGACCGCGCTTCCGTCGGCGTGGCGGCCGAGCCGATGGAGACCCTGGACGCCACCCGGGCGATGGCCCGGCTGACCCTCGACGCCGTGCCGGCCGTACTCGTCGGCGTGCAGGGAGCCGGCGGGCGCGTGATGGCCGGCGTCCTGGACACCGCCACGGTCGCGCTCGCCGCCGAGCAGGCCGGCGGGGCACGCCGGTGCCTGGAGGCGAGTACGGAGTACGCCCGCACCCGGCAGCAGTTCGGCCGGCCGATCGGCTCCTTCCAGGCGGTCAAGCACAAGTGCGCCGACATGCTCGTCCAGGTGGAACTGGCGGAGGCGGCCGCACGGGAGGCGGCGCTGCTGGCCGCCGAGGGCGCCGCGGACCTCCCGGTGGCCGCGGCCGTGGCGCACGCCTGCTGCTCCCGGGCGTACCTGAGCGTGGCCATGGAGAACATCCAGGTGCACGGCGGCATCGGCTTCACCTGGGAGCACCCCGCCCACCTGTACTTCCGGCGGGCCAAGTCCTCGCAACTGCTCTTCGGGGGACCGGCGGTCTACCACGAGCGGCTGCTGGACCGGCTGGGGATCTGAACCGGCCGGCCGTCAGCCCCAGTGCCAGGCCTGGTTGCCGTTTCCGGCGCAGCTCCACGCCTGGACGCGCTGGCCGTCCTGGCCCGAGGTGGCGGCCTCCGCGTCCAGGCAGAGGCCGTCCGGCACGCTCACCAGGGCCTGGGCGCCGGGGACTCCGGAGCTGCCCAGGCTCCACCGCTGGACGGCGAGCCCGTCGCAGGCGGTGCTGTGGATGCCGTGGCCGTTCTGGCCGACACCGGCGGCATCCACCTCCAGGCAGCGGTGCGTGCTCCGGTTGACGGCGACGTACTGCGCGTCCCGGCCCGGCAGTGGGTACAGCGCCCACTTCTGGTGGGGCGCGCCGGTGCACTCCCAGATCTGTACTGTCTGCTGCTTCAGCGCCGCCGTACCGGTGTCGGCGTCCAGGCAGCGCGCGGTCGCGACGCCGTTGACGGTCTCGGTCACCGTCAGCGTGCCGCTGTGCACGGCGCCGCGCGGCCTGCTGTACAGCATCTCCTTGGTCTCAGGCCGACCCCGCAGTCGGCCGTGAGTCCGGCCGACGTCTGGAAGACCTTCACGGCGGCGAGCGTCCGTGCCTCGATGTCGCCGTCGACCGGCACCAGGTAGCCGTATCCGCCGAGGAGGTACTGGAGGGCGGCGACACAGTCCCCGTGCGCTCCTGGGGCGAGAGCGGTCCGGCAGGCGGCGGAGCGGATGTCGAGCGTCCTGGGATCGTGCGTCCCGGCCGCGGCGGAGTCCGGGGCGGCGGTGGTTGCGGAGACGGCGGCGGAGCGGGATGCCACCTCGTGTCGCGTCAACCTCGTGTCGCGTCGCCCAGCAGTGCCCGCGCGATGATCACCTGCTGGATCTGGCTGGTGCCCTCGTAGATCCGGAAGAGCCGGGCGTCCCGGTAGAAGCGCTCGACGGCGACCCCGCGCATATAGCCCGCACCGCCGTGGATCTGCACCGCGCGGTCGGCGACCCGCCACACCATCTCGCTGGCGAAGTACTTCGTGCAGGACGGGCCGATCTTGGTGTCCGTGCCGGCGTCGAAGCCGCGGGCGGCCTCCAGGACGGTGGCGCGGCCGGCGTAGTAGTCGGTCATCGAGTCGGCGATCAGCCCCTGGACCAGCTGGAAGGAGCCGATCGGCGTTCCGGACTGCCTGCGGGTGCGGGCGTACTCCACCGACTCGTCGACCAGGCGCTCGGCCATGCCGACGCACAGGGCCGAGATGTGCACGCGTCCGTGCGCGATGCAGCCCATCGCCGTGCTGAAGCCCCGGTTCAGGCCGGCCTCGCCGCCGACGAGGGCCTCGGCCGGCACCCGCACGTCGTCGAAGTACACGTCGGCCGTCCAGGCGCCGAACTGGCCCATCTTGTGGTCCCGGGGCGCCACCGTCAGGCCCGGGGTGCCGGCCGGGACCAGGAAGGTGGAGATGCCCCGGGTGCGCGGCGCGTCCGGGTCGGTGCGGGCGAAGACCATGAAGACGTCGGCGAGCGGGGCATTGGTGATGTACCGCTTGGCCCCGTTGATCACCCACGCGTCGCCGTCCAGGTGCGCCCGGGTGGTCAGTGTCGAGGGGTCCGACCCGGCGTCCGGCTCGGTGAGGGCGAAGGAGGCCAGCACCTCGCCGGACGCGATCTTCGGCAGCCACTCGGTCTTCTGCCCCTCGGTGCCGCCGACCATCAGGACGTGCCCGGCGATGCCGTTGTTGGTGCCGAACATCGAGCGCAGCGACGGGGTGGTGTAGCCCAGCTCGAACATCAGCCGGGCCTCCTCGTACATCGACAGCCCAAGGCCGCCGTACTCCTCCGGCAGGGCGAAGCCGAAGAGCCCCATCTTCTTCGCCGTCTCGCGGATGTCGGCCGGCATCTCGTCCTTCTCGTCGATCTCCGCCTCCAGCGGCACGACGCGTTCCCGGACGAACCGCCGGACCTCCGACAGCACCGCGGTGAAGTCCTCCGCGTCCATGTCGCCTCTCTTCCCTCGTCTGCTACTTGTCTGTTTCGTCCGGCTTTTCGTCTGGCCGGTAGCAGGCCGCGAGCAGTGCCGCCGCGCTCACCACGCCCAGCCCCGCGGCAAGCAACGCGGGCTCGGAGCCCGCGCGTTGACGTCCCGTCAAGCCATCCACCGAGTACCGGCCGTTGCCGAGTGCGGCCAGTGCCACGGCCGCGCCGCCCACCACGCCGACGTACTCCCAGCCGCCCTTGAACACGAAGAAGCCCTTGCCGCGGTGGTCGGTGCGGGCCGCCACGGTCATCAGGCCGACGGCCGCCGCGGCGGGCAGCGGGTTGGCCGCGCCCAGCGTGATACCCACCCCTGCGGCCAGTTCCGTGCCCGCCGCCATCCGGGCGTGCACGGCGGCGGGCCGCAGCCCCAGCGCCTCGAACCAGCCCGTTGTCCCCCTCAGCCCGCCCGGCCCGGCGACCTTGTTCCAGCCGTGGGCGACGAGCATCGGGCCGAGGGTCGCGCGCAGGGCCAGGGCGGCGGCGTCCTGAGCCTTCACTGGCCGACTCCGGTGGCCCGGCCGGCGGGCGCCGTGCCGTACAACCGCGGTACGGCGTCGATGAGTTCCTCGGGACTGAGGGCCTCGCCGTTGCGGCTCGGGTACACGCCGGAGACCGTCCAGCCCTCCAGCCGGTTGAGCCGGTTGCCCTCGATGCGCAGCACCTGCCCGGTCAGCCAGGACGCGGCGTCGGAGGCGAGGTAGACGACGACACCGGAGGCGTTGGCCGGGTCGCGCGGGTCGAAGCCGTCGGTGGCCTGGAGGTTGGTGCCGACCTCCAGGCCTTCCGTCATCCGGGTGGCCGCGATGGGCGAGATGGCGTTCGCGGTGACGCCGTAGCGGCGCATCTCCAGTGCGGTGAGGATCGTGAGCCCGGCGATGCCCGCCTTCGCGGCGCCGTAGTTGGACTGGCCCTGGTTGCCGAACAGCCCGGTGCCGGACGTGGTGTTGATGACGCGGCCGGCGACCGGCTCGCCCCGCTTGGCGGCCTCCCGCCAGTACGCGCAGGCGTGCCGGGTCAGCGCGAACGTGCCCTTCAGGTGGACCGCGATGACCGCGTCGAACTCGGCCTCGCTCATCGAGAACAGCATGCGGTCGCGCACGATCCCGGCGTTGTTCACGACGACGTCCAGCCGCCCGAACTCGGCGACGGTGTCCGCCACCATGGCCTCGGTCGCCCCCCAGTCGGTGACCGAGGCATGGTTGGCGACCGCCCGGCCGCCGAGCTTGGTGATCTCGGCGACGACCTCGTCGGCGGGGGAGTCGCCGGTCCGCTCGCCGTGGATGCCGGAGCCGAGGTCGTTGACCACCACGGTGGCCCCGGCCTCGGCGAGCGCCAGACAGTGCGCCCGGCCCAGCCCCCGGCCCCCGCCGGTCACGATGGCGACCTTGTCGTCCAGGATGCCCACGCCCTACCTCCCTGTTCCGCCCAGCTCGTCGAGTACTTCGTCGGTGTGCTCGCCCAGCGCCGGTGCGCCGGCGCGCGGCTTGTCGTCCACGCCCCAGAAGGCGACCGGCGTGGCCACGGTCCGCAGCGGCGGCGCGTCACCCATACCGGGCTGCTCCACGAACGCCCCGACCGCCTCGGCCTGCGGGTCGGCCGCCACCTCGGCGAGGGTCTGCACGGGGGCCCACCACACCTCCTCGGCGTCGAACCGCTCCGCCCACTCCGCCAGTGGCCGCCGCGCGAACTCCTCGTCGAAGACGGCGATCAGCTCACGTACGTGGCCGCGCCGGGCCGTGCCGGTGGCGAACCGCTCGTCCTGTGCCAGGTCCTCCCGGCCGAGCGCCTTGATCACCCCGGGCCAGTGGCGGTTGCCCTCCAGGCCTACAAGCCAGAACCAGCGGTCGTCGGCGGTCCGGTAGCAGTTGTAGAGCGGGGACTCGTGCTCGGTGCGGGGCCGGGTCCGGCCGCGCTTGCCGAAGAAGTTCTGCAGGGCCAGGTCGTTGCCGTTGGCGTACGCCCCGGAGCGCAGCAGCGACACGTCCACCACGCCGCCCTCGCCGGTACGCGCCCGGCGCAGCAGTGCGGCGAGGACGCCGGCCACGAGGTTGGCGGCGGCGGTGCGGTCGCCGAGACCGGGGCGGATGCCGGGCGGGGGCTCACCGGCCGGGTTGAGCATGGCGGCGATGCCGGGCCGGGCCCAGAAGGCGGAGACGTCGTACCCGGCGCGGTCGCGCTCGGCTCCGGTCCAGCCGTACCCCGTCAGCGTGCCGACGATGAGCCGGGGGTGGCGCGCGCGGATCCCGTCGGGGCCGAGGCCGAGCCGTTCCAGGGCGCCCGGGCGGAGGTTGGTGACGAACACGTCGGCGCGGGCAAGCAGTTGTTCAAGGGCGGCCTTGCCGTCCTCGGACCTGAGGTCGAGGATCACGCTGCGCTTGCCCCGGTTGTCCGTCTCGAACGGGGGAGCGCTGTCGATGTCCTGGCCGACATGGCGCAGTGTGTACCGGTTGGGGTCACCGGCCGGCGCCTCCACCTTGATCACGTCCGCGCCCCAGTCCGCCAGCATGGTGGCGGCGGCCGGAGC
Source organism: Streptomyces sp. NPDC007901 (assembly GCF_042959465.1). Classification (NCBI taxonomy): domain Bacteria; kingdom Bacillati; phylum Actinomycetota; class Actinomycetes; order Kitasatosporales; family Streptomycetaceae; genus Streptomyces; species Streptomyces sp. NPDC007901. Next base: position 67,815 of record NZ_JBIBKW010000013.1, on the reverse strand, counting down.
GGCCACCCACATGCCGAGCTCGACGACGGAAAAGCCCTCCAGTGGCCGCACGGCCCACCTCCCTGGTCGGTCAGACACCGCGGAACTCCCCGGGACGCCGGTCTCGGAAGGCCCGTAGCCCCTCGGCGCGGTCCTCGGTGGCGAACAGCACCGAGACGGTCTCCTGTTCGAAGGCGACGGCCGCCGCCAGGTCCATGCCGAGGCCGTGGTCGATCAGGCGCTTGCCCGCCGCGAGCGCGAGAGGGGCTCCGGCGGCGAGTCGGGCCGCCAGCGCCTCGGCGGCCTTGAGCGCCCCGCCCGGCTCGGTCAGCTCGTTGAGCAGGCCGAGTGCGTGGGCCCGCTCGGCGTCGATGGGCTCGCCGGTGAGGATCATCTGCTTGGCGATCGCCGGCGGCAGCAGACGCGGCAGCCGCTGGGTGCCGCCCGCGCCCGGCAGCACGCCGAGCTTCATCTCCGGCAGCCCGAGGCGGGCCCCGCGCTCCGCCACCCGCAGGTCGCAGGCGAGCGCGAGTTCCAGACCGCCGCCGAACGCGAAGCCGTGGATCGCCGCCACCGACGGCTTGGGGAACTCCTCCAGCAGCGCGTACGTCTCCGTCAGCCGCCCCACGAAGGCCCGGAACTGCCAGGGGGTGGTGAACGACTCGATCTCGCCCAGGTCGGCACCGGCCGAGAAGGCCCGGCCCGCGCCGGTCAGCACCAGGGCGCGTACGTCGTCGTCCTCGCGCACCCGGGCCAGCGCGTCCCGCAGCAGCCCGACGGTCTCGGTGCCGACGGCGTTGAGCCGGTCCGGCCGGTCCAGGGTGAACACGGCCACCCGGTCGCGTACTTCGACGCGCAGCACGTCGCTCACCTCACACCATCGTCAGGCCGCCGCTGACCGAGAGCGTCTGCCCGGTCATGTAGGCGGCGTCGTCGGAGGCGAGAAAGGCCACCACACCGGCGATCTCGTCCGGCCGGGCGACCCGGCGCAGCGGGATCGCCCGCACGGTGGCGTCGTACATCTTCCGGCTGTACTCGGCGACCTGGCCGAGCAGCGCCGTGTCGGTGGGGCCGGGGCAGACGCAGTTGACGGTGATGCCGTGCCGGGCGACCTCGCGGGCGAGGGCCTTGCCGAAGGCGATCACGCCGCCCTTCGTGGCGGAGTACACCACCTCGCCGGAGGAGCCGACCCGGCCGGCGTCCGAGGCGATGTGGACGATCCGGCCGCCGCCGCGCTCGATCATCGGGTCGAGGACGGCCCGGGTCACCGTGATCGTGCCGCGCAGGTTGACGGCGATGATCCGGTCCCAGGTCTCCTCGTCGCTGTCGACGAAGCGGCCGATGACGTCGACGGCCGCGTTGTTGACCAGCACGTCCACCGGTCCGAGCGCGGCGGTCACCTGCTCTACGGCCGTCCGCACGGCCCCGCTGTCGGAGATGTCCGCGCCGACTCCCGCGGTGCGGACGCCGTGCCGTTCGGCGAGGGAGGCGGCGACCTTGGCGGCGGCCTCCGCGTCCACGTCGCAGACGGCGACCGCGGCTCCGTGCGCGGCCAGCGCGTCGGCGATCGCCTCGCCGATGCCGCGGCCCGCCCCGGTGACGAGCGCCACCTTCTCCCGTACGCTCACGCGCCCTCCCTGGCCCGGATCCGAATCAGCGCTATCGTATAACTACTTCAGCTGAATAAGCGAGATGCCTGAGTGGGGAGCCGAGGATGCGCCGAGAGATCTTCACCGAGGAGCACGACCAGTTCCGGGACACGGCCCGCTCCTACTACCTGCGGGAATGCGCCCCGTACGCCGAGCAGTGGGAGCGGGACGGACAGGTGAGCCGGGCCGCCTGGACCGCCGCGGGCAAGGCCGGGCTGATCGGCTGGGAGTTCCCGGAGGAGTACGGCGGGCAGGGGATCCGGGACTTCCGCTACAACGCCATCATGGCCGAGGAGATGGCGGCCACCGCCTCGGTCGGCATCGGGCTGGGGCTGCAGAACGACGTCATCCCGCCGTACCTGATGCGGCTGACCACCCCGGAGCAGAAGGCCCGCTGGCTCCCCGGCGTGACCAGCGGCGAGACCGTCTGCGCGCTCGCCCTCTCCGAACCGGCCGCCGGCTCCGACCTCAAGGGCATCCGCACCACCGCCCGCCGGGACGGCGGCGAGTGGGTGATCGACGGCTCCAAGACCTTCATCACCAACGGCATCCTGGCCGACCTGGTCGTCGTCGCCTGCAAGACCGACCCGGCCGCCGGGCACAAGGGCATCAGCCTGATCGTCGTCGAGCGCGGCGCGGAGGGCTTCGAGCGGGGCCGCAAGCTGGACAAGGTCGGCATGAAGGCGCAGGACACCGCCGAGCTCTTCTTCCACGAGGTCCGGGTTCCGGCCGGGAATCTCATCGGGGAGGAGGGGCGCGGTTTCTACCACATGATGGGCAACCTCCCCACCGAGCGGCTCGCCATCGCCGTCTCCGCGCTGGCCTCGGCAGAGCGTGCCTTCGAAGTGACGCTGGAGTACGCCAAGGACCGCACCGCCTTCGGCCGGCCGATCGGGCAGTTCCAGGCCAACCGGTTCGCGCTCGCGGACATCAGGGCCCGGCTCTCCGCCGCCCGGGTCTACGTCGACGGCTGCACGATGGCGCTGGTGCGGGGCGAGCTGACCGCCGACGAGGCCGCCGCGGCCAAGTACTGGACCACGGAGACCTGCTGGGAGGTGATCGACCGCTGCATGCAGCTGTTCGGCGGCTACGGCTACGTCAATGAGTACGAGATCGCCCGCATCTGGCGGGACAGTCGGGTGCAGCGGGTGTTCGGCGGCACCTCGGAGATCATGCAGGAGATCGTGGGCCGCTCGCTCGGGCTGTGAGTGGCGCCCCCTTTATTGACTGTCTTGGCTAAATAGGTTAGCTATTTAGTCACGTGGAGGTCGATGGTCGAGGCGTGCGAGGAGGCACCCGTGGTCACGGTCGACGTACAACTGCACCAGGACAGGGCCGAGCAGGATCTGCCGCGGCCGCGTCTGGTCATCGGCGGCAAGGACGTGACCGACGCGAGCGGCGGCGTCCACGAGCACCGCAACCCGGCGACCGGCCTGGTCCAGGCGCACATCCCGCTCGCGGGCGCGGCCGAGGTGGACCGGGCGGTCGCCGCCGCCCGCCAGGCCTTCGAGGTCTGGGGCACCATGCGCCCCGCCGAACGCCGCCGCCTCCTCACCCGCTTCGCCGGTCTGATCCGCGACCACATCACCGACTTCGCCGCGATCTGCCCGCTGGAGAACGGCGTCTGCATCGGCGGCTGGGCGGAGAACGTCGGACCGCACGTCGCCGAGTGGACCGAGTACTACGCCGGCTGGGCCGACAAGATCGAGGGCATGGTCGGCGCGGCCTACAGCCCGTACGAGAACGTCGAGTACACCCTCGCCGAGCCCTACGGCGTCATCGGCCACATCATCACCTGGAACTCGCCCGCGCTGTCGCTGGCGATGAAGGTGCCGCCGTCGCTCGCCGCCGGGAACACCGTGGTGATCAAACCCGCCGAGTCCACGCCCTTCTCCGCGCTGCTCTTCGCCGACCTGGCCCGCGAGGCGGGCATCCCCGACGGTGTGATCAACGTCGTCACCGGGCTCGGCGACGCGGGCGCGGCCCTGGTCCGGCATCCCGGCGTCGACAAGATCTCCTTCACCGGCGGCCCGGCCACCGCCCGCCGCATCATGGCGGACGCGGCCCTGAGCCTGAAACCGGTGGTGTTCGAGCTGGGTGGCAAGTCCGCCAACCTGCTCTTCGCCGACACCGACCTGGACACCGTCGTGCCCTACTGCGCGGCCTTCGCCATGAGCAACACCGGCCAGGGCTGCGCACTGCCCACCCGGCTGCTGGTCGAGCGGCCGGTCTACGACGAGGTCGTCGCCCGCGTCACCGGGGTGGTGGCCCATCTGCCCGTCGGCGACCCGCTCGACCCGGCGACGTACATCGGCCCGCTCATCGACGCGAACGCCCGCGACCGCGTCCAGCACGTGATCGACGAGGCGGCCGAGGCAGGTGCGGGCCGGCTCGTGTACGGCGGCGAACCCGTCGACGCCGACGGCTACTTCGTCACCCCGACCGTCTTCGCCGACGTCGACAACCGCAGCGACCTCGCCCAGCGGGAGGTCTTCGGCCCGGTCCTTGCCATCACCCCCTTCGACACCGAGGACGAGGCCGTCGCCCTCGCCAACGACACCGAGTACGGCCTGTCCGCCTACCTCCAGTCCCGCGACATCGCGCGGGTCAACCGGCTGGTGCCGCGCCTGAAGGCCGGCACGGTCTACGTCAACCCCGGCCCGAACCCCATCACTTCACCCGCCACACCGTTCGGCGGGGTCGGGATCAGCGGGTTCGGACGCGAGGGCGGCAAGGCCGGACTCGACGAGTTCATCCACGTCAAGGGCGTCGGGATAGCCCGCGTCTGACGAGACCTCACAGGAGCGATTTCAGATGGATTCCGCCCGCCGCCTGACGTTCGGCGACCTCATCCGCGAGCACCGGCGGTCCTACCCGGACCAAGTCGCCCTGGTCGACGGCGAAGTCCGGCTCACCTGGCCGCAACTGGACGAGCGCACCAACCGCCTCGCCCACGCCCTGACGGATGCCGGGGTCGGACCCGGTGACCGGATCCTGTGGCTGGGGCAGAACTCCTTTCGTATCTGGGAACTGCTCGGCGCCGCCGCCAAGACCGGCGCCATGGTCTGCCCCGGCTACTGGCGCTGGGCCGCCCCGGAAATGGCCTTCGCCATCGAGGACTTCGACCCCCGGGTCATCGTCTGGCAGGACGCGGAGATCGGCGACACGGTCGGCAAGGCGCGGGCCGAACTCGGCGACGGTCACCGGGCGTTGTGGCTGCGGCACGACGCCGAGGGACCTGACACCTACGAGTCGTTCCTTGCCTCCGGCGCGCCCGAGGACCCGGCCGCCGACGTCGACCCCGACTCCGCGCTCCTGGTCATCTACACCGCGGCGATCAGCGGACGCCAGTCCGGCTCGATGCTCTCGCACCGCAACCTGCTGGCCATGGGCGTCAGCGCCGCCTGGATGGGCGACATCGGCCGGGAGGCCGCCTTCCTCGGCGCGGGCCCGATGTTCCACATCGGCAACTACCAGTTCTGGGGCATCCCGGCCTTCGTGCACGGCGGCAAGAACGTGATCGTGCGACGCGTAGTCGCCGAGGAACTGCTCCCGCTGCTGGCGGCGGAGCGGTGCACCCACGCCTACCTGATGCCCCCGACCATCGCGCAGCTTGTCGAGCTGAACCGCGCAGCCGGCCACGACCTGTCCCACCTGCGGGCGAGCGTCGCCGCCCCGCTGTGGCAGGGCACGGTGCCCACCGACACCAGCCGCTTCACCCGCAACGGCGGCGGCGAGGGCCGCGGCTACGGGCAGACCGAGGTGACCGGGTTCGCCGTGACCGGCGCGTACGGCGACAGCGGCCTCGGCAACGCGGGCCGCCCCGGCCCCTTCACGGCCGTCCGCATCCTCGACTCGGCCGGGCAGGAGTGCGAGGTCGGCGAGATCTGCGTCCGCGGCGACCTCGTCCACCTCGGGTACTGGAACCGCCCCGAGACCAACGAGCAGCGCTTCCGTTTCGGCTGGTGGCACACCACCGACCTGGGCCGCCGGGAGACCGACGGCACGATCAGCTTCCTCGGCACCACGACCCGGATGCTCAAGTCGGCCGCCGAGAACATCTTCCCGGCCGAGGTGGAGAACTGCGTCGAGGCGCACCCGGCGGTCAAGGAGGCGGCCGTCATCGGCGTCCCCAACGAGCGCTGGGCCCAGGACGTCAAGGCCGTCGTCGTCCTCCACCCGGGCACGGACCCGGTCACCGCCGAGGACCTGATCGAGCACTGCCGGGCACGCATCGCCTCGTACAAGAAGCCCAAGACGGTGGAGTTCGTCGACGCGCTGCCGCGCACCAAGGACTACGCCAAGGACTACGACGCCCTCGATCAACGCTTCGGCGGAGGCGGCTATCCCGGCGGCGAGCAGCTCGGCGCGGGACGGTGACCGCGACCGACCGGCGGCCCGTCGTCGTCGGTGTCCACGCCACCGAACAGGCGCTGTCCCTGCCGCACCGCGACGCCATGGACCTCGCCCTCGAAGCGGTCACCGGAGCGATCGCGGACGCCGGGCTGACCCCGGCCGACGTCGACGGCGCCCAGGTCGACTGGCCCGGCCCCGGTGGCGTACCCGGCGAGGGCAGCTCCTGGGCCCGCCTGCTCGGCCGCGACCTGCGCTGGACCAGCGACTCCATGCTGGACAACGCCGGTTCGCGCGGCCTGCTGAAAGCCGCGGCGGCCGTCCGCGCCGGATACGCCGACACCGTCGTGGTCGGCGGCTGCAAGCTGGTCTCGCGCGGGACCGGCCCGGTCGGCGCCGGGGTGCCGCTGGAGTTCGCGGACGTCTGGGGCAGCTATGTCGTCGCCCAGTTCGCGCTGGTGGCCGCCCGGCACATGCACGAGTACGGCACCACCTCCCGCCAGCTCGCCGAGGTCGCCGCGACCATCCGCAACAACGGCACCACCAACCCGGAGGCGATGATGTACGGGCGTGGCCCCTACACCGCCGACGACGTGCTCGCCTCCCGCATGGTCGCCACGCCCTTCCATCTCCTGGACTGCTGCATCGTGGGGGAGGGCGGCGCCGCGCTCGTGGTCACCACCGCCGAACGCGCCCGTGACCTCCCGCGGCCGCCCGTCGCCGTCCTCGGCGGCGGGATGGAGTACCACCAGGCCGCCTACGCCAACCCCGCGCTGCACCGCGAGGTCGGACAGCTCGGCCGGGACGCGGCCGCCCGCGCCTACGCCATGGCCGGCATAGGGCCGCACGACGTGGACGTGTTCTCCCTCTACGACCCCAACTCCTTCGAGATCATCCGCCAGCTGGAGATCCTCGGCCTCTGTGGCGAGGGCGAGGGCGGCCCGCTGGCCGCCTCCGGTGCCATCGCCGTCGGCGGCAAGCACCCGGTCAACCCGGACGGCGGATGCCTCGCGTACGCGTGGAACGGAACCCAGCAGATGACCCTCAAAGTCGTCGAGGCCGTACGGCAGTTGCGCGGCACCGCCGTGCACCAGGTCGACGGCGCCGAACTCGCGGTCGTCGGCAACGCCGGCTCGGGGGCCCAGCACTACGAGATGAGCGTCCTGGGGAGGCTGCGATGACCGGTCGCCCGGTGCCCGTGCCCACCGCCCTGTCCGAGCCCTTCTGGGCCGCCGCCCGGCGCGGCGAACTGGTGATCCCGCACTGTCCGGCCTGCGGCCTGCGCTTCTTCACCCCCGAACCGGCCTGCCCCGGCTGCCTGTCCCGGGACTGGCGGTACGCGCCGAGCGCCGGCCGGGGCACGGTCTACTCCGTGACCATGGTGCACCGCGCGTCCGGCCCCGGTTTCGACACCCCCTTCGCGCTGGCCGTGATCGACCTGGACGAGGGCGGCACCCTGCTGTCCCACATCGACGCCGGCGACCCGGACGCCGTCGTCATCGGCATGCGGGTGCGTGCGGACTTCCGGCCGCTCACGGACGACATCACCCTGCCGTACTTCGTGCCGGAGCACACTCACTGAGGGTGGAGGTGGGCAGAGTGGCGCACACACCGGTACGGGTGCCCAAGATGGCCGAGCTGGTGGCCGCCCGGCTGCGCCGGATGATCGTGCGCGGTGAGCTGACCGAAGGCGAGTCGCTGCCGTCCGAGACCGCCCTCATGGAGCAGTTCGCCGTCTCCCGGCCGACGCTGCGCGAGGCGTTCCGGGTGCTGGAGTCGGAGTCCCTGATCAACGTGCGCAGGGGCGCCCGTGGCGGGGCGCGGGTCCAGATCCCGGAGGGCACGGTGGCGGCCCGGTACGCCGGGGTGGTCCTGGAATACCGGGGCACGACCCTCAAGGACGTCTACGACGCCCGTACGGTGATCGAGGCGCCGTGCGCCGGCCTGCTCGCCGAGCGGCGCACGGACGAGGACCTGGCACGGCTGCGGGCGGCCGTTGCCGAGGCCGAGGGGCTCATGGACGATCCCTCGGCCTTCATCCGCGCCCATATGGAGTTCCACGCCCTCGTCGTCGAACTCGCCGGCAACCAGACCCTCGGCGTCCTCAACGGCATGGTCCGGCACATCATCGACCAGGCCAACTGGTCCCATGTCGACCTCGACGCCGGCAGCCCGGAGAACATCCGCGCCAACCGCCGCGGCTTCCGTGCCCATGTCGCGCTCGTCGACCTGGTGGCCGCCCACCGGTCCGAGGCCGCGCAGGAACTGTGGCGGGTCCACCTTCAGGAGGCCGAGGACTACCTGCTGCAGAGCAGGTCCATGACCACGGTCCTGGACCTGCTCGGCTGACCGGCCCCACGGCCTCGTCAAGCGGTGCGCAGCTCCCGCACGATCGGCTCCCACACCTCGGCGTCGATCTCGTAGGCGGTGTAGAAGGACACCCGGTCGACCAGGGCCCCGTACCGCCTGTGGATCTCGCCCGCCACCCGGTCCGGCTCCGCCACCACCGCGAAGGTGTTGAGGACCTCGTCGTCGACGAGAGCGGTCATCGCCTCCCACTTGTCCTCGCGCCGGGACGTCGACAACGCGTGGAGTTCGTCGCCGAGTTCGCCCCATCCGTGCAGTTCGAGGACACCGCGGTAGGCGGGGGTGCTGCCGTAGAAGGCGATCTGCTGTCGGGTGCCCGCCACCGCGCGGGCCATCTCCTCCTCCGTCCGGCCGGTGGCGGTCAGCAGCAGGTGGGAGACGGCGAAGTCGGCGCGGGTACGGCCCGACTTCGCGAGGCCCGCCTCGACGGTGGGGAGGGTGACCTCGCGCAGGTAGCGCTCGGTGGTGAAGCCGTGCGCGAGCAGTCCGTCCGCCACCTCGCCCGCCACCCGGGTCATCGCCTCGCCGACGGCGGCCACGAACACCTTCGGCGCACCACCGACGGCGGGCGGGGGAGAGAAGAACGGGGACATCAGAGTGTGCGTGTAGAAGTCGCCCCGGAAGTCGAGCCGTTGGTCCTCGTTCCAGGCGGCCCAGATGGCGCGCAGCGCGCTCACGTACTCCCGCATCCGGGCCGCGGGCCGGCTCCACGGCATGGCGAACCGCCGCTCGATGTGCGGCTTGATCTGGCTGCCCAGGCCGAGGACGAAACGGCCGCCGGAGTAGCTCTGCAAGTCGTGGGCCGTGTAGGCGAGTTGCATGGGGGAGCGGGCGAACGCCACCGCGATGGCCGTGCCGACCTCCAGGCGGTCGGTGTGCTCGGCGGCCAGCAGCAGGGGCAGGAAGGGGTCGTGTTTGGACTCGGATGCCCACAGGCCGTCGTAGCCGGTCTTGTCGTGGTGCCGGGCCTCCTCGACCACTTCTGCGGTGCTCCACACGTTGAGCTTGCCGTCGACCTTCATACCGCTCCTTCGACCGCGTCCATGCCGATGCGCTGTGCCAGCAGTTCGCGGTGGTACGCGGGGTCGCCGAACAGCAGCTGTGATGTCTTCGCCCGCTTGAGATACAGGTGGGCGGGGTGTTCCCAGGTGAAGCCGATGCCGCCGTGCACCTGGATGTTCTGGCTCGTCGCCTGCAGACAGGCATCCGAGCAGAAGGCCTTGGCGAGGCTTGCCACGGCCGGCAGGCGCGGGTCGTCCTGCTCGGCCGCGAGCAGTGCGAAGTGCGCGGCGGCACGCGCCGACTCCACCTCCAGGAGCACGTCGGCCAGCAGGTGCTTCACGGCCTGGAACGAGCCGATCGGCCGCCCGAACTGGTGCCGCACCTTGGCGTACTCCACCGCCATGTCGAGGGCGCGGGAGGCCACCCCGACCTGCTCGGCGGCCAGTGCCACCGCGGCCCGGTCGAGCACCTCGGCCACCAGGTCCCAGCCGTCGCCGTGGGTGCGCAGCGGCTGGGCAGGTACCTCGTGGTAGTCCAGGCGTGCCTGGCGACGGGTCGGGTCCATCGTGGGCAGTGCTTGTCGGGTGAGCCCGGCCGCGTCGCCGTCCACCACGAACACCCCGATGCCGTCGTCGGCGGTCCGGGCCACGGTGAGCACGATGTCGGCGGCGGCACCGTCGAGCACGAACGTCTTGTGCCCGGTCAGCCGCCAACTCCCTTCGCATGTACGGGCGGTGAGCGCGACCCCGGCCGCGTCCCAGCGGGCGGAGTCCTCGGTGAGGGCCAGCGTCGCGACCAGTTCGCCGGAGGCCAGGCCCGGCAGCAGCCGCTTGCGGGCCTCCTCGTCGGCCGAGCGCAGCAGCGTGGTGGTGGCCAGTACGGTCGAGGACAGGTACGGGGCGCACAGCAGGGCGCGGCCCATCTCCTCCAGTACGGCGCCCACTTCGACGGGACCGCAGCCGGCGCCGCCGTACTCCTCGGGGACGGCCAGCCCCTGCAGCCCGAGTTCGCCGCCCATCCGGCGCCACAGGTCCCGGTCGAAGCCCTCGGGCGTCTCCATGAGGCGTCGTACCTCGGACTCGGGCGAGGTGTCCGCGAGGAACGCCCGTACGGTGCGGCGCAGTTCTTCCTGCTCCGCGCTGAACGCGAAGTCCATGGCCGTGTGCTCCTCTCCCCTTCAGCGGCGGCCGCGCGCGGCGATGATCCGCTCGACGGCGGCGATGTGGTCCGGCGCGTGCATGGAGTCCCGCTCCGCGAGCAGGGCAGGCTCCATCACGGTGTCCAGCGCCTGCTCCAGATGCCGGTTCACCGCCCGCTTGGTCTCGCGCAGCGCCTGCGTGGGCAGCGCGGCCAGCCGTCCGGCCAGGTCCATGGCCTCGTCCCGGAGCTTGTCCTTCGGCACGGCACGATTGGCGATGCCCAGCCGCACCGCGTCCTCGGCGCTCACCCGCTCGCCGAGGAACAGCAGCTCCTTCGCCCGGACCCCGCCGACCAGCGGCGGCAGCACGAACGCACCGCCGTCGCCCGCCACCAGCCCCACCTGCACGTGCGGGTCGGCGAGATAGGCGTCGTCGGCGACCAGCACCAGGTCGCTCAGCAGGGCCAGGCTGCAACCGAGGCCCACGGCCGGGCCGTTGACCGCCGCGATCACCGGCAGCGGGCAGCGGATCATGCCGGTGATGATCCGGCGGGCCTCGTCCACCTGTCGCTCCCGGAAGGCGGCGTCGCGCTGGACCCGAGTCATGATCCCGAAGTTGCCCCCGGCGCTGAACGCCCGCCCGCGCCCGGTGACCACGACCGCCCGCGCCTCCGGGTCGGCCGCCAGGTCGTCCCACAGGCCGGCGAGCCCGGTGTGCAGCTCCTCGCTCATGGCGTTCAGCTGCTCGGGCCGGTTCAGCTCCACCAGCCGGACCGGCCCGACGGCCGTCACCAGCAGATCGGTCAGCTCCGTCATCTCCACCGCCGCAGATCACTAACGAGTAAGTAGAGCTGAATGCTATAACTAATTAAGCTCAATGAGAACCGGTCGACGGGTGGCGGAGGACGCGCATGGCGCAGCAGCGGTACGAGACCGTACGGGCCGAGGTGGCGGACCGGATCCTCACCGTCACCCTCGACCGGCCCGAGAAACTCAATGCCTTCAACCCGCGGATGATGCAGGACATGCTCGACGTCCTCGACGCGGCCGACACCGACGACGACGTCCGTGTGATCGTCGTGACCGGCGCCGGCCGGGGGTTCTGCGCGGGCGCCGACGTCAGTACCGGAGGCTCCTCCTTCGACCACCGCAAGGCCGGCGCCTGGCACCGGGACAGCGGCGGCCGGGTGGCACTGCGGATCTTCGCCAGCACCAAGCCGGTGATCGCGGCGGTCAACGGGCCGGCGGCCGGGGTCGGGGCCAGCATGACGCTGCCCATGGACATCCGGCTGGCCTCGACCACCGCGAAGTTCGGCTTCGTCTTCGCCCGGCGCGGCATTGTGCCGGAATCCGCCGCGAGCTGGTTCCTGCCACGCGCGGTCGGCATGCAGCGGGCCATGGAGTGGGTGGCCACCGGGCGGCTCTTCGGCCCCGACGAGGCGCTGGCCGCCGGGTTGGTCCGCTCGGTGCACCCGCCCGAGGAACTGCTGCCTGCGGCGTACGCGCTGGCGCGGGAGATCGCCGAGAACACCGCACCGGTCTCGGTCGCGCTGTCCCGGCAGATGATGTGGCGGATGCTCGGCGAGCCGCATCCGATGACCGCCCACCGGCTCGACTCGCGGATCATGAGCCAGATCGGCGGCGGCCCCGACCCGAGAGAGGGCGTGGAGTCCTTCCTCGCCAAGCGCCCGCCGCAGTTCCCGGGCCGGGTGAGCGCGGACCTGCCGCCCGTCTACCCGTGGTGGCGGGACGAGGAGTTCCGTCCGCTCGGAGAGTAGGGCGGCAGCCGGGTCACGCGTGTGCGGAACGCGTGTCGAAGAAGGGCGGCGCGACCCGCCGTTCGAGCCGGGCCCGCTGGGAGCCCAGGTAGCCCTGTCCCGGACCGGCGGCCGCCCTCCTCGCGACAAGACGAAATCCGGCTGAAACATTGTCGTGCCCCGCGTGAGGTGTTAGCGTCCGGACGGCGAGCATTCAGCTGAATGCGTTAAACCATTCATCGCTTGGACGGTCACGATGAGCGGTGGTCTGCTGCACGAGTCCTTGCGCGGTGTCGACTGGGGCGTCGCCACCGCCGACATCCTCGCGGCCCCGCCGCCGCCCGAGCCGGAACGGGGCGGGCACTTCGGGCGGTGGACCGACGACATCCACCGACTGGTCGGCTCCGCCCCGGGCACCCACCGGCTGGTCGCCGGCTGGCCGCTGCTCCAGCCCGACGGTCCCGGCCGCTGGGACCGGGACGCCCTGGACCGCTGCGACCGGGCCCTCGACAGCCTGCTCGCACGGGGCCTGCGGCCCCGTCTCACCCTGCTGCACCTGACACTGCCACCCTGGCTGGAGGAGGCCGGCGGCTGGCTCGCCAGGGACACCGCCCAGCACTTCGCCGCCTACGCCGCCGAGATGGGGCGCCGCTTCGGCGACCGGGTGGACGGCTGGATCACCTCCACCGACCTGGCGAGCCCCACGCTCGCCGACCACGTGGCCGGACTGTACCCGCCGAACCGCGCCATCGGCCGGGCGGGACTGCGCTCCGTCCACCACCTTCTGCTCGGCAACGGACTGGCGACGCAGGCGCTGCGCGCGGCCGGCGCGCACGGCCGGATCGGTACGACGGTCACCCTCGCCGGCGGCTACGCGGCCACCGACGACCCCTTCGACCGGATCGCCCTGGCCCGGTTGGAGAACTGGGCCAACCGCCTCTTCCTCGACCCGCTGCTGCTCGGCGAGCACATGGTGACCGAGGACGACCTCGCCCCCGTCGAGGCCACCGGCTGTGTCCACCCCGGCGACCTGGAGACCATCGCCACCGCGCAGGACATCCTCGGCCTGTCCTGGCACACGCCCTTCCGCGTCACCGCTCCGGAGAACCTGCCCCGCGCCCTGCCCGCCGGAAAGTGCCTGGGCCCGCTGAACGAGGTGAACAGCCTGCTGATGGGCCTCGGTTTCGCGGTCATCCCCTTCGACGACGTCGAGACGACCGCGTACGGCTGGCCCATCCTCCCCGAGGGGCTCGCCGACGCCGTCGCCGGACTCCACGACCTCTACGGCGACCTGCTGCCACCGCTGGCGGTCGTCGACAATGGCATGGGCGACCTCGACCTGGTCGACGAGACCGGCCACGCCGACGACGCCCGCCGCCGCGCCCTGCTCCGCGCCCGGCTGACCTGGCTCGCCGGAGTCGTCGCCCAGGGCGTGGAGGTGTGCGGCTACGAGTACTGGTCGGTGCTGGACAACGTGGAGGCCAAGTTCCGCTACACCCGGTTGTACGCGATGGCGGTCCCGGACCACGAGCGGCCGCCGTGCCCCGAGATGCCGTCCGACTGGGTGCACGGCGAAGCGTTCGGAGGCGGCGCGCACCCAATCCCGGAAACCGGCCGGACACCCGGGCTGACCCTGGTGCCGGCCCCCTTCCGGCCTCAGCCGCTCTGAGCCCCGTAGTAGGCCTCGTAGTCCTTGCCCCGGATCAGCCGCACCGGCGTGTAGACGAGCACGTCCTCGTCGCGCTGGTTGCGGACGGTGACGCGGCTGGTCACCACGCCCCGGCCGGGCTTGGCGGACGGTCGGCACGCGGTGGTCTCCACGACGGCGTGCAGCGTGTCGCCGACATACACCGGGCCCAGCACGTCCAGTTCCATGTGCAGGAAGGCCAGCCCCGTGCCGTGCAGCACGTTCGTCTGCAGCACCAGTCCCTCGGCGAGACAGTAGGTGAGCGCGCCGGGCACCAGGCGCCCGGTGTAGCCGCCGTCCGCGGCGTGCGAGGCGTCCCAGAACAGCGGCTCGGTGAAGCCGCCCCAGGTGACGAAGTTGACCAGGTCGGTCTCGGTGACGGTGCGCCGGGCGGTCCGGAAGACCTGCCCCACGGGCATCTCCTCGTACGTCAGCCCACGGACCAGCGGGTCGACGTCAGCGCGTTGCGGTGTCATGCCGGGATTCCTCTCCATACGCGATACGCGGCGGCGGGCGGGTTCACAGATCGAGCGGGTGCTTGGCGGCCACGGCCTCGAAGTCCGGGGCGCGCTTCTCGCGGTGGGCGGCCAGACCCTCGACCACCTCGTACCCGCCGAACCCGAAGAACTCCAGGCCCAGGGACGCCTCGAAGATCGGCTGAGCCGTGCGGTACCAGTGGTTGAGGGACCGCTTGGTCCAGCTGATGGCACCGGCCGGACCGGCGGCGAGGGCGGTCGCCACCCGCAGGCCCTCGGTGTGCACGTCCTCGTCGGCCACGCACTTGGAGACCAGGCCGATGCGCTCGGCCTCCTCGCCGGTGAGCGTCTCGCAGGTCAGCAGGTAGTACTTGGCCTTGGCCATCCCGCACAGCAGCGGCCAGCAGATCGCGGCGTGGTCCCCGGCCGCGACCCCGAGGCGGGTGTGCCCGTCGACGATCTTCGCGCTGCGGGCGGCGACGGAGACGTCCGCCAGCATGCCGACGACCAGGCCCGCGCCGACGGCCGGACCGTGGATCGCGGAGACCACCGGCTTGGAGCAGTTGATCACCCCGTACACCATGTCCCGGGCCTCGCGCATCACCCGGGCCCGCACCGCGTAGTCCTCGGTCATCGCCTCGATGGAGTCGAAGGTGCCGCCGGCCGAGAAGGCCCGGCCCGCTCCCTGGACCAGCACCGCGCGGGTCTGCTCGTCGCGGTCGATCACCCGCCAGACGTCGGCCAGTTCACCGTGCATCCGCGAGTCCACGGCATTGACCGGCGGAGCGTCGAGCACGACGCGCAGCACGCCGGGTGCGGGCCGCTCGAAGGTCAGAGCCGTGAACGGCGCGTAGGGATCGGTCACGTCACCCTCCTGGTGCAATCAGTGCGGATACTATAATTATCTAACTGTATCGAGAGGTGCGCGACAAGCATGGATCTCACCTTCAGCGACGAACAGAACGAACTGCGCACGGTCGTCCGCTCGTTCCTGGCCAGGCACTCCGACGAGGCGGCCGTGCGCCGGCTGGCCGCCGACCCGCACGGCCACGACCCGGCCGTCTGGCGGCGACTGGCCGGCGAACTCGGCGTGCAGGGCCTCGCCGTCCCCGAGGAGTACGGCGGCTCCGGCTTCGGCTACGTCGACCTTGGCGTCGTCTTCGAGGAAGCGGGCCGCGCGCTGCTCTGCGCGCCCCTGTACGCCACCGTCGCCCTCGCCGCCGAGGCACTCCTGCGCTGCCCCGACGAACGGGCCCGGCGCGACCTGCTGCCCGGCATCGCCGGCGGCGACACCGTGGCCACCCTGGCGCTCACCGAGGAGAACGGCCGCTGGGACGCTCCCGGCATCCGCCTCCCCGCCCAGGAGACCGCCACCGGCTGGCGACTGACCGGGACGAAGACCTACGTCCCCGACGGCCACAGCGCCGACCTGCTGCTGGTCGCCGCCCGCACCCCCGGCGGCATCAGCCTCTTCGCCGTCGACGCGGGCGCGCCGGGCCTGACCCGCACCCCCCTCGCCACTCTCGACGAGACCCGAAAACAGGCCCGCGTGGAGCTCGCCGACACCCCCGCCCGGCTGCTCGGCGCCGAGGGCACCGCGTGGCCGGTCCTGGAGCGCACCCTCGCCACCGCCGCCGTACTGCTGGCCGCCGAACAGGTCGGGGGAGCCGCCGCCGCGCTGGACTCGGCCGTGGCCTACGCGAAGATCCGCGAGCAGTACGGGCGGCCCATCGGAACCTTCCAGGGGATCAAGCACAAGTGCGCCGACATGCTCGTGGAGATCGAGGCGGCCCGCTCGGCCTGCTACGCCGGACTGTGGGCGCTGGACGCCGGGGACGAGACCGGGACCGCCGTCTCGGCGGCCCTGGCCCAGGCCTTCTGCTCGGAGGCGTTCACCCGGGTCGCCGGCGACGCGATCCAGGTCCACGGCGGCATCGGCTTCACCTGGGAGCACCCCGCCCACCTGTACTTCAAGCGGGCCAAGAGCTCCGAGACGCTGCTCGGCCCGCCGTCCTACCACCGGGAACTGCTCGCCAGCCGCCTCGGCATCTGAGCACCGACACCCGATCACTGGCATCTGATGGTCGGCACCTGATCACTGGCATCCGATCACCGGCAAAGGAGCTGGCATGGAGATGGACTTCGGGCCCGCCGTGCGCGACTTCCGCGACGAACTGCGGGACTGGCTGGCGGACCACCTCGTGGGGGAGTTCGCCGCACACCGGGGCGTGGGCGGCCCCGTGGACGGCGCGGCCTGGGAGGTCCGGCTCGCCTGGGACCGCGAGCTGTCCGCCGGCAACTGGCTGGGCGTCGGCTGGCCGCGGGAGTACGGCGGCCGAGGGCTCGGCCTCCTCGAGGAGATCGTCTTCGAGTACGAGTACGCGCGCGCCGACGCCCCCTACCGGGCCACCGGCAACGCCCTCGACCTGCTCGGCCCGATGCTGCTCCAGGCCGGCACCGAGGACCAGAAGAAGCGCTTCCTGCCCCCGATCCTCGCCGTCGAGGAACTGTGGGGCCAGGGCTTCAGCGAACCCGGCGCTGGTTCCGATCTGGCGTCCGTGCGCACCCGGGCCGAGCGTGACGGCGAGGAGTGGGTGGTCGACGGGCAGAAGGTGTGGACGTCCTTCGGCGTGCACGCCGACTGGCTGTACGTCCTCACCCGCACCGACCCGGACTCCCGCCGCCACAAGGGCCTGACCATGCTGCTCGTCCCGGCCGACCAGCCGGGCGTGGAGATCCGGCCCATCCGCAACCTGGCCGGCCAGGAGGAGTTCGCCGAGGTGTTCCTGTCCGGCGCGCGCACCGGCGCGGACCTGGTCGTCGGCGAGGTCGGCCAGGGCTGGCGCACCGCCATGGCCACGCTCGGCATCGAGCGCGGCGCCACCCTGCTGCCCCAGCAGCTCACCTTCGAGCGGGAGGCCGAGGCGCTGATCGACCTGGCCCGTGAGCGGGGCGCGCTGGACGACCCCATGCTGCGCCGCCGGATCGTGGACGCCTGGATCTCGGTCCGCATCATGCGCACCACCAACCTGCGCACCGTCGCCGAACTCGTCGCGGGCCGCACCCCGGGCGCCCAGGCCACCACCGCCAAGCTCTACGCCTCCACCCGCCACCAGGAACTCGGCCACCTGGCCATGGAGTTGGCCGGTCCGGCCGGCCAGATCGTCGGCGCGGACTACGGCCTGGACGCGCGCCAGCGCTCCTTCCTGCTCTCGCTCGCGGAGACGATCTACGGCGGGTCGAGCGAGATCCAGCGCAACATCATCGGTGAACAGGTGCTCGGTCTGCCGAAGGAACCACGCCCATGAGCACCCCGGAGGACCGCCTCGACCGCATCGAGTCCCACCTCGCGATCCAGCAACTCCCCGTCCGCTACGCCCTCGCCGTGGACGGACGCGACCTCGACGCCTGGGTGGGCTGCTTCCGCCCCGACGTCGACATGGGGCGCCACGGCCGGGGGCGGGACGCCCTGCGGTCGTACATCGAGCCGCTGGTCCGGGGCTTCCACCGCTCGGTCCACCAGATCTGCGGTCACCGCGTCGAGTTCACCGGCCGGGACACCGCCACCGGCTCCGTGTACTGCCGGGCCGAGCACGAGGTGGGGAAGCGGTGGATCGTCATGGCCATCCGTTACCTCGACGACTACGCGCGCGTGGACGGCGAGTGGTACTTCTCCCGGCGCCGCGAGCAGCACTGGTACGCGGCGGACGTGACCGAGCGCCCGCAGGCGGTCGGCTTCGAGGGCTGGCAGGGCGCCGGACGTCCGGCTCTGCCGGAGGCCTTCCCCTCCTGGGCGGCCTTCTGGAAGGAGACGTGATGGCACGGCTGGCAGGCAGGACCGCGCTGGTCACCGGCGGCGGGCAGGGGGTCGGCCGGGGCATCGCGCTGGCACTGGCCGCGGAGGGCGCGGCGGTGGTGATCAGCGGTCGCACCGAGAGCACACTGAAGGGCACCGCCGGGGAGATCGCCGAGCGCGGCGGGCGGGTCCGTACCGTGGTCGGGGACGTCGGCGAGCGCGACGACGTCGAGCACATGGTCGCCGAGACGGTACGGGAGTTCGGCGGCCTGCACGTACTCGTCAACAACGCGCAGAGCTCCGTACAACGCCCCCTGGCCGAGACCTCGTACGACGATCTGGAACTGACCTACCGCAGCGGCCCGTTGGCCACCTTCCACGCCATGCAGGCCGCGCTGCCCCACCTGAAGGTCAGCCGGGGCAGCGTGGTGAACCTGGGCTCCTCGGCCGCGGTGCAGGGCGAGGCGACCTTCGCCGCCTACGCGATGGCCAAGGAGGCGATCCGAGGGCTGAGCCGGGTGGCCGCCCGGGAGTGGGGCCCCTACGGAATCCGGGTGAACGTCGTCTGCCCTGCCGCCCTGAGCCCGGCGGCGCAGGACTTCCTCGCCGCGCACCCCGACAAGGCCGAACGCGTACTGGCCGGCATCCCGCTGGGACGTATGGGCGACCCGGAGCAGGACATCGGCCGCGCGGTGGCCGCACTGGCCAGTGATGACATGGCATATCTGACCGGGGCGACCCTGATGCTGGAGGGCGGGCGCACGCTGCTCGGGTGATTCCCGAGAGTGGGGGCAATTACGTCGAAGTGGTGTACGTCATGGGGACGTAGTGCCTCATAGTGAGTGAACCGTATTCGTCGCATCAGGGGGACAGGCGATGGATTTCCTTGTGCTGCTCGTTGTCATCGGTCTGGTGTGGCTCGTGGTGACCGTCGTGCGCAAGATGGTGTCGTCGGCACCGGGACACCATCGGCAGACCGCGGGGCACTACTACCCGGACATCGACGAAGAGGAGTTCGAGCCCGCCGTCGCGCCGCGCGGGACCGCGCCCCGCGACATCCCTCCGCTGTTCCCCGACTTCTACCACGGGGTGCTGTTCGCGGTGGGGAAGGAGCCGACTCCGCAGAACCTGCTCGCACTGGTCGAGTACGTGAGCCAGATGCTGTCCTTGAACGCCGTCATGTGGTTCCAGCAGACGGGTGACGCGGCGGCGCAGGAACGCTTCATGAACCGCTTCCGCGGGGGCGGCGGTGACGACCAGAAGCTGGAGCTGGTCACCGACGACATGATCGACTTCCTGTGGGCGTGGCGCCCGTCGACGCATCAGGCGCTGCGCGACTGGATGCCCGAACTGGAGCAGAAGCTGACCGGACCGGACAGCAGGTTATGGCGGTTCGGGGACGAACTGCCCTTCGGAATCTGGGAGATGAAGGACTGAACGCCATGTCCGATCCTTCCGGGCACGACGGGGTGCTCGATCCCGTCACGGCGCTCGCCCGGGTACACGAGCGGCTGGTGCGGTTCCGTGCGGGGGAGACGGCAGCCGTCCTCACCGAGGAGGCGACAGCGGAGGCCGCACGGGCCGTTTCCGAGCGACCCACCCCCGAGGGCGTCGTCGCGGTCGCCTGGCTCTACGAGTACCGAGCCCTCGCCGTCGAGGAAGTCGCCGGCGAGGACGCACAGTTGGCCCTCACTCTGTTCGGCAAGGTCGCCCGCGTGCTGCCGCGAGAGGTTCCCACGCACGTCGCGCACCTACTCGCCATGCTGGACGCCCCCGCGCACGACGCCATCCTCCGCGTGTCGCGGACAGTGGCCGACGCCGAGCAACTGATGGAGAGCGGGGCGTCCGCCGGCCCCGTCCCGCTCGACCAGGCGGCCGAGCTGCTCACCCGGGCGCTCGAAGAGTGGCCCCGGAACGGGACGCGACGACACGACGCCCTCGGTCTGCTCGGCACCGCGCTTCGGCGCAGGTACGCCTTCGATCCCGGGGAGCTGTGGCGCCTGGACAAGGCGGTCGCGGTCCTCACGGAGGCCGTGGCGACCGCTCCCGCCGAGGACCTGTTCGGCCACACGCATGCCCACAACCTCTGCACCGCCCACCTCGACCGTTACGACGCGACGGGCGACCTCCGGGACCTGGAGGCAGCGGAGGAGGCGAACGCGGAGGCGCTGCGCAGGGTCGTGGCCGGCGATCCGCAGCGCACCCGGCTGCTGACCCAGCGCGCGGACATCCTCCGTACCCGTACCTCCGCCGGGGTGGACAACCGCCTGCCGGAGGCGGCGGCCGCATGCCGGGAGGCGATCCGTGCGCTGCTGCCGTGGAGTGCCGCGGCGCCCTATGTCCACTCGACCGCGGCGAACGTCCTCGCCGACCACTACGTGTACGGGCACGACCTCGACGTGCTCGACGAGGCGATCGACAGCGCACGCATCGCGGTCACCGGGATCCCCGAGCAGGACGGCCGCGAGGCGGTCCTCGCGGCCTACGGCAGACTGCTCATGCTGCGTGCCCGGCACACCGGGACCACCGCCGACCTCGACGCCGCGCAGGACGCCCTCGCCGCCGCCGTCGGGACGTTGCCGGCGGGCCACTCCGGTCGCACCGCCCACCAGAGCGACCTCGCGGACACGCTCTACGAGCGCCA
The DNA here is from genome assembly GCF_042959465.1 of Streptomyces sp. NPDC007901. Classification (NCBI taxonomy): domain Bacteria; kingdom Bacillati; phylum Actinomycetota; class Actinomycetes; order Kitasatosporales; family Streptomycetaceae; genus Streptomyces; species Streptomyces sp. NPDC007901. Next base: position 46,967 of record NZ_JBIBKW010000013.1, on the reverse strand, counting down.
CCTCGCCACCGGCGACGAGTCCGTCCTGCAACAGGCCCTCGAACACGCCCGCCAGGCCATCGACGGCGCGTCCGTGACCGGCACGGTCGTCCCCGATCTGCTGAACAGCCTGGGACGCATCCTGATCGCACGCTACGAGCTGACCGGCGACCCCACCGACCTGACCGAGGCCGTCGAACAGCTCCGGCAGGCGGAGGAAATGTCACCGCCGGGCAGCAGAATGCGCGGTATCACCCTGCTCCACCTCGGCAACGGGCTGATGCTCCAGGCCGCCCTCGTCATCGGAACCGACCGCCGGAGCCGGGCGTACGCCGAGACCATGGCCGTGCTGGACGCGGCAGTCGAAGCCCTGCCGCCCGGGCCGGACCAGCAACTCGCGCTCAACAACCTCGCCCTGGTCGTCCGCGGCCACGACGGCGGCGACCGCCCGCAGGCCCTTCGCAAGGCGCGCCGCATCTTCAGGGAGATCATGGCCTCGGCGCCGGCGAACAGCCAGACCGACGAACTCGCTTCGTTCAACCTGGCGTTGACCCTGCTGCAGGAGCACGAGCAGCCTGGCGGGAACGAGCCGGGCACGGACGACCACCTCGCTGAGGCGGAGGACCTGCTACGGGCCGCGTACGGCCGGGAGTCCCCCGGTCGGCATACCTATGCGACCGTCGCCTGCGCGTTGGCACGTTGCCTCGCCCTGCGGGCCGCCGCCGACGGCCGGCCCGGCCCGCACGCGGAGGCCGTCGCCTTACTGCGCTCGGTCGTCGAGGCCGCCGACGGCCACACGCCCATCAGCCGGGCCTCCGCCGCCGCGCAGCTGGGGCGCCTGCACGCCACTACCGGTGACTGGGCCGCCGCCGAGCGCGCATACGCATGGGGAATCGAGCTGCTGGCCGGCGCCGCGGCGCCGCGGAGCGGCCGGGACGCGCGGGAACGCCACATCGGTGCCTTCTTCGGTCTTGCCGCGGACGCCGCCGCCGGCGCCCTGGGCGCCGGCGACCCCTTACGCGCGCTCGAACTGCTGGAGAAGGGCCGCGGCCTCCTGCTCCCCGCCCCGCCCGACGACCCGTCGCCCGCCTCGTGGGCCGCCGCCGCGGACGGCCGCACCGTGGTCGTCGTGAACACCGGCAGACTCCGGTGCGACGCGCTGCTCGTGCGGGACGGGGCGGTCACGGTCGTCCCGCTGCCGAGACTCGACCACGCCACGCTCGTCCGCCAGACCGGCACCTTCCTCTGGGGCGTCCAGCGCGCCCAGGATCCCGCGTGCCCGCCCGAGGATCTGTACAAGGCCCAGCATGTCGCGGTTCCGGGCGTTCTGCGCTGGCTGTGGAACACCACCGTACGTCCGGTGCTCGACGCCCTCGGTCTGACCGGGCCGCCGGCCGCGGGCACGCCCTGGCCGAGGATCTGGTGGTGCCCGACCGGCCTGATGTCCTTCCTGCCGCTGCACGCGGCGGGCGAGCACCGCTCGATGTACGACGGGTCGACGGGCGCGGGCGCCATCGACCGCGTGGTCTCCTCGTACGCTCCCACCCTGCGCGCTCTGGCCACGGCCGCCCGGCGGGCCGACGCCGTGCGAGGGGGCGCCGGGGGCCTTCTCGTGGTGGCACCGCAAACCCCTGGCACCGCCGCCCTGCCCCAGGTACCGGGCGAGGTCGCCGGGATCAAAGGACACCGCCCCGGCTGCACCGTGCTGTTCGGCGCCCAGGCCACGAAGGAGCGGATCCTCCGGGAGATCCCGCGGCACGCATGGTTCCACTTCGCCGGACACGGCACCCAGAACATCGAGATCGCCGACAGCGCGAGTCTGGTGCCCCACGACTACGCGTCCAGCGGCCGCCGCCTCGGACTGTCCGACCTGGGAGATCTGTCCCTGGACAAGGCGCAGCTCGCCTTCCTGTCGGCCTGCCAGACCGCGGTGGGCCACCTCGCGCTGGCGGACGAGCACACGCATCTGGCCGGGCTGCTGCAGGCCGTGGGTTTCCCGCACGTCGTCGGCACCCGGTGGACCGTACGCGACGGCGTCTCCGCGGCCGTGGCGACGGAGTTCCACCGGCTGGCGGCCCTGCACGGCAGTGCCTTCGACCCCGCGCTCGGTCTGCACCTCGCGGTCCGGGAGACACGCCGATCCCATCCCCAGCCGTACGCGTGGGCGCCCTTCGTGCACTTCGGGCCATAGGCCCGTGTCCGGCTCAGCTGCCCGGGTCGAACACCAGCGTGGGGTCGTCGGAGCCGCGGTACACGTGGGCCGTCAGCCGTAGGCCGGCGAGCGGTTCGTCCGCCGCGTTCGCGGGGAGCGGATGACGCAGCACGCGGTACAGCTGCTGACGGTGCAGGTCGAAGGCAACCTGCAACAGGACCGCGTAGTCCTGGCAGGCACGCGGGAGCCACCATCCCCAGGCACCGACGACGAAGAGCAGGGCGGACAGCGCCCACGGCGTCCAGTACACCGCGGGCAGGACGAGCACCGCCCACAGTCCGGCCGCGACCGTGGCGTCCAGCCGGTTCCGGGCGACGGCGAGATCCCGTTGGAGGGTCTCGGGGAGCAGGGTCCACAGATGCGGCCACAGGATCACCGCGTCCAGGCCGTACTTGTGCTGCGGCTCGGCCTCCGCGGAGCGCAGAATGTTGCCGACGCGCGTCGGCATGGCCAGCGCCGGGTCGCGCGGGCTCCAGCGCAGCCGGGCCTCCAGCCTGGCGTGGTCGGCGCGTTCCTGGGCGCTGAGCGGAGGCTGGCCGGCGGCCGACGGACCTCCCTCAAGACGCGTCTGGAGCGGCCTCCACGCGGCGGCATCGGCGGCACGGCGCCTGTTGTGCCGCTGTCGCAGCCACCCGCTCACCCCGGACAGGAACCCGGGCCAGTACCCCTCCATGAGGCGCAGGGCGGGAAGCGTCAGCTGCCGCATGAGCGCACCGGATCCGGCGAGCGCGATCAGTGCCACCAGCAGCAGCGTGATCTGTTCGCCGGGGTGCATCGTTCCCACGGTGTCGAGCCGGTCCGCGAGGGCCTGTCTCGGGTGCGACTGTCCACCGGCCCACGCGAGCAGCATGAGCAGCCAGTACACCGCCGCGGCCAGCCCCGTGACCAGCCAGCGTTCGACGAGTTTGCCGGCGGCCGCGCTCCAGAAGGTCGGCACCTCGCCTCACGGTGTCTCACGGCTGAGCACGCGGGTGCACACGGAACAGCGGGGCACCGGGTCGCCCATGAACCCGCGTATCCAGGAGTCGGTGCTCGTGCACCCGGGGGTCTTGCACACGTACCGCGGGGCCGGCACGGCGGCGGCGAACCCTGAACCCGCGAGCCCTTGGTACCCGCTGTTGCCCGGAGATGTGTTCCGTTCCTGGTCCCGGCCGGGACGCGACTGGATCCAGGTGCGGACCCGGACGTCGGCGTACAGGGCCCGGCGCAGTTCCTCGGCTCCGCCGGGGCGGGACGAGGCGGCGAGCAGGCGATGGATGTCCGCCGTGATCCGGGGAGCGTCCGCGCCGACGAGCGCCGGCAGCATCCCGAGTACGTCCCTGGCGAGTGCCGCCCATGAGCGGTCGTGGTCCATGCTCCGCCTCCCCCGGTCGGAACCGTCTACGTGCCCGACGCAAGTGTGGCAGTTGCCGTCGTGCCGTGTGGGGCGATCGCCGGTTCCCCGGGCACGCGGGAAACGGCGGCGCACACCCGCGGTGACCTCAGACGACTCCCCGGGCCCGCAGACCGTGGAGTTGGCTCTCCGTCACCCCCGCCAGCTCGCCCAGGACTTCGGCGGTGTGCTCGCCCAGCTCCGGCGGCGGGGTGTAGACCTCCACCGGGGTCGCCGAGAGCCGGATCGGGTTGGCGAGGACAGGGAGTCCTGCCGCCTCGGCCAGCATGCCTCGGTGTCGGATCTGTGGGTCGGCGAAGACCTCGGGCAGTTCGTTGTAGGGGCCCGCGGGCACGTCGTGGGCGTCGAGTACGGCCAGCCACTCGTCGCGGGGCCGGGTGCGCAGGATGTCCTGGAGCACCGGGAGGATCTCCTTGCGGTACTCGATCCGGGCGGAGGTCGTGGCGAACCGGGGGTCCTGGAGGAGGTCGGTGCGGTCGGCCGCCGCGCAGAAGGCGGCGAACTGCTTGTCGTTGCCCGCGACGAGGAACAGCGGCCGGTCCTGGCACATGAACGCCTGGGACGGGATCCCACCGTAGCCGCCGTTGCCGCGCCGCTCCGGGACCTCGCCGGAGACCAGGTAGTTCATCGCGAAGTGCGACAGCGAGGCCAGCCCGCAGTCCAGCAGGGAGAGGTCGATGAACTGGCCCTCCCCGGTGAGGTCCCGGTGCCGCAGGGCCGCCAGGACCGCCGTGGCGGCGTAGAGCCCGGTGAGGATGTCGACCATGCTGATGCCGACCTTCATCGGTTCGTCGGGGTGCCCGGAGACGCTCATCAGGCCGGACATGGCCTGGAAGATGCCGTCGTATCCGGGCCGCTCGGCGTAGGGCCCGCTCTGGCCGAAGCCGGTGACGGACAGGTAGACCAGCCGCGGGTTCATCTCGCGCAGGCTCTCGTGGTCGAGGCCGTACTTGGCGAGGGTCCCGGCGCGGAAGTTCTCCACGAGGACGTCGGAGCGGGCCGCGAGCGTGCGGAGGATCGCCTGTCCTTCGGAGGCGGCGTGATTGACGGTGACCGACCGCTTGTTGCGGTTGCAGGAGAGGTAGAAGGCCGCGGTGTCCGTCCCGGGGGCGAACGGCGGCCCGTACGTGCGTGAGTCGTCGCCCGTGCCGGGCCGCTCGACCTTGATGACCTCGGCGCCCAGGTCGGCGAGGAGCTGGGTGGCGAGGGGAGCGGCGAGGATGCGGGACAGGTCGAGCACGCGGATTCCGGCCAGGGCGGTCGACGGCATCGCGGGGCCTCCTCGACACAGATGAATGAGTTATATAAATAATACATACGAGTGCCTGGGTGTGGTGTCACTGTGATTGCCTAACTAGCCAAATCATGTAACTATATCGACCGATCGTCGGGTCGAGACCGGAGGCGAGCGCATGACCGTCGCTGCGAGGGCCCTCACCGACCAGGAACAGCGGGAACGCCGGGAGTGGTTCCGCGTCCGCTGGGAGCGCGGGGTCGCCTTCAACCGGCGCTGCCGGATGCGCATCGTGCGCTGGGACCCGGACGGCGTCGAGATGCTGCTGCCCTACGCCGAGGAACTCTCCGCCCACGAGGGCGTCTTCCACGGCGGGGTGATCTCCGCGCTCATCGACACCGCCGGAGCGGGCGCCGTCATCGCCGGGCACGACTTCAGCAAGGGGAGCCGGCTCAGCACCGTGTCGATGTCCGTGCAGTACCTCGCGCCCGCCCGGGGCGCGGAGGCCGTCGCCCACGCCCGCTGCGTCCGGCGCGGCGGGCGGGTGCACTTCGCCGACGTCGACGTGATCACCGACGGCCGCGTCTGCGCCCGGGGCCAGGTGGTGGTGACCATCTCCGGGGAACGGCCGGGCGTCGGCGACCCCATCGAACCGCTCACGGAGGAGTGACGCGATGTCCGACGAGTTCGCCGAGAACGATCCGGTGCTGTACGAGGTCGACGAGGACGGCGTCGCCACCCTCACCCTCAACCGGCCCGAGCGCAAGAACGCGTGGAGCATCCCCATGGAGAACCGCTTCTTCGCGCTCCTGGACGAGGCCGCACGCAACCCGGCCGTCCGCGTCGTGATCATCACGGGGGCGGGCCGGGCCTTCTGTCCCGGGATGGACATGCGGCGCCTGGAGCAGAACTCCCGGCCCGGCCAGTCCCTGGGCCTGCACGCCCGCGTGCCCATGTACGTGAAACGGGACATGCCCAAGCCCCTGATCGCCGCGATCAACGGCGCCTGCGCCGGCATCGGCCTGGTGCAGGCCCTGATCTGCGACGTCCGCTTCGCCGCCCGGGGCGCCCGCTTCACCACCGCCTTCACCCGCCGCGGCCTGGCCGGCGAGTACAACCTGCCGTACGTCCTGCCGCGCGTGGTCGGCGTGGAGAACGCGCTCGACCTGCTGCTGTCCGGCCGCGTCTTCGACGCCGACGAGGCGAAGGCCCTCGGCCTGGTCAGCCGCGTCGTCGAACCCGACGACCTGCTCGACGCCGCCCGCGCCTACGCCCGCGACATCGCCCGCAACTGCTCCCCGCGCGCGATGGCCGTCGTACGCCACCAGGTGTACGGCGACCTCGACCGCACCTTCGCCGACGCCCTCGCCCGCTCCTACTCCGCCATGGAGTTCTTCGCGGGCTCGCCGGACTTCCGTGAGGGCGTGGCGAGCTTCACGGAGAAGCGGGAGCCCAAGTTCGAGGGGCTGCCGCCGGACTTCGACCCCGAGGACGCGACCCGCGACGCGTTCCTGCCGTACTGACCGAGGAGAGAACGAAGATGTCAGGTCAGCCGTTCCCCGTCGAGGCCGGGCACATCATGATGTTCGCCCGCGCCATCGGCGACGAGAACCCGGCCTACCAGGGCGAGGGAGCCCTCGCGCCGCCCACCTTCACCATGGCGAGCGCCCACTACGACCCCGACTACCACCTGCGGCCCAAGCCGGACCAGGAGTGGTTCGGGTCGGGCGGCGGCCCCGGGACGATGCCCGAGGGCGGGGGCGGACTGCACGCCGAACAGCACTTCGAGTACCACCGCCCGGTGCGTGCCGGTGAGACCCTCTACGCCCACACGGCCCTGGGCCGGGAGTGGGAGAAGCAGGGCCGCACCGGCCGGCTGCTGTTCAGCGAACGCATCACCGAGTACCGGGACGCCGACGGCGAACCCGTCGTCAGCGCCGTCACCGTGGCCGTCGTGCCCGAGGGCCCCGCCACCCGGAAGGACGCCCGATGACCGGCCTGAGCGTCACCGACGTCAAGGTCGGCGAGATCCGCGAGAGCGTCCTCGTCACCGACCTCAAGCGCACCCGGATCGTGCAGTACGCCGGCGCCTCCGGCGACTTCAACCCGCTGCACACCGACGAGCGGTTCGCCGTCGAGACGGCGGGCTACCCGGGCGTGTTCGCCCACGGGATGCTGACGATGGGCATGACCGGCCGGGTCCTCACCGACTGGGTCGGCGCCGAGGCCCTGCTGCGCTACGGCGTCCGGTTCAAGGCCCAGGTCTGGCCCGGCGACACCCTGACCGCCACGGCCACCGTCGAGTCGGTCGAGGAGACCGAGGCCGGCCCGGTCGCCCACTTCACCCTGCGCACCGTCAACCAGAACGGCGTCGAGGTGGTCACCGGCACCGCGGCGGCCCGCCTGGAGCCCTGAGCCGGTGACCGGCACCCAGGACACCTGGACCGGGCTGGTGAGCCGCGCCTACGACCATGCCCGCCCCGCCGTCCGCTTCGGCGACCTCACCTGGAGCGGCCGGGAACTCCTCGACCGGGCGGGCGGCGCGGCCGACTGGCTGGACACGCTCGGCCTGGCCCCCGGCACCCCGGTACCCGCGCTCGTCGCCACCTCCGCCGACGCCCTCGCGCTGGTGATCGGCGGCGCGGGCTCCGGCCACCCGCTCGCCCCGCTCGGCGTCCGCATGACCGCGCCGGAGATCGCGGCGGTACTCGACGCCCTGGGATCCCAAGTGCTCATCGCCCAAACCGAGTTCGTCGAACTCGCCCAGCAGGTGGTCGGTCTCTCCGGTTCCCGGCTGTACCTGGTCGGTGAACTGCCCCCGCGCGGACGGGACCTGACCGCCGAACCGCAGCAACTCGCCACCGTCCTGCACACCTCCGGCACGACGGGCAGGCCCAAGCCCGTCCCCATGACGCAGCGCCGCCTTGCCGCCCGGGCACGGGTCAACGGCCGGCTGTGCGCGCTCGACCCCGACTGCTTCTACGGCGGCAGCGCGCCCTTCCACCACATCGCCGGCCTCGGCAACATCGCCGTCGCCCTCGCCGCCGGCGCCCTGATCACCGGCCTGCCCCGCTTCACCGTCGCGGGCTGGACCCTGCTCCGAGACCTCGGCATCACCCACACCAGCATGGTCCCGGCGATGCTGGAGACCCTGCACACGGCCGGACAGGCCCGCCACGAGACCCTGCGGACCCTGCAGTACGGCGGCGCGCCCGTACGCCCCGACACGCTGCGGCGGACGTACGAGGCCATGCCCGGCGTCCGCATGCTCAACATGTTCGGGCAGACCGAGGGTTCGCCGATCACCGTCCTCACGCCGGAGGACCATCGCGAGGCCGTCGCCGGACGCACCGAGCTCCTGCGTTCCGTCGGACGGGCCGCGCCCGGCACGGAGCTGCGGGTGCACGGCGCGGGGCCCGACGGGATCGGCGAGATCCATGCGCGCGCCGACCACTTCTTCCACGTCGACCCGGAGGGCTGGCTGCACAGCGGCGACCTGGGCCGGGTGGCGGACGACGGGTACGTCTACCTGTCCGGCCGGGGCAGCGACATGATCATCCGCGGCGGTGAGAACGTCCACCCGCTGGAGGTCGAGACGGTCCTGACCGCCCATCCCGGCGTCGCGGACGCTGCCGTCACGGGCGCGTCGGACGAGCGTCTCGGCCAGACCGTCGTCGCCTTCGTCGTGCCGTCCGACCCAGAAGTCCCGCCGGACACGGCGGAATTGAGGGCCCATACCCGCGCCCGGCTGTCCGGTTACAAGGTCCCCGTGCGCTGGTGGTTCGTGTCCGAGCTGCCCCGCAACCCGAACGGCAAGGTGCTGCGCCACCGGCTGCGGGAGCCGTACGAAGAAGGAGAATCACGTGCCTGACGCCGTCGACCCGCAGCGACTCGACGTCCTGCTGAGCCGGATCCGCCGGGAGGCCGAGGACGGTCCTCTGCCCTCCGCCCAGGTCGCCGTCGCCCACGACGGCCGGCTGGTCGCTTTCGAGACCTACGGCGACGCGGACCCCGGCACCCGGTACATCCTCCAGTCCGTCGGACGGTCGATCGTCGCGGGCGCCGTCTGGAAGCTGATCGGCGACGGACTGCTGGACACCGGCGAACAAGTGGCCGCGATCATCCCGGAGTTCGCGCCGAACGGGAAGGAGGCGGTGACCGTCGAGCAGGTGCTCACCCATACCGCGGGCTTCCCCTTCGCGCCGCTGGGCCACCCCAAGATGCTCGACCGGGCGCAGCGGCTCGCCGCCTTCGGGCGCTGGCGGCTGGACTACCCGCCGGGAAGCCGCTTCCAGTTCCACCTCACCTCGTCGGCCTGGCTGATCGCCGAGATCGTCGAACGGCGCACCGGCCTGGCCTTCGCCGACTACCTGCGCGAACGGATCACGGAGCCGCTCGGCCTGTCCTCGATCGAACTCGGGGTGCCGGTGGACCGGCAGCCGGGCAGCGTCGCCCCGATGCTCGCCACCGACCGCACGGCCGAGGACCAGGAACCCGACCCCTGGGGTCCCTGGTACCTGTCCGACCCGCAGGTCCTGGCGGCCGGCGAGCCCAGTCACGCCCTCGTCGCCACCGCCGCCGACGTCGCTCTGTTCTTCCAGGCGTTCACGCACTCGGGCCTGTGGAAGCCGGAGGCGGTGGCGGAGGGCACCCGCGTCCGGCTGACGGAGCATCCGTACGGTGAGCAGATCTACGGAGGCGGCGGCGAACGCCGTACCAGCATGGGGCTTTTCGTGACCGTGACCGGACCCGACGCGGGCAGCAACCTGCCGTCCACCGGTTCGCCGGCGCTGTTCGGCAGCGCCGGGGCCGCTTACCAACTGGGCTTCATGGACCCGGAGTCCGGCCTGTCCTTCGCGTGTCTGAGCAACGGCTATCCGCTGGCCGGTTACGACCACACCCCGCGTGGCACCGCCCTGATCGCCGACATCGCGAACCTGGCGGCGGGCCTGGTCCGATGACCGGGCCCGCCGCCAGGCGGGTTCTCTCGTGGCCGGGGCTCAGCGGGTAATGAGCTGCTGGGCGTTGTGGAACATGATGTCGTCCTGAGCGGACTCGTCGAGCTCGGCGATGAGCTTGCGGAAGTCGGCCGGCTCGGCCAGGCCCTCCGCGTGCGGGAAGTCGGAGCCCATCACGATGGACTCGTGGTAGCCGAGCCGCCTGACGACGTTCACGATGTCGTCCTCCGGGTAGGGCACCACGCGCACGTGCTTGCGGAAGACCTGGCTGGGCCGCTCGTCCAACTGGCCGCCGATCCACGGGCCGTTGCGGCCCATGCCCCGGCTCTTGTCCATGTGCCGGACGAAGTGCGGCACCCACTCGGAGCCGAACTCGGAGACCAGGACGTTGATGTCGGGGAAGCGGCCGAAGAGGTTGTCGAAGATCAGCGCGGACAGCGTCTCCTCGATCGGGCGCTGGCCGTAGGTGTTCTGCCACTGCCAGGCCGACATCCGGAAGTGGATCGGGTTCGGGTCGTAGCCCCAGGCGGGCGCCACCTGCGAGTTGTAGTAGAACTCGCTGATGTGGTAGCAGACGCTCGCCTTGGCGTCGTTGACCAGCTTCCAGAACGGATCGAAGTAGGGGTCGCCGGGGGAGCGGCCGTACACCGGACCGGTGGGCAGCAGGATGAAGCGGGCGCCCTGCTCCAGGACGTACTCCAGCTCCTTGACCGCGTGGTCGAGGTCGCGCAGGGAGAGCAGGGCAGGGGCGTAGATGCGGCTCTGGTGGTCGAAGCCCCACACCTCGTTCATGTAGCGGTTGAACGAGTGGTAGTTGGCGTAGAGCGGCTCGACGCCCTTCACGTACTCCTCGGCGACCAGGGCCCAGCCGCCCGGGTACATGATCGACTGGTCCAGGCCCTGCTCGTCCATGACCCGCAGCCGGGCCTCGCGGTGCTGGTACGACTCGTGCATCGGCTCGAACTGGTAGGTCTCCTCGGGGTTGCCCGAGGACATGGCCTTGAGCATCTCCTTGAGCGAGCCGGGCCGGTACACCTGCCCGAACTCCGGTTCCAGGCAGACGACGATCCGGTCCCCGGCGAGGATCACCTCGCGCCCGTCCGGCAGCGTCACCGGCGCGACGGCCGCACCGAGGAACTCCTTGGGGAGGTAGCGGGTGAAGGAGTCCCGCTCCTCGTACATGTGCTGGTCGCAGTCGAAGATGCGCTTGCGCTGTTCGGCCATGCCCGTCGCCTCCGGACCCCAGAGCTAATCGGTACGCCTCCTATAATTATCTAACTGTTTCGAGTAGGCAAGGGGGGTGTCGTGGTGTGACTCCGCGGGGAGCGTCAGTCGATGAGTTCCAGCACGGTCTTGGGGCCCGCCCCGTTCACCACGTCGTCCGCGGCGGTGATGTGGCGCTGCCAGAGCTTCTCGGCCTCGTCCGTCTTGCCGGCCTCGATCAGGCCGACCAGGCGCACATGGGCCCGGTGGCCCTTGAGGGCCTGGGCCTTCTGGGCCTCGGCGTCGGCGGCGCCCGCCGTGTACGAGGCGTTCGCCCGGTCGATGATGTTGCGCAGCATGCCGCACAGCAGGATCAGGGTCTGGTTGCCGGTGAGGTCCACCAGCAGGGCGTGGAAGGCGTCCTGGGCGTGGACCAGGCCCAGCGGGTCCTCCAGGACGTTCTTCTCGGCGGCGACCGCGTCCCGCAGCCGCTTGATGTCCTCCGCCGTGTGCTTGCCGGCGAGCTGCCGGACGCACTGCGGCTCGATGAGGGCGGCCGCGCGGTAGAGGTCGCCCAGGGTGGCGCCGCGGTACTCCAGGATCAGTCCGGCGAACCGGGCGGCGACGTCCGCGTCCGGGGCGCTCACCCGGGCGCCGCCGTGGGCGCCACGGCGCACGGTGATCAGCGACTCCGACTCCAGGACCCGGAACGCCTCGCGCAGGGTCGGCCGCGAGATGCCGAACTGCTCCATCAGGCCCGACTCCGGAGGCAGCGCGTCGCCCGGCTTCAGCTCGCCCCGCACGATCTGCCGGCGCAGGTGGCCGGCGACCAGCTCGGCGGTCTTCGGGACCCGTACCTGGCGTCCGATGCGGCCGGGGGCGCGGACGGGCGTGGTCGGCGTCTCTGCTGCGGCTGCCTCGGCCACGGTGGACTCTCCTCGTATGTAGCCAGGTAAATAGCAAAATGAATCTGCTTAGTGCATCGAGGGTACCAGGTCAAGGGTGGATCGACCGATGGTCGGCGGGAGCGGTCTGGCCTCTTCAGGCCTCTGTGAGATATAGATGATTCATCTAGCTATTACAGCTTCGCTGTTCACTCGACGGATGTCACGGGAGTGCCCCCATGGCCGAGAAACCGACCCCGGTGATCCTCACCGAGCTCACCGACGACGGGGTCCTGCTGCTCACCCTGAACCGGCCGGAGCGGCACAACGCCTGGACCCTGGAGATGGAACTGCTCTACAACGAGCTGTTCGACCGGGCCGAGACGGACCCCGCGGTGCGGGCCGTGGTGCTCACGGGCGCGGGCCGCAGCTTCTGCCCGGGCATGGACATGAGCGTGCTGGACGGCGCGTCCTCCGGAGCCCGCCCCTGGCCCACGGACCGGCTGCCGCCGCGCACCCGGCCCATGACCTTCCCCAAGCCCCTGGTGGCGGCGATCAACGGCGCATGCGCGGGCATCGGCTTCAACCAGGCGGTCATGTGCGACGTGCGGTTCACCGTGCCCGAGGCGAAGCTCGCCGCCGCATTCAGTGCCCGCGGTCTGGTGGCCGAGGACGGGGTGTCCTGGCTCCTGCCCCGGCTCGTCGGCTACGGCAACGCCGCCGACCTGCTGCTGTCCTCGCGCCGGATCACCGGGACGGAGGCCCTCGCCATGGGCCTGGTCAACCGCCTGTCCGCACCGGAGGACCTGCTCCCCTCGGCGCTCGCCTACGCGACGGAACTGGCCCGCACCGCCAGCCCGTACGCGATGTCCCTCATCAAGCGCCAGCTCGCCGACGACCAGGCCCGCACCTTCACCGAGAGCCGGGACAGCGCCGCCGCGCTGCTGGCCACCGCCAAGCGCGCTCCGGACTACCGGGAGGGCGTACGCAGCTTCATCGAGCGCCGCAGGCCCGAGTTCGCGGCCTTGGGAGAAGCCGTTCCGGAGGTCGCGTCGTGACCCGCGCGGCAATCCCCCTGCACCGCCGTACGATCGCCTTCTGCGCCTACGAGGAGGACCGCGGCGAGATCTCGGTCGAGGCGGAACTGCGCGACGAGCGACCGTGGGAGGAGCCGCCGGGTGGAGTCGTCCACCGGATGGTGCTGTCGGTGCGGGTGCGCCTCGCCGACATGGTGATCACGGCCGCCTCGGCGGGCATGCGGGACTTCCCGCACGCCGAGTGTCCGCTGATCGCTCCCGCCTTCGGCGGCCTGGTCGGGCTGAGTGTCGCCGCCGGCTACAACCGGGCCGTCCAGGAACGCTTCCGAGGGGTCTCCGGCTGCACACACCTGCACGAACTGGCGCGCGCCCTCGGCCCGGCCGTCGTGCAGGCGGCCATCTCCGCCCGCAACCGCCACGCCCCCGACCCGTCGGCCAACGACCCGCGCTCCAGCGCGTGGGTCATGAACAGCTGCCACATCTGGGCCCCGGACGGCGTAGGCCTCCGCAAACTCGACGCGGGCTGGCGCCCGGGCACCGGTCCCCGCCCGGTGCCCGAGCTCGGCACCTTCGAGTAGCGCGCAGTGCAGCACCCCATAAAGGGCGCGGGGCGGTGTCGATATGCGGCTACCGCCGTGTGGGCGCGACCAGTCACGACGATGCAGCAGACGACTGACGGCACACGGCCGCACATCCCGCGGAACAGTCCTAACCCAGACTTGTCCTCGGCTCCCGCGGCAGCCCCAGCACCTTCTCCGCCAGAATATTCCGCTGGATCTGCGAGGTGCCGGCGTAGATCGTCCCGGAACGCGCGATCAGATACGTCGTCGACCAGGACGCCGAGGAGTTGGCGGCGCCCGGATCGTCGGCGCGATAGGTCCGCAGCGGTGGCCGCCCCGCCGGTACCTGCCCGTGCAGGCTCATGATGTCCATGGCGAGGTCGGTGACCTCGGTGTGGTACTCGCTCCAGTACAGCTTGGCGATCGACGTCTCGGGACCCGGTTCGGCGCCCTTGAGCCAGCCGGTGAGGATCCGGTAGCCGAGGTAGCGCATGATCTCGACCTTCGACCAGCACCAGGCGATGCGCTGCCGGATCACCGGATCCCGGTCCTTGCCGTACTGGCGGGCCAGCTCGACCAGGCGCTCCACCTCCGCCCGGAACAGCACGGGGTTGGTGGCCGCCTCCTCCCCGCGCTCCACGCCCAGCAGGCTCTGCGCGACCGCCCACCCGTTGTCGACGCCGCCGACGACCAGATCGGCACGGGTACGGGCGCCGTTGAAGAAGACCTCGTTGAAGTGCAGCTGCCCGCTCATCATGCGGAACGGGCGCACTTCCACACCGGGCTGGTCCAGCGGCACGAGCAGGAAGGAGATGCCCCGGTGCTTGGGGGCGTCCCGGTTCGTGCGGGCCAGGACGAAGATCCAGTCGCTGTGGTGGGCGCCCGAGGTCCACACCTTCTGGCCGTCGATCACCCACGCGTCGCCGTCCCGTACGGCACGCGTGGTCAGGGAGGCCAGGTCCGAGCCCGCGTCCGGCTCCGAGTAGCCCTGGCACCAGGTGTCCGCGCCGCTGAGGATGCGCGGCAGGAAGTGGCGCTTCTGGCCGTCCGTGCCCCAGCGCAGCAGCGTGTTCGCCAGCATCTTCACGCCGAAGGTGTCCTGGGGCAGCCCGAACGGCACGCCCGCCAGCGCCAGTTCCTCCATCAGCACCACTTGGTGGAGCTTGGACAGGCCGCGGCCGCCGTACTCCTCGGGCCAGGTCAGCGAGAGGTAGCCGCGCCGGGCGAGCCGTCGGCGCCAGTCCCGGGCGAAGGCCCGGGCCGGTTCCTCGTCCAGGGCTCCGATGCCCTTCCAGTCCGGTGGCAGCTCCTCGGCCAGGAAGCTCCTGACCTCGGTGCGGAACGCCTCGGTCTGCGGCGGATAGCTGATGTCCACCTGTCTGCCTCCCTGTCCGGCCGGCCCGTCGCACGGTTGATAGTTTCAGCATAATAGGTTATCTATTTAAGAGGAATAGCGACGAGTCAGGGGCGGGCCGCATGCAATTGCTGGAGGGCCGGAACGCCGTGGTCACGGGCGGCGCACAGGGCATCGGCTACGAGATCGCCGGCGTCCTCGGCGCCGCGGGCGCTCGCGTCGTCATCGGTGACATCGACGGGGCCGCCGCGGCACAGGCCGCCGAACGGCTCGGCAAGGACGGCGTGACGGCCACCTCGATCCGCTGCGACGTCACCGACGAGGACGAGGTGGCCGCGCTGGTCGCCCACTGCGCCGACGCCTTCGGGCCGGTCGGCGTGATGGTCAACAACGCCGGGTTCACCAGGGACGCGACCCTGCGCAAGATGCCCGTCGCCGACTTCCGGGCCGTCCTCGACGTGCACCTCACCGGCGCCTGGAACGGCACCCGGTACGCGGCCGAGGCGATGCGCGCGCACGGACGGGGCGGCAGCATCGTCAACATCTCCTCGATCGCCGGCAAGGTCGGCAACTTCGGGCAGACCAACTACAGCGCCGCCAAGGCCGGACTCGTCGGCCTGACCAAGGCCGCCGCCAAGGAACTGGCGAAGGCGGGGATCCGGGTGAACGCCGTACAGCCCGGTCTGATCCGTACCGCCATGACCGAGGCGATGCCCAGGGCGGCCTGGGACGCGAAGCTCGCCGAGATCCCGCTGGGCCGCGCGGGCGAACCCGCCGAGGTCGCCCAGACCGTCCTCTTCCTCGCCTCCGACATGGCGAGCTACGTCACCGGAGCCGTGGTCGAGGTGACCGGCGGCCGGTACATGTGATTCCCCGCTGGCGAGGCGACGAGCCGACGAGCCGACGACGAGCTGACGAAAGGCATGACGGATGCGTGACGCGGTCATCTGTGAACCGATACGTACCCCGGTCGGGGGCTATGGGGGAGTGTTCCGGGACGTCACCGCGACCGAGCTGGCCGCCACAGTCGTCCGGGCCGTCCTGGACCGCACCGGCGTCCCCGCCACGGCCGTGGACGACGTGATCCTCGGCCAGTGCTACCCCAACGGCGAGGCCCCGGCCATCGGCCGGGTCGCCGCCCTGGACGCCGGACTGCCCGTGGAAGTGCCCGGACTCCAGCTCGACCGCCGCTGCGGCTCCGGCCTCCAGGCCGTCATCACGGCCGCGATGCAGGTGCAGACCGGCGCCAGCGACCTGGTCCTGGCCGGGGGCGTGGAGTCCATGAGCCAGGCCGAGTTCTACACCACCGACGCCCGCTGGGGCGTGCGCGGCGCCGGCACCATGCTGCACGACCGGCTCGCCCGCGGCCGGGTCACCTCCGGCGGCGTCAACCACCCCGTCCCCGGCGGCATGCTGGAGACCGCCGAGAACCTGCGGCGCGCGTACGGCATCCCGCGCGAGGAACAGGACCAACTGGCCCTGCGCTCCCACCAGAAGGCAGTCGCCGCCCAGCAACAGGGCCGCTTCACCGACGAGATCGTGCCGGTCACCGTACGCACCCGGAAGGGTGAGACGGTCGTCGACACCGACGAACACCCGCGCCCGGACTCGTCGTTGGAGAAGCTCGCGCGGCTGCGCCCGGTACTGGGCCGCCAGGACCCCGAGGCCACCGTCACCGCCGGCAACGCGAGCGGCCAGAACGACGGCGCCGCGATCTGCGTCGTCACCCACCCCGAGCGCGCCGCCGAACTCGGCCTGCGCCCGCTGGGCCGCCTGGTCTCCTGGGCCGTCGTCGGTGTGCCGCCCGAGACGATGGGCATCGGCCCGGTGCCCGCCACCGCCAAGGCCCTCGAACGGGCGGGACTGAAGCTCGCCGACATCGACCTGATCGAACTCAACGAGGCCTTCGCCGCCCAGGTGCTGGCCTGCACCCGCGAATGGGCGCTGAGCGAGGCCGACTTCGACCGGTTCAATGTCAACGGTTCCGGGATCTCGCTCGGCCACCCCGTGGGCGCCACCGGCGGCCGCATCCTCGCCACCCTGCTGCGCGAGCTGGACCGCCGCCAGGTCCGCTACGGCCTGGAGACCATGTGCCTCGGCGGCGGCCAGGGTCTCGCAGCGGTCTTCGAACACTCAGCCAAGGGAGGACGCTGACATGGCCGGACTGATCGCATACGGCGCCCATGTGCCGTACCACCGCCTCGCCCGGGCCGACGTCGCCGCCGCCCTCGGCACGCCCGCGGCGAAGGGCACCCGCGCTGTGGCCGGCTACGACGAGGACACCACGTCGATGGCCGTGGAGGCCGCCCGCACGGCCCTGGCCCGCGGCGACCTGCGCCCGCGCATCGGCCAGCTGTTCCTGGCCACCGCGACGCCCGCCTATCTCGACAAGACCAACGCGACCGCCGTGCACGCGGCCCTCGGCCTGGACCCGCACGTCCTCGCCGCCGACATGGCCGGCTCCGTACGCTCCGGCCTCGGCGCGCTGGTCACCGCCGCCCGCTCCCCGGTCCCCACCCTGGCGGTCCTCTCCGACCTGCGCACCGGCCTGCCCGGTGGCGCCGAGGAGGTGGCCGGCGGTGACGGCGCGGCGGCGTTCGTCTTCGGCGGCCACCGCAACGGCACCCCCGTCCTCGCCGAACTGCTCGCCCACGACACCGTCAGCGACGAGATCCTCGACCGCTGGCGGCTGCCCGGCGCCCCCGCCTCCCGGGTCTGGGAGGAGCGCTTCGCCGAGGAGATCTACGTCTCCCTCGCGGACCAGGCGCTCACCGCCGCCCTCGACCACGCCGGCCTGGACCGCACCGCGATCGACCACCTCGTCGTCTCCGGCCTGCACGCGCGCGCCTGCACGACGGTACGGCGGACGGCAGGCGTACGGCCCGAGGTGGTCACGGCGGACCTCACCGGCACCATCGGCAACGCCGGCACCGCCCAGCCCGGCCTGCTCCTCGCCGACGTCCTCGACCGCGCCCGCCCCGGCGAGCTGATCGCGCTCCTCGTCCTCGGCGACGGCGTCGGAGTGCTGCTGCTGCGCACCACCGACGCCCTCCCGGCCCACCGCAGCGGCCGCCCGGTCGCCGCGCAGATCGCCGCGGGCAGCCCTCCGATGCCGTACGCCACCTACCTCTCCTGGCGCGGCCTCCTCGACCGCGAACCACCGCGCCGACCCGACCCCGAGCCGCCCTACGCCCCGCCCGCGCACCGCCGTACCGGATGGAAGTACGGCTTCGTCGCGGCCCGGTGCGAGAAGTGCGGCACCCGCCAGCTGCCGCCGGACCGGGTGTGCGCCTCCTGCCACGCCGTCGACGCCATGACCGACGAACCCATGCACGCCGTACGGGGCACGGTGGCGACCTTCACCGTGGACCGGCTGGCGTACACGCCGAGCCCGCCGATGCTGGTCGTGGTCGTCGACTACGACGGCGGCGGCCGGTTCCGCTGCCAGCTGACCGACGCCACCGAGGCGGACGCGGTCATCGGTGCCCGGGTGGAGATGACCTTCCGGCGCACGGTCACCGCGTCCGGCATCCACAACTACTTCTGGAAGGCCCGCCCGGTGCGCCTGGGCGAGGACGAGAACGAGGACGAGGGGACAGACTGATGGGCTCGCACGGAATCCGCGACCGGGTCGCGATCGTCGGCATGGGCTGCACGCCGTTCGGCGAGCACTGGGGCAAGTCCGCCGACGACCTGCTGGTCGACTCGGTCGGCGCCGCCGTCTCCTCGGCCGGCGTCACCCTCGACGACATCGACGCGTTCTGGTTCGGCACCCAGGCCTCCGGCGTGTCCGGGCTGACCCTGAGCCGGGCCCTGCGGCTGCCCAACAAGCCGGTGACCCGCGTCGAGAACATGTGCGCGACCGGTTCCGAGGCCCTGCGCAACGCCTGCTACGCGGTCGCCTCCGGCGCCTACGACATGGCGATGGCGGTCGGCGTGGAGAAGCTCAAGGACTCCGGGATGTCCGGTCTCTCCGGCACCGCGATCCCCGGCGCGGGCGACGACAGCCGCGGCGAGATCACCGCCCCCGCCAACTTCTCCCTCCTCGCCCCCGCCTACGCCGCCAAGTACGGCCTGCCCGAGGACGAGTTGAAGGACGTCATCACCCGCATCGCCTGGAAGAACCACGTCAACGGCGCCCGCAACCCCCGCGCCCAGTTCCGCAAGGAGGTGCCGCTGGAGCGCATCCGGTCGGCGCCGATCGTGGCCGGCATGCTCGGCGTCTTCGACTGCTCGGGCGTCTCGGACGGTTCGGCCGCCGCGATCGTGGTCCGGGCCGAGGACGCCCACCGGTACACCGACAAGCCGATCTTCGTGAAGGCCCTGTCCTTCGTGGCCGGCCCGGCGGACGGCCTGCTCGACCCGGAGTACGACTTCACCACCTTCCCGGAGGTCGTCGCCTCCGCCCAGGAGGCCTACCGGCAGGCGGGCGTCACCGACCCGCGCGCCGAACTGGCCCTCGCCGAGGTCCACGACTGCTTCACGCCCACCGAACTGGTGCTGATGGAGGACCTCGGCTTCGCCGAGCGCGGCCAGGCCTGGAAGGACGTCACCAGCGGAGCCTTCGACCTGGACGGCTCGCTGCCGGTCAACCCGGACGGCGGCCTGAAGGCCTTCGGCCATCCCATCGGCGCCTCGGGTCTGCGCATGATGTTCGAGGCCTGGCTCCAACTGCGGGGCGAGGCCCCCGCCGAGCGCACCGTGCGGACGGTGGCCGAGGGCCGCTCGCTCGCCCTCACCCACAACCTCGGCGGCGGACCCGGCGAATGCGTGTCCTTCGTGTCCGTCGTCGGCAGTCAACTCTCCGACTGAGAAAGGCGGTTCGTGCCATGGGGCGACTCGACGAGAAGATCGCGATCGTCACCGGGGCCGCCTCCGGCATCGGTGCGGCCACCGCCCGCCGCGTCGCCGCCGAGGGCGCCCACACGGTCGTGGCCGACCTGGACCCGGACGGCGCGAAGGCGGTCACCGAGGAGATCCGGGCCGCCGG
The DNA here is from genome assembly GCF_042959465.1 of Streptomyces sp. NPDC007901. Lineage (NCBI taxonomy): Bacteria > Bacillati > Actinomycetota > Actinomycetes > Kitasatosporales > Streptomycetaceae > Streptomyces > Streptomyces sp. NPDC007901. The sequence continues at coordinate 27,163 of NZ_JBIBKW010000013.1, read as the reverse complement.
CGGCTCCGCGACGGCGGTCGCCGTCGACCTCGGTGACATCGACAGCGTACGGGCCATGGTGGCGGCGGCCGTCGAGACATACGGCGGCCTCGACGTCCTGCACAACAACGCGGCGGCCACCCGGCTGGCGGCCCGTCAGGACCTCGCCGTCACCGAGGCCGACCCGGTCGTCTGGGACGACACCATGCGGATCAACCTGCGCGGGACGATGGTCGCGATCCAGGCCGCCGTACCGCACCTGATCGCTCGCGGCGGCGGCTCGATCATCAACACCTCCTCCGGCGCCGGACTCGCGGGCGACCTGCGCAATCCGGCGTACGGGGCGTCCAAGGCCGCGCTGATCAACCTCACCCAGTACGTCGCGACCCAGTACGGCAAGCAGGGCGTCCGCTGCAACGCCGTCGCGCCCGGGTTCATCGTCACCCCGGCGAGCTCCGGCTCGGCCCACGCGGGCATCCGCGACGCCATGCTGCGCCACCACCTCACCCCGCGCCTGGGGCGGCCGGAGGACGTCGCCGCGGCGGTGGTCTTCCTCGCCTCCGACGAGTCCGCGTTCATCACCGGCCACACCCTGCGCGTCGACGGCGGCCTCCTGGCCCACCAGCCCTACGTCGCCGACCTGCGCGACGCGTGAGCCGCCCTCAGGACAGTGCCTCCGGCTCCAGATCGCCCAGGTAGGCCGCCCGTACAGCCGGGTCCCGGCGCACCTCCTGAGGGGTGCCCGCACAGATCCGGCGGCCGAAGTCGAGCACGACGATCTCGTCGCAGACACTCATCACCATGTCGACGTCGTGTTCGACGAGCAGCACCCCCATGCCCCACTCGTCGGCGAGCCGCCGTACCAGACGCGCCAGCTCCCGGGTCTCGTCGTCCGACAGGGCGGCGGCCGGCTCGTCGAGGAGCAGCACGGACGGCGAGGCCGCCACCGAGCGGGCGATGGCCAGCAGCCTCCGCTCCCCGTACGACAGGTCGCCCACCGGCCGGTCCAGACTGTCCTGCAGCCCGAACTCCCGTACGGCGACCAGCACATGGGCGGGCAGCGGCCGGCGGCCGGGACGCACCAGGTCGGTGAGGCCGGCCCACGGCCCGGGCCGGTCGCAGGCGGCGTAGAGGTTGTCCAGGACGGTCATGTCCTCGAACAGCTCCAGCGACTGGAAGGACCGGCTCAGCCCGGCGCCGGCCCGCCGGTGCACCGGCATCCGCGTCACGTCCCGGTCGCCGAGGCACACGCTGCCGGACGCGGCCCGGGTGAAGCCGGTGACGGCGTCGATGGCGGAGGTCTTCCCGGCGCCGTTCGGACCGATCAGGCCGACGACCCGGCCGGGCTCGACGTCGAAGGAGAGCCCGTCGACCGCGACGACACCGCCGTATCGCACGGTCAGCTCCCGCACCCGAAGGGGGAGCGGCGCGGCACGGGTCACGTGGATCTCCCCCTCTTGTTCGCTCGGCTCTGGCGTGACGGCCGTGCGCCCCCGGCGCAGCCTGCGCTCAAGTCCCTTGGCCTGCCTGCCGACTTCCTGCCCGATGCCGTCCTGGTTCCTCACCAGCGTCAGCACCAGCACGATCCCGCCGATCAGCGGCATCCAGTCGCTCAGCCCCGGCAGCAGCAGATCCCCGAAGCGGGCACCGACCGTGCCCGCGGCGAACGTGGCACCGAACAGCGGGCCGACGAGGTAGCCGACCCCGCCGATGACGGCCAGTCCGAGCGCGGTGATCGAGTCGAAGCTCGCGAAGTCGGCGAAGACCACGGACGTCGACCGGAAGCCGATGAGCACACCCGCGAGCGCGGCGATCGCCGCCGAGAGGCCGAAGGCGTAGAGCTTGACCGCGCGGACGTCGATGCCGAGGGCCGCCGCGGCCCGCTCGTTGGCCCGTACGGCGACGAGCCGGCGGCCCGTGCGGCCGCGCCGGACGTTGGCGACCGCCAGCGCGGTGACGACGAAGGCCACCAGGACCACGGCGGCGTAGCGCTGCGGATGGTCGATGCCGGAGACGGCGATGCCGAAGAGGGTCTGCTTGCCGACCGCGATGCCGTCGCTGCCCGGTGTCGTGGACAGATCGGTGTTCTGGAAGACCATCGCCTCCAGCGTGGTGCCGAGCCCGAGGGTGATGATGGCCAGGTTCACCCCACGGGTGCGGACCGCCGGGAGCGCGAACAGCAGACCGATCGGCACGGTCCCCAACACACCAGCCAGAAGGGCTGGTTCGAAGGGCCAGCCCCAGTCGGCCGCCGCATGCCCGGCGATGAAGGCGCCGGTCCCGGCGAGGGCGTAGGCGGCGAGCGAGACCTGCCCCGCGTAGCCGGTCACCACGACGATCGACAGGATGATCAGACAGAGCACCAGCGTGTTGGTGATCGCGTCGGCCCACAGCGGCGAGGAGACCGCCACCAGGACCAGCCCCACCACGACGGCGGCGGCCAGCGGCACCGGACGCACCCGGCCCGTGCCCAGTGCGGGCAACCGGTCGAGGAAGGTGCCCCGCAGCGGGAGTGCCCTGCCGCGGACCACCAGCACGAGGGCGATGCAGAGGAAGGGTACGGAGGAGGCGAGCCCGGTGACGCCGGAGCCGAACCGGGTCAGCTCCGACTGCACGACTCCGATGCCCAGGCCGCCCGCGAGCGTGATGGGGAACGAGGTGAACCGGCCGACCAGGGCGGCGGCCAGCGCGCTCAGCAGCAGGGTGGTCAGCCCGGTCACCGACAGGCCGATGACCGGCACGATCAGAATGCCCGTCAGCCCGGCGAGTCCCGAGCCCAGTGCCCAGTTGGCGGCGGCGACCAGACCGGGGGACCAGCCGAGCGCGGCGGCGGCACCCTCGTGCTCGGCGACGGCGGTGGTACCGAGACCGAACAGCGTGTGCCGGTAGACGAGATGGAGGACCACGGTCACGGCGACCGCGATGCCCAGCAGCCAGAGCCGGTCCTCGGAGACCGTCGCCCCGGCGAGCGTCAGCAGCCGGGTCGGCAGCCTGCCCGGCACCAGTTGCAGGCTGTCGCCGTACCGTTTGACGGCGACGGCGGTGAGCACGATGAACACCGCCAGCGTGCCCACCAGCCGGGCCAGCGTGGAGGCCCGGCGCAGGGGCCGGATCACCAGCAGGTGGGTCAGCAGTCCGAGCAGCGCGGAGCCGGCGACCCCGCAGGCGGCGGCCGGCCAGTACGGCATGCCGTGCCGGGTGGCCAGTTCCCACTGCAGGTAGGCCCCGGCCATACCGATCGCCCCGTGGGCGAGGTTCAGTACACCCGAACCCCGGTAGACCAGCACGATGCCGTGCGCGGTGAGCGCGTACAGGGCTCCGAGGCCCAGTCCCAGCAGTGCGAAACGCAGGATGTCGTCCATCTGTGGCACCTCCAGACAGACAGACTAATTATTTAAATAATTGTGTCCAGAGTACTTCACTAAACAATCCGACGCCTCCATGCTGTTCGGCATCTCGGCCCAGCATCCTCGCGGAGGAACCATGAACCAGCCACGCCGACACAGAACCGCCGCTGCGGGCGCACTCGCCGTCACCGGAGCCCTGCTCGCCGCCGGCTGCGGGGGAGGGGCGGCGTCCGACAGCTCCGCCGAGACCTCCTCGCTGAAGGGCGCACCCGTCAAGGTGATGGTCTGGAACCCGGAGGACACCCAGGGCAGCGCCCAGCCCGGCGTCCGGCTCACCGCACAGGCCTACGAGAAGTGGATCAACGCCAACGGCGGCATCAAGGGAGCTCCGCTGAAGGTCATCACCTGCAACGAGAAGAACGACCCCGACGAGGCGGAGAAGTGCGCCCAACAGGCCGTCGCCGACAAGGTCGTGGCGGTCGTCGGCTCCTACAGCCTGGCCGGAGATCGCTACATGCCGATCCTGCAGAAGGCCGGCATCCCCTACCTCGGCGGGACCGGCGTCTCGGCCGCCGAGTTCTCCAACCCCCTGTCGTACCCGGTCAACGGCGGCACCCCGGCGGTGTTCGCCGCGCACGGCCGGCAACTGGTGCAGTCGGGCTGCAAGAAGGTCTCCGGCGTGCGCTACGACCTGGCGGCGGCCGCCATCGTCTCGCAGTTCCTCACCCTGGGCGTGACCTCCGCCGGCGGGACCGCGCCCAAGGACCTCAAGGTGCCGGTCACGGCCACCGACCTCGCGCCGCAGGTCGCCGCCGCCACCAAGGGCAGCGACTGCGTGAGCGTCATCCTGGGCACCCACTCCGACCTGTTCGTCAAGGCATACGTGCAGTCCGGGGCGAAGACGAAACTCGGCAGCGTCGTCGGCAACCTCACCCCCGACCTGGCCGCGAGCACCGGCGGCAGCGGCAGCCCGCTGGAGGGCGCCGTGATCACCGGCTACTACCCGCCGGTCTCCGACAAGGCATGGAAGGGCTTCACCGAGGCCGCCTCCGGCGACAAGGACATCGACACCTCCAACGGCGCCAACGAGACGACCTGGGTGGCGTTCACCGTCTTCACCGAGGCCGTCAAGAAGCTGCCGACCATCTCCCCGACGGCCCTCGTCAAGGAGCTGAACACCGCACAGGGCATCAGCACCGGCGGCCTCACCCCGCCACTGAACTGGAAGGCGTCGACAGCACTCCCGATCAAGGGACTCAACCGCATCCACAACACCACCGCCACCGAACTCACCATCCGCGACGGCAAGATCGAGTGGGCGAAGTCCGGCTCCACCTTCGTCGACGTCCGCAAGATCCTGACGGCCGCGTCGGCCGGCTGACGGGAGAACGCCCGTGCACGACAACGGACATCCCCTGATCGAGACCCGTGCCGTGTCCGCCGGATACGGCACCCGGCCCGTGTTGCGCGACCTCGACCTGGAGGTCCGCCCCGGCGAGGTCGTCGCCCTGCTCGGACCCAACGGCGCGGGCAAGACCACCACCCTGCGCGTCCTGGCGGGCGAACTAGCCCCCATGAGCGGCGAACTGCGCTGGCTCGGCGCCCCCGGCCGGGCACCGCTGCACCGCCGCGCCCGCGAAGGCCTCGCCTACGTCGGCGAGCGGGCCGTCTTCAGCAGGCTCGACACCACGGACAACCTGCGCGTCGGCCGGGTACGGACCGACCAGGCCCTGTCCCTGTTCCCGGAACTCGAAAAGCGGCTCAGGATCGGCGCGGGCATGCTCTCCGGTGGAGAGCAGCAGATGCTCGCCCTGGCACGCGCCCTGGGCCGCGCGCCCAAGTTGCTGCTCGCCGACGAACTCTCCCTCGGCCTGGCGCCGCTCGTCGTCGACCGCCTCCTGCGGGTGGTCCGCGAGGCGGCCGACCAGGGTCTTGGCGCGCTCCTGGTCGAACAGCACGTGCGCAAGGTGCTCGGCATCGCCGACCGCGTCTACGTCCTGCGCCGAGGGCGCGTCGAGTTGGCCGGCACCCCGGCCGAACTGCGCGCGAACCTCGATGCGCTCGAGTCCTCCTATCTGACCAAGAACCCCGCGTCATGACCGAATGAGGTGGTAGCCGTGCCCAGCGCACGCGAACAGATCCGGGCCCTGGTCCGGTCCGGCGACACATTCCGTCAACCCGCCGAGGAAGTGCGGGAGTTGCAACTGGAAGCCGCGCGGGAGGCCTTCACCGCCCACCGCGAGCGGATCCCGCTGCTGCGCACCCGCGCGGAGGAGACCGGCGTCCGCGAGATCACCGCTCTCGCCGACCTCGTACCGCTGCTGTTCTCCCACACGAGCTACAAGTCGTACCCCGTCTCCCTCATCGAGAGCGGCCGATGGGACCGGCTCCTGCGCTGGTACTCGACCGTCTCCGTGGTCGAACCCGTCGACGTCGACGTCGAGGGCGTCACGGACATCGACGAGTGGACCGACCGCATCACCGCGGTCGGCCACCGCCCGTACATCACCAGCGGCACCTCGGGAAAGGTCTCCTTCCTCAACTGCGACACCGACGACCTCGACTTCCTGCACACCGTCCTGGAGAACCTCACCTGCTGGCCAGACCCCCTGCCCCCGAAACCCACCCGCCGCGGCTACCTGCTGGCCCCGGCGAGCGGCCCGATGCGCTCCATCGACGGCTTCCGCTGGCACGCGGACGTCTTCGCGCGGCCTGGGGAGACCCGGCTGCTCACCGATGCACCGCTGAAGGTGTCCGAGCTGATGGGCAGCGCCCTGCTGCGCCGGCGGATGGCCGAGGGCACCGCCACCCCGCGGGAGATCAGCTCCTTCGAGACGGCATCGGCCTCCCGTGAGCAGGAGCTGGACGCCGCGCTGACCGCGATCGTCGACGACATCCTCGCGCACCGCGACGAACCGCTGCTGATCGCGGGCATGAACAACCAGCAGTTCACCCTGATCCAGGCCCTGCGGGCGCGGGGCGTCGCCGACGGCAGCCTGCACCCCGACACCCTGGTGCTCAGCGGCGGCGGCAACAAGGGCCGCGCGCTGCCCGACGACTACCAGCAGCAGTTCGCCGCGTTCTACGACGGCGTACGCCGGGTGCGCAGCTACGGCATGACCGAACTCCAGGGATCCTGCCTCGCCTGCGAGAACGGCCGCTACCACGTGCCCCCGTGGGTGATCCCCCTCGTCCTCGACCAGTCCGGCGAGACGCTCCTGAACACCGAACATGGTGTCAGGGAAGGGCGGTTCGCCTTCCTCGACGTCTCCCTCTCCGGCCGCTGGGGCGGACTCATCAGCGGCGACAAGGTCTCCGTGGACTTCTCACCCTGCGACTGCGGCCGGCCGGGACCGGCCGTACTGCCCGACATCCAGCGCTACGGCGAACTCGGCGGCGACGACAAGATCACCTGCGCCGCGACACTCGACTCCTACGTACGGGGGATGATCCACGGATGAGCGGCACGGCACTCGACGGCGCCGTGGCCGTCGTCCATGTGATCCGCGGCGAGGTCGACCAGAGCCCGCACACCCCGCACGGCCGGGGCGCCTTCACCGCACCCACCCTCGACCTCGACCGCCTGGTGTGGCCCCGCACGGAACCCGGCCTCGCCTTCCACGTCCCCGCCGCCGAGATCGTCGACCTGCTGGTGGAGACCGGCGAGGCGCTCAGGTCGGACCGGCAGGGCCTGCTCGCCGAGGCGCTCGACCGCATGGTCCACGTCAGCACCCTCCCCGAGGAGGTGCTCGAACGGGCCTACGCCGCCCTGTGGCGCGGCTTCCGCAAGCCCGCCCTCCAGGCCCAGATCGACCACGAACTCGGCGGCACGGAGGTCCTGGACGGCTGGCGCGAGGTGCGACTGCCCGAGGGCCGGATCGCGGCGACCCGCGCGTTCCCGCCGCGCCTGGTGCACATCATCGCCGGCAACGCCCCCGGCGTCGCCGCCCAGACCGTCGTGCGCGGGGCCCTCACCAAGGCCGTCAACCTCCTCAAACTCCCCTCCAACGACCTGTTCACCGCGACCGCGATCCTGCGCACCATGGCCGCCGTGGCCCCCGGACATCCCGTGGTGCGCTCGTTCTCCGCCGTGTACTGGCGCGGCGGCGACGAATCGGTGGAGAGCGTGCTGTTCCGCCCGCAGTTCTTCGACAAACTGGTCGCCTGGGGCGGCGAGGCCACCATCAGAGGCGCCCTGAAGTACGTAGGACCCGGGTTCGAACTCGTCTCCTTCGACCCCAAGACGTCCATCTCCCTCATCGGCCGGGAGGCCTTCGCATCCGCCGAGACTCTGGCGCAGGCCGCCGACGCGGGCGCCGCCGACGCCACCTTCTTCAACCAGCAGGCGTGCGTGGCCAGCCGCTTCCAGTTCGTCGAGGGCACCGAGGAGGAGGCCGACCGCTACGCCGCCCTGCTGTGCGAACGCCTCGGCGTGGCCAGGGAGTTCAGCTCCGCCGAGGGTCCCCGGGTCCCGGCGGGGCTCCGCGAGGAGATCGACGTCCTGCGATTCCTGGCCCCCGAGTACCGGGTGTGGGGCGGATACGACGGTCACGGCCTGGTCGTACGCTCTCCGGAACCGGTGGACTTCCATCCCGACGGAAAGATCGTCAACGTCGTCCCGGTCGCCGCACTGTCCGACGCCGTCGCTCACGCCGGGGTCGCCACCCAGACGGTCGGCGTGTACCCCGGCAGCCGCAAGGCCGACCTGCGCGACGCCCTCGCCTGCGCCGGCGTACAGCGCGTGGTCTCCCTCGGCGGAGCGGGCGGCATGCCGCCGGGCCTCTCCCACGACGGCTTCCACCCGCTGCGCCGGCTGATGCGCTGGGTCAACGACGAGTGACCCCAGGGACCCGGTCCCGGGTGCCCGGTGCCCGGCAGGGGCGGCCGGGGGCGCCGTTGCCTCGGCCGACGGGGGTCCCGTGTCTACCGGGCGGAGGAAGCGAGCCGTGTCCCGGCGATCTGCTGGGCGGCTCGCAGCGGCGTGACCGCCGACGAACGGGCCAGATCGAGAAGGCGGCTGACGGTGTCACCGATCCCTTCCACGCGCTTGTGCGCCGCCCCGTGGCCGTAGCCCTCCGACTCCCGGCTGAGCGTGTAGACGATGCCGCCGGCACTGGCGACGTAGTCCGGGATCCAGACGACGCCGCGCCCGGCCAGGTCATCGGCGACGGAGTCGTCGGTGAGCTGGTTGTTGGCCGGGCCCACGACCAGGCGCGCGGCAAGCCGGGGCACGGTCGCCTCGCCGAGGACACCGCCGACGGCCGCCGGGACGAAGATGTCGGCCGGCGCGGACAGGGCCTGATCGGGCTCGACCCATCCGTACCCGCGGGCCAGGGCCGCGTCCTTGCGCGACGGCTCCACATCCGACACCACGACCCGCGCGCCCTCGGCGGCCAGACCGGCCGCGATCCCGCCGCCGACCGACCCGAATCCGCTGACGACCACGGTGCGCCCGGCACACGAGGCGTCGCCGAACACATGCCGGGCACCGGCGCGCAGGGCGGCCAACACACCGGTGGCGGTGGGGCCGCCGGAGTCGCCGGTCCCGCCGTGCTCCTCGGGCGCGCAGTACGCGTACGGCGAGAACCGCTTCAGAACCACCATGTCCTGCGGGCCGGTGCCGATGTCAGGACCGGTCCGGTACGAGCCCTCCAAGGAAGCGATCAGCTCGCCCAGGTCCTCAAGCGCGGCCTGGCGCAGCTGCGCGGTCAGTTCGGTGTCCTTGCCGAGGGCGATCACGGTCTTGCCGCCGCCGAAGTCCAGACCGGCCACCGCGGCCTTGAAGGTCATGGCCTCGGACAGACGCAGCGCGTCCGCCAGTCCGTCCTGCCAGGTGTCGTAGCGGCGCAGTCGGCAGCCGCCCACCGCCGGTCCCAGCGCACGGGAGTGGATCGCGATGATCAGCGGCAGCCCGGATCGGACGCCACGGCGGACGATGACCTCTTCATGTGCAAATGCTTGGCTCACGACTCAGAAGCTAGAGTGGCGCACGGAACACCGGACGCTCGGCCGAATTAAATTCGGTCCCAGGGGAGTGGGGGCAGCCATGGACGAAGTTGATTCGGCGATCGTGCACCATCTGCAGCTAGACGGTCGGCTCTCCAACCGTGCCCTCGCCGAGAAGCTCGGCATCGCACCGTCCACCTGTCTCGAACGCACCAGGCTGCTGCACAAGCGCGGCATCATCCAGGGGTACAAGGCCCAGGTCTCCCTGCGCGCACTCAACCGCCCGGTCCAGGCGATGGTGGCCACTCAGATCCGGCCCCTCCGCCGGGACGTCGTCGCCGCCTTCGAGAAGTCGGTTACCGAACTCCCGGAAGTCGTCTCCGTGTACACGATGGCCGGCAGCGACGACTTCCTCGTCCACGTCACCGCCCAGGACATCGACCACCTGCATGCCTTCCTCCTGGACCAGTTCACCAACCGCCGCGAGATCGTCGGCTTCCGCACCTCGATCATCTACCAGCACCTCACCAACCCGGTCCTGGACCCGCTGCCCCCGACGCCGGAGCAACGCACCTGAGCCTTCCCGCTCGCCCGGGCCGGACGTCCCCGCACATGTGCGGTCCGAGCGGTCGAGCCGTACTCCTTGCCGAAGGAGTTCACCCCGGCGCGAGCGGCCTGCACGACCACGAGCGCTCAACGACCCGCCGAACGGGGCAGGACAAACGAGGCCCTGTGCCTGCCTCTCGCGGGCGCCTCACCGTCTTGGCCCCCGCCCACTGCCGGACATCGCGGCCGTCGACAAGAACCCGACGCGGTTCCGGGCGCTCTCGACCCTGCCTACGACGCATTCTTCACCGCCGCGGCGGAGCTCGGTCAGCCGGTCTTCGTCCGCTCGCAGATCCCCTCGGAGACTGCGATGTCTCGTCGACCGAACGGCGTCCTCCCGTCAGTTGGTGTCGTCGGCGAGTCGGGAAGGACCAGAAGTGCGGGAATGGGCCTGGCCCTTTCCGACCGTCGCTCCATGATCGACCACGAGGCGCCCGGCCCCGATAGGGCCCAACATTCCCTACCCCGGCCGTGGATAGGGCCGAACGGCCCTTCTTCGCGCCGCTGAGCGGACATAAGTGAACTGGCGGTTCGTCAGACGCTCGCCGATCACCGATCCTTTTACCAATCCATGACGAGCCCAAAAGGATCTGTGGAACCCTCGCATCCGTACGTCTCTGTGTGCGGGATCCGATAAACCGGATCAGGAGACACGGTGCTCGTTTCACGGACGGCGGCGGGAACTCTCTTTCTGGGCGGTGCGCTCAGCATCACCCTCGGCTCGCTCCTCTACCCCTCCATGCTCGGAGTCCAGAAGGTCAGCAGCGCACCCGAGCGGGTCGTCGCCACTCCGGCGACCGGGCCGCTGACGGCGGCCGACCGGGGTTTCGTGGTCAAGGTGCGCTCGGCCGGACTGTGGGAGTACCCCGTCGGTCAGAAGGCGTTGCAGAAGGGGACGACGAAGGCGGTCAGGAGCGCTGGGGAGCACCTGGTCGACGGAGACGCCGCGTTGGACGCCGCCTGCCGCACCGCGGCCGATCAGTTGGGCATCGCACTGCCCAACCAGCCCTCGCCTCAACAGCAGAGCTTCACGACCCGGCTGAACACGGAGCACGGCAAACAGTTCGACACCGACATGGCCACCACCGTGCGCGCGACGAACGGCCAGTTCCTCACCACGATCGCCGGCGTCCTCACCACCACGAGGAACTCGCTGGTCCGCGCTCTGGCCGACCAGGCCAACAGCATCGTGCTGGACCACATCACAGCCGTGGAGAAGACCGGGCTGGTCGACTTCGACCAGGTCCTCGTCCAGGAAACCACCGCACCCAATCTTCCTGCCCAGGACCTGACCCCACCGCCCGCAGTCGCGGGCCAGCCGCAGGTCGTCCTCACCCCGCCGGCGAACAGCACGGTGTCACCGAGTCCGACAACGGGGTGAGGACCCGCACTGATACGTCACGGTCTCCTCGAGGCGGCCGGATCACTCCTGGCACTGCTCGTAACAGTGGCCTTCCATGCCACTCGCAACAGGCGTGGTGCGACGAACGCACCACGTCGTCGTCCAGATCGTAAAACTCCGTGATGATCCGACCGTCCTCAACCACTACCAGCTCCTCCCGGGCTGGCTCGGCTACGCGTCCACCGCGCGGGCCGCCGCGGCGCTCGGCGCACCGCTGCCGAAGGGAGCGCTGGGCGGGGACGGCCCGGGACGGCTCACGCTCGGCGAGGGGCCCCCGGCGCCGATGGCCCCGCTGGCGGGGTGGGGCAACCAACCGCCGACGGATCCGCAATCGGGCGAACGTTTCCGGGGCCGTGAGACGATCGCGGCGCAACGTGGCGGGCACCCGGCCGACCGGCACTTCACCATCCTGCGCATCACAGGCGACGCGAATGTATGGGTGAGCGAATGTGTCATCACCTACGACGGCGTGCCTTCGTACCGGTGAGCGTCATGGAATGCGCCGACCAGCAGGTCGTGCACGAGACACAGTACTTCGCCGGTTCCTTCGGCACGCCCGCGTGGCGGGTCGCGCTCGCCGAGCCGATGCCGGGGCGGACCATCGAGGAGGCCTGATCGGCCTCGTCGAGCAACGCCGGCCTGTCGGAGTTCGGCGAATGCCTGGGCTCGCCGGATACCTCAGGGGCATCAGGCGCGCTTGCCGTCGCCTGTGGTGTGCGTGGTACGGAAGCGAGCCCGGTAGGTCCCCGGCGTGATGCCGAGGTTGCGCGTGAAGGCCCGGCGCAGCGACTCGGGTGACCCGAAGCCGGTGCGCCGGGCCACCGTGGCCATGGGGTCGTCGCTGTCCTCCAGCATCGCCTGGGCGGCTTCCATGCGGACCTGCTCGACGTAGCGGGCCGGCGTCGTGGTCATCTCGTCGTGGAACAGGCGTGTCATGTGGCGGGTACTCACCCCTGCGCGGCGCGCCATGGTGGCAAGGGTGTGCGGGGCGGACGGGTCCTCGGCGACCGTGTCCAGGATCCGGCGCAGCATCTCCTGTCTCGCGCGCGGGGTGTGGGTACGGACACTGAACTGGGACTGGCCTCCCGGCCGCTGCATGAACACGACCATGTCCTTGGCCACAGCGCGGGCGGCATCGGCGCCGAGGTGCTCCTCGACCAGGGCGAGCGCGAGATCGATGCCCGAGCTCACGCCCGCAGAAGTCATGATGTGACCATCGCGCACGAACAGGGCGTCCGCCTCCACGGTCACCTGCGGGTAGCGCAGAGCGAGCTGGTCGGCGAAGCGCCAGTGCGTGGTCGCCCTGCGTCCGTCGAGCAGTCCGGCGGCGGCGAGGAGGAAGGCTCCGGTGCAGATGGACGCGGTGCGGCTGCTGCGCGCGTCGAGCGCTCCAATGGCGTCGAGCAGGGCGTCGTCCTTGATGAGGGAGGGCCACTCCGGGCCGCCGGGAATGACGACGACGTCGCCGGCCTCCTGTACCTGCGCGGCAGCCAGGTCGACGCGTAGTCCGGTGCCGGCCGCGGTGATCACGTCGGCGCCGTCGGGGGAGACCGTGCGCACGCGGTAACGGCCGCCGAATTCGTTGGCCGTCGCGAACACCTCGATCGGGCCGGTGACGTCGAGCAGGCGTACGCCGGGGAAAACCAGCACGGTCACCAGGAGAGGCTTCCTGCCCGACTGCGTGTCCTTCATCGTGCGCCTCCCGGACGGAATGGGGCCCCTATCGGAAGACACCATCATCCGCCCGGCGACGCCCCGCCCGTGCCCGTGCCGAGTGTCGTACGTGTCCCTGCGGGATGATGCTGTGTTCCGTTGTGTGGATCGAGGCGTCGGGATTCGGCGCCTCACTCGTGTTCAGCGATCGCCCGCCGTCTCGTCATGCCCGCACATGCGGCCACAACACGCTCCGACAAGGACATCGGGGCATCCGGCCGGCACTCGGCAGCGGGTTTGCACGGTGCTCGTGCCGGCCACGGCGCTGACCGTACGGGAGATCCGCAGAGGGCTGCCCTTCGCACCCACCTGGTGGTCCTTCATCTTCCCCCTGGGTGCCTGCGTCACCGGCACCAGCGCGCTCGCCGCACGTACCGGCTCGCGGCTGTTCGTCTGGATCGCTGTCGTCCTGTATGCCCTGCTTCTAGCCGCTTGGGCAGTGGTCGCGTGGTACTCCCTGCGCCATGCGTTCCGACAGCGTGAGCGCGCCCCCCGATGACAGGGCCCCTGTGCCAGCACCGGCACCCGTGCCTATGGCAGCGCCCCGGGCGCCGTCGAGGCCGTGCTCTGCGGGCGAGCCGTTTGCCCCCCTCCGGCGGATCCGTGCGCGGTCGTGGGGCGGGCCCGGAGCTTGCCGGCCACCATGGCGGCGAACACGACAGCCCAGAACACTGCGGCGATCCAGACTTCCCCGCGGCCCACGCTCGTCATCCACGAGGTTGCGGTCGCGCGTCCCAGCTCGTGCGTGGTGACCGCATACATGCCGACCGGGAAGACGAGGTTCCACCAGCCGAGCTCGTAGCGCAGCGGGACGCGGCGCAGCGCGTGCCGCCACACGCCCAGAGCCAGCAGGAGCGGGATCAGCCAGCTGGAGAACGCCCACAGGACGACGGACACCCCGATGACGAGTGGACGCGACAACATCGTGCTGCCGGGCGGTAGTGCGATCAGCCGCACTCCGGCGAGCACGGTGATCGCCGCCGCCCCCATGAAGATCCATACGGACGTCATGAGGCCTTCCGGCTGCACCGGCCGGGCCAGCAGCCGGGCCAGGACCAGTGCGGCGGTCAGCAGGTACTGCATCAGTCCGACGCCCCAGCACGCCATCGCCAGCACGGCCAGTACGTGTCCCGGGGTCACCCGGGCCAGCGAGGCCGCCGCGACCGCCACCGACTCCGATCCCACCGCCCACAGGAACCAGGTGCCGTTCACCTGGTCGAGCGAGGGGCCCCGCTTCAGGGAGGTGATGAGCGCGAACGGGATGCCGTAGTCCAGCACCACCCACCCCAGCGTCCCGAACGCCAGGAATACCCCGGCGACCACGGTGTGGCCGTCCGGCACAAAGCGCGCGGCCAGCACGTTCGAGGAGATCGCGAGGGTGAGGAGCGCGAAAGCACGCGGCCCGAGGAGATCCGCGACGAACCGCTCGCGCCGGCGCAGCAACCGCCAGCCGTAGGCCGGTACCAGTACCGCGAAACCTGCCAGGGCCACCCACAACAGTACGGCGGAGGCGGTGTGGGCGCCGTTGACGTACAGGGCCGTGGAGACGATGCCGGTGCCCATCACGAAGGCGAGCGCGCCCGGGTTGAGGTCGGCCACCGCGGCGGAGACGGCCGCGCGGTATCCGGGCGGCCGGGAGCCGGGATCGGTGAGCCATTCGGCCAAGACCGCGGTATGGCTGTGGTCCATGTCCTGGGCGGCGGTCAGCAGGGTGAGGGTGCGGTGTCCGGCCAGGTCCCGAAGTCGGGCAACCGCGTTCCGGTGCCGTTGATCGCTCAGTTCGGTGAGATAGCGGCGGCGGAACTCGCCGAACTGCTGGGGGTGGCGGCCGTACCAGCGCTGCAGCTCGACGGAGGGTGCCACGTCCGGCAGCCACTCGGCGAGCGGTGCGCCCTGCCGGGGCACGCCTTCCGGCCAGACCCGGTCGACCAGCACGCGTTCGCCGGCCTGGTTCGGCGTTTGCTCATCGATACTGCGGCAGATGACCTTGGCCATGACGCGTCCTCCGGCCGCTCTCGCGGTGCCAGCATTTTACTAGTTTGAGAATTGCATTGCCTTTTGGGTGTGGGGACGGTGTGAGGGGCGGCGGGTACCGGGGTGACGACCGCCCGGGCCAGGGCCCGGGTGACGGTGTCCGCGATTGCCTCTGCGGTCGGGCCCCGGCTGGGGTACCTGGAGAGCCCGCCGCCGCGGGCCGGAGAGCTCACCGGCCGCCCCGTCACGAACTCGTGGACGTAGGCCGGTGCCCGACGTCCCACAGGCTCAGACCCCTCAGGTCCGCCGGCTGGTTGATGTGTGCCAGCAGGCTCGTGCCGCCGCTCCTCCTCGATACTGCCGTGGTGTCGACGGATACGCGGTGGGCAGCCGATACCCACCGCGCGAGCCGCTGGTCACTCGAAGGCCGACGCCACCAGAGCCTGCTGCTCCACACCGTGCCGGCGGGCCGAGCCGACCGCGGGCGCGGGCGCCTCGGGCCTGCTCACACACTCCACAGCGCGCCGGGCCGGCCGGTGCAGACGCGCCGCGACGAATGACCACGCACCCTGGTTCTCCGGCTCCTCCTGCACCCACCGCACGTCCGCGGCCGAAGGGAAGCGGGCGAGTTCCGCTTCGAGCTCCTCGTCGGGGAACGGGTAGAGGCGCTCCACGCGCACGATCGCCGTGTCGGTCGAGCCCGAGGTGTGCCGGTGGGCGTCGAGGTCGTAGTAGACCTTGCCCGAGCACAGCAGCACGCGTGTGACCTGGGCCGGGTCCGCGGTGTCGTCCGGCAGGACCGGGCGGAAGCCGCCCTGGGTGAACTCGGCCGGGGCGGAGGTCGCCGCCTTCGACCGCAGCATCGATTTCGGAGTGAAGACCACCAGCGGCCTGCGGCCGTCCAGTGCCTGCTGCCTGAGCAGATGGAAATAGTTGCCGGGCAGGGAGGGCATGGCCACGGTCATGTTGTCCTGCGCGCACAGCTGAAGGAAGCGCTCGATCCGGGCGGAGGAGTGGTCCGGGCCCTGGCCCTCCAGACCATGGGGCAGCAGCAGCGTCACTGCTGAGCGCTGGCCCCACTTCTGCTCGGACGAGGCGATGTACTCGTCGACGACCGTCTGCGCGCCGTTGGCGAAGTCCCCGAACTGGGCCTCCCACAGCACCAGGGCTTCGGGGCGGGCCAGCGCGTAGCCGTACTCGAAGGCCAGCGCCGCAAGTTCGGACAACATCGAGTCGTACGGCGCGAAACCTGCGGCCCGCGGGCCGAGGGAGTGCAACGGCGTGTGCTCCGCACCCGTACGACGGTCGGTCAGGACGGCGTGGCGCTGGCCGAAGGTGCCGCGCCGGGAGTCCTGCCCGGCCAGCCGGACCGGGACGCCGTCCAGCAGCAGCGAACCGATCGCCAGCATCTCCGCGGTGGCCCAGTCGACCGTGCCGGTGTCGAGTGTCCGCGTACGCCGGTGGAGCTGCGGCAGGACGCGTGGGTGCACGGTGAAGCCCTGCGGCAGGTCGGCCTGCGAGGCGATCACCTGTCGCATCGCCGCCTCGCCGATCGCGGTCACCGCCCGGCGTGGTGCGCGCGGCGCGGTGCCCTGTCCGGCACCGGTGCCGGAGCCGGGCACGTTCTGGGCGGGGTGGGCAGCGGGCAGCATACGGGTCTCGGCGAAGGCCCTCTCCAGGTGGTCCTGGTAGTCGCGGCGGGCACCCTCGACCTGCCGTTCGCTGATGTCGCCGCGTGCCACCAGGGCCTCGGCGTACAGCGTGCGCACCGACGCCCTGGCATCGATGCGGTCGTACATCACGGGCTGTGTGATGGACGGGTCGTCGACCTCGCTGTGGCCGTGACGCCGGTAGCACACCAGATCGACCACGACGTCCTTGTGGAAGGTCTGGCGGTACTCGAAAGCCAGCCGCCCGACGCGGTCGACCGCCTCCGGATCGTCGCCGTTGACGTGGAAGATCGGGGCCTCCACCATCCGTGCCACATCGGTGGCGTAATTGCTGGAGCGGCCGCTGGCAGGCGAAGTCGTGAAGCCCACCTGGTTGTTGACCACGACGTGAACCGTCCCGCCCGTGCGGTAGCCGGGCAGCTGCGACATGTTCAGCGTCTCGGCGACCACCCCCTGGCCGGCGAACGCCGCATCTCCATGGACGGCGACCGGCAGGACACGCGCGGCCCCGCTGTGTTCTGCCGCCAGATCCTGCTTGGCGCGCACCACTCCCTGCGTGACCGGCCCCACGATCTCCAGATGGGAGGGGTTCGCCACGACCGAGACGGCGATCGTTCCGCCCTGCAGAGCGCGGTAGGTGCCCTCCGCGCCGAGGTGGTACTTCACGTCCCCCGAACCCTGCACGGACTCGAGGTCCACCGCGTCCTCGAACTCGCCGAAGATCTGGGCGTAGGACTTGCCGATGATGTTGGCCAGGACGTTCAGCCGGCCGCGGTGCGCCATGCCGATGACGGCCTCCGCGACACCGTCCTCGATGGCACTGTGCAGCAGGGCGTCCAGCAGCACGACGGCCGACTCGCCGCCTTCCAGCGAGTACCGCTTGTGGCCCACGTACTTGGTCTGCAGGAACGTCTCGAAGGCCTCCGCCGCCCCCAGCCGGTACAGGATCCGCAGCTGCCGGGCACGGTCCGGCCGATGCTGCGGGCTCTCGACGCGCTGCTGGATCCAGCGGCGTTGGCGGGAGTCCTGGATATGCATGTACTCGAACCCGACACTGCCGCAGTAGAACTCCCGCAGGGCGCCCAGCACTTCATCGAGCGTTGTCGCGGCGCGCCCGGCGAACCCGTCCACGACGACATCCTGTGCCGGGTCCACGCCGTGCAGTCCGAACGCGGCGGGGTCCAGTTCCGGATGGGCGGCGACGGGCTGCGCCGCGAGCGGGTCCGTGCCGGCTGTCAGATGTCCGCGCACGCGATAGGCGTGGATGAGTGCCGCGACCCGGACGGCCCTGAGCGCCGCCTCGTCGCCGTCCTCATGGTCCGGGGCGAAGAGGGCGCCCACCGGCCGGGTCGGCGATGTGTCCTGCGCAGCCGCAGTGGGCGAGGACGCCGCGGCGGCCGGGGCTCCCGGGTTCGCGAAGAAGTCCCTCCACGTCTCCTCGACCGAGTCCGGGTCGCGCAGGAAACGTTGCCGCTGCTCGTCCACGACCCATGCGTTGAGTCCGAAATCCAGTCCGTGAAGCACGGTTCGAGCGGTGTCTGATTGCGAGGCCATGGCGTAGAACGCCTTCTTCCCTGTGTGAAGCCCTACGATCCCGACGCAGCCCCGGCATCCGTCTGCCCCGCGTGTTCCGTACCCCCGGATCCGGCACCCGCTGCACAGACCGATCTCTGCGAGCACGTCGCATTGACGACGGTAAATCCGTGAGAGAACGGGGACGGACGGTCCTCCGGGCCACATCAGCCTCATATCGGGACATCGGCAGACGGCCGGCCGCGGGTGCCGCCGCCGGATGGCGGAGCCGGTGCGGACGATGCGGTGTCCTGATCCGAGGGCTTCACGTCCCACCGACCCGCGATCGGCCACGCGGGGAACCTGGTTGTGACCGTGTGGCCGCGAGCCCGCGGCCGGTGAACCCACCCGGGGAACGAACATGACCGACTGCGATCCGGCGGACACCGCACGGCAGCCGCCACCGATCCTGTGGAGCCTTGGCCTCCTGCACGGCGAGTTGCGGGCGCGGCACGGCCTGTCGCTCCACGACTACCTCGTTCTCGGTGCCCTCGCCGGAGCCGAGGGCCGGCCCGTGCCCGTGACCCACCTGACGGCCTTCCTCCAGGAATCAGGGACCCGGATGTCCTACCTCCTGAAGAACCTGCAGGCCGCCGGACTGATCGAACGCGATCGCCGAGGCAGAGACCGCAGAACGGTCGAGGTCACACTGACCGAGGCAGGACGTGCCAGGTTCGCCGACGCCGAGAGGACGGCGCACATGCGGCTGTGCCGGCACGTCGTCCCCTGACTGATTCACCCCCAATGGTCGTCAGCCGGAATCCGGTCGTCGTGGGCACCCCAGGGCTCGGCGATTCCATTCCTTCGCCGCACTCCGGCTCTTCCCACGCGGACGCCGCCCCCCGGACACGAGTCTCCGCCGGTGATCCCACCGGCCCGCCACTGGTGGCCAAGGGCGCCTTGGCCGCGGCCCGTGACCTGGCGATGTTCACCACGACGTATGGCTGGGGTCTGCGACGGCGGGAGGCTGCCCGGCTGGAGACGCACGACTGGCGGCGTCAGGCCAAGTTGCCGGAGTTCGGCGACTACGCGGGCTGGCTGTCCGCTGGGGCAAACCGGCTGGTCCGGGGCAGCCGCCGAAGCGGCGGATGGTGATCTCGGTTTGGCCCTGGGCGGTGCAGACCGTCCGGCTCTACATGGAACACATCCGCCCGCAGTTCTACCTCGACCGCCCGGATGACGGGGTGATGTTCCCGACCGAACGCGCGGAGATGATCTCCGAGCGTGCGTTCAACCAGCGGTTCCAGCACTGGCGCAAGCTCGCCGAGCTGCCGGAGTGCCTGAGCCCGCACTGCCTGCGGCACACCTATGTGACCCGGCTGATCGAGGCGGGCTACGACGGCCAGTTCGTGACCGAGCAGGTCGGCCACTCCCACGCGGCGACCACCGCGATCTACACCGCGCTCAGCAGCGACTTCAAGAACCTCAAGGTCCGCGAGTTCCTGGACGCGGCCGAGGAGGCTCAGCTGGCGGTCGCGTTCGCCAGGGCGGATGCCGAGGCGGAGATGGACGACGACTTCAGTGATCAGGCAACTGGCGAGCTTGTCGGCGCTGGTCGGTCGAAGGAGATGTGATGACCGCGGTTCCCGCTGGCGGGTGTGTCAATTTAACGGCTGATCTTGGTTGTTGAGTGGTCAGTTGTTGCTCGGCGTCAGGCGGCCCTCGAAGGCGATCTGGAAGGCGTTGAGGGGTGCCTTCCAGCGCATGGTCCACCTCTTGCGGCCCTTGCCGGTCGGGTCCAGGCTCATCAGTGCCATGTAGATGCACTTGAGGGCGGCGACCTCGTTGGGAAAGTGTCCGCGGGCGCGGACGGCCCTGCGGATGCGGGCGTTGACGCTCTCGATCGCGTTTGTGCTGCAGATGACCTTGCGTATCTCGACGTCGAAGGAGAGGAAGGGCACGAACTCGGCCCAGGCGTCGGACCACAGCTTCACGATCGCCGGATACTTCCGGCCCCAGGACTCCTGGAACTCCAGGAACCGCTCCGTCGCCGCGTCCTCGCCGGCTGCGGTGTAGACGGGCTTGAGTGCCTTTGCGACCTTGTCCCAGTCCTGACGGGCGGCGTAACGGAACGAGTTCCGCAGCAGGTGAACCACGCACGCCTGGACAATCGTGCGAGGCCAGACGGTCTCCACGGCCTCGGGAAGGCCTTTGAGGCCGTCACAGACCGGCATGAGCACGTCGTCCAGGCCGCGGTTCTTGAGCTCGGTGAACACGTGCAGCCAGTACTTCGCCCCCTCGCCGCCGTCCCCGGCCCAGATGCCGAGTATGTCGCGGGTGCCGTCCACGGTCACCGCCATCACGACGTAGACCGGACGGTTCGCGACCTGCCCGTCCCTGATCTTGACATTGATGGCGTCCACGAACAGGACCGGATAGACGCGGTCGAGGGGACGGTTCTGCCATTCGGCCATGCCGTCCATCACCTTGTCGGTGATGGTGGAGATGGTCTGCTTGGACACCTCGGCGCCATACACCTCGGCGAGATGAGCCGATATCTCGCCGTGTGTGAGTCCCTTCGCGGACAAGGAAAGCACCATCTCGTCCACTCCGGTCAGCCGCCGCTGCCGCTTCTTGACGATCTGCGGCTCGAAGCTGCCGGCGGTATCACGCGGCACCTTCACCTCGACCGGCCCGACATCGGTGAGCACAGTCTTGGACCGCGTGCCATGGCGGCTGTTGCCGTTGTTCTTCCCAGCCGGATCGTGCTTCTCGTAGCCGACGTGGTCGGTGATCTCACCTTCCAGGGCCGATTCCAAGACCCGCTTGGTCAGCTGCTGCAGCAGCCCACCCTGCCCGGTCAACTGCAGCCCCTCCGACCGAGCCCGCTCCACGAGCATCGCGACCAGTTGCTCGTCTGACACGGGCGCAGGCTGCCCGGGCTGGGGACTCTCGACAGGCTCCACGGTTTCCAACTCCACGGCGGTGTCAGTCACTTGACGTCTCTCCCATGATCGTCGGATCCGCCGTTAGATTTACACTCCCGCAGAGCACCCCCGGCTCGCTGGGAAGCACGCCGGCGAACCAGTTGAGTGCCGCTGTGCACGCCTTGGCGGCGTACCCGAATCCCCGCGCCTCCGGCAGGAACACCATGGAACGCGGAGATCACGAACTGCAACTCCCGTGGGAGTGGGGAGGCCGCAGGGTCGTAGGCCTCTGGGATCGTCTGCTCGGTTTGGCTTGGCCTTCAGCCGACATCGTGGGCGGTGAATCGATCGTTCCGGCGCCTTGCTGCCTTCGCGGGCGAAGGGCTCGGCGGTTACCCGGTCCTTTGCTGTTGGCTGCGTACTTCCCAGCCCCAGGTGAGGTCAGTGGCTGCCAAGCCCGTACATTGCAGTTGGACGCCGCCTCCGGAGACGCCGATTTGAGCGTCGAGGCTGGGCGGGTTTTTGATCGCAGAGGCGTCCGTTCCGCTGCCTTCGAGCTGCGTTATGTTGCCGCGGCGAGTCACGAGCGCGGTGAACTTCCATGTCCCCCGCGTCGTGCACGTGTTGTTCGTGACCGTGAGGACGATGTCGACGCGTCTTACCTCCGGGGCGGCGAGATCGAAGAGCTTCGTGGTCACTGGCTCGGCGTTCGTCGTGGTCGTCGTACCGAACGCCGTGTCTACCGATACGGTTCGTCCCCCGTGTCTCTGGGGAGACGACAGGGATTCGACGCTTGCCGGCATCCCGTCCGTCGTTCCTGTCGTGAAGAGGCTTGCGGAGCCTCCTTGGGGGAGCCAGACCCCCGATCCCGCGGGGGCTGCCTGGACCCTCAGACTGAACGGGCCGCTCGTTGCGTTTGTGAAGGTTTTCGTCCAGGATGCCCCGGGGCCGGGCTCCACGATCACCGTTGCGTTCCGTGCCAGCGTGCCCGTGAATCGAACTCGGGCGTGTGCTGCCTGCTCGCTGGTGAGAACGATCTCTCCCCCCACCGAGACGTCGACGTTGATTAGCGTCTGCGTTTCAGTCCCAGATGATGTCCCCGTCGCTTACCTGTGTGCCAGGCCTGTCCACCCAGGCTGGCTCAGTCTGTGGGGTTGGTGGGGGCGTTGTGGCGGTCGTGTATCCCGAGTTGCGAGCACGCCACATTGAACCGCCGGCCCCGCTGGGATGGCCGTCGGGGACGCGGAACACGTATCCGGCAGGGAGGTAGATCTGAGGGAACCACCCAGGCGGATTGAAGTATTTGGTCTTTATTGCATTGCGGCCCTTCGCACGCCAGGCCGCTGGCCAATTCAATTGCCCGTCCTTCGGTGCATTGAAGAGAACATCGCCTTGCTCGAACGCGTTCCCTCCGGACACATCGACGTCTGAGAGGTCGGGAAGGTACGGCGCATCGGTACGCGCTGGAACAGCTCCGAGCCGCCGCTCACACCCCGTCTTATTTCCAAGCCAGAGAGAAGGGAAGCAGATTGCGGCAGGTTGCGGAAGAGTCTGGCCTCCAACCTGGGAATACGAGTGGAACGGGTACACCGCGGTTCTCCGTGCCCACCATTCGACGCGCCACCGATGGGTTGGGGGTTCGAGGTCGAGAGGAAAATGCAAATTTGGGTGCTCTCGCCCGGTAACGCCGTCCCAGCGGTCCCACAGGATGCCGACATCATGCGTCCAATGATCAGGAACATTCGGAGCAGTCTTGCCTGGATTCTCCGCTGGCGGATACCCCCAGTCATCGTTGGAGTCGGCGCGCTTGAGCCACGCGACCGTCGACTCTCTTTGGTCACCCACGCCGACAATAACGGGATTCCTGACACTTCCGCTGGACTGATGGCCCGGATCCCACGCCTCGGAGCGGCGTGTCCACACCTGGAAGGGGACGGGAATAGTGTGCACCGTTGCCGTGGCTACCTCCGATGCGGCGGTCATCCGGTCGGTTACTGATTCGACGCTCGCCGTGCCGTTATCGAAGTGGGGCGCGTTTTGCCCCTGCTCGGCGTAGATATATCCGTACGTTGAGCAGTTTTCAGTCCCTTCATGCCATAGCGCTCCGCCTTCATGGGCCCAACAGGTCCAAGTAATGTCACCGTCCGGGACTGCGAGACCTAGCTTCGTTGGCCAGTTTGGCTCATGGCTGTCCGGGCTTGAAGCAGTCTGATGTGGTGAAGCTCCGATATCTGTGGCTCGATATATGAATCCGGTCCTCTTTTTCGCCGTGGGCAGCATCAGCTGCCCGGGGCTTATGTGCGCACCTTGGGACCATGTGAACTTAGGATCAAGCAAATTTCCCTGACCAGTCCACAGCCCGTCGGAATTGATTGCATACCCATTGCCTTCAGCATGGATTGCATCCCACCGATTACCCAGGAAGGAATGTTCATGCACGCCCCATTCTCCGCACCCGGAAACGCTCAAGGTTCCGCTCTGTGCTCCCGCATTCGCGTCGCCTCCTTGGGTGACGACCCCGCTTTCACGGCAATTGGTGATGCGAATACTTCCCTTCAAGCACCAGTTGTCGGCGTTGTATCGACCCGGATCTCCTTCAATGAGAATGCCGCACCCCTGAATAGAGTGGACAAAAATGTCCTCGAGAATAACTCCATGACTACGCACGCGGATTCCCACCGTACGGACCGTCTCGTCAAGCGGGGCCGTATCGTCCTGGACGACGGCAAGGTTATAGATTCGCAAAAATTGCGCGCTCGTCCCTGACCCGTCCGTGGCTATTTGTTGGATATCTACGAGGGCGTCGCCATCGCCCATATCCTTGGCGAAGAAGAGAATGGTGGAGGCCTGGTCACCGATACCACTGGCTCCGTGAAGCGACACAGAGCCATCGATCAGGATCTTCGACGCGCAGCGGTACACGCCGGGTCCGAAATGGAGGATCGTTCCCGTATTGGCCTTTTCGCTGTAGTCGCGGAAACGCTTGGCGGCATTGATCGCAGCGTTGATCGCCGCACTCTCGTCGTTCGAACTATCTCCTGTGGCACCCCACCAAGCCACATTGAACGGCTGCGTTACCGTTCTCTGCCACAGGCCGCCCGTTGTGCCCGCTTCGTCAGTAGCTGTCACGCGCAATGCTTCGTCGCCGACCACCGCGCGCAAACCTGGCTTGTACGTCCCGCCATTCGTCGGCACTGGCAGCGTGAGCGTATTGCTGTCGTAGACGGCACTTTTGTCCCAGATCTGATTGATCGGAGCCGCCTTTACCGTTCCCTCGGGCAAAACACCCGAGACGGCGATCCGTTGCGCGCCCGGAGGCAAGCCGTGGTCCGGTACTGTGAGTTGTACGCAACTTGCGCGGGGATGTGTATGTGCATCGATCGCTGCAGTCGCAGGAGCCCCCTGTACCAAAAAGCGTGTCGTTGGGGCGCTGGGGTCGAGTGTGATGATCCAGGCACCAGTCGCAGTACCGACATCGCTTAGAAAGACGCTCTGTCCCGAGACGAAGTTGTGCGGCTGGGCCGTGGTGAAGGTCGCGACGTGGTCGGATGACACGCTCATCGCGGTGATGTCGATGGTGACGACCGTCGCCTTGGTGACGCGCGATGTCGCAGGAACACCGATGAAGGTGAAGTCACCCCCGCCGTTGTCACCCGCCTTTGCGTAGCCGGCGACTGCAGCCGTCCCGCCCTGAGGCGCGGTTACAAGCCGTTTCAGCTCGGCGATGGAAGCCACTGAGTAGTTCCTGTTCTCTTCGATCCAAGGCAGGGGAGTCGTCCCCACCGTGATCGTGCTCTGCGTTCGAAGGGACCACTGCGTGTGTGCGTTGGTGTTGCCTTCCGAGACACGAACCGTTGCCTCGTGCATGTCCGATGGCGCGGGCCCGGGGGGCATGTCAGGGGCCCGATTCAGCCTGGCTCGAACCCCTGTTGGCAGCGCGCTGGCGACGTAGATCCCATTGGCTGCGGGGTCATTCTGGTCCTTCACCAGGACACGATCCTGTGGCGCCACGGGGAGACCGTCGATCAACGTGACCGCTTGCAGGTCCGGTATATGCGTCGTGGTAGCCAGCCTGACAGGGTCCTTCGACGTAGCCATGACCATCTCTTCCTCTGTAGAACGCGAAACAAGTCGATGTGAAAGGGGTCGATGTGAGCGGACAAGAGAAGCACTCCGGACCAGCGGCTTTCACAAGCACACCGGTGACCTTGGCATATCACTGGTTCTACACACGTCTACCGTCCATCCCTCGCGATGTTGCACCGGCAGAACTTGCAGTGCGATGCCCGAGCAGTAGCATGTCCTTCTCAAGAGGCAGACTCCCGCGGAGAAGTCCCGGCCCCCGAAGCAGCGGACCCCGCTGGGAACCACCGGTAATCTCGCTGTGGACATACCCGGCCCCGGTTTCTCACCTGGACCCGTTGGTGCCACCGCTTCAGCTCAGTCCGGAAATCGGGATTCGTGGCCGCCCGATGCGCGAGTGTGGTGCTGAGGGCCTGAGCACGGTCGACGTCCGTCGGCGCCTGCTCAAGGCGTCAAGCTCTGCTTCCCCAGAGGAGATCGCCGAATGCCTGTTTGGCCACTTCACCACCCACACCGTCGGCCAACGCGGCCAGCAGCTCCATCGAAAGTCGGGTCCATCAGATACCGGTAGCTTGCGTTATCCGCTATACATTCACGCTACGCCAGACCGTCAGCCTGCGCAGATCGGGCAAGACCCGATGGCTGTTCCGAACGCGGTCACTGTCCGTATGCACGCTGTGGGCGCCTTGAGCAGAATCGAGTATTGCTCTCCGCCAGCACTCTGGATCAATCCGCCAGGCTCGCGGCGACTTCATGCTGATGCAAGAAATTAAGCACTGAATCGGATGGGATCAGGTAGCTGTATCCGCCCTCCTTGCGAGCCGCCCGAACAATGCCGATTACGTGACCCTTGGGGTTCACTCCGGGCGCACCGCTAAAACCATAAGCCGTGTGGAGTCGCGTCTCGATCATGGGGGCACCTGAAAACCCTGCAAGATGCATCTCAATTCCCGTGACAGGTCCCACACGGACTTGCGGCTCGGGTGACGAGCCCGTGTATCCAATGGCAGTGATTTCCTCTCTGAAGATCGCCACAATATCTGGGTAGCCAGCTGACTCTTGAAACGTGAGCGCGGGGAAATCCTGGCGGTCGGTTGCGAGCAATGCCAAATCAGCATCGTAATCCCAGGCCAGCACGGTGGCATCCAACTCTTCTCCGGTATGAAGCTGAAGAGTCGCCCGCACCTCTTCACCTCGCAGTGCGTGTGCCGTTGTGAGAACGCGCCCCGGTGCTACGAAAAAGCCCGAAGCGGATGGTCGTCCTTCGATGATCAACCGCACAATGGACACCTTCAAGGAAGAGAATAGAGAATCTAGCGTCTTCTCTGCGGCAACTGCTGTTTCGCGTGATGACCGTGCGGCAATATGAGAAAGTGCAGCTGCACTTCCCTCACCGCCATAGATCTCCGCAAGCTTGGCCGCCAAATCGGGATCACCTAGTGCGTCAATAGCGAGAAGCGCCGCTCTCTTTTCTCTCTCATTGTTAGAGCCGAGGTATGGAATTAGCGGGGGATTGCAGAGCTGCGCTGCACGGTGAGTTCCCGCTCGGCGCGCGCAGCCTCGCTCCCCCTTTGGTGCTTCGATACCGTAAATGTGGCCCAACCTCCAATCGATGCGATCATGAGTCCAGAGAACAATGGAGCAAAAGCAGAAAAGCGATCCCAGTTGTCCTTCTTGTCACCCTTTAGTTCTCCCTTCAGGTTCTCCAAGTCGCGGCGAATTTGAGCAAGATCTTCCGGCCTCGATGTCGGAGACGGGCTTGCGGGGCGCGCGATCGCCGACTCACGACTCGGATCCACACGATCAGAGGAGGCACTAAGAAACACCGCTACAAGCGATCCGAAGATGAGAGTGGCGGCGACAGCGACGAACGCCAGGCGTGTGCTTCTCGGGTTCATGGGAGCTTTGGCGCCCTAGCTTGATCTTTAACCTGTGCGGCGTGGTCGTGGGGCGGTTGACGTCTTCGTTCGCTGTTTCGCGGGTTGTGTCTTGCGGGGTGTGTGC
>NZ_JBIBKW010000012.1:0-342930 GCF_042959465.1 Streptomyces sp. NPDC007901 | reverse complement strand
GTCGGCGCCTACGGCCACAGTCCCGACCGCCTGACCTCGATCGCGGAAACCGCGTTCGCCCTGCTGCCCCGCCCCCGCCACCCCTGACAAGGACACGGCCAGCCCCGTCGCACAGGCGTCGTCCCCGACGTCGGTCACTTCCTGCACATCGAGTCCCCCGAGGCGATCGCGAAACGGATCGCGGCATGGGCCGAGTAGCGGATCACTCGACCCTCACGGCGAGACCACCGGGATGGGCGGAGCGGGGCGGACTCTGACATGGCGTTGTTGTGGACTGCGGACTGCGGGATGGGGCGGATCTCCGCCCGGTGACCAGCGTGCAACCTTCAACCCAGTCGGTCAGAACCGTCAGGTGAACGGTGCTCGCCGATGAAGGCCACCGTCAGCCGTTGCGGGGGGGCGAGCTCCCCGACGAAGAAAGTTGTAGCCGCCTTCAGGATCGCCACGTCCTCACGCAGCCGGCGGATCTCCTCGTTCTCCTCGATCGTGACCCCGGGCGCCTCGCCACCGTCAATCTCGGCCTGAGCGCCCCAGCGCCACAACGACTTCTGCCTACCCCGACCTGCTTGGGCACCGTCAGTACCGCTGCGGTATTTGGTCGGGTATTCGGCTGGTGCTACAGCACCAGCCGGACGGCTCGGGCCCTCAGCTCGGGATCCACCTTCTTCGGCATGACATGCATCCTTCCAGCTCAGAAAGATGCGGCCCAAGCCGACCGCACTTGACAACTCAGTACAGAACCGCCTAGGTTTCTGACTGTTCAGTACATAACCGTCCTGAGCTCACCGGACAGGCTGCGTGCACGCCTGGCGCCTCACCGTCCCGTCGCTCTACCTGTACGGGGCCATGACCCGGTGCAGGGCACTTCCTGCACCTCGAACAGCCCAAGACGGTCGCCGACCACATCCTCGGCTTTCTGAACAGCTGACCCCCCTGCAAGCACCCGGAACTCGAAGGGCTGACCGAACCATGACTGACAAGGAAAGGCTGGAGACCATGGCTGTGGCGACTCCTCCGTACGCGAGCGACGCACTGGCCGAGGGGACCGTTGACGCGGTGGTGATCGGCGGGGGCGCCGCGGGGCTGAACGGTGCACTGATCCTTGCCCGTTCCCGCCGCTCGGTCGTCGTGATCGACAGCGGCTCCCCGCGCAACGCCCCCGCCGAGGCCGTGCATGGCCTGCTCGCCCTGGACGGCACCCCGCCGTCCGAGATCCTTCGACGGGGCCGGGAGCAGGTACGCCAGTACGGCGGACGCGTCGTGCACGGCGAGGTGGTCTCGGCCGAGTCCGCCGCCCCGTCGGCGGACGGGGACCTGCGGTTCACCGTCACCCTGGCCGACGGCCGCCACATCACCGCCCGCCGCATCCTGATCGCCACCGGCCTCACCGATGTGCTGCCCCAGGTGCCCGGGCTCGCCGAGCACTGGGGGCACAGTGTGGTGCACTGCCCGTACTGCCACGGCTGGGAGGTGCGCGACGAGCCCATCGGCATCCTCGCCACCGGCCCCGCCTCCATCGGCCACGCGTATCTGTTCCGTCAGCTGACCGAAGACCTGACCTACTTCACCCACGGCACCGACCTGGACCAGGACAGCCGCGCCCGCTTCGCCGCCCGCGGCATCCGCGTCATCGACACCCCGGTCACCGAGGTCGTCAACGACGAGGACGGTGCCCTCGCCGGGGTGCGCCTGGCCGACGGCCAGGTCGTGGCCCGCCGCGTCGTCGCGGTCGCCGCGCCGATGCAGGCCCGCACCCAGGGCCTGGAAGGTCTGGGCCTGCCGGTGCAGGACCTGCCGAAGGGCCGCGGGTTCGCCTCCGGCACGGCCGGCGCCACCGAGGTGCCGGGTGTGTGGGTGGCCGGCAACGTCACCGATCTGGTTGCCCAGGTCGGGGCCTCCGCAGCGGCCGGCGCACTGGCCGGCGCCGACATCAACAGCACACTGGCCACCGCCGACACCGACGCGGCCCTCCACGCCATCGCCGAGGCAAGCCCCGAAGCGGCCACACGATGATCTCGAAGCCCTGAGATCCCAGCCCGTCACCCGCTCGCCCCACCTTCGCCGGCGAGGAAACCGACCTGTTCTCCCGTCTGGAAGCTGATCAGTTTCCAGACGGTTCTCAGCCATGCCCGGCAAGCAAGCAGCAGGAGCGTCCCACCGAGGTCAACGCCCCCTTCTCGACCTCCTCGCCCGCCTCGACGACTCCACATCCTCGGCTTCCTGAACGGCCGACCCACCCCCCCCACAAGATGAAGGACACGACAATGTCGGAGCGCAATCCCATGGACAAGAACACGGCATCGCGACAGCGGGCCCTGGTGGTCGGCCTCGGGATAAGCGGGATCACCTCCGCGCTGCGACTGCATCGCGCGGGCTGGGACGTGGTGGTGCTGGAGAAGGCCCCCGAGCGGCGCCGCGGCGGATACTTCCTCGCCCTGTTCGGGGCCGGGCTCGCCGCCGCCGAACGGCTGGGCTTCGCCGATGCGGTGTCGAATCGCGTCGCTCCGGAAAGCGTGAGCTACGACGTCGACCGCACGGGCCGGCGCCGCCGCGGTGTGGGCTACGCCGATGTGTTCCCCGGGTCTCGACTGACGGTGCGGGGCGACATCGAAGACGCGGCCTTCACCGCCCTGCCCGACGAGGTCGAGATCCGGTACTCGACCGTGCCGGTCGCGCTGGACCAGTACCTCGACGGGGTGGACGTCGAGATCCGCGACCTGACGACGGAGACGACGACCGTCGAACGGTTCGACCTGGTGGTCGGGGCAGACGGACTGCGCTCGACGGTGCGCCGGCTTGCGTTCGAGCCCGAGCCGAGCCCGATCCGTCGACTGAACTACATGATCGCCGTGTACAGCCTGCCCGAGCCGGTACCCGGCTACCGCCCACAGGACGGGCTGACCATGGCCGAGGCGGGCCGATCGGTGTGGGTATTCCCGTTCGCCAACCGCCCGCCGTCGGTGCTGTTCTCCTACCGCACCGACGACGTGGACGCCGAGTTCACCCGGCCGGCCATCGACTCGCTGCGCGCCGCCTACGGCGCCGAGCCCACCGGCTCCACGCTCGGTTGGCTGCTCGACCAGTTTGAGAAGGCCCCGGACCACCTGTTCGACTCCACCGAGCAGGTGCACCTCGACCACTGGTACCGCGGCCGAGTCGTGCTCGTCGGCGACGCCGCGTGGTGCCTGACCCTTTACTCCGGCATGGGGGCATCCGCCGGCCTGGCCGGGGCGGACCTGCTCGGCACCATGCTGGAACGCCACCCGCACGATGTGCCACGAGCGCTGCAGGACTGGGAGGACCACCTGCGCCCGTTCATCGACTACCACCTCGGCAGCGGTGTGAGCCAGCGCGGTTTCCTCACCCCGGGCAACCGCGCCGAGTTGCTGCTTCGGTCCGTGATGATCCGCCTCGGTCGGCTACCGATCGCCGGCCGGCTGCTCGCCAAGACGAGGGCCAAGAGTGCGCGGATGAAAAGTCTGGATATCGCCGCCGCCGCAGCGTGAGTGGAGTTCCTCGAATACGAGCGGGAGAACGAGGTCGTCTGGGCCCGCAACTTCGTCGACGAATGCTTGGACGCAGGTTGCGGGGATGGCCGGGAGAGGCATGTACCGGAGAGCAGGCTGTTAGCCGCTGCATCGGGGTTCACCCGAGCTGCTTGTTCCACGCGTTGCAGCAGCCGCGGTCGACGAGCCTGGTCCAGTCTGCGTCGAGGGTGGCGACTACCGTGGTCTGGCTGCGGGTGCCGCACCGGCTGCACGCGATCCCGGTCTTGCGGTCGAGGCGGTGGAGCTGCAGCGGACCCTGGGCGGGTTCAGAGCGCACGACGCGGTTGGCGAGGCGGGTCATCGGCGCCGCGGCTTGGTCGTGGAATCGCCGCCACCGAGTCTGCCGCGGACGACGAAGGAGCCGGGTCCGATGCTGGTGCGTGCGTTGTTGAGGAACGAACGCAGCCGGCCGGTGTATGCATCGTGCAGTTCGCTGGCCATGCCTGTAAGGCGAGCAGCCACAGCACAGATCAGCCGCGGGCGGGCCTGGGTAGCCGCAGCGGCCGGTAGCCGTCGGTGTCCAGCTTGGCCAACTCGCCGTCGATGTCCACCGAGTGAGTTTCCGTAAAAGTTGACGTCGGCGTGGTGGCTGGGCCAGATGTGCGCCACCAGCTCATCGTCGATGGGCCGGCCGGCACGACGCAGCGCGGTTACCGCCAGGCCGTAATAACTCGGTGCTCCAGGTAAGGATCGCGTTGGTGGCCAGCAGTACGCCGTGTTTGCCGTCGAACGCGGCGTAGAGGCTGCCGCGGCCCAGGCCGGTGGCGGTGCTGATGTCGTCGACGCTCGTGCCGTTGTAGCCCGAGGTGCGGAAATGCCGCTCGGCGGCGTGCAGGACGTGGTCGGGGTCGAAGCTTCGTGGTCTGGCCATATACCGAAGGTAAAGCCGACCCACCCTTCTTGACAACCCAGTACAGAACCGCCTAGGTTCCTTACCGTTCAGTCCATAACCGTCCTGAGCTCACCGAACAGGCTTGGTCCGGGAGTGCAGGACCGCGATGCCGCGCAGGCGGCTTGGACGTTGAACTCATGACGTTCAGGGCGTCGCACGCAGCTCGGCGCAAGAGCGAGCCAGCCGATGAAGGCCGCTTCAGAACCAAATACTTCGGAGGAGCTCATGACCGCGGTCAGTACGTACAACACCGCACCGGAAGGCACGATGTCCCGTGATTGCTGCTGACGAGACGTTCGACGGCACGTGGCCGTATCCCGCCCGCTTCAACGAGGCGGCCGGCTTCCGCCAGCACTACGTCGACGAGGGCCCCGAGCGGCCCGATCAGACGATCGTCATGCTGCACGGCGAGCCCACGTGGGGCTACGAGTGGCGCCACCTGATCGGGCCACTGTCACGTCACCATCGCGTGGTCGTTCCGGACCACATGGGCTTCGGCAAGAGCGAGACGCCCCAGGACCGCACATACGACGCGAGCGAACACATCCTCAATCTCGAATCGCTGCTCGTCGACATGCTCGACCTCACCGACATCACCCTGGTGGTCCGTGACTGGGGCGGCCCCATCGGCACCGGGTTCGCACTGCGTAATCCCGGCCGGATCTCCCGGATCTTCGCGGTGAACACCGTGCTGCCTCTCGCCCAGGGCATCGAGGATCTGATGAAGGCCAACGGCGCCGAGAGCCGGTGGTTCCAGTGGGCCCATTCAGCGCTCGCGGACGGTTCGTTCGAGCAGATCCTCGGAAACGCGGGTCACACCATCGCCCAGCTGATGATCGACCTGCAGCATGTCGCCCGACCGGAGATCGCCACGCCGACCTGGATCCGCGCCTACTCCAGCCCCTTCCCCACCCCCGCCGAGTCCCGCGGTGTCATCGCCTTCCCCCGGCAGGTCCTGGAGGGCCCGCAGGGCCCCCCGCCCGGCCCGCCGCCCATGGAAGCCATCGCCGCACTGCGCGCCGTGCCGGCAATGCTGGCCGTCGGGATGCGCGACACCGCACTGCTGCCCCAGTACGTGATCCCCTCGTTCCGGCTCAGCTACCCCGACGCACCCGTGGTCGAGATCCCGGGCGCCGGCCACTTCCCGACCGAGGACGCTCCCGAGACGCTGCTGGCACTGCTGGAGCTGTTCCTGCAGACGACGCCCGCCCGCACCTGAACCCTCAATGCCGAACGGGCAGCTCCGCGCGCGCGAAGCCGCCCGTTCACCGTGCGGCAGGTCGTGGCTACGAAGCCGAGCCGCCGCCGGGACGACGGTGCCCGGCCACGACACTCCGTCGTCGACGGCTTTCCCCCGTCCTGCGACTGCACCTCACCCAATCAGTTTCCAGACGGCTTTCAGTCCTGCCCGCAAGCAGGCAGCGGGAGCGTCGCGCCGAGGCCAACGCCACCCTCCTCGGCTTCCTGAACTGCCGACCCACCCCCCCCCACGAGATGAAGGACACAACAATGACGGAACGCAATCCCATTCTGATCACCGGCGCCGGCGGCCAAGTCGGTGGCGTGAGCAGGCTGATGGTCGGCATGCTGCTCGAACAGGGCCAACCGGTGCGCGCATTCGTGCGACGGGACGACGAACGCGCGCAGTCGCTGCGCGAGGCCGGGGCCGAGGTCTTCGTCGGCGACCTGCTCAAACTCGCGGACGTGGCCGCCGCGCTGAAGGGTGTCAAGCGCATCTACTTCAGCATGACCCCGCAGCCGTACTACGTCGATGCCCTCACCGTGATGGCCGCGGCGGCGCGAGCCCAGGGCGACATCGAGGCCTTCGTGCACCTGTCCAACTACGAGCAGTCATACATGACGCTCGAGAAGATGACCGCACCGGATGAGGAGCGGCATTCCTGGCTCGGCGGAGTGGTCACGGACTGGTCACCACAGCAGCGGGCCCACTGGGTCTGCGAGCGGGTGCTGGACTGGTCCGGCCTGCCGACCATCAACGTGCGTCCGACTCTGTTCGCCGAGAACCCCCACCTGACCTGGATGCAACAGGGCCCGCTGAGCAACGGTGAACTGCGCCTGCCCTTCGGCAAGCAGCGGCTCGCGCCCATCGCCGTTCACGACGTGGCAGAGGTGTGCGTGAAGGTGTTGGTCGACCCCGCACCGCACATCTCGAAGTCCTACGCGCTCACCGGCCCGGAGCTGAAGGACATGTACGGGTTCGCTGAGGACTACGCAGCCGTGCTGGGACGCGAGGTCACCTACATCCCTGAGGAAGTGGAGGCCTGGAACGAGGCATTCCTCGACGAGACCGTCCTGCAGGAGTCCCTGGGCGATCCGGGTGCGGCCCGGCACGTGGCGGCGCACCTGAGGATCCAGACCAGGCTGATCGCCAGCGGGCGGTACGACGCCCTCTCCGACCAACTGGAAACCCTGCTCGGGCACCCGCCGCGGACCGTGCGGTGGGCGCTGCAGAACAACACGCGCCTGGGCGAACTGGCGGGTGCTCCGAGCCACTGAGCGCTCCGGAGCAGAACATGACGCCACGCGATGGGCAATTCAGAGCTTCCGCTCGTCCGCCCCGTCCGACTTAGGAGCTACTGATGCCCTTCCTTGCGCATACCCCCGTGGAGAAAATGACCGGGCCGTACGCGCGGCGCTGGTGGGCGCTGCTCGTGCTGTGCCTGAGCCTGCTGATCACGGTGATGGCGAACACCTCGCTGATCGTCGCCGCCCCCGACATGACCACCGACCTGGGCCTGAGCAGCAGTGATCTGCAGTGGGTCGTCGACTCCTACACCGTTCCGTACGCGGCGCTGATGCTGGTGCTGGGTGCGATCGGCGACAAATACAGCCGGCGCGGCGCGCTGGTGCTGGGTCTGCTGATCTTCGCCGGTGGTTCGGTGATGGGGAGCCTGGTCGACGAGACCTCGCTGGTCATCGTGGCCCGCGCGATCATGGGTGTCGGTGCCGCGGTCGTGATGCCGGCCACGCTGTCCCTGGTGGTCGCGACCTTCCCCCGGAGCGAGCGGGCCAAGGCCATCACCGCCTGGGCCGCGACCTCCGGGGTGGCGGTAGCCGTCGGCCCGCTGGTCTCCGGCTGGCTGCTTGAGGACCACGCCTGGGGCTCGACCTTTCTGATCAACGTGCCGATCGCCGTCCTCGCCGTGTTCGGCGCGCTCGCCCTGGTACCGCCGTCCAAGGCGGAGGGCATGGGCCGGATCGACTACGTCGGTGGTCTGCTGTCGATCGTCTCCGTCGGCTCCCTGGTCTACGCCGCCATCGAGGGCCCGCACTCCGGCTGGGGCTTCGGCCCCGTCACCGCCGCCGTGGTCGCCGGTGTCGGTCTGGTCGCCTTCGTCGCCTGGGAGCTGCGGCACCCGCACCCGATGCTGGACGTCCGAAAGTTCGCGCTGCGGCCCTTCACCGGCTCGATGCTCGCGGTGATGTTCTTCTTCTTCGGCATGTTCGCCGTGATCTACTACTCGACGCAGTTCCTTCAGTTCGTCCTCGGCTACGGCGCCCTGGACACGGGTGTACGGCTGCTGCCGCTGGGCGGTGCGGTGTTCCTCGGGTCCGCGGTGACCGGGGTGCTCGCCCCGAAGCTGGGGGTGAGGGTGATGGTCGTGACCGGCATGGCCGTCGGCACCGCGGGCATGTTCCTGCTCACCCAGATCGACAAGGGGTCGACGTACGGGGACTTCCTGGCGCCGCTGATGATGCTGGGCCTCGCGCTCGGACTGGCCATCTCCCCGGCGACCGACACGATCATGGGCTCCTTCCCCGAGTCCGAGCTGGGCGTCGGCGGCGGGGTCAACGACACCGCGTTGGAGCTGGGCGGGGCGCTGGGCATCGCGGTGCTGGGCTCGCTGCTGGGAACGGCCTACCGGGACGAGCTGACCGACCTGGTGGGCAACCGGCTCCCGGCGCAGGCGATGGAGACCGCCAAGGACTCGGTCGGCGCCGGCCTGGCCGTCGCGGAGCGGGTCGCGCAGGATCCCTCCGCCGGGCCCCAGCAGGCCCAGGCCGCCGTGGACGCCGTCCACCAGGCCTTCGCCCACGGAGTCGCCCAGACCAGCCTCATCGGCGGGATCATCATGGCCGCCGGAACACTGATCGTCCTCGCCATCCTGCCGGGCCGGCGCGGCTTCGCGAAGCAGCGCGCCGAACCGGGGGCCGGGACGACGGCGAGCGAGGCGGCCACTGTGCAGGAGCACACCGGGTCCACCCGCTAGATCACCGGCGGGGCGTCCACTGGATCGCCGGGGACGCGTCCGCGGGATCGACGGGCGACGCGTCCGCCGGGCACCGGCTCCGCCGGATCGCCCGCCAGGCGCGTCGAGCAGGAGCCCGGCGGCGCGAGACGCGCAGGGCGCGCGTGGTCCACGGTCCACGGCCAGTGGATCTCCTACCGGAACACCTCACCGTCCTCGGCCTCCGGGCCGCCCCGGGGCTCTCCTGAGGGGCGGCCCGGAGGCCAAGGGCCGTGAGGTGACAGCGGCGGTCGCCGCAGACGCTGACCTGCGACGACAGGCGACCGCCGTTCTCCTCCGCTATGCCGCACCCACTGCTACGCCGCACTCCGCTATGCCGCACCCCACGCTGCTCACACCCACGCGGCGGCGTTGTGTCACCGCCCTTTGATGCTCGTGCCCTGCGGCCCTGCTCGCGCCCCCGCACTCTGAGCCTCGCGCCCCCATGGCGCCGCTCGCGTCGGCACCCCTCTGCCGCCGTCACCCTCAGCCGCTCGCACCCCCGCGACGGAGCCACGCACTCACGCCTGCCCCCTCAAGACGCAGGCGTCAGCCACAGGTTCTCGGCCGGCTGGCGGGAGGGCCTCGACCATAGCCGCGGTTCGGAGGTGTGGGCCGGCCGGGAAGCGGGCCAGACGGCCGCGATGCGGCGGTGGCCCGCCACCGGCACCGCGGGGCAGGGCCACGGTTTCGGGTGGGGCGCCGGTGAGGGCGAGGGTAGGGACCACGGCCACGCAGAGGCCCGCTCGGACCAGGGACAGTGCGGTGGGGAACCCCCGAGCGGCGTGGGCGCGGCTCGGGGTGTAGGCGTACTGCGCGGAGATGCGCGCGAGGGCACGGCCGCACGCCGCCCCGGGCGGGGCGGTCACCCAGGGGCGGTCGGCGAGGTCCCTGACCGAGCGGAGCGACGGTGACCAGTCGGCCGGGGTGACCACGCGGTACTCGTCGTCGGCGACCGGCGCGGACGCCAGGTCGCGTCACTGCTCGTGCTGATCGGGATCGTCGCCGTCGTACTCGACGACCAGGCGGAGGCCCGCCGTGAACTCGCCGAGCTGACCGGCCGTTCGACAGGGCCGGCGACGATCGCCGCGTTCTCCTCGGGCAACTGCTCGTCCCGGCCCTCACCGCCCTCGCCCGCCTACGCCGGAAAGCTCGTCGACTGGGCGAAACAGCACCTCAACTTGACCGCCAAGCCGGTCAGCCGCCCCAAGGACGACTCTGCCTTCGTCGTGCTGCCCCGCCGCTGGGTCGTCGAGAGGCCGCTCGCGTGGATGATGCACGCACGCCGCCATGCCCGGGACTCCGAACGGCTCATCCGGTACTCCGGGACCTGATCACCTGGGCCGTCATCACCCTCATGACCAGGCGTCTCGCACCGAAGGGGACCACCCCCAGCTGGTCGAGGAAACCCACATCGGCCACGAGCGCCTGACAGGCGTGGTCACCGTTCCCCGGTTCTGCGGATCCCCGCAGCCCGTGCTCCATCTGCTCTCTAGGCGGAGGCGGCAGCCACGAAGAACGGAATGGCGACGAGAAAGCGGTCGGCCTCCGAGCGTCGGCGCTGTTCGGCCAGCCACGCATCGGCCTGGTCACGGCCGACGGCACCGCTCATGCAGGCCGACTCGGCGAACCCGGTGAGCAGCGACAG
Source organism: Streptomyces sp. NPDC007901 (assembly GCF_042959465.1). NCBI lineage: Bacteria > Bacillati > Actinomycetota > Actinomycetes > Kitasatosporales > Streptomycetaceae > Streptomyces > Streptomyces sp. NPDC007901. The sequence continues at coordinate 332,592 of NZ_JBIBKW010000012.1, read as the reverse complement.
CATCGCAGGATCGGTGAACACGATGGTGTGCACCTCGACGGTGACGTCGTTGAAGCCGCCGTCCAGGAGCAGGTTGCGGTACTGGCGGGCGGCGCGGGGCGTGCCCAGGAGGTCGGCGCGGGCGTGCACGATCGTGCGGGTGAGCTCCGCGTCATCAGAGTCGACCATGATGGCGTCCCAGTCCTGCCCGACCAGGACGATCCTGCCGCCCGGGCAGAGGACGCGCCGCGCTTCCGCCACCGCGCGCCACGGCTCCTGAAGTGCGTGGAAGACCTTGTCGGCACGGTAGCCGCGCATGCTTCCGTCGGCGAACGGCAGATCCTCCGCCCCCGCCTCCCAGAACTCAGCCGCCGACCACCGTTTCCGCGCCTCGGCCAGCATCCACGGATCGGGATCCACACCCACCGCGTGAACGCCACGCTCGGCCAGCTCGGCGACGGCCCGCCCGGCACCGGAGCCGACGTCCACGACAGACGAGCCCGGGACAAGAGACAGCAGCTCGTAGGAGCGGGCCCGCAGCAGGCTGGCGCTCGGCATCTGGTCCATCGCGTCGAGGAGGGCCAACATGGCCTCGGTGCCACGGTGCTTTTCCACGAAAGGAGTCGTCACAGCCATGGCATCCTGCCGTTCCTTGTCAGTCATGGTTCGGTCGACCCTTCGAGTTCTGGGTGGTTGGCGGGGGGTGCAGTCGTTCAGGAAGCCCAGGATGTGGTTGGCGACCGGTGCCCTGTGCCGGGTATGACGATGCGTTCGAAGCCGTTCGTGAACAGGCCGTCCATGCCGTCGCTCACCTCCACGCAAAAGCAGTTGTCGTCGGCCCCGTAGAGGTAGAGCGACGGGACGGTGATGGCGCCGGGCGTGCGCGCAGCCCGTCCGGTGAGCTCTGGACGGTTTTGTACTGAACGATCAGAAACCTAGGCGGTTCTGTACTGAGTTGTCAAGTATGTCGGACGGTGGTCCCGGCGACCACGGCGGGCGCGTTCACCGGGCCGGGGCCGGCCTTCACTGGGCCCTGCGCCGAGACCCCGCGCGAACGGGCAGGGAAGCCCATTGTCGTCAGCTCGGACCATGTGGGCCGGCGCGGCCATGCAGCCCATCGCAGTGCTCTCGACGTCGGACACGGGTGTGATGTCCAGCAGCAGGTCGAGGGTGAACCTCGCAGGCCTGTGGCCAGCGCAGCTCGAACTGGAACCCCTGAGCGGCGACTTGCGGCCGGGTGCGCGGTGGCGGCCGTGGGCCTGGGCGATCCTGCCGCCATCACAACCATCGAGAACGGCACCCGCGCCGTTCTCGAACGCGCCGGAAAGCTGCTCGTCCTCGGCGGCGACCACACCATCGCCCTGCCCGTCCTGCGAGCCCTGCACGCTCGGCACGGACCGATCTCCGTCCTGCACTTCGACGCGCACCTCGACACCTGGGACACCTACTTCAACTCGCCCTACCTGCACGGCACGCCCTTCCGCAGAGCCGCCGAGGAAGGACTGCTCGACCCCGAGGGCTGCCTGCACGTCGGCATCCGCGGCGGCCTGTACGGGCCGGGTGACATGAAGCAGGACCGCACCCTCGGATTCGTGCCCATCCGCTGCGAGGAGATCGAGGACATAGGCGTGCGGGGCACCATCGAGCGGATGCGCGCCCGCCTCCAGGACCGCCCGGTCTACATCTCGGTCGACATCGACGTCCTGGATCCCGCCTTCGCACCGGGCACCGGTACGCCGGAGCCCGGCGGGCTCACTTCCCGCGAACTGCTCATGATGCTGCGCGCGACGAGTGGGCTGAACGTCGTGGGCGCGGACATCGTCGAAGTGGCCCCCGCCTATGACCACGCCGAGATCACCGGCGTGGCCGCCGCCCATGTCGGTTACGAACTCCTCTCCGCCTGGGCGCCGAAGCCGACACCAGGGCGAGCGCCCGACACGACGCGCGGAACCTGACTGCGGCCGGCTCGGCAACCGGGCGAGGGCTCGGAAGGGTTGTAGAGGTTCAACACGTAGGACTTGACAGGGAACGGACCTGGTCAGCACATGCCACTTGGGCCAGAACCGGACCTAGGTGACGATATCGAACACCTGCTGGACGGGGCCGTTGGTGGCCAACGGGATGGAGGAGGTCATGTTCCTCCCCCGCCCCCGCGCACCTGTCGCTGGCGAGCTTCGACAACTGCTTCCTCGCCAAGATCCGCCACCTCTCCCTCACCAGCGTCGACATCGGCGCCCACGAGGTGGGCCGACGCGTCACCCGCGCCCCGCTCGACTGGACTCCCGCCGAGAACGGCAGTTTGACCGACACACGCACACGCTCTTGAAACGGCACCCAAGTCCGCGATGAACGGGCTTCTCGCCTGCGCCGCAACCCACCTGACACTCCATCACAAACGGCCACGGCCCGAGCCCAAGCCGGGCTACTCCTGGCCCGGCAGGTTCAAACAACCGCTTTACATAGGTCCGCCACCCCTTTGGCCTGCACTTATTGCTACAGGACCCAAAGAGCGGCGAATTCGACCCGGATTCGACCCCACGACCTCATTACACGGCGACGCGCACGCCTGATCAGCGATGACGCAACTTCTGCCGCTGTACCAACGAATTGCGGAAACTTAATCACCACGAGAGCCCCAATTAGGATCAATCTCGCAAGTCGACAACCCTGAAGCGGACACGCAGCCCAGCGATGCAGACACAGTGGCGCGTGTTGGCCCGAGCCCATCCCGACTCAACCCCACGAGGGACTACATACCCTGAACAGGCCTTTTACTGATCTACTTCCGTGAGGCGGAAGAGGTATTGCGGCGCAGTGACGCCCTTCCGGACGATGTCGCCATCACCCAACGACGGGAGCCGCAGCCATGCCGCACATGACGACTTTCGCCAGGAACCAGTGGTACAGCTAGCGCAACTTTCTGACCTGCGCTTGTGTGGGGGCGATGAGGCTGTGACCTGCTAGGACGGGTTGCAGAGGCGATCGGAGGCAGTCAGAGGAAATCGCTCTGATTCGACCCCGGTTCGACCCGGGTCGCTCGGAGGCAGTCAGAGGCATCAGCCTCTGTAACTGGCCTTCGAGGGACCTGAGTTGGCCGGTGTGGATCACGGGTGGACGCCTCTGGTGGTGCTCTGTTTCGATCTCGGTCGAGCTGTGATGGGGATGCCTGCCTCCGCTCGGGGCCGGTATTGCGAGGGCTTCCAGGACGGCCATCCTGGGGACCTTGCCGGCGCCGATGGAGGTCGGTTCCGGATGCCACCCGTGGTTTTAGCGGGCCTGGGTGGCGTCCACGTCTTTGCGAGACGACCTCACCGTGACAGACAGCACCCATCACGCCCTCTCTCAACGAAACTCCGCCGCATTCCGCGGCATTGTCGGCCACGCCCAACTGTCGTCGGCCGCGACCGATCTCATTCTGCTCGGCGACCTCACCGGCCGCTACGCCGCTGGTAGTTACAGCCGACTCTCCTCCGACGGGCGGACCGTGATCCTGCGCGGGGACCGCCAGGGCGCGGCCGAGCACGGCCACCGGATCACCGCGGCCATCGCCTGCCACGTCGCCCGCGCCGGCGGCAGCATCGACCAGCTCACCCAACTCCTGCTGCACCCTGAGCACGAAGGCGGACGGCACACCCGCAGCATCGCGCTGCGCTCCGGGCAGGCGCGAGCCCTGGACTACATCGACCGGGTCTGGACCAGCGCTTCCAAGACGGTCAGCATCACCGCGGCGCTGAGCTCCCGGCACGACGCGTACGAGGTCCTCGCTTCACTGCGCGACCGGATCGAGACGACACAGTGGCGTGGTGAGCGAGGACGGACCGCGCTGCGGGTGCTGCGGGCGCACCTGAACTTCGCCGAGATCGCGGGCGGTCCCCTGCACCACGCCAGTGAGCGGCAGACCGCGGAGGAAGCGGGGGTCTCCCGCACGACGCTGCGGGTCGTCTACGAGACGGTCCTGAAGCCGGGAGGGTGGTTGCGGCGTCTGCGGGTGGGTCATGGCCGGGAGGGCTCGACCTGGTACCTGGGCGACGGCACCATCGCGGGTCACGGTGACCCGGCTCTGCTGTCTCGTTTCCGGTCCACTCAGTTCCCCCCCGACCCGGCACTTGGGGAGTGGAGCACCCCTGAGACGGCCACGACGGCCGACATCGACTCCACCGTCCTCAGCCGACTCATGGGCCACGACACCTTCGCCCACCACGCCCTTGGCAGCGCCGCCCTCGTGATCATCAGCGCCCTGCATGTGCGCCCGGACCAGACGGTCATGGAGCTCGTCGGCACTTCCTCGGTCTCCCGCGCCACCACCTACCGGACCCTGAAACGCCTCGCCGACCACGGTCTCGTCCAGCACACCGGGGAGACCTGGACCCTCGCACCGCGTGCGCTGGAGGGATTCGGCATCCGCCTCCCGGACGCCGACAACGGCCACACCGCAGCGCCGGCACAGGGCTGGGACAGGGTCGCCGAGCTACACGGCACCTGGGGCGTAGCGGCCCGGCGCAAGGCCCTGCACGCGGCCGAACGGGCGGCCTACCAGGAGGCACTGGACCGGCTTGCGGAGCACCGCAGCAGGGCTCTCGTGATCGTCCGCGACGGCCGTCAGGTCCTGGTACCCGCGCCGCGCCCCGACGAAATCCCGCCCACGTGGCACGCCCCGGGCGGGCGCGTCCTCGACCCGGCCACCGGCCGTCCGGCCGCGGGCTGGCGGGTCGCCACCGACGGCCGCCTGATCTTCATCACCCCCGCCGACCAGCGCAGTTACGACGAGCTGGCCGCCGCCCATGCCGAAGCCCTCAGCGAATGGGAGTCCGCAGCATGACCTCACACGCCCAGAACACGCCTCCCGAGAGCGAACCGCCAAGCCCGCAGGCCTTGCGCGCGCGATACGAGTCCGGTGCCACGGTTGACGAACTCGTCGCCGATAGCGGGCTGTCGTATGGCACGGTTCTCAACCGGCTGCACGACGCCGGGACCGTCATGCGCACCTCCTGGCAGACCCGCAGAATGCGGCAGAACCCACAAGCCCGCAGGCGCCTCGCCGCCCACATGCGCACCCTGTATGAACAGCACGGCGCAACCCTCACCGAACTCGCCACAGCAGCGGGAGAGACGAGGCGCGGTGCCCGACGCCTGCTCATCGAGGCCGGCGGCACCGTACGCACCACCCAACAGACCCTGCGGATGCGCACCGCAGCCCGGGCCGCCGAACGGCACAAGCTCGCACTGTCCCTGCGCGCACGGTACGAGGCCGGAGCCACAGTGCCGGAACTCGCCACGGAGCACAGCTACTCCATCGCCAATGTCTACCGGTTCCTGCACCAAGCAGGCACCCCCATGCGGCCCCAGCACCGCCACGGCCCGGCCCATGACACGAGGAAGCGCCCATGAGCACCGCCGTCCTCGTAGGCATCTCCTGCGGTGCCACTCGGCTCGACGACCCGCCCATGCACCCTGCCCGCCTCGGTTGCGCAGCGAGAGCACCCCCGCTCGCCTGCAAGCAGCCAGGCCCACAAGCAAGCGTCGACGCCGTCGGCGACCGCCAACTCAACGACAGTTTCAGGAGATCAAGCACACGTGAACGAGAACACCCGTCACAAGACCCTGGCCGCGGCCACAGCCCGCGCCTGGGACGCCTTCATCATCGTCGTCGGCATGCTCAAGGGCGGCACCGGCAAGACCACCTCCGCCTGGTTCATCGCCCTCTACTACGCCGTTGTCCTCGGCGTCCCGACGCTGCTGCTGGACGCCGACGCCACCAGCCAATCCGCCTACGACTGGTTCAAGGTCGCCCAGGCCGAGGGCTTCGAGATCCCCGAAAACCTGGTTGTCGAACGGTACCCGTTCGACGACATCGCCGAATACATCCGCGCCAAGCGTGCCGAGTTCGGCGCGATCGTGGTCGACGCCGGCGGCGGCAGCGCCCGCATCTTCCACGAGGCTGTCACCGAGGCGAACCTCCTGCTCGTGCCGGTCGCCCCCACCAAGATCGAGCGCCGCAAGCTCGTGGCCACCTTCGACGAGGCCGAACGCGCCGCCGCACGCAACACCCACGGCGTCACCGCCCACGTCGTCATGGTCAAGGCCGACGACCGCACCAGCCTGCCCAGCCGGGCAAAGGACCAACTCCTCGACCCCGCCCAGGGCGAGGGCATCGGCCCCGACCGCGACGAGGCATTCCCGCTCGCCGAGACCACCATCCACTCCTGGGTCCACTACATGGAGGCCTTCGGTGAGATCCCGACCGAGCTGAGCGAGTACGCCAAGCTGATGAAGGAGCTGACCGCAGCATGACCGAACGCATGAAGCCGCCCGCCCGCCGCACGGGCGGCCGTACCTTGGGCGGAGCCAGGAACACGACCCCTCCGCCTCCTCCCCCGGCCGCCGAGCTCACCCCCGAGCAGTTCGCCACCGAACAGGCCGCCGCACGGGGCGAAGGCCAACCCGCTGCCAGCGAGCCGCAAGTACAGCCCGCCCCTTCCACCGTTCCCGTCGAGGGGGCGGCGCACAATAAGACCGAGACGGTGGCTGACGTGGCTCAGGCGTCCCCCCAGTCGACCTATGCGGTCGCGCCGAGCGGCCCCGCGCAAGAGGCGAACGTCAGTCAGTCGGCTCACCAGTCCGTCATCGCCCCCGAGGCTCGGATGGATTCCGTCGGCGATCCGGTGAAGGAGCAGGTGCCGCCCGGGGTCCCGACTGCCGAGCCCGCGCCACCTGCGGTTCAGCCCGCGCAGCCGCCCGAACCCATTGCTCGGCACGGGCTGTCCAACGACCCGTCCGCGGCTGCTGGTGTGGCCCCGGTCGCCGAGGTGGCGGTTCGCCCAGCAGCTCCTCCGGTCGCAGGCGACATGGCATTCCCGGTGAGGACCGATACTCCGGGGCCTCGTCAGGAACAGGACGCGCGGTCGCAGGCAGCACCCAGCGAGGGAACGCCGTGGGCTCACGGCCCCGGCCGCCCCAAGGACATCCCCGAGACAGCCGTGATCCTCAACCAGCGCATTATCACGCGCGAGAGCCTCGACTCGTCGGTTCCCGCTGCGCTGAAGCTGAAGAAGCGGATCAAGCGCTTCGCGCTGGACAACGAACTCGACCACCTGCCCATGGGCGACATCGTCGCGGTGGCACTGGACGAATGGCTCACCACCCGCGGCTTCTGACACACCGTACGGCACAGGGGGTGGCCGCCAGCTCGCTGAGTGCCCGGCCACCCCTTCCGCCGACTATTCCAATAGCCCAATAGGCGGCTAACTAGCCGCCTAGCCGGACCGACCGGAGCAGCCTTCGTGCCCAATCTCTCCCACCACGCCCGTCGTCTACGCGACGTGGCCGACGCACTCGAAGCGCAGTCCGAGCCCGCCGACGATCCACTCACCCCGCATCCAGACACTCTCGCGGTCGTCGGCGACCGCCGCATCAAACGCGGACAGCTCAACTACGCCGTCCCCGACATCCTGCAACTCCAGCGACGCATCCGCCGCTACAACGCCGACCAGGACGTCCCCCACGGCGACATCGTCGCCCTGGCCCTCGATAGCTGGCTTCGTGCCAAGGGCTACCCGCCCGATCTCACCCCGCCCCAGGCTGAAACGTCATGAGCGGGCAGCCGGACCAACTGCCGCTGGGCTCCCTCGCCTAGTGTCCTGCGCCAGGAATTCGTTCAAGATATGAGGCGAAGCACCGACCGAACGCTCAGACGCCGGCACCCGAACCCCCAAGTCGTTGCGGGCGGTTATCGAGGCCTGCTCTTCTATCCTGCGCACCGCAGCCTGCAAAAATTGACACCCTGGCTGATCAGCCTGTCGGTATCCGGACCTACCTTCAGCGGAGCCGGCACCGTACCGACACCGACCCGCCTGCGCGCGATCCGCCACTCCTGCCGTTCCTGCTCAGCCGCGGCAAGCTCGGTCTGGACGCGGTCGGCCTCCTCGTGCATGATCCGGCCCTCGTGAACAGGGCGCTCAGGATCCTGCCGGCGTACTACGGGAGAAGGCCCCCGCGGCGGGCGGCCACCACGGCCTCGAACCGTGTGCGGGCGTCGAGCTTGCGCATGGCGCTGCGCAGGTAGGCCTTGACCGTTTCCGGCCGGAGAGACAGACGAGCGGCCGCCTCGATGTTGCTGCATCCCAGGGACACTTGCGCCAGGGCATCGATCTCGCGGGGCGAGAGCGGTGAACGGGCCTGCGGTTTGTGTGCTGCGCCGAGGCCGGCCAAACGCTGGGAGGCGTCGAGGAGCCGATCGCGCAGTGTGTCGTCCTGCACTGCCTGCGCGATGACGCGGAGCTCCGCGTGCAGTTCGCGGATCTCCTCGGCCGCGCCGTGGCTCGTGCCGCGGCCCGATCCGGTTTCCGAGGCCAGCCGGAGCTTCAGCCGCCGATCGACCTCGTCCCGGAGGGCGAGTTCGGTCGCCAGTTGCCGTGAGGCGCCGACCATGGCGTCGGCTGCACGGTCCCCGAGCGGCGTCGAGGCGCGTGTCGCTCCGTACAGCACCCCGCGTACCGAACCGGACACGACGACGGGAACGGCCACGACGGAGCGGATACGTTCCGCCAGGACGGGGGCGTCGTAGTCGTGGGTGATGGAGTCGTCCGATCCGTAGTCCGCCACGGCGGCGGGGCGGCGCTCCACGAGGACATGCCCGCCCAGGCCGGTGGCGGCGAAGACGGAGAGTCCGCGCAGCCCCGCCGTCTGAACCCCGATGTGCTGTGTCAGGTGAAGGACTGCACCCTGGACCGGGCCGCCGAAGGCGATGGGGAAGTCGCAGCGCCGCTGAGCCAGTCGCAGCGCCTGCCGAAACGCGTCACCATCGTCAGGACGCATCGATATATCCGAAATGGGCCTCATTGCCCCTGCCCCTTTCCGGGGGTAGTCGGCCATCCACGTGATCCGGAGCATAGGTCGCCGTAGCGCCACCGCAAAGAGTCGGCCGACCGTGCCAGAAAAGGGGCTGATCATGAGCAGCATCGGTCAATCCGTCGGTGAACAAGGGGCTGACGTTCCGGCCGCTGCGTCGGAGCGGGTCCGGGAACTGCTGGCCCGGTTCGGCTCTCCGGGGGCATGTGCTGCGGAGTTGCTGTGCGACCGGCACCCTGCCGACGCCGTGGCTTTCACTGTCATCGAGGCGGATCTGTCGGCCCGCGATCTCACCTTTGGCGAACTCCGGCGTGACTCGGCGCGATGCGCCGCCGCTCTGGCCGGAATCGGTGTCGACCCTGGCGACGCCGTGGCCGTTCTGATGGGCAAGTCGGCCGACCTGATCGTGGCGCTTCTGGGTATCTGGCGGCGCGGTGCGGTGCACGTTCCGCTGTTCACCGCTTTCGCGCCGCCAGCCATCGCCCTGCGCCTGGAGGCGAGCACGGCGAAGGCCGTCGTCGTCGACGCCGATCAGCGGCACAAGCTCGCTCCCGGCGAGGACATGCCCGCCGACGCCCCGTGGCAGGTCGTGGTCGCGGGCGGTGAACCGGCCGAAGGCGAGTTGTCGTTTGACCGCCTGCTCGGCGCGTGTCGCGGAGACGAGCAGGAGGGCCAGGCGGTCGCCGTCGGCGGGGACGCGGCGCTGGTCCATCTGTTCACCTCCGGCACCACCGGGACACCGAAGGGCGTTCCCGTCCCGGTCAAGGCGCTGGCGTCGTTCCAGGCATACCTGGAGTTCGGCCTGGATGTCCGGCCCGACGACGTGTTCTGGAACGCCGCCGACCCGGGCTGGGCCTACGGGCTGTACTACGCCATCCTCGGCCCGCTGGCCGCGGGCCACCGGAGCCTGCTGCTGCACTCCGGCTTCTCGTCGGCGCTGACCTGGCAGGTCATGCGCGACTTCGGCGTCACGAACTTCGCCGCGGCCCCCACCGTCTACCGCAGCCTGCGCAGTGCCCCGGAGCCCGTGCCGGACGGTCTGCGGCTGCGCACCGCCTCTTCCGCCGGTGAGCCTCTCACGCCCGAGGTCATCACTTGGGCCGAGCAGGCGCTCGGCGTCCCCGTGCGCGACCACTACGGTCAGACCGAGCACGGCATGGTCATCGTCAACGGCTGGGCCAACGCCGTACGATCCCCGGTCCGGCCGGGATCTATGGGCAGGCCTCTGCCCGGCTGGTCGGCCGAGGTCCTGCACGACGAACGGGACGAACCCGCCCCGGCGGGGACGGCAGGCCGCGTCGCGATCAAGGTGGCCGACAGCCCGCTGATGTGGTTCTCCGGATACGCCGGCGCCCCGGATATGACCGCCGAACGCTTCACCGCCGACGGCCAGTGGTACCTCACCGGCGACGCCGGAACCCGGGACGAGGACGGCTACTTCTTCTTCTCCGCTCGCGACGACGACGTCATCATCATGGCCGGGTACCGCATCGGCCCCTTCGATGTGGAGAGCGTTCTGCTGCAGCACGACCTGGTGACCGATGTCGCGGTCGTGGGAGTGCCTGATGCGCTGCGCGGGGAGGTACTCGAAGCGTTCGTGGTGCTGCGTGTCGGCGCGGTCGGCGACGACGCACTCGCCAAGGAACTGCAGCAGCTGGTCAAGTCACGGTTCGCCGCCCACGCCTATCCGCGCACCGTCCACTTCACCGACCGGCTGCCGAAGACCCCCAGCGGGAAGATCCAGCGCTTCGTCCTGCGGAAACAGCGCCGTGACGAACTGGACGGCCACTGACACCGCCAGTCCCGTACGAGATATCCGGAGTCCCCTTTCCATGCCTGTCTCACGCCTGCTGCCGACCGAAGAGGCGGCGGACCTGCTCGACCTGACACGCGAGATCGCCGAGCGTCACCTGGCGCCCCGCGCCGCGGAGCACGAAGCGGCGGAACGCTTCCCTCGCGAGGTGTTCCGGACGCTCGGCCGGTCCGGTCTCCTCGCCCTGCCGTACCCCGTCGAGTACGGCGGTGGTGGACAGCCGTACGAGGTGTATCTGCAGGTCGTCGAGGAGATCGCGGCCCGTTGGGCGAGCGTCGCCGTCGGGATGAGCGTGCACGCGCTGTCCTGCTTCCCGCTGGCCACGCACGGCACCGACGCTCAACGCGAGCGCCTGCTGCCACAGTTGCTGGCCGGCGACCTGCTCGGGGCCTACTGTCTGTCCGAGACGCACGCGGGCTCGGATCCGGCCGCCATGACCAGCCGGGCCCGGCGCGACGGTGACGCGTACGTGCTGCGCGGTGCCAAGGCATGGACGACGCACGGCGGGCACGCGGACTTCTACACGGTCATGGCGCGCACCTCCGACGACCGGGCGCGAGGCGTCTCCTGCTTCCTCGTGCCGGCTGACGTATCAGGTCTCCAGGCCGATCCACCGGAGCGCAAGATGGGCCTGACCGGGTCGGCCACCGCGACCATGCGCTTCGATGACGTCCGGGTGCCGGACGACCGGCTCATCGGGGAGGAGGGCCAGGGACTTGCGATCGCGCTCGAGGGCCTGGACGCCGGCCGGCTCGGTATCGCCGCGGTGGCCGTAGGACTGGCTCAGGGCGCGCTGGACGACGCGCTCACCTACGCCCAGCAGCGGGAGACCTTCGGCCGCAAGATCATCGATCACCAGGCGATCGCCTTCCTGCTCGCCGATATGGAGGCCGCGGTCACGTCCGCCCGGGCGACCGTGCTGGCCGCGGCGCGCCGCAAGGACGTCGGGCTTCCCTACGGCCGACAGGCCAGTATCGCCAAACTCGTCGCCACCGACGCCGCGATGTGGATCACCACCGAGGCGGTCCAGATCTTCGGGGGCGCCGGCTACACCCGTGACTTCCCCGTGGAGCGCTACATGCGGGAAGCCAAGGTCATGCAGATCTTCGAAGGAACCAACCAGATTCAGCGCATGGTCATCAGCCGCGACCTCGCCCGCGGCAACCCCGGCCCCACCACCCACGTCGTGCCCGTCGCGCCCACGGAGGTCCACCCATGAACCCCAACGCATCGGTCGCCCTGGTCACCGGCGGCGCCAGCGGGCTCGGCCGCGCCGTCGCCACGGAGCTGCTCACCGCAGGAGCCCATGTGGTCATCGCCGACCTCCCCACGTCCCCGGGATCGGACGTCGCCGCCGAACTGTCCTCCCTGGGCAAGATGGTGTACGCCCCCTGCGACGTGACAGACCCCGAAACCGTACAGGCCGCCGTCGACACCGCCGCCGGGCTCGGACCGCTACGGATCGCCGTGAACTGCGCCGGCGTGGCCACCCCCGGCAAGCTGCTGTCCCGCCGCGGGCCGTTGCCCCTGGAGGAGTTCGAGCGCGTCGTCCGGGTCAACCTCGTAGGAACATTCAACGTCTTCCGGCTCGCCGCCGAGCGCATCGCCGAGGCCGAGCCGGTGGCTGGGGAACGAGGCGTGCTCATCGCCACGGCGTCGATCGCGGCTTACGACGGGCAGGTCGGCCAAGCCGCCTACGCCGCCTCGAAGGGCGGGGTGGTCGGGCTCACGCTCCCGGCCGCACGGGAACTGGCACAGCATCAGATAAGGGTCGTCACCATCGCGCCGGGAATCTTCGACACTCCGCTCATGGTCGGACTGCCGCTGGAAGCTCGGGAATCCCTGGGCCGACAGGTGCCACACCCGGCACGGCTCGGCGACCCGGCCGAGTTCGCGGCGCTGGTCCACCACGTCGTGGCGAACCCGATGCTCAACGGCGAGGTCATCCGGCTCGACGGCGCCGTCCGCATGGCCCCGCGCTGACGAGCCGCCCCTCGGCCGCCACCTGTCACTGTCACGATTCAGCCGCTTCTCACTCCCCGCTCAGGCGCGGGTCGACATGGATCTTCGGGCCGGCTCCCCCACCCGCGGGGCGATCACCGGCGAGTACTGACCCGACCTGGTCCAGGCTCACGGTCGCCCCCAGCAACGGCCGGGGATTCACGAGCCCGTCCGCGTACGCGGTGACGGTCGCGTCGAGGGCGGGAGACGCCGAGAGCACACCGACCGCGGTGACGTCCTTGAGCGCGAGCGTGCGGGTATCGATCCCGCTCGGTTCGCGGGCCAGACCGATGTAGACAACGCGGCCACCAGGCTCGACCAACTCCAGTGCCAGAGCGGGCAGTTGGGAAGCATTGGAGGCGTCGACGACCGCGTCGAAAGGAAGGTCCGGGAGGGTGCCCTCCCGCCAGAGCCGCTCGAAACCGAGGCTGCCCGCGAAGTCCAGGGAACTCTGTGTCTCGCCCATGAGGTGCACGTCGGCGCCCATGGCCCGCGCGAACATCGCGACCAGCAGCCCGATGGTTCCCGGACCGAGGACCAGTACCCGTTTGTTCCGGTCCGGCACCGCGGCGCGGGCCGCGCGCAGGGCGTTGCCGCCGGGTTCCACCAGGGCGCCGAGCACTGCGTCGACGGATGCAGGCAGGGCGTGCAACGAGGAGGCCGGTACGGCGACTTGCTCGGCCAGTGCTCCCGGCCGGGGGCCGCGGACGCCGAGTTCCTCCCGCCGCTCGCACACGTGCTGCTGACCGCGTACGCAGCGGCGGCACGTCCCGCAGCCCAGCATGGTGTCCCCCGTGACGCGCCGCCCCAGCCAGCCAGCGTCGACGCCCTGCCCGACGGAAGCGACGCGGCCGGACCATTCGTGGCCCAGGCGCAGCGGGTAGGCGGCCAACCCCTGGTGCAGGTAGGCCATGTCGCCCGTGAACAGCTCGACGTCGGTCCCGCACACCCCGACCCGTTCGACGTCGACCACAACCTCGCCGGGTGCCGCGGACGGCTTCGGCAGGTCCTGGACTTCGTACGTGCGAGGAGCAGTGACGACGAATGCCCGCATGGCGCGCGCTCACCGGGGCCCGACGACGCGCTGGCACTGTGCGCCGAGGCCGCTGATGCCCAGCTCCATCACGTCACCGGGCTTGAGCCACAGCGGCGGGTCGAAGCCCATGCCGACGCCGGACGGAGTGCCTGTGTTGATGAGGTCGCCGGGCTCCAGGACCATGAACTGGCTCAGGTAATGCACGATGAAGGACGGGTCGAAGATCATCGTTTTCGTGTTGCCGTTCTGGCGGCGCACCCTGTTGACGTCCAGCCACATGTCGAGCGCGAGGACGTCGTCGATCTCATCGGCGGTCGCCAGCCAGGGCCCGGCGGGGTTGAAGGTCTCGGCGGACTTGCCCTTGGCCCACTGCCCGCCGCGTTCCAACTGGAAGGCACGCTCACTGACGTCGTTGACGACGACGTACCCGGCGATGGCGTCGCGCGCCTCTTCCATTGAGCCGAGGTAACTGGTGCGCCGGCCGATGACAATACCGAGCTCCACCTCCCAGTCGGGCTTGGTGGAGCCGCGCGGGATGCGCACATCGTCGTTGGGACCGACGAGGGTGTTGGGCGACTTGGTGAACAGTATCGGTTCGTCCGGCACCGCCATCCCGGATTCAGCCGCGTGGTCGCGGTAGTTGAGGCCGATGCAGAGGATCTGGTGCGGTCGCGCGATGGGGGCGCCGATGCGCTCCCCGGTGAGGCGAAACACCTGGCCCGTCGCTGCACGCTCGGCCACTACAGGACGTACGCGGTCGAGCCCGCCGGTCCCGAAGAACGTCTCGCCGAAGTCGGTGACGACGTCGGACAGGTCTACGTATGTGTCGTCGTCCACGCGGGCGACGGGCCTCTCGGCGCCGACGGCACCGATGCGCATGAGGTACACGGGCTCAATCTCCAGATTCGGGTGGGCAGTTCAGGAGCGGAGCGGGCCAAAACGGTCGACGGTGGGGCTCGCCGGTCGGGGCCGTGAGGGCTGTCGTTCAGCGGAGCGGTTCTCCCCACGGGCCGAGCAGCCCGCGGACTTCGTCGTACGCGCCGACCAGCGCGTTCAGCGGCGTGCGATAGGTCAGCGCGCTGATGCTCACCGCTCCGGACGGGGCCGTCGCCGAGGTCGCGTATACGGGCAGCGCCAGGCAGTTGATACCAGGTTCGTTCTCCTGGTCGTCCAGGGCGTAACCCCGCTCCCGGGTGGTCTCGAACTCCAGGTGCAGTTCGGTGGACGTACAGCGCGTCCGCGGGGTGCGTCGCTCCAGAAGGTCGTCGCCGATCCAGGCCCCGACGTCGGCGAGGGACCTCAACTCGTGGGCGAGCAGCAGCTTTCCGACACCGGTGGCGTGCGCAGGGTTGCGGCCCCCGACCGTGGAGGTCAGGCGGACCGCGCCGGCTGGCGGGTCGACCTTGGCGCGGTAGACGACCTCCCGGCCGTCGAGCACCGCGTAGTGCGCGGTCTCGTTGAACCGCTCGGCCAGTGCCTCCAAGACGGGCCGTACGCGGACATGCTCAGGGCGCGCCTCATGGTGAGCGAAGGCCATGCGCAGGAACTCGTCCCCGAGCAGGTAGTGCCCCCGGGCGTCCTGGTCGGCGAGACCCGCTCGGCGCAGAGATTGCAGGGCGCGGTGCACGGTCGGCTTGGGGCTGGCGATCACGCGCGTCAGCTCGTCCAAGCCCGCGCCGTCCGGGTGGCGCGCGAGTTCCTTGAGGACGGCGAGCACCCGATCGGATCCCACAAGTCCCTGGTCCTCGCGCTCAGTTGAACGGGCTGTCGGGGGCACACCCTTCTTGTCGCCGGGGGCTTTCGGTCCGTCGAACGTCTGCGTATTATCCATGGCGTTCCAAATATTAGACCGCTGTACCGACTATTGGAAAGATTCGCGGGTGAAGCTTCGAAGCTCACAGTGGTACGCGGGCCAGGACCGCAACGCCTACATCCACCGGGCCTGGATGCGCCGGGGCGTACCGGACGACGCCTTCACCGGCCGGCCGCAGATCGCCATCGCCAACACGGCCTCGGATCTGACCCCCTGCAACGCCCACCTGGACGAGGTCGCCGCCCACGTCCGCAACGGCGTGTACGAGGCGGGCGGCATCCCGCTGGACCTGCCCGTGGTGTCGCTCGGCGAGACCAACGTGCGGCCGACCGCCATGCTCTGGCGCAACATGGCCGCGATGGCCACCGAGGAGATGCTCCGGGCCAACCCCATCGACGGCGTCGTCCTGTTGGGCGGCTGTGCCAAGACGATCCCATCGCTGCTGATGGCCGCCGCCTCGGTGGACCTGCCCGCCGTCGTCGTGCCAGGCGGCCCGATGCTCACCGGGACCTTCCGCGGCAGGCCGCTCGGCTGCGGCACCGACGTGTGGAAGCTGTCGGAAGAGGTGAGGGGCGGCACCCTCACCCAGGAGGACTTCACCCGCTCCGAGTCCGCGATGATCCGCAGCCGGGGCCACTGCAACACCATGGGTACCGCCTCCACCATGGCCCTGGTCGCCGAGGCCCTCGGCACAGTGATACCCGGTACGGCCGGAACCCCCGCGCCCGACAGCCGCCTGCTGCAAGCCGCACACGGCGCCGGGCGCCTCGCCGTCGAGATGGTCGGCGCCGACCGCCGCCCCGCAACCTTCCTGACCAGGGCGTCCTTCCACAACGCGATCGTGGCGCTGGCCGCCGTCGGCGGTTCGACCAACGCGGTCGTCCACCTTCTCGCCATCGCAGGCCGCCTCGGCATCGATCTCGTCCTCGACGACTTCGACCGCATCGGCTCGCGCGTCCCGGTGCTCGTCGATCTGCAGCCCGCCGGCCGTTTCCTCATGGAGGACTTCCACCGCGACGGAGGCCTGCTCGCGGTGCTGCGCGAGATCCGCGACCTGCTCGACCCCGACGCCCTCACCGTCACCGGGCAGCCCCTCGTCAACTACCTCCAGGACGCGCTCATCTCGGACGGTGACGTCATCCGCCCCAGGGAACAGCCCCTGATCGCCCACGGGGGCCTCGCCGTCCTGCACGGCAATCTCGCCCCCGACGGCGCCGTCATCAAACCTGCTGCCGCCTCCCCCCACCTGCTCAAGCACCGAGGCCGGGCCGTCGTCTTCGACTCCATCGAGGACTTCCACGCCCGCATCGACGACCCCGACCTGGACGTTGACGCCGACTCCGTCCTCGTACTGCGCGGCTGCGGCCCCAAGGGCTACCCGGGCATGCCCGAGGTTTCCAACATGCCTCTGCCGAAGAAGCTGTTGGAGCAGGGCGTCCGTGACATGGTGCGCGTCTGCGACGGCCGGATGAGCGGCACCGCATACGGCACGGTGGTGCTGCACATGGCCCCCGAAGCAGCAGCCGGCGGGCCGCTCGCCCTCGTCCGCACCGGGGACGTCGTCAGCCTCGACGTCGCGGCCCGCCGCATCGACCTCGACGTATCCGAGGACGAACTGGCCCACCGCACCCCGAACAAGGCCACCCTCGACGGCTTCGCCGCCCCGCGCCGCGGCTGGCAACGCCTCTATGTCGACCACGTGCAACAGGCCGACACCGGCGCCGACCTCGACTTCCTCATCGGCTCCAGCGGCTCCGACGTCAGCCGCGAATCCCACTGACGAGCCTGGCCGTACGGGCCACCAGGCCCTCGGCTCCTCACCCCTGACGACCCACAGGAGAGGCATGATGACGACCCCTGCCAGGACCGCCCTCGTCACCGGCGGCGCCGGCGGACTCGGTGCCGCCATCGCCGAACGCCTGCGAGCCGACGGCATCACGACGACCACCCTCGACCTCGCCGGTACCGCGGCCGACATCGGGGTGGACGTGACGGACGAGTCCGCGCTGCGTCAACTGGCTGTCGATATAGGGCCGGTGGATGTCCTGGTCAACTCGGCCGGCATCGTCGGACCGAACACCCCGCTCGTCGACACCATGCCCGAGCAGTGGCGCCGTGTCCTCGACGTCAACGTCATCGGGACCGTGAACACCATGCGCGCCTTCGTGCCTGGCATGCGCGAGCGCGGCTGGGGCCGCGTCGTCAACTTCGCCAGCATGGCGGGCAAGGAGGGCAACCCCAACCTTTCCGCCTACTCCGCGTCCAAGGCCGCAGTCATCGCCTTGACCAAGTCCGCCGGCAAGGAGCTGGCCACCAGCGGCGTCCTGGTGAACGTCGTCACACCGGCCGTCATCGCCACGCCCATGAACGATTCCACCGCCCCCGACGTGCTGGAACACATCACCGGACTCATTCCAATGAAACGCATCGGACGCCCGGAGGAGGTGGCCGAACTCGTCGCGTTCCTCACCTCCGACCGCGTCAGCTTCTCCACCGGCGCCGTCTATGACATCAGCGGTGGAAGGGCGACCTATTGACGGTCGAGGTCCATGCTCAGGTGGCTGGGGCCTGGTCCTGGACGGGCTCAGCATGGCCTGAGCCTTGATCCAGGTGCCTTCTGGCGCGCCTTCGGGGTCGCTACGACGTGATCCGCAGGACAGGCCCTATCCCTTGATCGCGCCTTCGGAAAGCCCCGAGACGATCCGCCGCTGGACGAACAGATAGGCGACGACGAGCGGCAGGCTCGTGAGCACGACGTGCGCGAAGATCAGATTCCATCGCACGATCGACGTGTCCGGCGACGCCGATGCGAACTGGTAGAGGGCCATCGGGAGCGTTGCCCTTTCGCTGCCCTGGAGAAGGAACGCCGCGAAGAAGAACTCGTTCCAGACGGTGATGATCAGGATCATGGATCCGACCAAGAGCACAGGAAGCAACAGCGGCAGAATGACGTGCCGGTAGATCTGAAGTCTGCCCGCGCCGTCGACCTCCGCGGCGTCCTCCAGTTCGGCCGGCATCGCCCGGATGAAACCGGTGGCGAGGAAGACGACCGTTCCCAGGCGGGTCCCTGTCATAGCGAGAAAGTAGCCGAGCCGCGTGCCGTCCAGGCCGGTCAACTGCAGCTCGTAGATGGTCGGGAGGACGGCCGGCGGAAGCAGGATCGACAGCACCGTGAGGTTGTAGGCGAACTTCATCGTCGTACTGCGCGATCTCGCGTACGCCCATGCCGCCAGCGAACCGAGAAGTACCGCCGAGGCGATGGTCGGCACGGCGATGAGAACGCTGTTCATGACGGCCGTGCCGTAATGGCCCTCGTGGATGACCGTGGAGTAATTGTCGATGAGGCTCCAGGCTTTCGGCAGCCCGAGCCCGAGCACACTGGCCTCTCTGAGGGGCTTGACCGAGTTCACCAGCAGGAGCCACAGCGGGATTCCGATCCAGCCCACAGCGACAGTCGTCAGGAGCACGACTCGGGTGGTCTCCCGGAGGCCCTTCCGACTGACACGGACTGCTGGACGTCGGCGAACCACCGCCTGAGGCCGAGAGCCAGTAGCGATGCCGGCCATCACGCCTCGATCTCTCGACTGCGCAGGAACGCGATCAGCGGAAGGGCGATCCCGGCCACCAACGCGGTCACCACCAGGCTCAACGCGCTCGCGGTTCCGAAGAAGCCCCCGCCGTACTGTGTGAACACCGCGATGTTGAGCACTGTGGTGGCATCGCCGGGACCTCCGCGGGTCGTCGCCATGATGATGTCGAAGGCGCTCAGCGCCCCAATGAGTGTCACGACGATTGTGAAGGTGAAGGCCGGCGCCAGGAGGCGAAGGCGGATGCGCCAGAACCGCTGCCAGGCGTTCGCGCCGTCCACCGTCGCGGATTCGATGACGGACCGTGGGATCGCGTTGAGTCCGGCGATGTAGACCAACGTCGTCAACCCGCTCCACTTCCAGGCGTCGATGAAGGCCGTGGTGGCCAACGCGCTGAAGCCGTGCCCCAGCCAGGCGTAGTCGAAGCCCGGTACGACCAGGCCCATGGCCCTGTTGAGCGGTCCCGCCGGGGCGACGATGGCCGACCAGATGTATCCCGCAGCGACCGGGGCGATGAGAACGGGCAGGAAGAACACGGCGCGGAAGACGCCGTTGACACGGTCGGAACGCTGCAGGGCCAGGGCCAGGGTGAGGCTGGAGGCGTTCTGGACGATCATGGCGATGACCGCGTACGTGAGTGTGGCCTCGATCGCGCCCGCCAGGATGCCCTGCTCGGCCATGCTCCGTAGGTTGTCCAGGCCGTTCCAGCTGATGTCTTCGACATAGCCGGTCCATCGGGTGAACGCGAAGCGCACGTTCAGCAAGAACGGGAGTAGAAAGAACGCGCAGACCAGGAGGAAGGCCGGCAGGGCGAAGGGCCACCACCGACTCCGGCCTCGGCGGGCTTTTCTCGATGGGCGGGCGCTCACCGAGAAAGGCCCGCCGGGCGCCGGAGGCACGTTCGCCATCGTCTGCGCTGATCGAAGGGATCGCATCGACTCGTCACCACCCCGGCAGACCAGCGGCCTCGGCGCCCTGCTCGAAGGCGGTCTGCGCCTTTTTCCCCACACCCTGCGGTGCCTCCTGGCCGCTGAGAATCCCGGTGGTGTAGGTGGGGAAGCGGTCACTGAAGCCCACCAGGTCGGTGTTGAACGCCAGAGCCGAGTTCCTTTTGTACGCATCGGTGATCTGCTGCTGCAGGTGCTGCACGCCGGATGGCTCTTCGAAGCCCGAAAGGAGCGGGGGGGTCTTGGATTCGTCGATGTACTGCTGGTACCCCTCGCCGGTGGCGTACTTGATGAAGGCGAGTGCCGTGCTCTGCCGTCTGGCATCCCCGGTTTTGGGGACGTACCAGGTGCCGGACACATTCGGCGCCCACGCAGCAACGGGAGCGTCGGCCGACACCGCGGCGAAGCCGACGGTCGCGTCCGTCTTGCGGGTGTCGCCGCCGAACTCCTCGTTGAACGGGCTGAGATCGGAGCCGAGTGCCACCATCGCGCTCGACCCGTCGGCGACGGATCTCACCGACGCCTCGAACGTGGCGGTGGTAGCGTCCCTGTTGAAGCAACCGTCCTTGCGCAGCCGATCGTATGCGGACACTCCGGCGACGAACGGGCCGTTCCGGTCGTCGAAGACGGTCTTCTTGTCCATGACCTTCTGCGCCCAGTCATCCTGCTTCTGAGCCGAGCTCATGTACAGGATGCCGCCCAGGATCTGCGTGGGCCATTGTGAACCGCCGCTTTCCCAAAGGGGGTTCACGGCAGGATCCTTCGCTTTGAGCACCGAGCAGATGTGGCTCAGGTCGTCGTACGTCTTCGGGGCTCGCAGTCCGGCTTTCTCGAGCACGTTCTTGTTGTAGAAAATGCCGAAGAGCCCAGGGCTCTGGGTGACCACGGCGTACACCTTTCCGCGGTACGCCCCGACGTGCTTGTAGAGGTCGCCGGACTTGGCGACGTACGGCATGCTCGACAGATCCACCATGTTCCGGGCCGGGTTGAGGGCCCAGAAGGCGGAGGTCGCATGGTATTCGAGGATGTCGGGCCGGTCTCCGCCGGCCCACTTCGTCTGAACCTGGTTCTCGAAGCCGTCGGCGGCGATCTCGATGATGTTCATCTTGACGCCGTACTTCTCCCCGAACCGCTCGTACACGTTTCTGATCGATTCGGGATCAGCGCTGTTGGTCCAGACGGTCAACTCCTTGGCCTGGACGGTGGCCTCCCTCGTCCCAGGAGGTCCGGAGTCTCCGCCGGCGCCGGGGTTCGAGCACGCGGTCATCGCCAGAACTCCGAGGATTCCCGCTGCTGCGCCTCTACGCGTCACGCCCTTCATCAGGCAACCTCCTCCTGTGCGTCTGCGGAGCCTGTCTCCGTGCATGAAGTTCGTGTCCGACGGGCGAGGGCAAGGACCTCGGCAGTCCTCGCCCTCGCCGCTGGACGCATCCGTCGCGCCGAGCCGACAGCTCAGCCGACCCGCAGGTTCGTCGGCGTGATCGTCTCGCCTGCCGTCACGTTCACGGTGACCGGGCGGCCCCCGGGGACCTTGATGACAGCCATGCCCCGGTCATCGGTGTAGGCGTCCTGACCTGGGGAGTCGATCCGCGCGTGGGTTACCGGCCGGGTGTCGACAGAGGTCTCGTTCGGTCCCATGCCGGCGACGCTCGCGGTCACCTTGATCTCGTAGCGGCCGTTGCCGAGGCTCTTGGCGGTCGCCTGCATCTGCGGCTTCTTCGGCAGTCGCTCGGGGCAGGAGCCCTTCTGCGTCAGCCACGAGGGAGGTCCCGTTACGGTCTTGCCGTCGTAGGTGGCGGTGGAGGAGCCCTTGTAGGTCGGCGTGCCGGTGACGTTGCCGCCGGTGATCTCGAGGTCCTTGCGGAGCGAGCCGGTGTGCTCACCCGTCATCACGAGGTTGGTGACCTCGTGGACCTTGGTGATACCGGGTTCCAGGACGTCGATCTTCTTGGTCCCGTCGAGGAACGTCTTGCCGTCCTCGGAGTAGTTCTTGTACGTCGCGGAGAAGTCGCCGTAGACCGCGCCCTGCTTGCCGTTGTAGTGGATGTCGACCGTGCCGCCGCCCGGACCGTCGAGGGTCACGTCCCCGACGTAGCCGAACGCAGGGTGCCAGTCCGCCGGGGCAGGGGCCCAGTCGCCGACATTGGAACTGACGACGGGTTCCGGCTTGGTCGGCTTGCGGCTGGACAACTTCGCGACGAGCAGATAGTCGGGCGCGTCGCCCGAGAAGAGTCCGGCTCCCTCCTTGAGCGCGGTGGGCGCGAACTTCGTGCCGTCCGGACTCCACGCGCCCCACCCCGAGACGGTGTCGTGCGCGTGGATCTCCGGGGCGATGATCGGCTGGCCGGACACCGAACCGCCGTGGTCACCCTCCCCGGGCATGAGCCACATGACGCCACCGCAGGCAATGTTGTTCGGTGTGTTGATCAGCATGCCGGACTCGGCGCCGATCATCGGCGCGTCGATGAAGCTGCGGTGCGGCATCAGGCCGCCGAGCGCGTCCCACATGTGGAGGGTCCGGTTGCTCCACACCATGGCGCTCTTGCCGTCGGGCGCCCCGGCGTAGTCCTCGTCCCAGTCGGGGTGGTTGGTCAGCCGCTTGCGGACGCCGGTCTTGAGGTTCACCTCCCAGACCTCGGGGTTCTCCGAGCGGGTGCCTCCCGCATGCACGTACGTCACATCGCGTCCGCCATGGGTGAAGGTCTTCAGCTCGTAGAGCCCGGTGCTCTCCGACCAGGCGTCGATGTTCCGGTCGGTCGCCGAAGTGGGGCCGGGCGGGTTGATGACCTTGGGGTCCTCCGCGACGTACTTGTCCTCCTTGCGTACGAGCCTGGCAACCACCATCTGCTCGAGGCCGTCGGTGCGGACGTCCGAGTAGCCGATGTGCTTGCCGTCCTGCGCCAGCGTCGGGTAGGCGCCCTGGCGGACGACGGACTGCGGTCTGTTCGCCGCTCCGCCCGGCGGGATCACGCCGCCCGGAGGGTTCGCCGTGGAGAGGTCGTACGGCAGGTACTTGGACGTGCGGCAGTTCACGATGCTGGGCGCGCATTCGAGCACACCGCTGAAGCCGAGGAAGACCCGTTTGCCGTCCGCGAACGGGAAGACGTAGGGGTAGGGGAGCGTCCGGGATTCCTCCCCGATCGAGCAGGTGAGGCAGCGGACGCCCTTGCCCTTCATGTCGGCGATCCACACATCGCTTCTCGACTTGCCGTCCACCGTGTGTGTCCCCGGGAACAGCAGATGCTTGCCGTCGGGGGCGAAGGACGGGCTGCCCGCCCGGATCTCCGGGGGCGCAGGGATGCGCTCGAAGCCGATCGGCTCGAACGGAACGTCGCCCGCCCTGCTCGCGGGTGCGGCGGCGCGTTCAGCCCCCGCTTCGTCGCTGCTGGCTCCGGCATCCGTCGCGCCCAACGTCAGGAGCAGGGACGCGGTGGCGCCCAGAGCGGGCAGGATCCGCCAACGGACGCTCGCGCTGACGGACGGATACCTCGACCGCGACGGCGCCCTGGCGGCGCGACGGCGCGAACCGGAAAGTGACATCTTTCCTCCCTGCGGGTGGATGTGGGTGGGGTGCTGTGGAGATGCGCCGCGTTCTTTACTTCGCGTCAAGCTAGGGTGGAGCTTTACACCGCGTCAAGAAGTCGTCCTATACTTTCTTGTCATGTCCGTCCGCACCGCGCTCGGCCCGAGTGGCCGCCGCTTCGACGAAGACCAACTGCTCGACGCCGCCCGTGGCGTGTTCCACGCGGCTGGCTACAGCGCTGCCCAGATCGCCGACATCGCACAACGGGCAGGGACCACCAGGCCCACGCTCTATGCCCGCCTCGGCAGCAAGGAGCAGATCTACCGTCGCGTCATCGAACGCGAGGCGGACATCCTCAATGCCTGGATTGCCGACGCCTACGAGCACGGGGCCGACCTGTCGCTCACACAACTCGCACGGACGGGAATGGAGCCGCTCTTCCGCCTCGCCGCACAACGCGCCGAGGGCTTCGACCTGCTCTTCCGTGGGGACAGGACCGGCGACCACCCCACAAATCTTCGGCGGCAGGTCCTGGGCGCGGTGACAGAACGGCTCGCCGGCCTCATCGAGCGCCGCCGGCACCCCTACGGCCCGGCGCTCGGGCCGACCGCCGAAGCACTCGCAGCCGCCTGCGTCGGCGTCGCCATCCAGGTCTGTGAGCACGCCATCGACCGCGGCGACGACCTCGACGAGGCCGGGCACCTGGCCGCGCACTTCGTCGCCAACGCGTTCCGCAACCTCGACTTCGACGCACTCACCGAGTAACGCGGCACTTCGGTACCAGGAAGGTCGAGGACGGGGAGGATGCCTGGTGTTCGCTCAGGATCCGTCCGTCACGCGCACCTGGAGCCGCGCCAGGTTCTCCACGACCCTCACCGGGTCCGAGGTGTCTCCTTGGCGATGGCTTGCCACGCGCAGCACGACCACATGGGTGCCCGCTTCCGTGAAGCTGTGCTCCACGTCGATCGTCAGGTTCGACGCCGGCTCCTTGATCTGGGCCTTCTGCTCGAAGCGGCCCGTGCCGTCCAAGTCCCAGGCCGCCTCGACCACCGAGCCCGCATCGGGCGGGACCTCGACGTCGGCCGTGAATCGCACGGCCTCCCCGGCCCTGGCCTCGACCGGTCCCTCGATGGAGACGAGCGGTTGGATTCCGCCCCGCTGCCCGGCTGTCGGCGCCAGCAGCGTCCTGTTCCAAGCGTCCAGCTCGTAGGAGGTGTCGGCCGGCGGTTTCACACCGTCCTCCACCCATGCCACGAGGTCATCGAGCGCCTGCAGCGCGGCACCGAGGAACCTGATGAACCGCAGGTTGATCTCGGTGCCGAGCTCGGGTGAGGCCTCGCCGTGCATGGCGTTGTCGAGGATCCAGAGCCGTATACGGTCGTCGCCGTCCCCGCATCGGGCGCGCACCGTCTCGACGTAGTCGTGCGCGAAGACCGGCGGGCACAGGTGGTCGAGGGCGCTCTGGACGACGATCATCTTGCCCTCGAACCGGCCGGTCGGAAGGGTGCAGAGCACGGCCCGGCGCTCGGCATCGGCGGGGCGCTGCGGCCAGATCGGCCGGCCGTCGTTCGCCCAGTGCCGCATGGTCGGCCGCGCCGGGTCGACGATGTGCCGGTGGTAGTGCGACCAGGCCTGTTCGAAGGTGTTGTCCAGGGTGATCTCGTCGCCCACCTGCGGTGCCGGGCGCTCGTGGAAGTCGACGAAACCGATGCAGTCACCGGCGACGGCCGTACACACTCGCAGGACCTCACGGCCGGGCTCGCCGACGGTGAACCGGCCGCCGATCAGGTCGCTGGTGAGCTCGGCACCGTCGAGTCGCGCACCGATCACGTGCTGGGGCGCAAGCAACTCACGGAACCCCTCGATGAGCGGCTCCATCAGCGCGGGAGCTTCGCGATCCGACGCGCGGACCAGGCCGGTGACGGTGCCGGTCAGGCGGAACGGTTCCTTGCCTTCGCCCGCATAGCCTGGGAGGTTCCAGTAGTCCTGTGCGTACTCGGGGTCGACGAGAGGCGTCCAGTTCGCCCAGTCGGACGCAGCCATGCTGAGCAGGTTCTCGGCCCTCTTCGGATATCCGGCGAAGTAGAGCTCGGACAGGCACTGCCGCTGCTCGTCCGTGTCGAGGACCGTGAAGGGGTCGGCGCCCGCGTCGACGGCGGCGGTGATCTCGTCCTTCTTGTGCCGCAGGGCGACTTCCGCGCGGATCCAGACCGACCAGTAGTGCCAGGCCAGGTGCTGATTGACCATGACGATCGGGACCGCGCCGTCCCACAGACCGGGCACCTGCTCCATGCCCGACACCGACCGGGCACCGCCGCCACTGCCGCCGATGAGGTAGGCGTGGTGCGGCCGCGCGCCCAGCAGCTCCGCCGCGGCCGTCTTGGCATAACGCGCGGTCTGCGCGCTCGCCCGGTGCGACAGGATCGTGAGGTCCTTCGGGAGCCCCGGCCCGCCGACCCCAGGCCGCTCAGGGGTCAGGATCCAGCCCTGGTTCGATGCCACGACGAAGGCGCCCAGCCGGAAGGCGCTGCGGAGCAGCTTCTCCAGGTACTCGGGAGGATGCTCCTCGGATCCTCCGACACCGCCCGCGAGTTCCTGGACCATCCGGCCCTGATAGGCGTCGCGCTCCGGCAGGTACATCACGAAGCGGGTCTCGGTGCCCTCGAAACCGCCGTGCAGGTAGCGGTGCGGGATGGGGCTCTCGCGCCACTCGTCGACATCGATGAACGCGGGGCCGAACCCGGGATCGTCCTGGTGGGGCGCATCCGCTACGGCGATCAGGTCCTGATCGGTCATTTCTCGGTGACTCGCAATCTCGGTCGTGAAGGCATCGGTCATGAAGGCATCGGTCAC
This sequence comes from Streptomyces sp. NPDC007901, assembly GCF_042959465.1. Lineage (NCBI taxonomy): Bacteria > Bacillati > Actinomycetota > Actinomycetes > Kitasatosporales > Streptomycetaceae > Streptomyces > Streptomyces sp. NPDC007901. Next base: position 306,193 of record NZ_JBIBKW010000012.1, on the reverse strand, counting down.
GGGCGGGATGACGATGGGTGGATCGGTACGGGGACAGCGGGTGGGCTCATGCGGCGCAGGCCAGCGCCGCCGCGTTCAGGTCGCGGGAGCGCCGTACGACGCGGACGTCCTTCCGGTCGCACCCGTTGGTCAGGTAGACGAAGGACAGGCCGCTGTCCGGATCGGCCCAACTGATCTGGCCCGCAGCCCCGTTGTGCCCGAACGTCCGCGGTGTGGCGCCTCCACCGCCGACGCGGTGGAGGCGCGTCGGGTCGTCGCCCTGCAGCTCAAGGCCGCGGGTGCGGTTCGCGATGATGTTGAACGGTGTGGCGGTGAACGTGTTCCGTACGTTGGTCGTGACGTCGTGCCGGATCGCTGGGTCCCATACGTGCTTGGGGTCGTGCAGCAGGTGCTGGTAGAACAGCGCGAAGCTCGCCGCGTCGCTCACTCCCCCGGCTCCAGGGAAACCGAACGCGACCAGGTCGGGCCGCTGCCACGTGATCAGGGCGGTGTCCGGGCGCACACTCGCGTTCCCCGCGGCCGCCGTGATCGCCTCGGTGATTTCGAGCGGCAGCGAGTCGACGCCAAGGAGGTCCTTCACTTCCTCCTCCGTGCTGGGCTCACCGGCGCCGAGGATGCGCTGGAGGTCGCCCTGCCGGTCCTCGGGAACGCCGAGTTCGAGCCGGTCGAGGCCCAAAGGATCGAGGATCCGCTCCCGCAACGCCGTGCGGTGGTCGGTGCCGGTCACGCGCTCCACCAGCTCCGCCATCACGTAATGCGCACTGAACCCGTGATAGCCATAGGCGGTGCCCGGTTCGAAGGAAGGCTTCCACTGTTCCATCTGCCGCACCCGGGCCGCCCGGTCGAAGATCGAGTCGCAGTCGAGCTCCGCCTCCGGGAATCCCGCGGTGAACAGCAGGAGGTGTTCGAGTGTCACCCGGTCCTTGCCGTGCGCCCCGAACTCGGGCCACAGGTCCACGACCGGTGCGAGGGGATCCAGCTTGCCCTCGCCCATCAACTGCCACACGAGCGAGCTGAACACCGGCTTGGTCGTCGACCAGATCGAGAACCGCGCGTCCGGCGGCGCGTCGCCGAGCGTCTCGTGCACGAGCACCTCGCCGTGCCTGGCCAGCGCGTACTGGCACGCCGGCAACAGCCCCTCGTCCACGTCCCGTCGCGCCCGCGCCTTCAATTCGGCAACGCGCTGTACGGACAGTCCTGACATGTCGGCTCCTCGCGCTTGGTGGTCGCTGACCGGCTGGGGGTGCAGGCCTCGGTCCTTGACCGCTCCACGGTGGTGTTTCGGCCACGGGGCAGTCCTCGACCGGTTCTCAGGGCGACTGCTGCTCGGCGCTCTCCGCGTCCCGCTCGTCCCCAGCGCAGGGCACCCTCGAATTGAATCTCAAGTGCAACTTGAATTTCATAGTGTCGGCTGCCCGGGTGCACGTCAACAGCGGGGCGAGAGTTGCCCGTTCCCATCGATGCTCCGCCGGTCACGTCGTCGTGCAGCGAACGGGCCTGCATGCGGAGTCGGATACGGTGCTGGCATGCCAGAGCCCCGTCGGCGCGGCCCGTATGCACGGACGCGCGAACGCCGCGCAACTATCGCCCAGGCCACATTGGCGCTGGTGGTCGAGCACGGCCACCGCAGTGTGACCACGCTCGGGGTAGCGAAGCGAGCCGGCATTAGTGAAGCGGGGCTCCTCTACCACTTCCCCTCCAAGGAAGCACTCCTCGTCGCAGCTCTGGCCTTGTTCGACGAGCAGGAGATGAGCCTGCTGGGGCCGGGCGAGTCCGTCGCGGCCGCCCCCGCGCTCGCCGTGGACGGCGTGCACCGCACCAACATCGTCCACCTCTACGCGTCCCTGCTCGGCGAGGCCAGCAACCCCGAACACCCTGCGCACGACTACTTCAAGGAACGCTGGCGCCTCTCGCGCGCACGGCTGGCCCAGGACATCTCGCTGCTCCAGGAGGCCGGAGAGGTCGGCCTCGCGGTCGATCCAGAACAGGCCGCAGCCTTGATCATCGCGGCCTGGGACGGACTGCAGAACCATTGGCTGGTCGATCCGTCGTTCGACATCGGCGCCCAGCTCGGAGCCCTCATCGACGCCGTTCTGCTGCGCTCCCCCAGCGGGCACCGGGGCAGCACGCGCAGGGTCACGTCGTAGGCGGTCGGGACTCGGCAGCCGCCGGTTCACCCACCGGCAGTTCAACATCGGTAGCCGGTGCGCCCGCTAGGGCACGTATTGAGTCGTGATCAATGGTTGGTCCGGGTGAGGTCTCTTATCCAGATCATCGAGGCGCGCAGGTGGAGGCCGGCGAGGTAGCTGTCTGGGGTCTTGTCGTACCGGGTGGCGATGCCTCGCCAGGCCTTGAGCTTGTTGATCAGGCGCTCGACCGTGTTCCTCTCCTTGTAGAGATCGGCATCGCGACTGACGGGCCGACCGCCCCGGGAGCCCTTCTTCTTCCGGTTGGCGGCCTGGTCCCTCTTCTCGGGGATGACGGCCTTGATGCCGCGTCTGCGCAGGTGGGCCCGGTTGCAGCGGGACGAGTAGGCTTTGTCCCCGGCAACGGCGTCCGGCCGGGTGAGAGGGCGGCCGACGGGGCCGCGGACCCGTATCTTTCCCAGCACGGGGATGAACTGTGGGCTGTCCGCGGCCTGGCCCGCGGTCAGGACGAACGCCAGCGGGCGGCACTTGCGGTCGGCGGCGAGGTGAACCTTGCTGGTCTGCCCGCCCCGGGAGCGTCCGAGGAGGGCGACCTTCAGGCGCAGGGCGCGCCGACGCCGGATGCGTCGCCGCTCCTCCCGTTCGGGACTGGGCTCGGCGTCCTGCCCGTTTTGTTCTTGGAGGCTGCCCCTTTTGACCTGGCCTTCCCTTCCTCGGCGGCGGCCTTCTCCAGTGCGGAGAGGACGTCTTCGTCCAGGTGGATCCCGGCAGCGTCGTGGTGAGCGCGCGCGGTGGTGGAGTCGATACTGACCAGGGACAGGTCCACCTCCCCCGCTTCGCGGTTTCCGCGATCAGACCCTCCAGCAGGGCCTCGAAGACGCCGGCGTCACGCCACTGCCGGAAGCGGTTGTGGACGGTCGACCAGGCGCCGAACTCCTGGGGCATCTCCCTCCACTGCCCGCCGGTCTTGAACCGCCAGATCACGCCCTCGAACTGCTGCCGCAGCCGCTCGGGGTACGGGCCGTACGTGCCGATTGGCAGGTACGGCCCGATGAACTCCCAATCCTGGTCCGTCAGTTGCACTCGCGTCACGCAAGAACATCTACCGGTCCGGGTCCCGCCGCGAGGGCGACTCCCGCAGATTGAGAAGCACCGGCGGAAGGTTCCTCTCGCCGGTGACGGAAGCCGGTTTCAGGACCAGGCGATCTCGCCGTGGCGGGAGAGGAAGCGTCCGGTGCCGGCGCCGGGCCCCTCGGTGGCGAGGGCGACGATCGCGTCCGTGCCCTCGGTGACGGTCTGGGGGCCGTTGTGACCGTTGAGGTCGGTCGCGGTGTAGCCGGGGTCGGCGGCGTTGACGCGGATGTCCTTGAGGCCCTTGGCGTACTGCGTGGTCAGCATCGTCAGGGCCGCCTTCGAGGAGGTGTACAGCGGCGCGACAACGTGCGACTCGGGCCGGGCGGGGTCGTGGGTGAGGGCGAGGGAGCCCATGCCGCTGCTGACGTTGACGATCACAGGGTCGTCCGAGCGGCGCAGCAGCGGCAAGAACGCGGTGGTGGTGCGGACGACGCCGATGACGTTGACGTCGAGGACGGTGCGGGCGTCGGCGGCGGTGAGGTCGCTGGGATCGCCGAGGGGGCCGTGCACACCGGCGTTGTTGATCAGGACGTCGATCCTGCCCTCGTGTTCGGCGACGTTCGCCACGGCGGCGGCCACGGACGCGTCGTCGGAAACGTCGATGGGGACGTAGCGTGCGCCGAGCGCGGCGGCGGCCTCCTCGCCCTGCTCGCGGTGGCGAGCTCCGACGAGCACGGTGTGCCCACTCTCGATCAGGCGGCGGGCTGTCTCACGGCCGAGACCCTTGTTGGCTCCGGTGATGAAGGTGATCGTCATGCGTTCGATACTGGCCCCGACGACGGAGGCGGGCCAGGGACGCTTCGACGGTAGGAAGACCAGTACCACCCTCGCGCCCGCACACACGATCGGGGATGCCGGAGGATGGAGATCATGTCGACGACACCCGGAACCGGACTGGGCGCGATGATCCGCACGTGGCGGGACCGGCTGCCCCCATCGGCCGCCGGGCTGCCGGCGGCCCGCGGGCGCCGGGCGGCCGGACTGCGGCGCGAAGAACTGGCTGACCTGGCCGGGGTATCGGTCGACTACGTCGTGCGCCTGGAACAGGGGCGGGCCACGACACCCTCCGCGTCGGTGGTGGCGTCCCTGGCGCGCGCCCTGCAACTGTCCACCGCCGAGCGGGACCACCTGTACCGGCTGGCCCAGCTCGTACCGCCCGTGGACGGCGCGATCTCTGACCATCTCCCGCCCGGCGTGCAGCGGGTGCTCACCCGCCTCGGGGACGTGGCGGTTGCCGTGTTCGCGGCGGACTGGCAACTGGTGTGGTGGAACCGTGGATGGGCCGCCCTGCTGGGCGACCCCTCCGCCTCGCCGCCGCGCCTGCGCAACTTCGCCCGCGACAGGTTCCCGGTGAACGCCGGCCCCGCCCACCTCGCGCTGTGGCCGGTGACCGAGGCGGACCGCGACGCCACCGACGCCGCCATCGTCTCCGACCTGCGCCGCGCCACCGGCCGCTTCCCCCAGGACAACCGCTTGGCCGCGCTGATCCGCGATCTGAACGCGGGCAACAGCAGGTTCGCCGAGCTGTGGGCGAGCGGAGAGGTGGCCGCACACCGCGAGGATCACAAGACGATCGACCACCCGTCAGTGGGCCCGGTCACGGTGGACTGCGACATCCTGGCCGACGGCGACTCCGAGCTCAAGATCGTCATCATGACCGCCGTGCCCGGCAGCGAGGACGAGACCAAGCTCCGGCTCACCGCCATCGCCGGCCCACCGGCCACCACCCACAACTGATCCGACCTACGCAGCGATCGACCGGCTTCATGTGCGCGGCGAGTGCCACACCACGATGCCGACCTCTCGGGAGAGGAACACGGTCGAGCGCCTGATCAACAAGCTCAAGGCATGGCGAGGCATCGCCACCCGGTACGACAAGTCCCCCGGACAGCTACCTTGCCGGTCTCCACCCGCGCGCCTCGATGATCTGGATCAATGACCTCACCCGGACCACTCATTGATCACGACTCGATACGCGCCCTAGTTCAGATTCCGCCGCCGCCACCGGTGAGGCCGGCGTTTCAGATGCGGCATCCGCCGGCGGTTCGCCCGGGCGGCCATACCCGCTGCCCACCCGACCGCTCGCCGCGCCTGAATTTCAGCGTGCGCTCGATATTGACGGCGTGCTGAACCCAGCCCTACCTTGAGCCCGAACTTCAAGTGTCACTGGAAATTCAGCGGTCCGAAACCGGTCTGGAACATCGACCGCCGTCGGCATCCGATCCGACCCACCTCCGGAGAGCGCCGTGCGCAAATTGCCTACCGCCGTGCCGTCACTCATCGCCTCCCCGTCGGGCGCCGCTCGTTCCGCGCCCGCAGGGAACCTGTCCATGCAGGACCTGCCGTGCTGAAACTCCTCGGGCACCGCCTGCTGTGGTCATTGCCCGTCGTCTTCGTGGCCACAGCCCTGTCGTTCGTACTCACCAGTGTGGTCCCCGGCGACGCCGCGCAGATGATGCTCGGTCCGCAAGCCACGCGGGCCCAGATTGTCGCCCTCCGTGAGAGCCTCGGCCTGGACAAGCCGATGTTCGAGCAGTACGGGAGCTGGCTGGCGCACGCGGTGCACGGTGATCTCGGAACCTCGATCATCTCCGGTGAGGGCATCACCACCCAGCTCAACGAGCACCTCGAGGTCACGTTCTCGCTGCTGATCCTCGGCACGCTGGCGAGTGCCGTCCTCGGTCTGGCGCTGGGCATCACCTCGGCGGTGCGCGGCGGTGTCACCCGCAGCATCGTCGACGTCCTGTCGCTGGGCGGCATGGCCATCCCCAACTTCTGGCTGGCGGTGGTCCTCACCTCGTTCTTCTCGGTCACACTCCGGCTCCTTCCGGTCGCCGGCTACGTCAGCTTCGCGGATTCACCGGGGCAGTGGGCGCGGTCCCTGGTACTGCCGGTGACCTCTCTGGCGATCGGGGGGGCCACGATCATCGCCAAGCAGACCCGCGACTCTCTCGGGCAGGTCCTGGGCCAGGACTTCATCAAGACGCTCCGGGCGAACGGCCTCGCGCACCGGTCGATTCTCTTCCGGCACGCGCTCCGCAACGCGGGTGTGCCGATCATGAGCGTCATCGGCGTCGTGTTCGTCGGGCTGATCGGCGGCACGATCTTCGTCGAGCAGGTCTTCGCGATGCCCGGCCTCGGTTCCATCGTCCAACAGGCAACGGCATCCCGGGACTTGCCTGTGCTTCAGGGAGCGGTTGTGTACTTCACGTTGCTCGTCGTCGCGGCGAACCTCCTTGTCGATCTCTGTTACGGCGCGATCGACCCCCGGGTGCGTGTCCGGTGACCGGCATCGAGCAGACGGCGGTGGACCCCACGCCCGGCGACATAGGCCTGAGGGACGATCCGGCAGAGCAGCCGTCGGTGACCCAGCGGCAGCCGCGGCGCGGGTCGGCACTACGGGCGTTGGTGCGCAGGCCGCTGGCGGCCCTCTCACTCCTGTGGCTGGTGGCGGTCGGCGTGATGAGCGTAGGGGCGGACGCGCTCGCTCCGTACCAGCCCACGAACACCGACCTGACCCACGTCCTGACCGGGCCCAGCCGGCAACACTGGCTGGGTACCGACCAGTTGGGCCGAGACATCCTCAGCCGCGTCCTGTTCGGTGGTCAAGGGGTGCTGCTGGGAATCGTGGAGGTGACGCTCGTCTTCGTCGTCACCGGCACCGCCATGGGCGTGCTGGCCGGCTACTTCGGCCGCTGGGTGGACTGGGCGGTGCTGCGTTGGATCGAACTCGCGGCGGCGCTCCCGGCCATTCTGATCCTCCTGCTCGTCCTCGCCGTGTTCCCCGGAAACCAGCACGTCGCGATGGTCGCTCTCGGCGTGCTCGGTGGGTCGGGACTCGCCCGGGTCATCCGCGGGGAGACGCAACGTGTCCGTACGGAGCGGTACGTCGCGGCGGCCCGAGTGTCCGGCCTCGGCGACGGTCAGATCCTGCTGCGGCACGTCGTGCCACGCCTCGCGACGACGATCCTCGTGCAGGCGTCGCTGGTGGCCGCGGGCGCGGTCGGTGTGCAGGCGGGTCTGTCCTTCCTCGGGCTCGGCGTGCAGGAACCGGAGCCGTCCTGGGGCGGTCTGATCACTGAGGCGAGCCAGGTTCTCGACCGATCCAGCTGGATGCTGGTGCCGTCGGGCGGCGTCATCGGTCTGACCATGCTCTCCCTCGCACTGCTCGGCGACGCCGTGCGCGATGTGATGGTGCAACGGTGGAGCGCCGCACCGGCACGGCACGGTGGCGCGCGCAGCGGTGAGCCGCCCCTGCGCGAGGAAGGCGAGGACGAGTCGACCGAACCCGGTGGCGCGACAGGCCAGTCGGCGCCGAGCACCCTGCTGGCGGTGCGCGGGCTCACGGTCGCCTTCAGTACAAGTGGCACGCGCACCACGGTCGTTCAAAGTGCCGGCTTCCACGTCGACAAGGGCGAAATCCTCGGCATCGTCGGCGAGTCGGGCTGCGGCAAGTCCGTCACGGTCGCCGCCGTACTCGGCCTGCTGCCCGCTGGCGCCGAAGTCCGTGCCCGGTCCTGCCGGTTCGACGGAGCCGAACTCCTGTCGCTGTCCGACCGTGACCGTCACGCACTGCGCGGAACCCGCATCGGCTACGTGTCCCAGGAACCCATGACGGCGCTCGACCCCACGTGCCGCGTCGGCGATCTGCTCGCCGAGGCCGTGCGCCGGCACCACCGTGTGGACCGGCGCGCCGCGCGGGCGCGGGCCGTCGAACTCCTCGACCTGGTCAACGTCCCGGATCCGGGTGCCGTTTCACGCCGGTACCCGCACCAGATCTCCGGGGGCATGGCCCAGCGGGTCGCCATCGCGCTCGCCCTGGCCGGTGACCCCGACCTGCTGGTCGCGGACGAACCGACGACCGCGCTCGACGCCCGCGTCCAGGCCGAGATCCTCGCACTGCTGCGACGCCTGCAGGCGGAGCGCGGACTCGCCATCGTCCTGATCACCCACGACTGGGGCGTCGCGGCGCAGTTGTGCGCGCGTGCGGTCGTCATGTACGCCGGGCAGGTCGTCGAGCAGGGACCGGTCGGCACCCTCTACCACTCGCCGGCGCACCCGTACACGGCCGGCCTCCTCGCGGCCAACCCGCACCGCGCACTCGACCGCACCTCGGCCGACGGCGGCGCCACCACCTTGACGAGGTTGCCGACGATCCCGGGCACTGTGCCGCCCCCGGCCGCCTGGCCCGTCAGCTGTCACTTCCGGGACCGCTGCCCGCTCGCCGCCACCGACTGCGCGCAGCGCCCGATCCCCCTGGCCGCGCTCGCCGCCGAGCACCACAGCCGCTGCATTCACATCGACCGCGTGCGGGAACTCGACATGGAGGATGCCTCGTGAGCCGGACCGACACGGCGGCGCCCACTCAGCCTCTGCTGAGCGCACGCGGAATCGTCCTCGACTATCCACAGGGGTGGCGCCGCAAGCCCGCCCGCGTTCTCCACGGAGTCGACATCGACATCGCCGAGGGCGAAACCCTCGGCCTGGTCGGTGAATCGGGCTCGGGCAAGAGCTCGCTGGCCAACATCGTCCTGGGCTTCCGGCCCCCGACCGAAGGGCACATCCGGTTCCGGGGGCGCGACATCACCGGAGCCGGCCGGCGCGAGCGCCGGGCCCTCAGTTCGGAGATCCAGGCGGTCTTCCAGGATCCCTACAGCTCGCTCAACCCCACGCGGCGGGTGGGCACGTCCATCGCCGAGCCGCTCCTGCTGAAGTCGTCCTCGCTGTCGCGGCGGGACATCGCCGCGCGCGTGCGGGACATCCTCGTCCGGGTCGGCCTGCCGCCCGACGCCGCGGACCGCTATCCGGCGCACTTCTCGGGCGGACAACGGCAACGCATCGCCATCGCCCGCGCCCTGATCATCAATCCGTCGCTCGTCATCTGCGACGAGCCGGTCAGCGCGCTCGACCTCTCCGTGCAGGCCCAGATCCTCAATCTCCTCGCCGAACTGCAGGAGTCGATGGGCCTCAGTTATCTCTTCATCGCGCACGACCTCGCGGTGGTGCGCTTCCTGTCCCACCGCATGGCGGTGATGCACCAGGGCCGCATCGTCGAGACCGGCCCGGCGGAGCGCGTCTACAGCGCGCCCACCGACCCGTACACCCGGCAGCTGCTCGCCGCGGTGCCCGACCCGGATCCCGAGCGAGCACCCTCCCAGCGGCTCACCGTCGCACAGGACTCCCGATAGCACCCCCGCCGTACGCGAACCGGGCCGCCGGCACCGACACCCGCTCCGGGCGCGCGGCACTCCATGGAGGAAGTTCCATGAACAGAGGATTCACCCGCACCACGACATTGCTGGCCGGCGTCGTGTGCGCCGCACTGACCGCGACGGCCTGCAGCGGCACGGCCGACTCGTCCACGGGCAAGTCCGGAGGCACGCTCAACGTCGTCTCGCTCATGCCGCCCAGCACCTTCAACCCGGCGCGCGCGGGCATCACCGTAGGGGAGAACTGGTACACCCCGCTGGCGTACGACTCACTCATCCACCGTGGCCCGAACAGCAAGTACGAGCCCGGCCTTGCCACTTCGTGGAAGTACGTGGGCAAGGGCAACCGTGAGTTCCAGCTCACCCTGCGCCCAGGTGTGAAGTTCGCGGACGGCACTCCGGTCACGACGGCCGCGGTGGTCAATTCGCTGAAGTACACCTTCGCCGATCCGAACAGCCCGCAGGCGCCGTCGCTCGGGAAAGTGACCGTCGAGGCGACCGGCGAGCGCACCGTCACCCTCAAGCTCGCCCGGCCCAACCCGGAAATGCCGTACAACCTGTCGTCGACCACACATCTCAGCTCGGTCATCAGCGCGAAGGGGCTCGCCAACAAGAAGGCACTGGGACACGAGACGTTCGGCGCAGGGCCGTACGTGCTCGACGAGAAGGCAACCGTCTCCGGCGACCACTACACCTACACGCCCAACCGGAACTACTACAACAAGTCCGCGATCCACTACGACAAGATCGTCATAAAGGTCGTCAGCTCGACCAACGCGGCGCTCTCCCTGCTGAAGACCGGCGCCGCCGACGTGGCGCAGGGCGACGTCAACACGCTTGACAGCGCCAAGAGCGCAAATCTCAAGACGTACTCCACCCTGGTCGCGGAGACCGGAATCCAACTGACCGGCCGTGCGAAGGGTGCCGGGGCGAAGCCCATGCGCAGCAAGCTCGTCCGGCAGGCGCTGAACTACGCCGTCGACCGCAAGGCCATCGCCGAGGGCCTGTTGCACGGCACCGGCAAACCGGTCAACCAGATCGGGACACCGGGCACGCCGGACTACCTCAAGTCGGAAGCCGACCGCTACGCCTACGACCCCGACAGGGCGAAGTCCCTGCTGGCGAAGGCGGGTTACCCGAACGGCTTCAGCGCCACCATGCTCAGCCTGACCGTGAACCCACCGGCCGGCGACGTCGCACAAGCCGTGATCTCGGACTGGGCCAAGATCGGTGTGAAGGTTCGCGTGGTCAACGCCAGCGACGGCGCCAAGTACTCACGGGAGTATCTGAGCGGGGAGCATCCCATGGTGTCCTACGGGTACGGCTACATCCCGCTCTTCCTTTACGCGAAGCAGTTCTACCTTCCGACCCCTGGCCTGATGTACGGCGGGGACGACCCGAAGGTGGCGTCACTGGTCAAGCAGGGCGATACGGCGACGGGTGCCGAGCAGCGCTCGCTCTACGACCAGGCCACGCGGCGGGCCATCGACCAGGCCTGGCTCGTGCCGGTGACCAGCTTCTCGGTCTTCTACTACACGTCACCCAAGGTGAAGGGTGTGAAGGTCGACCTGCAGCGTCCGCTCCTCGACCTCACCGAAATCTCCCCCGCCTGACAGCGGCAATTCCGACACCAGTCGCGCTCGGCGTCGACTCGGCGGTACACCATCCCGCCGGGTGACATCGGCCTGGCACGACGGGGCTCGGGCCGGTGGCCCGAGATCTCTGCCACGTGACCGTACGCGTGTCCGACCGGCCCACGACACCGTTCGAGCCGCACGCGGCCAACTGTCTCCGAACGAGAAATGGACACCATGCTCTCAGCACAGTTCGAAGCCGCCGGCGCGGTGTTCGTCGGCTCGCCCGAACGACGCGTGGGCGAGCCAGGCGATCCGGCGGTGTACTTCCGGACCGAGTTCGAAGCCTGCCCGGACCTCCTGAGCGCAACCCTCCACATCACCGCCCTCGGCGCCGTCGAGACCTATCTGAATGGATCCGAGGTCGGCGACGAGGTCCTGGCCCCAGGCTGGACGTCCTACCGGCACCGGCTCCTCGTCCGCAGCCACGACCTCACCGCCACGGTGCGCACCGGCACGAACGCGTTCGGCGCCATCGTCGGCGACGGCTGGGCCGTCGGCCGCCTCGGCTTCGAGGAGATCACGCGTCCCCGGATCTACGCCGACCGTCCCGCCCTGCTCTCCCTGATCGAACTGCGCTACCCGGACCGGACGGAGTACGTCGCCTCTGGCGAGAGGTTCCGGTGCGGGCAGGGCTCCGTACGCGCCAACTCTCTCTACGACGGGGTCACCATCGACGCAACGCTCGAACCAGCGGGGTGGACCGAGCCCGGATTCGACGACCGCACCTGGCACGATTCCGAACCGGTCGACTGGGACATGGCCACCCTGGCCGAGGCCACCGCGGAGCCGATCCGACGCGTCGAGGAGCTGCCGCCGCTGAAGATCTGGAAGTCCCCGGCCGGAACCACGGTCGTGGACTTCGGGCAGAACCTTCCCGGTTGGGTCCGGCTTCGCCTGGACGGGCCCCGCGGAACCACTGTGTCCGTCCGGCACGCCGAGGTGCTCGTCGACGGCGTGCCGGACTACACGACACTGCGCACGGCCGAGGCGACCGACCGGTACGTGCTCGCCGGCGACGGACCAGAGGACTTCGAGCCGCGGTTCACCTATCACGGCTTCCGATACGCCGAGATCGACGGACCCCCCGGCGACCTGCAGCCGGAAGACGTGCGAGCCGTCGTCGTCCACAGCGACATGACCCGTACGGGATGGTTCGAGACATCGAACGACCTGCTGAACCGGCTGCACGAGAACGTCATCTGGTCGATGCGCGGCAACTTCGTCGGCATCCCCACCGACTGTCCGCAGCGCGACGAGCGACTCGGCTGGACGGGAGACATCAACGCCTTCGCCCCGACGGCGACCTACCTGTACGACGTGCGTGGGGTGCTGATGTCGTGGCTCGGCGACCTCGCACTTGAGCAGAAGGACCTCGGGTTCGTCCCGTACGTCGTACCCGATGTGCAGCCCGGCCACGACACACCGACGGCCCTGTGGAGCGACGTAGCGGTGCGGCTGCCCTGGCAGCTGTACTGGGAGTACGGCGACGAGGAGATTCTGCGCCGCTGCTACGACTCGATGGCGACTTTCACACGCAGCGTGGTGCCGCTGCTCGATCCCACGGGCTTGTGGAATACCGGTTTTCAGTTCGGGGACTGGCTCGACCCCTCCACCCCGATGGACCGCCCCGGCCAGTCCAAGGCCGACCGGTATCTCGTCGCGACGGCCTTCTTCCACCAGACCGCACGTGAAATGGTGCGCGCCGCGGACGTGTTGGACCGTGCGGACGACCTCGCGTACTTCACGGAGGCCGCGGATCGAGTCCGAGCGGGGTTCCGGGCCGAGTACGTGAGCTCCAGCGGCCGTATAACCGGCGAGTGTGCGACGTCATACGCCCTGGCCATCCGGTTCGGCCTGCTCGACGAGGGCCAACTGCCCCACGCCGGCGCGCGCCTGGCCGACATCGTGCGGCGCGACGGCTACCGCATCTCCACGGGCTTCGCGGGCACACCGCACGTGGCGCACGCCCTGACGGCGACCGGGCACCCGGACGACGCCTATCGCCTGCTGCTGCAGACACGGGCGCCCTCGTTCCTCGATCCGGTCGTCCGCGGAGCCACCACCATCTGGGAGCGGTGGGACGCCATCCTGGCCGACGGCACGGTGAACCCGTCCGGAATGACGTCCCTCAACCACTACGCGCTCGGCTCCGTCGCGAACTGGATGCACACCGTCATCGGAGGCGTACGGGCGACAAGCCCGGGCTACCGGACGATGCGGATCGCGCCATGGCCCGGCGGCGGCCTGACCCATGCCCGGACCGCGCACGACACCGTCCACGGGCGAGTGAGCGTCGAGTGGGAACACGAGGACGACGCCATGACCGTCCGTGTCACGATCCCGTGCGGCACCACCGCGGTGGTGGCGCTGCCCGAGCATCCGGACCGGGCGGAGCACGCCGTGGGTGCCGGCCGGCACGCATGGACGTACACGCACACTACGACACCCGACCTGCTCACTCTCGACAGCCCGGTGGAGCGCCTCGCTGCGCACGACGCGGTCCTCGCGTCAGTGTCCGGCATCCTGCGGGATCACCTGCCTCCCCACCTGGACGTGGAGCAACTGCTCCGCCGGTCCATGACCCTGCCGTTGTCCGTGCTCCTGAACGAGCTCCCAGGAGTGACCGACCACATGCGCCGCGAACTGACGGCGGCCATCGAGTGCAACAACACCTCTTCCGAAAGGCCTCTGCTTCCATGACGTATTCCGTGCAGCTCTACTCGGTCCGCAACGCGCTGGAAGCGGACTTCGACGGGACGATCCGACAACTCGCCGAGATCGGCTACCGCCGGGTCGAACCCTGCGCCTTCGAGGCTCGTACCGAGGAACTCGCCGCAGCGTTCGCGGAGCACGACATCACGGCTCCCACGGGCCACACCCTCCTGATCCCCATCGGCGCCCCTGCGGACATCGCCGCCGACATCCCCGCCGAAACTCCCCCCGACCAGGAAAGGATCTTCGCCGCCGCTCAGCGACTCGGCATCGGCACCGTGGTCCACCCCCTCGTCCCGGTCCAGCGCTGGCAGGACATCGAGGCGATCCGCGACACCGCGGCCCACCTGAACGCCGCGGCGAAGAAGGGGTCGGAGTACGGAGTTCGCGTGGGGTACCACAACCACGACTGGGAGATCTCCTCGAAGATCAAGGGCACCACCGCTCTGGAGGTTCTGGCGGACCTGCTCGACCCCGAACTCGTCCTTGAGGTCGACACCTACTGGGCCGCCGTAGGCGGCGAGGACCCTGCCAAGCTCCTGGAGCGCCTGGGCGAGCGCGTGATCGCCATCCACATCAAGGACGGCCCGGCCACGAAGGACACGGCCGCTCAACTCCCCGCGGGACAAGGCGAGATCGACGTGTGGGGCATCATCGAAGCGGCGAAGCACCTCGAGGTGGGCATCGTCGAGTTCGACGACTACGCCGGTGACATCTTCGAAGGCGCCGCCTCCTCGCTGCGCTACCTCGAGGCCGGCCCCGGAGCCGACCGCACCAAGGGCGATGCCCGATGAGCCGCGGGCCGGTCGGGGTCGCCGTAATCGGCGCCGGCGTGATCAGCAAGGAGTACCTGAACAATCTCACGACGTTCCCGGACCTGAGGGTCCACGCCGTCACCGACCTTCTCCCTGAAGTCGCGAAGGTCCGCGCGCGGGAGTACGGCATCGCCGAGTACGGCACTCCTGAACTCGCCCTGGACCACCCGGACGTGGAGATCATCGTCAACCTCACTACACCGGCGGCTCACGTCGAGATCGCGACCGCGGCGGTGCGGGCGGGCAAGCACGTGTGGAGCGAGAAGCCCTTCTCGCTCGACCGGGAGAGCGGGCTCGGCCTGCTGAAGGAGGCGGACGACACCAGCCTGCGGCTCGGGTGCGCGCCGGACACGTTCCTCGGGGCCGGCCTGCAGACAGCCCGGCGGATCATCGAGCGCGGGGACATAGGGGTGCCGCTCACAGCCCAGACCATCCTCCAGTACCCGGGGCCGGAGTCGTGGCACCCCAATCCGGCCTTTCTGTTCCAGCGTGGCGCGGGGCCGCTGTTCGACATGGGCCCGTACTACCTCACCGCACTGGTGCAGACCTTCGGCAGCGTCCGCCGGGTCTCGGCGCTCGGTTCCATGGCCAAGGCCACCCGCACCATCGGCTCGGGCCCGCGAGCGGGCGAGGAGTTCGAGGTCGAGGTGCCCACGCACGTGAGCGCCCTGATCCAGTTCGCGTCCGGTGGCTCCGCGAACAGCATCTTCAGCTTCGAATCCCCGCACATCCGGGCGGGGTTCGTCGAGATCACCGGCACCGAGGCGACGCTCTCACTGCCCGACCCGAACACCTTCGACGGCGAGCTGAAGATCTGGGCCACCGGCGCCAGCGAGTGGACGACGGTCGAGACCACAGGCCCGGCGGACGGTCGCGGCATGGGCGTCCTCGACATGGCACGCTCCCTGCGACGCGGTGTACCGCACCGCGCGACCGGGCAGTTGGCCCACCACGTCCTGGACACGATGGTGTCCGTCGCCGAGTCGATCGACACGGGCTCGTTCATCGACGTCGCCAGCTCGGTACAGGCCTCCGGTCCGCTTCCGGAGGACTGGTCGCCGGGTGAGGCAACTTTGTAGCCTCCGTCTGATCTTGCGCGAGGAACCCTGGGCGTTCACGCCGGGGCTGCATGCCGGGTAGCGGCAGCGGTCGGCGCCGCTGCCGCTCACCTCCCCTGACCTACCTGACGCGGAGCATGGCGACGGCCCCGATCGGCGCCGCCGGCATTCACCACCGCCGCTGATGAGCGAGGCCCAGGCGATCTGCACTCGCTGACCTGAGCTGATGCCTCACTTCGTGCCCCATCTGACCCACGAGGAGACAACCGACGATGAGCTCGACGAGCCGGCCCTTGGCCGCGATGCGTGAGTGTATCCAGGCCGCGGTCGACGAAGGCATCTGGCCTGCGGCGCAGTTCGCCGTGGCCCGGCACAACGAGACGGTGGTGTTCGAGTCGTTCGGGGACGCCCGGGAGTCCGACCGGTTCTGCCTGTTCTCAGCCACCAAGCCGATCGTGGCCTCCCTGGTGTGGCAGTTGATCGGAGAGGACCTGATCGGCCTGGAGACCCGGGTGGCCGAGGTATGGCCCGAATTCGGCGCGCACGGCAAGGACGTCGTCACCATCGAGCAAGTACTGCTGCACACTTGCGGGTTCCCCAACGCCGCCATCGAGCGGGAGACCGTTGTCACACGCGAGGGGCGATCCGCGCGCATGACGGACTGGCGATTGGAGTGGCCGCCCGGCACCCGCTACGAGTACCACCCCCTCGCGGCGCACTGGGTGCTGGCGGAAGTGGTCCAACGGGTGACCGGACAGGACTACCGGGAGGCGCTGCGCGCCCACGTGCTCGACCCGCTGGGGTTGGAGCGTCTCGAACTGGGCGTGCCCAACGAGCGGCAGGGCGACCTCAAGCCGGTCACCGCAACCGGCAAGCATCGGATCGAAATGCTCGAAACGCTGTCCGGACGCCGCGTCGACGAAGCGGTCCTGGAAGCGAACGAGTCGGTGGTGCTGGCGCTCGCGAACGACCCGGAACTCATCGCGGTGGGTGCGCCTGGCGGCGGAGCCTTCTCGGACGCGGCGAGCGTGGCGCTGTTCTACCAAGAGCTCATCTGGAACTCGACGGAGCTGTGGCGGCCGGACGTGTTGGCGGACGCCACGGGCCACATCCGTAATACCTTCCCTGACCCGGACCGGGTGGGTGCGAGCGCCAACCGAAGCATCGGCCTGGTCATCGCCGGGCCGGACGACGGCGCGGTGCTGCGGGTGCCGTCGCGCGATGCCGCGATACCGATGCGGCCGTTCGGCGGCTGCACCTCCCCGCGGGGCTTCGGGCACGGCGGGGCCGGCGGGCAGTCCGCTTGGGCGGACCCGAAGACCGGCCTTTCGTTCTGCCTGCTCACCAGCGGGCTCAACCGTGACGTTCTGGCCGATTACGAACGGCACATCGTGATCGAGTCGTTGGTGTCGCAGTGGGCGTGACGCTTCCGAGGGCCGCGCGCTCGCGATCCTGCGCCCCACCGGGCCGGGCGAGATCTGCCTGCCGCCTCGGCGCGGGACTGCGCTCCCGTGTTGGTCAGGGCCGAGGTGCAGGAGGGACGTTGAGGGACATTCTTGCGCTCTCCATCGCTGATCACCAGTTTGCCCCGGCAGAACAACTGCCTTACGTATCAGTGGCCTTCGGTGACCCGCCGCGCATCGACTGCGTCCCGGGTTCCGCGTTGGGAGGACCCCGTGATCCCCTCGTTCATAAAGCACGGTCGCAAGCCCCTCGGCCGCGGAGAGTCCGCACGCCCTGGGACTTCGCGGAGATCCATCGGCCGGACAGCCGACCGGATTTGGCTCCGCACCGTGCTCGCCGTGACCGTCGCGGCGAGCTGCCTGACACTCGTCGCCGCCCCACCCGCCCTCGCAGCCGAACATGAGGACACCGCGGGCGGCGAGGGACGCGTCGACCAGCGGACCTACGAGGCGTCGACGGGCGTCAACGACTACCTGGTCTATGTACCCAAGGGCTGGAAGCCGGCCGACAGGCTCCCCCTGTACGTGATGGTGCACGGCTGCGGCACCACGGCCGAACAGCAGATGCACGCCAACCTGCTCAACCCGCTCGCGGACCGCGAGCGCTTCCTTGTCGCCTACCCCGACAACGGCGGACAGTGCTGGCACGCGGTCAGCAACGACAGGGCGAGCACCACCCGAGGCGGAGGCGGCGACGCGGACGACGTCGCCGGTATCACCCGGCAGACCAGCTCCGCCTACAACGTCGACACCGACCGCGTCTACCTCATGGGCATGTCCTCGGGCGCCTTCCAGTCGAGCGCGACAGCCGCCGCCTACCCCGAGCTGTACGCGGCGGCCGGCGTGTCGGCGGGAGGCGGCTACGGCATGGACTTCCTTTCCTGCATGGTCCTGCCCGACGCCACCGCCCCGCTCTACGCACCACAGGCCGTCGAGCAGATGGGGCCGCGGGCGCACGTGATGCCCTTCTTCTCGATCGGCGGGACCAGTGACCCGCTCGGCGAACAACCCGTGCTCGGCGGGTGCGCCCGACACGCCTACCTCGAGTGGCTCGCCGTCAACAATCTACTGAAGCCGGGGACGGACGGCGCCACCTTCCAGGACGACCCGGCATCGACCCGAACCGGCCAGGTCCCCGACGGCTACGCGTGGACCAGCAAGGTGGCACGGGGCCGGGACGGCTGTCAGATCGCCGAGCGGTGGATCGTGGACGGCATGTCGCACTACTGGCCCGGCGGTACCACGGACCCGGAGTACGCGGGCACCTTCAACGACCCGAAGGCGCCCAGCGCTTCGGAGGCCTCCTGGCGCTTCTTCGAGCAGTTCACGCGCAGCGGCGGGAACACCGCCTGCCGCAAGTGACCCTGCGGCGCCTCAGCGCGCTCGGGCAGCTCGCGCAGCGTCGACAGAAGTGCAGTTCCCGCATGCGCAACTGTGCACTGTCGGCGCGTTCCAAGCGCGGGGCCCGCTCCCTAGCGTTGCGGCCGCCGCAATTCCGCCGTTCGGAGGCGTGCCGGATGACCTCAGGCACTGGGTCCGGCCACGTCCTTCTGATTCCGAGGAGAAGTTATGAGATCCGCCTTTGTGCGTGCACTGACAGCACCCGTCATCGCGGTACTCACGATGGTCTCGCTCCCGGCGACGTCAGGGGCCGCGCCGGGGCCACCCGCCAGGTGCGAAGGGCTCGCCGAACTGGCCATCCCCGCAGACGCCCTGGGCCTCCCGACATCGGGAGGACGAGTCACCGAGACGAAGACCGTCCCGGCCTCCGGAACGGGTTCCGGAGCCGTCGGGGAGTACTGCCAGGTCGACGCGGAACTGTTCCCCGTCGACCCCGAAGCCCCGAACATCGAGATGCGCATCGCGCCCCCGGCCGAGTGGAACGGCAAGGCGATGATGTTCGGTGGCGGAGGCTACGACGGCGCCATTCCTTCGCTCACCGACAACGTCCCCTTCGGCGATGCCGCCGAGGGTGTTCCCCTCGCCCGCGGATTCGCCGTCTTCGCCGGCGACTCGGGCCACCAGCTCGCCCTGAACGACTGGAATCACGCGGGCGCCTTCGCGATGAACGACGAGGCACTGCGCAACTTCGCCGCGGACGCGCTCAAGAAGACACGCGACGCCGCGATGTTCCTCATCGCCGAACGCTACGGCACCCAGCCCCGCCGCTCCTACTTCGCGGGCGCATCCAGCGGCGGCCGCGAGGCCCTGGCCGTGGCGCAGCGCTGGCCCCGTGACTTCGACGGAGTGATCTCCGCCGCTCCGGCCTGGAACGCCGCTGCGCTCGACCTGTGGTTCGGCCACATGACGCAGATACTGCAGCGTCCCGGCGCCTTCCCGAGCCGCGAGAAACAGCAGTTGATCTACGACCGGGTCATGCAGAGCTGCGACGGCGACGACGGGGTACGCGACGGCGTCATCTCCGACGAGGCCGGATGCCACTTCGACCCGCGGGTCCTGCGTTGCCCCGGCGGCGAGGACCGCGGCCCCACCTGCCTGTCCGACCCGCAGATCAAGGCGGTCCAGGACCTGTCCTCACCCGTCGAGTGGGGCTACAAGCTGGCCAGCGGTGAACGCGGTTATCCCGGCACTCCCTTCTTGTCGGGCGCGGATCTGAGCACACCGGGGCTCGGGATCGGCAGCAGGCTTCCGGCCCATCCCCTGAATTTCACAGCCGCCTTCGCCGCCCTGTTCTGGGACCAGTGGGCGAAGTACTTCATCACACGCGATCCCGACTTCGACGGCCTGACCCTGGACCCGCAGAAGCCCGGGAAGTGGAAGGAGCGCATCAGCGAACTGACCGCACTGCAGGACATCAACAACCCCGACCTCACCGAGTTCGTCAAGGCCGGTGGAAAGCTTCTGCTCGTACAGGGGATGGCGGATCCGGCCGTCAGTTATCGCTCAACTGCCCAGTACTACCAGCGGGTCCGCGCGACGATGGGGCCACGCGCCACGTCGAAGTTCCTGCGGATGTACACCATCCCTGGCATGGGCCACGGGGGCCCCGCCGCGTTCACAGCCAGCTGGGACTCGCTGACGGCCGTACAGCGGTGGACCGAGACGGGAATCGCACCGCGCGAGCCGGTCGTCTCCGACCTCAACCCGGCCGCCTCCGGGCGCACCCGGCCACTGTGCGATTATCCGGAATGGCCCCGGTACAACGGTCATGGCGACCCCGACCGGGCCGAGAACTTCACCTGCGTGCGCTCGTGAGCGACTCTCCCGGAGACTTCACGCCCCCGGGGCGGTGGTGGTGGACAGCACGTTTCCCATCTCCTTCATCGTCCGCCTGAGTTGCTTCACCATGGCGGCGACCGCGGGGCGTCGCAGGGTGTCCTCGCGGGCGTCGAGCCGGTAGGCCATGTCGACCGTGACCTCTCCGGGAAGCAGCCTTACGACGTCACGGTGCGGGGCGATCATGAAGGTGGGCAGCAGCCCGATGCCGCCGCCGGCGCATGTGGCCTCGATGTGGGCGAAGACGTTGGTGGACGTCACCGCGTCGCGCATCTCGGGGAGAAAGCGGCCTCCCACGTCCAGGTCGTCGACCTGGAGCCTGGACGAGATGAAGTAGATCAGGCGGTGCCGAGCCAGATCGTCGAATCCCGTCGGCTTGCCGTGACGCGCCAGATAATCGGGGGTGGCGTACAGGCCGAGGACGTAGCCGCCGAGCCGGAGCGCGCGGGCCCGCAGCACGCGTGGCTCGCCGACGACGATCTCGATGTCCAGGCCATAGCGGTGCTGCGCGGCGCGCCGGGTCGCGGAGACGATTTCCACGCTGATTCCCGGGTGGTCCTGGTGCAGACGGGCCGCCGCAGGGGCGGCGACGAACGTGGTGAAGCCGTCGGGGCCGGCAGCCGGACGACATCCTCGATCTCCGCCCCGACCTCGGAGCCGGACTCCAACTTCTGCAGCACACCGTCGACTTGCTCCGCTGCCGCCAGCGCACGGCGGCCGAGGTCGGTGAGTTCCCATCCGGAAGCCGCGCGAACGAGGAGCTTGCCGCCGACCGCACGCTCCAGCGCGGCGATCCGCCGCGAGACGGTGACCTGGTTGACGCGCAGGGACTCAGCCGCCCTGCTGAAGCGGCCGCTGCGTGCGACCTCCAGGAGGACGAGGAGGTCGTCGGCGCTCGGACCCGGGGTCTGCATCTGCACATTTTTGCAGGGCGGTACTGCGAATCAAGCCCTTCACTGCGCATTGACTTGACTTTCCTGTCGATCGAGACTCTGTCGCACGCCACTCGTCGACACGATCCACCTCGCAAGACGTGTGTAAACGAGACGTGTGTTGTACCTCCGCGACCCCTGAACCTGGTGCGCCCGGGCCGACTCCGTCCTGCATCGCGGTCGCCTGCGTCAAGGAGACATGCGGCATCTCCTTGACGGCCCACGATCCTCCTGCCGGCTCCCACCAGTGCAAGGAAACCCGCACATGAATTCCGATACGTTCCAGCACACTTGGGACTCGGCCGTGCGTCGGCACACCAACTCCCTCTTCCTCGTCTTCCGTGCAGATTCGGGAGAGGCGGCCGAATGGACCTACGGGGGGTTCGACGCCGTAGTGGCCCGTGCACGACACCCGCAGCTGATCCGCGATCAGCAGTTGCACGCGCGAAAGCGTCCACCGCTCATCCGTCCAGCCCTGAGCCATCGCGCCTTCCAACAGGACCGGCTCGAGCGCGGCGAAGTCACGGTCGCCGACCTTCGGCCGCTTCGCCGGGCCCGACCTACAGAGCGCCCCTCTTCCGCCCTCCCGCCAGGACCGTCGCCACCGTTCCACCGACCGCGTACTGCCCCGGAGCCTTTTGGCTATCACCACGTTCTTCTCACCCTGAGCGAAGCCATCGGCGGCAAGCATGCGCACCCGCTCACGCGCGACCTGGCCCTGCGGAGTGAGACCACCACCCTGCGCATACCTCATGCCCACGAACTACCGCAGGGATCAAACGATGTCACTCCCCGACAACTCAACGGAAAGCCCAGTAACAAAGTGGCCCTGGAATGCGGGCAGTTGTGGGGCTGCTGACCGGCACATGGGGAAGGGGCAGCAGCCGCCGTGGATCGTGACGGTTGAGCTGTGGCCGCATCCTCCCGCAACAGCGTCTTCTACCAGCAGTTCCTGCAACTGGTCGAGGACACCCAAACTGACAGGTGAGATCTGGATCACCACCAACAACCTGCCCTCATCACAACAGACTGTCCACCCGGACCTGGTTGGAGGATCACCCCCGGATCCGTCACCCGTTCAACCCGCGCGGTGCGTGCTGGCTGAATCTGCAGGAAGGCTGGTGGCGGATCTCCCGCTAGACCGCCCTGGCCGGGCGGTCCTTTGCCAACCCCGACGACATCACCCAGACCGCCGTGGCCACCACACAACCCGCCCCTGGCTCTGGGGCCGGTCTGCCCCGTTCACTCGTGTCGGCGTACGCCCGAACGCGGCCAACGAGGTATAGAGATACGTCCCCACGCCGAAGAGAGGCTGGTGCGGGCCGGAGAGCCGGGGCCGCCCGATCTCTGAGGGTGCAGGACAGGGCGGCCCCGGCCCTGTGACGACCGCGCAGCTGGCCACGTTCGCGTGTACCTGACTGGGGAGAAACCCCGTCCCCGGACAACTCGCCGACTACGACGCCGATATGTGTACATCCATTGAGGAATCCAGCGCTCGTAGAACTCCGTCAGGTCTGACTCGGAGTCCTACGAGTCGGTGGCGAGGGTGCGGTTGAAGTAGTCGATACCTTCGCGGATTTGTCGCTGTGGGTCCGGGGACATGTCGATTTCTGCGACGCCCCAGCCCCGCCATCCCTGGTCGCGGAGGATCTGGGTCCACTTGGCCCAGTCGACGACGCCGTCGGGTCCCATGACGCGGAAGTACTTGATCATCACATCGTGCCGGGTCATGGGAGGGCCGCTGAGGGTGTGCGGGGGAAGGTGGCTGGCGCAGTCTTTCCAGTGCAGGACGGGGGCGCGGCCAGCGTGGCGCTGGACCACGGCGAGCGGGTCGCCGCCGTCGAGGGCGATGTGTCCGGCGTCGATGCAGAGCTTGACTCTGGCGGGGTCGGTCAGCGACATCAGAAGGTCGATGTCGTCCGTTCGGGACGCCAAGGAGTAGGCGTCGGTGTGGACGGCGACGTGCAGCCCTTCAGCGGCGGCGACTCGGCCGATGCGGTCGAGTTGTTCAGCGACGACACCCATGAGGTGTTCATCGACGGGGGCGTCGAACGCAGCCGCGGAGGCCTCGACGCCTGCGATGTCGGAGAAGGGGGCGCGGGGAATGGTGCTGGTCACCATGGTGGGGCAGCCAACCTCACGGAGGAACGCGGCGTGGCGAGCGGTGTCCTCTTCCAGTGCCCGGTTCGCGTCGGCCTGGGCCCGGGGGTCAGATGCGTCGATGGCGGCCTTGAGGAACACGGGCAAGACGTAGCTGGACGACATCTGCAGGTTGCGGCGGTCGAGTTCCCGCTTGAACGCGGCGGCTGTCCCGTAGGCGTTCAGGGCGTTGACCCAGCCGCCGGGGGCGGGTGCCAGCTCGATGCCAGCGAGCCCGACCTGGGCGGCTTCGTCGAGCATGCGGTCGAAGAAGCGGCGGGGATCGTTGTCGACCTCTCGCTCCCAGTCGTCGTAGGGGAGGTCGGCGGGCAGACCCCAATAGGGCGGGTCGAAGAAGGTGACCAGGTCGGTGGACCAGCGCAGGTCGAGGCTCATGCCTTCACCTCGTCGACGGTGACCCACTGGTGGCTGTCGGCGGACTGCATGACGGCGGTGATGACGCGCTGGGTGCGGGTGGCGTCCGCGAAGTCGGGTGAGCCGGACCGACCCTCGACGATGGCTTGCACGAACTTCTGCAACTGTAGGGCGTGGTCGTCGATGTAGCCCGATCCCATGCCAGCGATGGGCCACCAGACATCTTGGTGGTGCTCGTTGACGATAATGGTGCGAAAGCCCTGCTGCTCGGGGGGGTCGTTGACCAGGCTGAGCTGAACCTCGTCGGAACGGTTCCAGTCGAACTGGACAGTGCCACCGGTGCATTCCAGCTCGAAGAACATGCGGTTCTTACGACCGGAGGCGTACATGGTGGCCGCGAAGGAGCCGATGGCTCCGTTGTCGAAGGTGACCATCCACAGGGCGGCGTCGTCGAGGTGGCCTCCCTCGCGGCGGTCATTGTCGGAGAGCCAGCTGCTGTTCTCGACGGGATCCTTGGCCCCGAGGATGGCGTTGACCTGCTCGATGTCGCCGACCAGGTAGGAGGCCATGTCGATGATGTGGGAGCCGATGTCGCCGGTTACTCCGGATCCGCCGGCGCCCTTCTGGGCGCGCCAGCCGCTGATGACGCGGCCGAGGACGCCGCCGTCTTGGGTGTAGTGGGCGCGGAACTGCAGGGGATGACCGAGCGTGCCGTCCTCAAGCATCCGCTTGACGAAAGTGATGGCGGGCGCGTGCCGGTAGTTGAAGCTGACCTGGTTGACCACGGTGCCGGCCGCCGCGGCGACGGCCATGGCTTCGGCCTCTGCCAGGTCGTTGCTGATCGGCTTCTCGACAAGCACGTGCTTGCCGGCCTCGATCGCGGCGATGGCGATCTCGGCGTGCGAAGCGGGCGGAGTGACGATGTCGATGACGTCGATGTCGTCGCGGGCGATGACCTCTCGCCAGTCGGTGGACCACTCCTCCCAGCCGAGTCGCTCGGCGGCGGTCGCGGCGCGCTCGTCGTCGGCTTCGACGAGGACGACCTTGCGGATGCTGGCGCCGGGGTCAGCAGCGATGGGGGCCACCGCCCAGCCCAGGCTGTGCGCGAAGCCCATGAATCCAGCGCCGCCAACGATGGCGACCCGAATCTCGGTCATGACGGGTGCTCCTTCAGTGAATCTGCTCGAACGGTCAAGACTGTGGCGGGGAGCGGCTGCGGGGATGTTCCTGTGCCGCGCTGCCGGGGTGACTGGCCGAGGGACATGGATGGGTGTGCTGGCCGCGAGGCTCGGGTCGGGTGGCTATCCCGCGGCGGCCCGGCCGGCTGTGACGCTTCTCGATGTCCGGGCAGCGGCGACGAACTCGGTGAGGTCCGTCAGGGTGGGCATGGCCAGAGAGCACTCGCGGCGGGTGGCGACCAGTGCCCCGGCAGCGTTAGCCAGGTCGAGGGTCTCCTGTAGCGGGAGACCCCGCATGAGGGCGTGACACAGGGCGCCGCCGAAGGCGTCGCCGGCGCCGAGCCCGTTGACGACGTCGACGGGGATGGGAGCGGCGACGACTCGTTCGTCGCGGGTCCGGGCGAGGACTCCGCGGGGGCCCATTTTGACAATGGCCAGCTCGACGCCACGCTCAAGGAGCGCTTGGGCGGCTCGGTCGGGCTCGGTCTCGCCGATGGCGACACGGCATTCCTCGAGGTTGCCGACGGTGACGGTCACGTGGTCCAGGGCGGCGTCCATGGCGCAGTGGGCGTGATCCTCGCTGTCCCAGAACATGGATCGATAGTCCAGGTCGAGGATGGTGTTGGGCCGGCGTCCGCGGGCCTGCCAAGCCGCGTGGTGAGCACCGCGGGTGGGTTCGCGGGACAGACCTGTAGCGGTGGCCCAGAAAATAGGCGCCTGCTGGATCAGGTCCAGCGGGAGGTCGTCCTCGTCGACGTACATGTCGGGTGCGGTGGGCTTGCGCCAGATGTAGAGCGGGAAGTCATCGGGAGGGTGGATCTCGCAGAAGGTCAGCACTGACTGGGAGTCGGGCACGGGGGTGACCCAGGTGGTGTCGACCCCGAGTCGGCCGAGCTCGTCACGAGCGAACCTTCCGAACGGATCGTCACCGGTGCGGGTGACCAGGGTGGCGGTATCGCCAAGCTGTGCGATCGCGACGGCGACGTTGGCGGCGCTGCCGCCGATGGACTTGCTGAAGGTTCGCACCTGCTCCAGGCCGACGCCGACCTGCTCGGGGTACAGGTCGATGCAGATCCGTCCGACAACGAGAACGTCGGGGACGCCCGTCGGGCTTGGGTCGTGCGCACCGGCCACGCTTGCTTGTGCGGTGGCGGACCGTTTATTGGCGGGTGTGGCTGTGGTCATGAGACGGTGCCCCAGATGTGGTCGGTGAGGCCTTGCAGGTTGGTAGCGGCGTGGGACCGCAGGTACTCGTGAGGATCGGGCGAGGTGGCCGCGCCGCTCCATACCGCGCGTCCGGCGAGAAACCCGCTGGCTCCGCCTGCGGCTGATGCGGCGACTGCGGTCGCGAAGTCGTGGGCGGCGACGCCGGAGGACAGCACGACCCACGGGCAGGCGATCACATCGGTGATGGCCTCGGCGGTGGTGGTGGCCAGGCGCCGGTCGGCCGGTGAGCCGAAGACGACCTCGGTCTTGTAGAGGTCGGGCTGGGTGGGGGCGAGGTCGACTGCGGCGGCAATGAGGGCCTCGGCGAATCCGCCAGAGGTGGTGGCTCGACCGTCACGGGGTCGTACGACACCCTCGAGCACTCCCGGAAGCCCCAGGTCGCGGCAACGGGCCATGAAGGCGTGAGCGAGGTCGATGGCCTCGCTGCGGTGCTGCGGATGCCAAGGCAGGAGCAGCTTGAGGGCCTGGGCACCGAACTGGCTGACGGTCTCCGCGGTGACGGTGTCGTCGATGGCAGCGATGTCGACCGGTCCTCCCGCCTCGGAGGAGGACAGGATGTCGGCAGCGAGGATGACCGGGCACTGGGCTCGCTGTGCGGCCTCGAGGCCGTACTGCTGGTCGAGCAGGATGCCGCTGGCGGCTCCGCTGATGGCGTCCACGACGGCGGTCTTGAAGCCGGCCAGCGTCGCGTCGTCGACCTCGTCCAGCAGTTGGCCCTCGCGCAGCATGTGCCGGAGGGACTCGCGCTGGTCGACCGCGACCATGGTGAAGAAGCCGTGGGAGTCGCGGAAGACGTCGATCGCAGCGGCTGGGCCGCACTCGGCCATGCCACTCGTGGCGCCGACCATCTCGGCAGACGAGGTCGTGTGCGTGCCCGGAGGTGTGCTGGCAGGTGGGGTTGGGGAGGTGGTCATCGGATCACCAGCGGGTTCACTGGTGCTCCGCTGCCGCCGACGATTTTCAGGGGGGCGGCGGCGTAGAGGAAGGTCCAGCGCTGGTCGTCGGCGCAGGCGGTGGCCAGGTCGTCGAGTTGGCACAGCTCGGTGAAGGCGACTCCCAGGTTGCGCATCAGGGCGCAGTGCAGGGGCAGTTGGAGGCCGCCGGGGTAGAAGCTGAGCTCGTTGGCGATGGTGTCGGTGACCAGGTTGGGGATCTCCATGGTCTGGAACCACTTGACGAGTTCGGGAGTGTAGGCCAGTCCGGGCTCGTTCCAGTCGCGGTAGAAGTCCTCGCGGGCGGTGCGGTAGTAGGAGCCGATCCAGCCGGTGCGAATGATGAGGATGTCGCGCGGCTCGATGGTGGTTCCCTGCTGGTCGGCGGCAGCGAGCAGGTCGTCGAGCGAGATCTGCTCTCCGCTGTCGAGGACGTCTTTGCCACGGGCACGGGCGATGTCGATCAGGACACCGCGGCCGACCACGCCTCGTTCGCCGATGGGCAGGACCGAGGCACGGGCCAGGGCGCCGATGGTGGTGTCGGCCGGGTAGCCGTTCCACACCTGGTCGCCGTACCAGTAGTGCGCGAGTGCGTCGTACTGGGTGGATCCCTGGGTGAACATCTCGATCTTGTCGTCGGCCCAGTGATGCCCATCGGAGGGTTCGGGCTCCTCGCCGCGGGCGAAGAACCCCTCGTCCATGACCTGGGTACGCACTGCCGGGGTGCGGCCGGGCCATACGGGGTCGGACCGGTCCGGGTCACCGATGGGCACTTGGAGGGTGAACACCTCGCCGCTGCGCACTGCGCTGACCGCGCGAAGGATCTCGGCGGGGCCGAGGTAGTTCAGGCTCCCCACCTCGTCGTCGGGGCCCCATTTTCCCCAGTTCGATGGACTGTCCGGGCCCAGCAGTTGCTCGATGGTGGCTGCCGGGGAAGCTGCCGGGTTGTTGTCGGCCATGAGTTCTTTCTTTGTCGAAGTCATCGGCTGCCGGTAGGCCGTGGCGGCCAGGTCTGGCGGTGGTCGGATCCGGTTTCAGTCCGGGAGGCTGACGCCTCCTGCGAGGGCAGGAGTAGTGGGCTGACGGGCGTGGGTCACCCCTTGGCCGGCGGGTTCACCGGTGCGGTGGTCGTGGTGCTGTCCGGGTTGGTGACGGCGGCCTGCTCGAGCAGCCGCTGGATGTAGAGGGCTCGGTGGATGTCGATCTCGTGGGACTTCCCCGAGGCGACGACCTCGGCGAATTCGCGCCGGATCACGCCGGGCACGGCGGGATCGCCGTCCTTGCCGACGAACTCGCACTCAAGTTCGCCCTGCTCGGTGTAGACCTTGACCCCAGCAACGTCGCGGACGACCGGGCTGGTCAGGGACATGAAGGCCTGGCTGATGACACCGTTGGAGTGGGTTGCGGTAATGACGTACCAGCTCTGCGGGTCACCCTGTCCCTGGATGTCCACGATGGGACCGACGGCGGCGTCGAGGGTGTCCAGGACGTGGGGTCCCAGGTCGAGCAGGCCCCCCTTCTCCACCCGCCAGGGGGTGGCAAAGAATCCACCTGGGAGAGCGGCCTGGTTGACGTAGAAACCCACGGCACCGATCGGGGTCTGCTGGCCGGCCTGGTCGAGGAACTCGCGGATGCGAGGGCTGTATCGGTTGGTGAACATCACCTGAGTGGGCACCCCGGCGGCGTCGATCGCGGCGACGAGCTTCTCGGCCTGGGCCAGGTCGAGCCCGATGGGCTTCTCCAGCAGCAGCGGCTTGCCGGCGGCCGCGGCCTGGGGGGCGAGCTCGGCCTGCACGAAGGGCGGAACGGCGAACACGACGGCGTCGACGGCGTCGAGCAGGTCCTCGAAGGTGTTCGAGACCGTGGCCCCGAATTCGGCGGCGATCTCCTGGGCGGCCTCGGGGCGTCGCGCCCACACGGTGGTCAGCTCGGTCTCGGGACCGCCGGTGATCATCGGGGCGTGGAACACCTTGGCCCACGGCCCGGCACCAACCAGTCCGATCTTGACTCCGGTCATGACTGCTAACCCACTTTCTGTGCAGCTGTTGCTGGTGTGTCGGTTTGTTCGATGGGTGTCCCGCAGTGACGTGCAGGGTGTTGCGACCCGGTGCGTGCCCCGCCGCCAGTTGCGGGCCGGCGGCCGGCACTTGACCACGCTGATGCCTGACTACGCTGGACGGAGCGCTGACGGGGTGACGCCGCTGATGGCGGGGCACTGGGGCGGGTGTGGGTCAGGAGCCGCTGGTGGCCTCCAGCTTGGCCTCCATCTGGGCCTCGCCGGTGGGGTCGGTGGCGACGTTGTCTCCCTCGGCCCGACCGAGCATGGCGTACAGGTCGGGCCGGTTCCGCTTCATGTAGTAGGCGACACCGGAGCCCGCGGCCAGGAAGGCGATCAGCACCAGGAGCATCCAGAGGTTCTGGCCGGGTGCGCCGCCGACGAGAAGGTCGAAGCGGATGACCGCGAAGATCACGACCGCGGCCAAGAGCACGAAGGCGATGATCGGGGCGACGGTGACGCGCCAGGCGGTCTCGCCGGCCGGCCGGCCGGTGGCGGCGAAGTAGCGCCACACGGCCAGGCTGACCAGCGCCATCAGGACCAGCACGCCGGCGGTACCGATGCCACTTCCGGCGCCGATGACCTTGTTCTCGTCAGACACGAAGAGGGCCGCCAGGATGATGAGCAACCCGACGATGATCGAGTTGGCCAGAGAGGCCCGGTAGGGCGACTTGTGCTGGGGGTGGACGGCGGCGAGCCAGGTGGGCAGGGCGTGGTCGGCGCCCAGGTTCTGCAGGTAGCGGGCAACGACGTTGTGCGTGGACAGCACCGAGGCGAGGGCCGAGGTGGAGACCAGCAGGAGTGTGACGGTGGCCAGGTTGCTGCTGACGTAGACGGACATGGCGTGGTCGAACATGGTGGTGGGGTCGCTGACCGCTCGGCCGGCCGCACCGGAGCCGTAGGCGATGATCAGTGAGTAGGCGGACAGGGCGTAGAAGCCGCCGATCAGGAACACCGCCAGGTACGTGGCGCGGGGGATGGTCTTGCTGGGCCGGCGCACCTCGTCGCGGTACAAGGCGGTGGCCTCGAAGCCGATGAAGTTGCCGAAGGCGAACAGCAGAGCCAGGCCGGTTCCGCCGTTGAAGAAGTCCCCGGGGTTCAGTGGCTCGACCGACAGGCCGCTCTCGCCGCCCTTAGCCAGGACGAAGAGGTTGAAGACGCTGACGAGGACGACTTCGAAGACCATGACGGTGCCCAGCACCTTGGCCGACAGTTCGATCTTGAAGTGGCCGAGGATGCTGATGAGCACCCAGCAGCCGGCGGTACACGCCCACCAGGGGACGGAGGGGCCGCCGAGGTGGTCGATGGCGGCGGAGACCATGACGCCGGAGAAGGTGTAGATGCCGACGGTGATGAGCATGTACGAAACCGCAGCCAGGTAGGCCCCACCGACGCCGAGAACGCGGCCCAGCCCGAGGCTGATGTAGGCGTAGAAGGCACCCGGTCTGTGGATGTGACGGGTCATGGTCGTATAGCCGACCGCGAAGATGAAGAGGCTCACGGTCGCGACGACCCAGGCCAGGGGTGCCGAGTCACCGACGAAGCCGATCGCGAAGGCGATGTAGCCGGACACGGTGACGATGGGGGCGGAGAAGGCGAGGACGCTCAGGACCAGTGAGGTGGTCCCGAGGTTGCCGGACAGACGGGTCGAGGACTCGGTGACGCTGACGCCGGCAGAACCCGGACAGTTGGTTGCTTCGCTCACGGTGGCTCCCTCTGAGGGGCTGATCGGCAAGGTCACGGGAGATCGACGGAGATGTCGCGTCGCGCTTGCTCCAAGATGACTGGGGACCCTACCTAACGTTCGTCAGCATGGGAAGGGCCGTCTTGGAATTCCTGGCCCACCCCGCCAGCGAGCTCGATGACCTGCGGCTATATCGCCGCGACCGATCGCCGGGCATTGCGCGACGCCATAGGGGTCCGTTAATTGGCGGCCGACCACCGAGGCGATTTTCGCTATGTCAACGTCTAGACTTACTAACGGTCGTTAGGTATGTTCCCGGCATCCAATCTCGGGATCAGCCGAGACGCCGACGCCACACGGAGACGGTCAGATGACGCCCAACTCGTCCGGGAACACCGGTGGTTCCACCGGCTCTGTCGCCGCCCGGCCAGTTCGTGATGCGCGGCCTGCTCGTGATGTTCGGGCTCGACGCAATGTCCGGACGGGACTCGCGGACGCTGGCAACTCGGGGGTGACCGGAGAGGTCGCTGTCGTCGGCTGCGGACCGTCCGGCTGCTACACCGCGCTCGCCCTCCGGCGGTTGGCCCCAGAGGTGAAGATCACCGTCTTCGACGGTCGCCCCACCCCCTATGGCCTGGTCCGCTACGGCATAGCCGCAGACCACCAGGGCATGAAAGGCGTGAGTCGGCAGTTCGACCGGCTCTTCGCCTCCGAAGGCGTCGAGTTCGTCGGCAATACCGTCATCGGCCGCGACATCTCTCTCGCGACACTCGAGCAGGCCTTCGATGTCGTCGTCATCGCCACGGGACTCTCCGATGACCGGCCGCTGCAGGTGCCGACGCACCCGGAGGCGAAGGTCTACGGCGCCGGCCAGCTCCTCCGCTTCCTCAACGGCGACCCCGACAGCCGGATGCGCTCGCTCGGCGGCTCTCACGGGCCGCTGGGAACCGACCTCCTCGTGGTCGGCGCCGGCAACGTCGCCATCGACGTCGCCAGGCTGCTGTGCAAGACCGAAGAGGCGTTCGCCGGGACCGACATCGACGACGAGGCGTGGGCCAGCCTCGCGACCCACGACCTCCACCGGCTGATCCTGTTGGCCCGCGGACCCCACGAACGCGCCCGTTGGGACGCCTCGATGTTCACCGAGCTGTGCCGCCTGCCCGGCGTCGTGATCACGGTCGACGGTGAGGTCGTGGAACGCAGCCTGTCCCGCGGCGATGAAGCTGCCCCCGATGCCGGTTCCGAGGGCGAAGCGTCGGCCGTGCGTGATGCCATCCACATCGACATCCACTTCAACCGGTCCCCCACAGCGATCGAGTACGCCGACGGCCGAACCCTGGTCCGCGCCCGCCGGACCAGTGAGACCTCCACGACCACCCCCTCAGGCGAACCGGAGGAGTCCGGAAACTCGGGAGAGCGGGCCGGGGCGGGCGAGAAGGCCTACGTCGTCGACACCGTCGTGACGGCCATGGGTTTCGTCCGCCCGACCGTCGAGCAGAACCCGGTTGCGCATGCCGACCCCGAACGTCAGGTGTGGGCCGGTGGCGCTCACAGCGGTGCGTTGGGCAACCTGGCCGAGAACCGCACGCTGGCCAAGGCCGCCGCTGAGGAAGTGGTCGACCGGCTGCAGCGATCCTCCGGGCGGCCGGGCCTCAAAGGCATCCGTGACCTGCTGCCGCCGGACGCCGTCTCCTTCGAGGGCTGGAAAGCCATCGACCGTGCCGAGGTAGCGCGTGCGCGGCCCGACCGGCTGCGGTGGAAGTTCACCACCCGCGAGGAGATGGCCGACGTGGTGGAGACCCGCCGCGGGACCACCGCCCCCAGCCCGACCAACCTGACTGGCCCGACCGACCCTGTCACCCCTCAAGCCACTGATTCAGTCGAGGCCGACCGGGCGACCGACGCGACGCACGACGACGTGAGCGCGACGGACAGGCAGTAGTCGATCAGCAGACCAACACGAGACACGGCAACCCCGGAACCGAAGGAACACTCGCATGACACTCATCCATGTCTGGTACGGCACTGAGTCCGGCAATGCAGAGATGGTGGCCGACGAGATAGTCGAGACCCTCTCCAACGCCGGCATCGACACCCAGCTGACCGAGATGACCAAGCTGGAGGTTGGCGACGTCGCTGATGCCCAGATCGCGGTGGTCATCACCTCCACCTACGGGGAGGGCGGCCTGCCAGCCACCACCAAACCCCTCTACGACGCTCTCAGCGACGAGCGGCCGGACCTGAGCCACCTGCGCTTCGCCGCCTTCGGCCTGGGCGACAGCAGCTACGAGAACTACAACAACGCCATCAAGACCATGTCGCAGCTGCTGGTCGACCTCGGCGCCACCCAGATCGGCGTCACCGGACGCCATGACGCCGCGTCCGGGCTCGACCCCGCCCAGGCCGCCGCGGACTGGGCGGACAACGACGCTCTGCCCATCCTCATCCCCGCCACGGAAAGGACCACTGTGACGCCCACCACGATCGAGGACGACCTGTTCCCGTGGAGCGACAACGAGTTCCAGAACAACCCCCACCCCTGGTACGACCGGGCCCGCGAGCTCGGTCCGGTCCACCAGACCGACGAGCGCACCTTCGTGGTCCTCGGATACGAGGAGGCCATGCAGTTCGTCAAGGCCCCGGTGATGAGCATCCGCGAGCCCAGCTGGGTCGACGAGAACCCCTGGCTGGCCTTCGGGAACACCGTCCTCTCCCTGGACCCGCCCGAGCACACCAGGGCCCGCCGCCTCTTCTCGCGCTGGTTCACCCCCAAGCTGATCAAGCAGTGGGTGGAGGCCACCCGCGTCTCGTTGCAGGGGATCCTGGATGACTACCAGCCCGGCGAGGTCATCGACGCCCACTTCGATCTCGGGGTCCTGCCCACCCACACGACCATGGCCCAGGTCCTGGGCCTGCCCGACGGCGAGGTCGAGCCCCTGTTCTGGGCACTGTGGAACGCCATGCTGGTCCAGGCCACCGACCCCGGCGAGGGCATCCGGGAGAAATCCATCAAGAACCTGAAGTACATGTTCGACACCACCGAGGCCCTGCTCAAGGAGAAGGAGGCCAACCCCGGCAACGGCCTGGCCGACGAGTTGCTGGCCGCCAGCAAGCGGGGCGAGGTCACCCCGCGCGAGGTGCTGGAGAACATGGTGCTGTTCTACATGTCCGGCGCCCCCAACCCCGCCTATCTGGTCGGCGCCGGGTTCGAGCTGTTCGCCGAACGACCCGACATCATGCGCGACTACCGCGACAAGCCCGAGGCCCGCGAGCGCATCATCAACGAGCTCGCCAGGCTCCACCCCGTCGAACTGCTCCTGACGCGATTCCCGACCGAGGACGTCGAGATCGCCGGCACCATCATCCCAGCCGAGTCGATGATCAAGTTCCCCATCGGCGCCGTCAACCGGGACCCGGCCGTCTTCGACAACCCGCACGAGTTCGACTACGAGCGGCCCATGGAGACCAGCCGGAACCTGACCTTCGGTCTCGGAGCCCACAGCTGCGCGGGACAGCTGATCGCACGAGCCGAGGTCGACGTCATCCTCACCATGACCGCCGAGCGGTTCACCAAGGTCGAGCTGCTCCAGCCTCCGACCCGCGTGATCACCGACCGGCTAATCGCCTTCGAGAAGATGCCGGCCATTCTCACCTGACTTCGGCGAACCTCGGCCTCACACAGCTGGCTACGCACCAACCAACCCCGAGACCGACGGCGTCGGCCGGCCAGGGAGCCCACGACCCGCAGGCCGGCCGACGCCGAACCCTGCCACCGCCCAGCCTTACGGCGCCGTCGGGGCAAACGCGGCTCGCCTACCCACACCTCATTCCAACGTCCTCGCGACACCCCCCGATCTCACACAGAACGGACGTCGATGAACAGCAGAACTGCACCCAACGAGGCAGCGACCACGGCTCGGCTGCGGGAAACCGCGCTGAGTCAGGTCCCCGTCGGGCTCTTCATCAACGGCGAGTGGCGCAACGCCTCCGACGGCCGCACCATCGCAGTGGAAGACCCGGCAACCGGTCGCACCCTCACGGACGTCGCATCGGCGGCCATCGGTGACGGCGCCGCCGCCCTGGACGCCGCAGTCGCGGCCCAGACCGAGTGGGCGGCCACCCCGCCGCGACGGCGCGGAGAGATCCTGCGTGCGGCGTTCGAGCTGCTCACCGAGCGCTCCGACTACTTCGCCATGCTCATGACCCTGGAGATGGGCAAGCCGCTGGCCCAGGCCAAGGGCGAGGTGATCTACGGCGCGGAATTCTTCCGGTGGTTCTCCGAGGAGGCCGTGCGCATCGACGGGCGCTGGTCGACGGCGCCCGACGGCAAGACCCGGTTGTTGACCATGCGCCAGCCGGTCGGCCCGACGCTCATGATTACGCCCTGGAACTTCCCCCTGGCGATGGGCACCCGCAAGATCGGGCCCGCAATCGCCGCGGGCTGCACCATGGTGGTCAAGCCGGCCTCCCAGACGCCGCTGACCATGCTGGCCCTCGCCGACCTTCTCACCGAGGTCGGGGTCCCCGCCGGCGTCGTCAACGTCATTCCCACTGGTACCAGCGGCCAGGTCATGACCCCGCTGATCACAGACCCGCGCCTGCGGAAACTCACGTTTACCGGGTCCACCCCGGTCGGGAAGGCGCTGGTGAAGGAGTCAGCCGACCAGTTGCTGCGAGTCTCCATGGAGCTGGGCGGCAACGCACCGTTCCTGGTATTTGACGACGCCGATCTCGACGCTGCCGTCGACGGCGCGATGCTGGCCAAGATGCGCAACATGGGCGAGGCGTGCACCGCGGCCAACCGCTTCCTCGTCCACGAGTCCGTCGCCGACGAGTTCGGGCGGCGGTTGACCGCGCGCATGGAAGCCGAGGTCGTCGGCCCGGGGACCCATGAAGGAGTCACCGTCGGGCCCCTCATCGACGCCAAGCAGCAGAACAAAGTCACCGATCTGGTCAACGACGCCACCAGCCGCGGCGCCGACGTGCTCACCGGCGGCCAGCCGGGCAACGGCCCTGGCTACTTCTTCACCCCTACCGTCCTGGCCAACGTCCCCCAGGAAGCCAACGTCTTCCGCGAGGAGATCTTCGGGCCAGTCGCCCCGATCACCACCTTCTCCGACGACGACAAAGCCGTGCAGCTCGCCAACGACACCGAGTACGGTCTGGTCGCCTACGTCTTCACCGCCGGCCTGGAGCGGACGATCCGAGTCGCTGAGAGCCTGGAGTTCGGGATGGTCGGTATCAACCAAGGCATCGTGTCCAATCCCGCCGCGCCCTTCGGCGGTGTCAAGCAGTCCGGCTTCGGCCGCGAAGGCGGCCCCGAGGGCATCAATGAGTACGTGGAGACCAAGTACGTCGGCATCAACCTGCCTTCGAGCTCCTGACGGAAGACGCGGAGAGGCCAAAGGTCGAGGGCCTGCCATCGACACCCTGGACCCACGCGCAAGACCGGTCGTCGACCTTTGAAACAGCCGAACCTCGGGCTTCGACGAGCGGGCTTGCCAGCGGGGCCCATGAGGCAGCCGATGATCGAACTGACGAGTGTCGGGGGAGGAATCGCTGGATGACAGACGAACATCCAACACTACCCGGTGCGGACAACGGCAGCGACAGCATGCGTTCCATCCGGAGCTTGACCCGAACAGGCCTCCACTCCGGGCATGCGTCCAGGTAAAAGCCAGGGCGACGTCTGAGTCGTGAGCCGGGCGCGCTGCCGGTTGAACGGGCCAGCCGCCTGGCTCCCATAGACTCTCAACTGTGTCCAATCAGCGAGTGGGATCGGCGCCCTCCGCGCTGTCGGAGCTGCCCGTCGGCATACGTACGTCACACCGTCAGCAAGCCCTCGACGAATTCGTCCAGATAATCGGATCCGACAGCTGGACCGGCATGACCGCAGCTAAGCGGCGCGTCCTCGAAGCATTCCTGCAGCTGTGCATTCGCCACGGCATGGAGTCGGTCAGCATGCGGACGCTGGCCAAAGAACTCAACATCAAGGCACCGAGCATCTACTCTCACTTCCCCGAGGGTCGCGACGAGATCGTCGCGCAATCCCTGCGGTGGCACTTCCAACAGTTCGGACGAGCTCTCTGCGAGGCTGTCACTGAGGCAGAGGACGCGCCGGAGTTCTGGGACGCGATGGTGAGGCTTCACTTCACCCGCCAGATTCGGCTGCCCGAAAGCAACCTGTGGGACCTCTTGGTGGCCACCGACCGGATGGTACACATGCTGCCCACTGACCTCAGTGAGCAGGTGACGCACTGGGTCGATCTGTACGAAGCCCTCTTCAAAGCAGCGGCGCTCGACATGGGCTTTCCCGACGCCGAGCGACGCATCAAGGTCGTGATGACCGTACTGGAGGGGGCGACCCGTTGGTTCGACCCGGACAGTTCCGACGCTGAACTGGCTGCCGGCGCCGACCAAGCAGTCCTGATCTCCCACGAGCTTCTGAACCTGAGATCAGTGACCTAGAGGTCATCTCATGTGGTGAGTCTGCGGTAGCAGATCAGGGTGCAGGCGATACTGGTGACGGAGAGGAAGTGGTCGGCCTTGCGCTCGTAGCGGCGGTGCAGATGTCGGCGTCCGGCGAGCCATGCCGTACAACGCCCGCGGCGTCGACTGAGTCGCCAGCGACTTGGCCACCTGGGAGAACAGGGCCTTCAGCGGTCCCGGCCCAGCCTGTCCCGGGCCCGGGAAATCGCCGCCGTGTCGGTCACCTGCCATGAGCAGCGCTTCGCCCAGGCCAACCCTGCATGAGCAGCCGCGCCACCTTCTCGTATTCCTGCCCGGCGAACGGGCAGATACGCAAGCGACAAATAGACCACCACCCGCGCCCGCAGCTGCCGGTTGCACTGCCCGGACCTCCCGCACTCGGCCACCACCCACCCGACCAGCTCCGGCGGAAATGACCGTGCCAGTAGCCCATCCACGACTCTAGCGAACTAACGGACGTTAGGCTAAGTTGCTGGCTGCGAGATACAGCTCGCTAAGGCTCCTCAGAAGTGGCGACTCGGGCAGGTCTCTCACTGATGAGTCAGCCCGGTTCGAGGGTCGTCCGAAGACGACACCCCGGCGCCGATCGGTCAGGGTCCACGACGATCGGCAGTGAAGAACGGAGAAGACGATGATCAGCGTGAAGCGAGCCGGCGAGCCTCCGACCACGTGAACATGGCCGTACCGGACCTGGACCAGGCTGAACCCGCCGAAGCCACGCCCTGCCCCGCAGACCCGACGGCTGGCATCTGATCATCCACGTCGATGACATCCATGCCGCCGCCGAACTCGAGCAGGGTCCCGACGTCCAGTCGCTGTCCGGAGTCATCTCATAGGTGGGGCCGCCGCTGGACGGACTCCTGGGGACCTGCTTCCGCACTGACCGGGGGATTGGTCCTTGAGCTCGTCCAGTTGCGGCCCGGTTTGCCGTACAAGGCGAGTACCCACCGGCGGATGTCCGAGCCCCGCTGGGCAGCGGGCCCAGTCCTCTGCCCAACCCGCCGTCTCGCCACGCCCTCACCGGCTGCTACCCACCTACCGCCTGCCACTTCGGCTCACGAAGAGGGCCAGTTGGCTGCGGATCCTTGATCACCTGAGCGACGGGCCCGTGCCGCTGAGGTGACGCAGGGGCCGGCCCGCCCAGCGTGCAGTACTCACCAAGTTGCCTCCCGAGGACCACCCCATGACCTCTCCCCCTCCCCGGGCCGAGACCGACGGCCCCGCTTTCGCCGGACCGCAAGCAGCCGACCAGTCGACCCCAGCGACCGCTGTCGCGCCCCCCGCTCAGGCGCTGGCACGGTCGGGCGGAGGAGTAGCCACCAGCCCGGGCTGCTCGACCACCGTGCGGGTCGAGACGACGACCGCGCCGATGGCCATCGCCCGCCTGTCGCAGGCGGTAGCCGAGGCCAGTGGGGCGATCACCGCCCTTGACGTGGCCGAGTCCACCGAGGAGCGGTTAGTCGTCGACACCAGCTGCAACGCCGGGCGCAGCGCGGCGATCACCAAAGCGCCGGCCGCCCTACCGGACTGCACCGTGGTCGAGGTCTCCGACCGGACCTTCCCGATGCGCCTGGGAGGGAAGATCGAGGTGACGCCCAAGGTGCCGCTGCGGCACCGGGATGACCTGTCCCGCGAGTACACGCCGGGGGTAGCGCGGGTATGCCCGACCATCGCCGAGAACCCCGCCGACGTACGCCACCTGACCATCAAGCGCAATCGGAAAGAGGCGCCGGCCGACGCCGACGTGTTCATCGACGTCTCCGGGCCGAACCTGCTCGACGAGGCCGACGTCGCCGCCATGGCCCCGCGCGCGGTGGTGCTTGCGCTGGCCAACCCGGTGCCCGAGGTGCACCCCGTTGCCGCCCACCGGCACGCCGCGGTGGTGGCCACCGGCCGCAGCGACTACCCCAATGCCCACATCAGCGACACCATGCTGACCGCCGCGGCCAACGCCATCGCCATCGCCATCGCCATCGCAGGCACGGGTCGAGCCCAGCGAGCTCAACGCCAACTGCATCATCCCCAGCGTCTTCATCCCGACCGTCTCCCCCGCGGTCGCCGAGGCGGTCCGCCACGCGACCACCCTCAATGACGCGAGCGCCGAGAGCTTCCCCGCGGCGAGCGCCGAAAATCTCTGGCCGCCCGCCTCACTCCCTTCTCCAGAAAGAAGCCGATGCCGTCGTTGTCGCAGCAACGCGTCGCTCTGACGTCCAACTTCCTCACCCTGGGTTTCGTGCTCGGAGTGTGGGCCGTGTCAATCCCGTCGATCAAGGACAGGATGCCCCTCTCCTACGGGCAGGTAGG
Source organism: Streptomyces sp. NPDC007901 (assembly GCF_042959465.1). NCBI lineage: Bacteria > Bacillati > Actinomycetota > Actinomycetes > Kitasatosporales > Streptomycetaceae > Streptomyces > Streptomyces sp. NPDC007901. The sequence continues at coordinate 266,465 of NZ_JBIBKW010000012.1, read as the reverse complement.
GCTGACGCTGCTGGTCCTCGGACTGAGCTCGCTCTCGGCCATGTCCGTCTCGGGACGACTGATGTCGCATTTCGGTGAACGTCGAATCCTGATCTGTGGAGGTGCGGCCTTCGGCCTGTCGGCTCTCGGACCGGCCGCTGCTGGCACCTGGCCTGAGCTGTTGGCGGCCGCTGTGGTCCTTGGCGCCTGCAGCGGCACCTTCGACGCCTCGCAGAACGCCCTGGCCGTGGCACTCGAACGCAAGATCGGCCGACCCGTCATCATCTCCTTCCACGCCTGGTTCTCAGCCGGGGGTCTGCTAGCGGCACTCCTGGGCAGCGTCGTGTCGCAGGCAGGTATCGATGTCAGGTGGCTGCTCGTCGGAACCGCGGCCGCAGCCGCCACCCTCAGCCTGTGCCTGGCCCCTTGGCTACCCGCTGCGCCCCGCCCCGCCCGCACCGAAGACGAACCCGCGGGGCAGCCGGCACTCAGGAACAGGCGAATCATCGTGCTGGGACTGGTCGCCTTCGCGCTGTTCACCGCCGAAGGGGCGGCCTACGACTGGTCCAACCTGTACCTGCGCAACGTCATCGGAGCCGCGCCCAACGTGGCCACCCTCGCCTTCGGGGCCTTCTCTGTCGGCATGATAATCGTGCGCGTCATCGCAGACCGGGTCGTCGCGCACGTCGGCCCCGACAAGTACTGCCGGGCCGCCACCATTCTGGCCGCAGCAGGACTCGGTCTGACCCTCCTGTGCAACAACGCACCCATGGCCATCCTGGGCTGGACCCTCGCGGGGCTCGGCATCGCGGGCACTGTGCCTCTCACGTTCTCCGTGGCCGGGAACGTAGATCCACGCCACTCTTCGACCTACGTCTCGAGGGTGGCGGCGTTCGGGTACTGCGGGCTTCTCGCAGGACCCTCTCTCATCGGATTCATCGCCCAGGTCACGACTCTCCGAATCGCCCTGATCGTCCCGGTCGTCTGCTGTCTCTTGGTCGCCGGGGCCGCCGGGATATTTAAGGCACGGCCCGCGCGTCCAACCGCCCGAAGACCGGCCTGGAGTGGTCGTCCGTAGCGTGCTGCAGGCGCCGGGGTGGGCTGTGAGAGCGGACAACCATCTTGCGCTGTCTGCTCTCGGGACGACGGTCCGCGGCCATCCGCGCCTGCTCCATCTGCTTCCTTGACTGCCCAGACGTAGAGCGCGCGCCATGAAGGTATTGGCCCGAGGGCGGTTCTGCCACTCGGCCATGTCCTTGAGGACCTTGTCGGTGATGGTGGAGATGATCTGCCGGGACACGTCGGCGCGGTAGACCTCCGCCACCGGCCCCACGTCGGTCAGCACCGTCTTGGAGCGTTTGCCATTGCGGGAGTTGCCGCCGTCCTTGCCCGCCGGATCGTGCTTGTCATGGCCGAGGTGATCGTGATTTCGGCCTCAAGGGCTGCTGCAGCAGCCCGCCCCCACCCGTCAACTGCAGGCCCTCAGACCGGGCACGGCTCGCCAGCTCGTCGATCAGCTGGTCTGCGAACTGCAGACACTCCTCGCCTCTGGGCCGGCGCCTGCCCCGCCTCGGCCACCCATCTGGGCATCTCAATGGCCGTTGACGCTCGGCGACTCGCGCAACAGCAAACAGATTCAGTACACGACAAATGAAGGGTGCGGAACACCGTCCGGCGCCGCTGCCGAACGAGGCAGGATGCACCAACGTCTTACGTCGATCCTGGAGACCACGGTGCTGCTGTACATGTCGGGCGGCCCGAACCCCGCCTACCTCATCGGTACCGGATTCAAGCTGTTCGCCGAACGACCGAACCTGATGGCCGAGTTCGACTACAGTTGACCGCCTGATTCGAGCCGGAACCTCTGCTTCATCGCCGAGCGGTCCTCGGTCGAGCTCGCCGGTGAGCTGCTGGAGGTCTGCACCGACGGTCTGGTCGCGTTCGACGAGCTGCCTGTCCGACTCTCCTGAGCCGGGCTCAGTCCTGAGCAAGAGTCGCGCGGGCATCTCCCGCGGAGCGCCGTACGGCGGTACCGGTCAGTTCCTTCACCATGTCTGCGGGTACCAGGAGGCCCGAGGTCTCGGAGAACCAGTGCCACTTCTCCGCATCGGTCAGCCCTTCGGGCTGTGCGGGCAGGTACGGCTGGACGTAGACGGGGGTACCCGGCTCGCTGCGCCAGCTGTCGGCAAGGGTTCCTATGTCGACAGCGTCGTAGCCCAGCACGTCCAACAGCTCGGCCACCTGTGATGTCCCGTCTCACGTGATCCCGTCTCTTTCTCATGGCGTCGTGTCGGATTCGCTACTGGTCTCAGCCTGTGGTGTCTGTACGGGCTGACGTGACGCGGCGAGTCTCACTGGATCGTGTTCGTCGGACCGGTTTGTCTCTGTGGTCCGTGTATGTGGGGCGGGTTCGTCTCATCTGGGTTTCGCCCGCCGGGGCGGTTTGAAGTGGTTTCTCTTGTCGCTCCGGCTGCTGTTGTGGCTCTCTCGTGTTCAGCAGTCGGACGGCGTCGAGGGGGTGTCACGGTGGTCTTGCTGGAGGGGCCAGATAGGTTCGAGGTTGAGTACGTCGACGCCGAGGGCGTACGCCGTCGGGTGAGGTTGGCGGAGTGCTGGGCGGAGGCGTTCGGGCGGCTGCCGCCGGTTCGTACGGTGCGGACCTATCCGGGGCAGAAGTCGGTGACGCGGCAGTACTGGGCCGCGACGACGCGGGGGCCGCTGCTGGTTGAGTCGCGCCTGGAACGGCACCACGCGATGCTGCTCGACTTCGATCCGCAGGTGACGGGGCTGGCCGCTCAGCCGTTCCGGCTGTTCTGGCCCACCCGCCGGGGCCGGCGCGGACACGTGCCGGACTTCTTCGCCCGCCGCGCGGATGGGGAGGGCTTGGTGGTCGACGTCCGGCCGGACGACCGCATCGAGCCGGATGACGCGGAGGCGTTCGAGGCGACCGCGCGAGCCTGTGACATGGCCGGATGGCGATTTATGCGGGTCGGGGCGGTGGATGCGGTGCTGCTGGCGAACGTGAAGTGGCTGGCGGGCTACCGCCACCCCCGTTACGACCGGCCGGAGCTACGGCAGGCCCTGCTGGAGGTGTTCGCCGCTCCTGCAGCGCTGTTCGCGGGGGCGGAGCGGGTCGGTGACCGGTTGGCGGTGCTGCCTGTTCTCTATCACTTGCTCTGGCGGCAGCTCCTCCATGTCGACCTGGACAACGGGGTGTTGGGTCCGCACAGCATGGTCAAAGTCGCGGAGACGGGTCGGTGAGCGTGGTCCGGCGGCCGCCCGTGGTGCGTCCCGGGGACCGGGTGCGGTTCGACGGCGCGGTGCACACGGTCGTGGGCATCAGCGGGATGCTGGTGCGGCTCGCGGACGAGTTGGGGCAGTCCAGCGCGATGCATCTGCCGACGCTGATGACCTCGCCGGGGTTCGAGGTGGTCGGCTCGGGGCCGGGCCGATTACTGCCGCCGGGCCTGCTGGACGGGCTGGAGCCCGGCCTGGCCGACAAGGCCCTGTGGTGGCACCGGCACATGACCGAGGTGCTGACCGGGCTGGCCCCCGATGCTCCGGCGGGCACGCTCTCGCGGCCCGAGTACGACCCGGCCTTGCGGTCGCTGGCGGATCGTGAGGAGGCCAAGGCCGCCGAGCTGTCTGCGGAGTTGGGGCACCCGGTGAGCCGTCACACGGTTCGGCGCCGCCGCCAGCGCTACCAGAAACGCGGGGTGCTGGGCATGGTGGACGGGCGCCATACCCCGCGCCGTCCGGCCTGGGGGCAGGTGGACCCCAGAGTCGTGGACGAGCTGCGGAAGCTGATGGACCAAGCCGTGGACGGCTCGACCCGCACCGTCAGCTACTACTTCACGCGGGTCGGCCAGGCGGTGAAGAAGCTGGACGGGCCGCCGGCCACGATGCCGTCGCGGGCGACGTTCTACCGCCTGTTCAACAGGCTGGAGACCGGTCGGCACACCACCGGTTCGGCCCGCACCCGCCGCTCGCTGGCCGCCCAGCCCGACGGGGCCTTCGACCAGGTCACGGTCTGCCGGCCGGGCGAGCTGATGGAGATCGACTCCACGCCGTTCGACGTGCTGGTGCGGCTGGACAATGGGGTGGTGGACCGCTGCGAGCTGGTCGGCATGGTCGACGTCGCCACCCGGTCGATCACGGCGGCGGTGCTGCGGCCGACCACGAAGTCGGTGGATGCCGCCCTGCTGCTGGCCCGCTCGGTCACCCCGGCATCGATGCGGCCGGGCTGGCCGGAGGCTTTGCGGATGGAGCACTCCGCGCTGCCCTACCAGCGGCTGCTGTCGGTGGACGAGCGGCTGCGGCACGCGGCCGCGGTGCCGCTGATCATCCCGGAGGCGATCGTCGTGGACGGCGGGAAGGCGTTCTTGTCGAAGAACTTCCACACCGCCTGCAACGCGTTCGGCACCGAAGTGATCCACGCGCCGCCCCGCACCCCGACCCACAAGCCCCACATCGAGCGAACTCTGGGCTCAGCAGCCTCGCTGTTCGCTCAGTTCGTCACCGGGTACACCGGCCGCTCGGCCGAGCACCGCGGCCGCAAGATCGAGGACGCGCCGCTGTGGTCGCTGCATCAACTCCAGGGACTTCTCGAAGAGTGGATCAGCTCGTGCTGGCAGACCAGGGCCCATGACGGTCTGCGCGACCCGCTCGCGCCCAGGCGGACGTTCTCGCCGAACGAGAAGTACGCGGCCCTGGTGGAGACGGCCGGCTACCTGCCTCTCGCGCTGAGTGCGGAGGACTACCTGGAGCTGCTGCCGACCCGCTGGCAGGCGGTCAACTCCTACGGCATCAAGGTCAACCACCGCATCTATGACAGCGACGAGCTGAACGGACTACGCCGGGTGAAGTCCGGGATCACCGAGCGGAAGGACCGCTGGGAAGTCCGCCACGACCCCTACGACATCCGACTCCTCTGGCTGCGCGACCACCACGAGGGTCGATGGATCACCGTCCCCTGGCGACTGCTGTCAACCACCGTCACCCCCTTCGGCGAACTCGCCTGGGACCACGAAGCGCGCAACCTGCGCGAGCAGGGCGGCCAGGTCACTGAGGACGCCGTCGCTGAGGCCGTCGGCGACCTGCTGGAACGGGCGGGCACCGGCCCCGAAGCGTCGGCCCCGGCCAAGCCGGCCCGCCGCGGCCGGGGCCGCGGGGCGAAGGTCGCAGCCCGCACCCGGGCGACCGCCCAACCCGCCTGGCCCCACCCCGGCCCTCCGGAGCCCGCGTCGGCGCGGGCGGCCGACGACGGCCCCGGAACGGATGAGGACGATGGCGAGCCGATCGCCGACGTCGTGCCGCTGAAGGTCTTTGACGCCCGTGAGGAGGCGAAGAAGTGGTGGTGAATTTCCCGGAGTTCGGGATGTCGGATGAACGGCGCGTGCCGACCACGACATTGGAGGGGTGGCGCCGGTTCGTGAACGCCGACCCTCTCACCTTCGACCTGCTACCCGCGGACGAGTGGCAGGCCCTGGAGCCGTCGGCCCGGCACGAGTACGACGAGGCCCGGGTGAACTACCACTCCGAACTGATCGTCGTGGAGACGCCCACGATCCGCGAGGTCACCCATCAGGGCAGGCTGCTGACCCTGGTGAACCGGCGGGAGATCAGCGCCCGCCGCGGCCTGATCGTCTCCGGGCCCTGGGCGACGGGTAAGTCCACTGCGATCAAGCAGCTCGGCCGCATCCACGAACTGCGAGTACGCCAGCGTTTTCCCGATCACGACCGTATCCCAGTCGTCTACGTCTCCGCCCCGCCCAACGGCTCTCCGCGCAAGCTCGCCACCCGCTTCGCGCACTTCCTGGGCCTGCCGCTGAAGTCGCGGCACAACGAGATGGACATCGCCGACACCGTCTGCCAGATCCTGACCGACGCCCGTTGCGACCTGGTTTGCGTCGACGAGATCCACAACATCAACATGGCCACGTCCACCGGCAAGGACATGTCCGACCACCTGAAGTACTTCACCGAGCACGTCCCCGCAACATTCGTCTATGCGGGCATCAACGTCGAACGTGAGGGCCTGTTCAGCGGGGTGAGGGGCCGCCAGATCGCGGCCCGCTGCGTGATGCGCACGACCGGGAACTTCCCCGACACCGCCGACTGGAAGTCGATGATTGCCACGATGGAGCACGCGCTCCGGCTCCACCGCCACCCCAGCGGGACCCTCCCCGGGCAGGCGAAGTATCTCTACCAGCGCACCGGCGGCAGCATCAGCAGCCTGTCCCACCTGATCCGGGCGTCCGCCATCAGCGCGATCATCGACGGCAGCGAACGCATCACCCGCCGCCTGCTCGACTCCGTCCCGGTCGACCACAGCACCCAGTCCGACAACCCGGCCCCGACCGACGACGAGGACGACGGGATTGGGGACGCCGCGTGAGTACACCTTCGCTGCCCGGCCTGAGGCTGCGGCAGCTGCCCCGCACGATCGAACCGCTCCACCGTGAGACCTCCGGCTCCTATTTGGGCCGTCTCGCCGCCGCGAACCGTCTCTCCCGCCAGGAACTGTCCGCGCACGTCCAGGACCCCGACCGCGTCCACCCGGGCAAGCTCACCACCCTGCACGCTCTTCACTGTCTGTCCGGGCACGCCGTCGACCGGCTCCTGCGAGCCCTGCCCGACCTGCGGACCGAGGAACTCACCTCTCGCTTCACCGCCCAGCCCCTCAAGCCGCTGCCAGACAAAGGGTGGACGACCCAGCCCGTCTGCACCCGCTGCCTGGCCGGCCTGGGCATCACCACCCACGCCTCACACCACGTCCCGGTCACAACCAACCTTTGTCTGCGGCACGGCCGTTGGATTGGCCGCCACGGACAACAGCTCGACCTGCGCGCCGTCCCAGAGGTGATCCGCGCGCAGCGGCACCACTACAACCTCGTTCGCCGCCACGGCCAGCGGATCGTCACCTATGCGATGGCCGAAGCCGCCGACATCTGTTTCCGCTGGTGGGATAGCAACCGGTTCGACCGGCGCTGGCGCCGCCGCATGACCGCGCTCAGCGGCCCGAAATGGCACGCTTTCAAGGAAGACATCGAGCTCGTCGCCTGCACCTACCCGGACGTCGTCGCCCTCGCCGGTCTCTTGGCCTCGCCCTGCCTGAGGTTCTTGCCCTTCACAGGCCAGGACCGGGACCTGCGACGGTTCATCGGGGAAGTCCACGACCGGGCTGCCCCCGGCTACGGCTTCGACGCTATCGGCAAACGCGACCCGCTGATCCGCTGGATCGAGCAAGAACCCTACGACCGCAGTCTGCCGTTCTATCCCTGGCGTCCTCCGGGCTCTTCCGACCGTGAGCAGGTGAGCACCCGATGACGACCGCGTCTTCCCTGTTGCGGGCACCGTCGGCCCCGGCCGTCGTCGGCTACGTCCGCGCGGCCGCGGGACAGAGCCCGGTCCCGCAGATCAACGCACTCATGCGGGCCGGCGTCGCCGAGGAGTACATCTACATCGAGCGCACGAACGGCCATAAGACTGCCTGGCCCGAGCGGGACTCACTGCTGCCCCAACTCCGCTCCGGCGACACCATCACGATCACCCGGCTCGACCGGCTGTTCTACTCCGTCCAGAACCTCATCGTCGTCGGCACCGACCTGCGCGACCGCGGCATCCGGCTCCACGCCGTCGAGCAGGACATCGACAGCAGCACCCTCGAAGGACGCGACTTCTTCAGCGTGATGTCCGTCTTCGCCGGACTGCACCACGAATTCGTACGCGCCGCCACCAACGACGGCCTCGCAGCCGCCCGGGCCCGCGGCAAGACCGGCGGGCGACGGCCACTGCTCACTCCTGAACAGGCCGAGCAGGCACAACAGCTCTACGACTCCGGCGCCTCCATCCCGAAGATCGCCCAGACGTTCAAGACCGCACGTTCCACCATCTATCGCTACATCACGCCCAAATGTCACTGAGCTCTTGAGCTGGCCCGCGAGCTGCATAGGATCCCTGGATGGCAATCACCAGTCACCTCCTGCAAGGGCCGCGGGTGGTCATACGCCACGTCCGTCGCCAGGACTACGACGAGCTCGCAGCGCTGGCCCAGGAGAGCGCCGAGATGCTTCACCGCTGGCTGGGCGCCCGCGAGAACACAGTGGAAGCGTTCGAGAGCCACCTTGAGCGGTTCGAGCAGCCCACCCATGAGGGCTTCGTGATCTGCCTGCGCGACACCGGCACGATCGTGGGCGGCATCAACATCAACAACATCGTCAGGGGCACCCTCCAAAGCGGAACTCTGGGCTATACCTCCTACGCCTCTACGACCGGCCGTGGCTATATGACCGAAGGACTGAGGCTCGTGGTCCAGCTCGCCTTCGGCCCGCTGGAACTGCACCGGCTGGAGGCGAACATCCAACCGGACAACACCTCCTCGCTGAACCTCGTCAAACGTCTGGGCTTCCAGCGCGAGGGCTACTCGGCTGCCTTCCAGTACATCAACGGCGAGTGGAGGGACCACGAGCGATGGGCCATCACCGCCGAGACGACACGAACAGCGGCACAACTCACGAAATGACCTTTCCAGACACGATGAACTGAGACGCAGCCTCAAGCCCGAACCCGGCGGGCACGATGAACTGAGACACCGGCCCCGATCCGTCTCACCGCACAATGCGTCATGCCTGCTCAGAGCACTGACCGAGAGCTAGATCCAATGAGACGGGACATGTGACTTGGCGAGGGCGTCGTCGCCGGCGATGGGCAGGGCACTGCGGTCGTCGGCGCCGGCGCGCCGGGCGGAGGTGAACAGTCGCACGAAGTCGATGTTGTTGAAGGCCTTGAGCACGTTGGAGTTGGCCAGGTGCCTCTGCACCAGGGCACTGGAGGTCTGCTCGCCGGCATCCAGCTCCGCCTTCCGGTCGTCGCGCTCGGGATAGTAGTTCATCGTGTCGATGACGGTCTTGCCGACCAGGGTGGCGGCGGGGAGCTGCTGGTAGGAGTTCAGCGGGACCGTCGTCACGACCAGGTCACCGGCCTGTGCAGCCTCGGTGGCTGTGGCCGCGCGTGCGTGCTCACCGAGTTCGGCGACAAGGTCGGTGAGGGTCTCGGGGCCGCGAGAGTTGCTGAGTACGACATCGAGGCCGGCGACGACGGCGAGACGGGCCAGCGCGCTGCCGATGTGGCCGGCGCCGATGAGTCCGAGGTTCTTGGTCATGGGTCATGCCTCGATTCCATGGGTAGAAGTGGGAATCGCGATGCGAGATATCGGCTGCGGGGGCTCACGCTTCTGTCGTGGGCCACGGCTGACTGCTGATCCAGGCGGCGCCGTCGGGCAAGAGGACGGCGCCTGGCGAGGTCGGCGGGTTTCCCCTGGTGTGGATGCGCTGCAGACGTGCTGCAGTGCCATGGCGTGCAACTGCCGACGGTCCTGCTGCGGCCGGGGCTCGGCCATTTCCGCCGCGAGTGCTTCGAGAAGGTCACCGTCAACGACCTGGCCGCGGCCGCCGGAGTATCGCGCAGCACTTTCCTGCGCTACTTCGGCAGCAAGGAGGATGTCGTCCTCAGCGCCGTTGACGCCTAGGACGAGCAGATCGCCGATGCTGTACGGGCCCGGCCCGCCGACGAAGACGACTGGACGGCATTGCGGCGCGCACTGGACACCGTCATCAGGCCCCACCGCCAGGACACGGACGGCGCACTCGCAATGTCCCAGCTGATCATGCAGACGCCCGCGCTGTGTGCCCGCAGCCAGGAGAAGCAGAACGGCTGGCGCCCCGCCATGGCACAGGCGCTCGCCGAACGCGACGACCCGGCGCGGCCTCCCACCCTGGGCCCTCTGGTGCGCGCCGCCGCCGCGGTGGATTGTCTGAACATCGCGGTCAACCACTGGACCGCCTCCGACGGCCGCTGCGACCTCGACGATCTGCTCGACGAAGCCTTCGCCGCACTCGCGCCGCGCTGAACAAGACGGATCGGATCGGAGTATCCGAGTCGCACGCACGGACGGCGCTCCACTCGATGTCGTGGGGCGCGCCGCCGGTTGGTCGATCAGCCGGCGGATGACAGCGGGCCGGATCGATGTCGACAAAAACCCTCCGCGCCAGGGCGACGCACGCTCCTCATGGCGTGCTTCCAGGGGGAGCCACCGCCGGGACCAGTGTCCAGGTCAGCGGCTGTTCCCGTGGCAGTCGAGCGGGGCGGCACCTGAGGTATCCGGGCGGGGCCTCCCACTCCTGCCGGGTGCGCAGGATGCTCGACTCAGGCAGAAGTCCGAACTCGGGGAGGCTGTGCAGTGGGCGGGAACGGACCTGCACTGCCTCCGCCGCGCCCGCGCGCGGCGTACCCGGCGGTCGATGCGGGCGGCCGTCGACGGGCCTTCCGGACCCACGACCGACGCGCGTGCGGGCCGCGGCAGCGGGCGCCGCAGCAACCGCCCCGCAGTTCGGAGGTAAGACCCTGGCACGCCACATCCCGGCGGGCACCGACCCGCCTGCACCGACAGCGCACGGGCCATAGCCGGAGCCCGCCTTGTCGGCAGACGCGTTCGGGGCCATCGTAGGCTATGACACTTACGGCAAAACGGTCAGGATGATCATCATGGGTGTCACATTCGATCGGCTCGTTCCTGGACCGCCTGGCGCCGACAAAAACACGTCCGCCGTCGTCGTCATGACGGACCCGAGCGGCCGCGTGACCTGTTGCAGCCCCGCGGCGCAGCGACTGCTTGGATACGCCCCTGCGGAAGTCATCGGCAGGCCCGTGGCCGAGTTGCTCTCCGAGGACGGCACGCGATTTCGTGACCGGGAGGGACGGGGGCTCAGTGCGGAGGCGCGTCTGGGTTTGCTGCAGGACGGTGAGCGGGAGGTCGGTTTTGCACTCATAGCCGTGGCCACCGAGCGAACCGGCGTGGTGACGGAGAATGCTGATGCCCGCGAGGAAGAAGCGCTCATGCGGCGGGAGTTCGACCAGTACCCCACCGCTCTGGTGATCTACGATCGGGATGGTCGGCTGCTGCGGATCAACGAGAAGATGGCGGAAGTGATCGGCCGTCCCGAGGACGAAGTCCGCGGCCTGCACCTGACCGAATTCCTGCAAGGGCCGACCTTCGAGGAAGCCGAGCGGCGGGTCCTACGGGTGGCAAAGACCGGTGAGCCGGACTACATGGAGCACGAGGTCAGTACACCGCCCGGAAGCAAGGCGCACCCTTGGGTCGCCCAATTCTTCCCGCTCAAGGATGCGGCCGGCGACGTGAGTGCGGTGAGCCTGGCGGTGTACGACTACACCCAGCAGCATTACTCACGGCAACGGCTACAACTGCTGAGCGAGGCCAGAACCCGCATCGGCACCACCCTTGACGTGGCCGGGACGGCCCGGGAACTGGCCGAGGTCGCCGTTCCCCGCTTCGCCGACTTCGTCACCGTCGACCTGTTCGACGCCGTTTTCCAGGGTGAGCAGCCCGGTCCTGTTCTCGCCGGCCGTGGTGCGGCGCTGCGCCGGGCCGCGAACCGGTCTGTTTACGAGTGGGCGGGGGAAGCCGCACTTTCCGTCGGCCAGAGCCAGGTCCACCTATCGTCTTCTCCTGTCACCCGCTCCGTCATCACTGGCCGTGCGGAACTGCATGGCATCACCGACCCGGAGATCGTCGGTTGGCTCGCCGATGATCCGGTACGCGCGGACCTGTGCCGCAGGTATGGGGCGCATTCGCTGATCACAGTGCCGATCCGCGCCCGGGGCACGACCCTGGGTACGGTCCTGTTCCTGCGCCACGCCGCATGTCCGGAGCCCTTCAGCCTCGAGGATCTGGCGTTCGCGGAGGACCTGGTCGCCAGGGTCGCGCTCCACGTGGACAACGCCCGCCGGTACACGCGCGAACGTGGCATCGCGCTGGCGCTTCAGCGCGCCCTGCTGCCCCCGAGCCCGATCCCCCATGCCGCGGTGGAGATGGCCGCCCGCTACCTGCCGGCGGGCGGCGATGCCGAGGTGGGCGGCGACTGGTTCGACGTGATTCAGTTGCCCGGCGCACGGATCGGCCTCGCAGTCGGCGATGTCGTCGGGCACGGCATCAACGCCGCCGCCACCATGGGGCGCCTGCGCACCGCCGTGCGGACCCTGGCGGACGTCGACCTGCCTCCGGACGAGCTCCTCACCCACCTCGACGACATCGTGACCCACGCCGCGTATGAGCGTGAGGCGCAGAGCTCCGAGAGCGCCGGCGACATGGGCGAGTCTTCCGGGGACGTCGGAGCGAGCTGCCTGTACGCGATCTACGATCCAGTCTCCCGCACCTTCTCCATAAGTCGGGCAGGCCATCCCGCCCCGATCCTGGTCCATCCGGACGGCACCCCACACGTCCTCGACCTGCCTGCCGGCCCGCCGCTCGGCCTGGGCAGCCTTCCCTTCGAGGCAACCGACATCACGGTGCCCGAAGGCAGCCTGCTGACAGTGTTCACCGACGGGCTCCTCGAGACGCGCGAGCACGACATCGATGAACGGCTCGATACGCTCTGCCGCGTCCTGGCCCGTCGCGTTCCCACGCTGGAAGCTCTTTGCGACACGGTCCTGGAGACACTGCGGACCGAGTCCCAGGCCGACGACATAGCACTGCTCATCGCTCGCACCCGGGCCCTCCACCAGGACCATGTCGCCGCCTGGGAGATCCCCGGTGATCCGGCTGCCGTGGCCGAGGCTCGCAAGCATGCCTCCGACTGCCTCACGGCATGGGGGCTACAGGAGTCCGCCTTCGTGACCGAGCTGGTGGTCAGCGAACTGGTCACCAACGCCATCCGTCACGCCACCGACCCGATACGGCTCCGGCTGATCAAAGACCAGTCGCTGATCTGCGAAGTCTCCGACGGCAGCAGTACGAGCCCGCATCTGCGCCGGGCACGCCTGTCCGACGAGGGCGGCCGGGGTCTTTTCCTTGTCGCCGAGTGCACCGAACGCTGGGGCACTCGCTACACCCACGACGGCAAGATCATCTGGGCCGAGCAGCGCCTCGTGCCCTCCCCCGTATGAACGGGATTAAGTGCACAGACGTGAGCTGTTGCACCAGCCCACGTACCGGCACGCCAGATATGAGCGAGGCATGTGCGCCTCGCCTGCCTGACGAGTGGAGGCAGTCCTGCCACCAGGGCGACACCATGGCAATGGCCTGTTGCGGGTCGAGGCGCATGTCCATGGCCGGCCGCATTGGTCCCGCCAGGTAGGTGACCGCATCACCCAGCGTCATCACACCATCGGCCCCGACGATGCTGCGGCCGTTGCCGCAGCGGGCGGTTGGTCGGAGAGCTGGCTCGCGGTGGCCTTCTCCGACGAGACGATCGGCACCAGGACTTCTGGCCGCACTCTGCGCGAGTTGGCCGACCGCCCCGAGCCAACCGAGGCCGCGATCGTGGTCTCGGGCGGGGTCGACGCCTCCCGTACCGAAGTGGCCGCCGGCTGGTTCTCCCGCACCAATCCGGACCGGCCACCGGCCACCGGCCACCGGCCAGAGCGTGCCACCGCAGCTGTGCGTCGCTATCGGCATCCCGCCGCCGTCCAGCACCGCATCGGCATGGATGCCTCGAGTCCGCACAGCTAAGCCATGAAACTGAGTGTCATACTGGCAACCAACAGGCGAGGCTGGGAGTGAGAGATGACTGCGCGGGTGGGCGTGCCAGGCGTACGCACGAAGACCCGGGACATCGCGCGCGCCGCCGTACGGGCCGAACTGGCCCAGATGGCATTCGACCTGTTCCTGCGCGAAGGGTTCGAGAAGGTCACTCTCGATGACCTGGCCACTGCGGCCGGGGTCTCCCGCAGCACCTTCCTGCGGTACTTCGGCAGCAAGGAAGAAGCGGTCCTCAGCGTCCTCGAGGCTCATGGCGAACAGGTCGCCGACGCCGTTCGCGCCCGCCCGGCCGAGGAAGACGACTGGACGGCGCTGCGTAGAGGGCTGGACGCCGCCATCGAGCACTACCGTCAGGACCCGAACCAGGCCCTGACGACGACCCGGCTCATCCTCGGCACCCCCGCCCTGTGCGCCCGCCAGCTGGAGAAGCAGCGCGGATGGCTGCCCGCTCTCGCGAATGCCCTTGCCGAGCGCACCGATTCACCGCAGCTCGTGACGCTCGACATCTCGGTGAAGGCAGCTGCGGCGCTGGCCTGTCTCAACATCGCGCTCGACTACTGGACCGCCTCCGACGGCGACCTCGACCTCGTCGATCTGCTGGACCAGGCCTTCGCCGCACTCAGCCCACGACAAGGTGACAGAACCCAGGCCAACTAGGCCGCAGAAAAACCGACCCACAGCAGCGCCAGTTCGCCTGGACGCTGCTTTTTTCATACCCGACTCTCATTTTCATAGTCGACTAATCATTGCTACTGTGACACTCAGTTCCACAATTGACCGCCGGTTTCCCAATAGCTTGGAGTCCGATGTCCACCCCGTTGAACGGCAAGACCGCACTCGTCACCGGATCCACCAGCGGTATCGGCCGCGCCATCGCCGACGCACTGGCCGAGCGCGGCGCCCATGTCATCGTCTCCGGCCGCAACGCCGAGCGCGGCGAACAAGCCGTCGCCGGAATACGCGAAGCCGGCGGAAAGGCCGACTTCATAGCGGCCGACCTGGCGTCCGCGGACAGCGCCCGGGCCCTGGCCGAGCAGGCCCGAGCGGTCACCGGCCAGATCGACATCCTTGTCAACAACGCGGGCGTCTTCCCCGAGGGCTTCACCGTCGACACGGCGGAGGACGTCTTCGACACGGTCTACAACACCAACGTCAAGGCGCCGTTCTTCCTGGTCGCCGCGCTCGTTCCGGCCATGATCGAGCGGGGCTCCGGCGCGGTCGTGAACATCAGCTCCTTCGCCGCCGACAAAGCGGCACCGGACAGGGCTGCCTACTCCTCCAGCAAGGCCGCGCTGAACAACCTCACCAAGGCATGGGCCAAGCAGTACGCCCCGTCAGGCGTGCGGGTGAACTCTGTCGCTCCCGGCCCCGTACTGCCCGAAGAGGTACAGGCCGCAATCGCCGGTGACCCCCGTGCCTCCGCCGTCCTGGACGCCCTTCCCGCACGTCGGTTCGGTCTCCCCCGCGAGATCGGCGAGGCCGTCGCCTACCTCGCCTCCGATGACGCCGCCTTCGTTCACGGCGCGTTCCTGAGTGTGGACGGAGGCGCGGGCCTGGCCTGACCGGCGTCAGGCGATGTGCACAGTCCAACCCGTCATCGAGGACGCGCCAGGATGCCCGAGCGACAGGGAGCGAACTCATCACCGCGCCGGGCACACCACCGATGACGATCGAGCCAGGGTGGCCGTGACCGAGGTCGACCCCGGTCACCGTCCGTCAGGCCCTCCCGTGGCAGCGGAGGCATTGGAAGCCTCCGGCGATCACGGTGCGCGGCGAGAAGCGTGGCAGGCCGGGCGGTCGACGCCGGTGGCCAAGTCGGCCAGGTCCTCGCCGATGAACTTGGCGGACCAACCGCCTCCATGAGGTGACCGAGCCGGCCGGGGCGGCCCACCTCGGCAGCCAGTGCGGCGGCCCGGAAGTCGCTGGTCGCGTATCCGATAGGGCGGGTACTGGGCCAGCGACAAGTGCGAATGCTGGAGCGTCAGTCGGTCGACATGGCGGCCAGCATGGCGGCCGGATAGCGGCTGCCCGCGGAACCCTGGGGCAGGATCGTCATGATGTGCTCGAGGTCGGCGTCGGTGAGTTCGACGTCGACGGCGCCGGCGTTCTCCTCCAGGCGCGTGGCGTTGCGGGTGCCGGGAATCGGAACCACGTCGTCACCCTGGGCGAGCAACCAGGCCAGTGCGAGCTGGGCGGTGGTGATGCCCTTGGCGGCGGCGAGCTTCTTCAGCTGCTCGGTGGCGCGCAGGTTGTACGTGTAGTTCTCGCCCTGCCAGCGCTCGTCCCAGCTGCGCATGTCGTCCGCCGGGTACTCGGCGGCGGGCTTGACCACGCCGGTGAGAAAACCGCGGCCCAGCGGGGAGTACGGGACCAGGCCGATACCCAGCTCCCGGAGTACCGGCAGGGTCTTTTCCTCCACCTCACGTTCGAAGAGGGAGTACTCGAACTGCAGAGCCGTGACCGGGGTGACGGCATGGGCGCGGCGGATGTACTGCGGGCCGACGTTGCTCAGGCCGAAGTACTTCACCTTGCCCTCCGCGATCAGTTCGCCGACGACACCTGCGACCTCCTCGACCGGCACCTCGGGGTCGGAGACGTGCTGGTAGAAGAGGTCGATGTAGTCGGTCTGCAGGTAGCGCAGGCTGTTCTCGGCGACCTTGCGGATGTTCTCCGGCCGACTGTTGAAGCCTGCACCGATCTGCTGCGCGATCATGTCGTAACCGAACTTGGTGGCCAGGACCACCTCGTCACGGAAGTCCTTCACAGCCTTGCCGAGCAGGATCTCATTGCTGCCCGTGCCGACGCCGTACAGCTCGGCGGTGTCGAAGAAGTCGATCCCGAGTTCGTGCGCACGACGGACGGTGGCGATGCTCTCCTCCTCGTTCGAGGAGCCGTAGGCGAGGGTCATCCCCATGGTGCCGAGTCCGAGCGCGGAGACACTCAGGCCTTGGGAGCCCAGGTTGCGGTGGTGCATGAGATTTCTCCATCCGTAGCTGCCAGCCAGGTCATCGTCAAACCAGACTGTTTGGTTTGAGTGTAGGCGTCAATCGCCCGCAATGCCAAACCAAACAGTTCGGCCGCTTATCCTGGTCGTATGCCTCGCCCCGCCACCACCGACCCGACCGCCGAGCCTCCTGCCCCGGAAGGCGCCGACTCGACCCGTGAACGCATCGTCGCCGCCGCCACGGACGAGTTCGCCCGCCATGGAATCGCCGGTGCCCGGGTGGACCGCATCGCCAAGCAGGCCAGGACCAGCAAGGAACGTGTCTACGCGTACTTCCGCGGCAAGGAGGCGCTGTACGGCCACGTTGCGGCCAAGGAGCTGACCGAGCTCGCGGAGGCCACCAGGATGGATCCGGCCGACCTGCCCGGCTACGCAGGCTGTCTCTTCGACCACTTCACGGCCCGCCCCGATCACCACCGCCTGATCACCTGGGGACGCCTCGAACTGGCCGACTCGGCTGTCGCCGACACCGGCACCGACCCCACAAGGGCGGCCATCGCCCGCAAGCTCGACCAGCTCCGGCAGGCACAGCAGGCCGGACAGCTCGACCCCGCCTGGGACCCGGTCGATGTCCTCGCCCTGGTCAACCAGATCGCCACTACGTGGGCGGCTCAGACCGAGATCGGCGCCGCCGCCGAACAGGCCGCGGACCCGTCCATCGCCGCTCGCCGTGCCGCAGTGGTTGCCGCGGTCGAACGCCTCTTCCCACGCGTGAAGCGGTGACAACCCGGCTGACCGTTTTTCGGGGATCGGCTACTCGACGCTGTGCACTCACCGCCACGACGCCCGGGGACGGCAGTGCCCTGACCGCGGCACTTGTTCTACGGCCGGGGCCAGTCCGGTCGCCGTCAGCCCGAGGCGGACCACATCGGGGCAGAGGAACCTGCCGCCTCGAAGGGCCGCTCCCAGAACAGCGGGGTCTCCTCGATCGCGACGGGAAACCGGAGCCGCTTCACCGGACGGCCGTCACCGCTGACGAAGGTGCGGCCCTCGTATGGTCCGTCGAGGGGCAGGCGGATCTCCGGTTCCTCGGCGACGTGGCCCGCGCTGATCAGCATCGCGGCGGTCCGGGCGAGCGAGAGACGGGAGACCGAGCCTTCGCCTGTTCTCACTCGGTGCGTCAGCCCCCGGATCGCGGCGGCGGCGATCTGGTATCCGGTCGCGAAGTCGAGTGCCTCGACGGGCAGGTGCCGGGGTCGGTCGGCGCCGACGAGCCTGCCGAGCGCGTTGATCGGGGTCCTGTTCGCCGGGTCGGCGAGGGCCCAGGCCGTCGTCGCGTCGGCGAGGCCGCTGCTGAACTGGACGAGGGTGTCGAAGCCTCTGCGGTTCTTCCACGGACCCGTCCAGCCGTATGCGTTGAGCGCCACTTCCACCAGGCCGGGTCGTGCGGCGGCTCGGACCTCCGGGGCGACGAGGCTGTCCAGGCCCCCGGGGCGGTATCCGTGGACGAGTACGTCCGCCTGGGACAGCAGCTTGAGGAACCGGTCGCGGCCGTCCTCGGTCCGCAGATCGAGGAACGCCCACCGCTTGCCCAGCATGATGTCGCTGCCCCGCCCGAAGACGCTGCTCTCGTCGGAGCCGGGTCGGTCGAGGCGCAGCACCTCGGCACCGGCGGCCGCCAGGAACCGGGTGGCCATCGGTCCTGAGATGACGCGGGTCAGGTCGAGCACGCGGATGCCGGCCAGCGGACGTCCTGGTGTGGGCTTCCAGGTGTCGCCGACCGCTTCACCGGTATCGGTGTGCACGATGGGTTCTGTGGCGACGGCCCGGCCCTGAGCGTGTCGTCGCCATTCCTCGACCGAGCGGCTGACCGCGACAGCGGCGCCCGCGTCCACCAAGAGCCGTTCGACGTCCTCCGCGGGATGCTTGCGGGTCTCGGACTCGAACTCGCCCCGGTCCTCTCTCGTTCCGAGTGCGCGCGCGATGCGGGAACGCAGCGTCGGAAACGTCGCCTGCATGCGAAGCCATCGGTCGTCGGCCGTCTGGAACTCACACATCCAGGTGTGGGAGACGTGCTGCCGCGCCGAGGCGTCGAGGGGCTGAGAAGGGCCGACCGGCAGATCGAACCATCCGCTGGCAAGAATCCGGTCCACCCGTACCCGCGGTCCCTCGCCGCCGACCGTGGCGAGGAGGTCGCTGAGGGCCAGCCCTGCTGCGGCGAACGACGCCGCGGCCAGGTCGGTCACCGCGAACGGCGACCGCAATGCCCCGTGTCCTTCGAACCGCACTCGGTCCAGTGCTTCCTTCTCCCCTCCCAGGGAGTCCCAGATCTCGGAGAGGAAACCCCGCGCGACGGGGTGAGCGGAGTCGGTCATGGCGCCGTCCTTCCCGTGGCCGCCGGTGCAGGGAGCTGCAGTGCCTTCGGCTGGAGGAACTCCTCCAGCCCGTGGACGCCCAGTTCACGGCCGTTGCCGGACTGCTTGTACCCGCCGAATGGGGCGAGCAGGTTCAACCGTGCGCCGTTGATGTGGACCATGCCGGTGTCCAGGCGGCGGGCGAAGGCGACGGCACGTTCCTCGCTGGCCGAGAACACCGCGCCGGACAGGCCGTACAGGGAGTTGTTCGCGATCCGCAGGGCGTCCTCCTCGTCCCCGTATGCCATGACGACGATGACCGGGCCGAAGATCTCCTCCTGGGCGATGGTCATGTCCTCGGTGACATCGGCGAAGACCGTGGGGCGCACGTAGTAGCCGGTGAGCAGGCCGGCCGGGGGCTCGACACCGCCGGTCACCAACCGGGCACCCTGGCCGACGCCGTCGACGATGTACGCGCGCACCCGGTCCCGATGGGCGGCCGAGGCGACCGGGCCGACCTGGGTCCGCTCGTCGGCGGGATCACCCACCACCGTGCTCTCGGCCGCCTCTTTGGCCAGTTCCACCGCACGCCCGTAGGAATCCCGGTGCACGAGCATCCGGGTCCACGCCGTGCAGGTCTGGCCCGAGTTGCTCAGGACGTTGGCCACTCCGTCGCGCACCGCGGAGTCCAGGTCGGCGTCGGGGAGGATGATGTTGGCGGACTTGCCGCCGAGTTCGAGTGCGACCTTCTTGACGGTGGCCGCCGCGAGTTCGCCGATGCGCTTTCCGGCTCGGGTCGATCCGGTGAAGGAAACCATGTCGACGTCCGGATGGACGACCAGCGCCTCACCGGCGACGGACCCGATGCCCGGCACGAGGTTGAAGACACCGGCGGGGAGTTCGATGGCATCGACGATCTCGGCGAGGAGATAGGCGTTGAGCGGGGTCACCTCGGACGGCTTCAGCACGACGGTGCATCCCGCGGCCAGGGCGGCCGCCACCTTGGCGACGACCTGGTGCAGCGGGTAGTTCCACGGGGTGATGGCGGCGACCACGCCGACCGGCTCCTTGACGACGAGCGAGGTGGCGATGCGCTCCTCGAAGTCGTACGTCTCCAGCAGCCGTGCATACGACTCGGCGACCGCGATCGGCAGCCCTGCCTGAACCCTCGCCGAGAGCTGCCGCGGCGCGCCCATCTCCGCGGTGACGGTCGCGGCGATCTCGTCGGCGCGCTCCACCAGGCCCTGATGGAGCCGGTCCAGGAAGGCCTTGCGTTCGGCGGGGGTGGTGCGGGACCAGCCGGGCAGCGCCGCGCGGGCGGCGGCGACGGCCGCGTCGACGTCCTTCGCGGAGGCGGCCGGCACGGTGGCGATGACCTGCTCGGTGGCCGGGTTGACCACCTCGGTCCTCTCGTCGCCGGAGGCCTGACACCAGGCGCCGTCGATGTAGAAGCTCTTGTGTTCGAGCACGATGTCCGGAACTCCCTCTTCGTGGTGGCGCATGTCAGTGGCGGCCGAACATCTGCGGGTTGCCCTCATCGATCCAGACGGACTTGGTCTCGGTGTAGTCGTCGAGCGCGTCGGGGCCGAGTTCGCGGCCGATGCCGCTCTGCTTGAACCCGCCGAACGGCACGGCGTAGTGGACGACGCGGTAGGCGTTGACCCAGACCGTGCCGGCGCGCAGCCGCTTGACCATGCGGTGGGCGCGGCCGATGTCCCGCGTCCACACGGCAGCGGCGAGACCGAAATCGATGTCGTTGGCGAGCCGGGCCGCGTCGTCCTCGCCGCTGAACCGCACGACACTGGCCACGGGCCCGAAGATCTCCTCCTGGGCGAGCCGTGAGGAGTTGTCGACGCCGGAGAAGACGGTGGGCCGGACGAAGAGGCCGCGGGCCAGCTCCGTGGTAGAGGCGTCCCGGACACCGCCTGCGGCCAGGCGCGCCCCTTCGGACTGCCCGATGTCGATGTAGTCGAGGACCTTGTCGAACTGGTTGCGGCAGGCGAGCGGGCCCACGTCGGTCGTCGGGTCGAGCGGGTCGCCCAGGACCAGTTTGTCCGCGGCCGCCGACAGGGCGTCGACGAACTCGTCGTACACGCTGTCCTCGACCAGGACCCGGGAGCCTGCCATGCAGGTTTGCCCCGTCGCCGCGAAGATGCCGCCCATGACGCCGTGCACGGCGTTGTCGAGATCGGCGTCGGCGAAGACGATGTTGGGTGACTTTCCGCCGAGTTCCAGGGTGACCCGCCCGATGCGGGGTGCGGCGGCGTTGAGCATGGCCTTGCCCGCCGCTGTGGAGCCGGTGAACGCGATCTTGTCGATGCCGGGGTGGCCCGTCAGAGCGGTGCCGGTGGGCTGTCCGAAGCCGGTGACGACGTTGACGACGCCCTTGGGATAGCCGGCCTGCTCGCAGAGTTCCGCCAGGCGGAGGGTGGAGGTGGGGGTCACCTCCGACGGCTTGATGACGAGCGTGCACCCGGCCGCGAGCGCGGGGAACAGCTTCCACGACAGCAGGGTCAGCGGTGAGTTCCACGGGGTGATCGCCGCGACGACGCCGACCGGTTCGGGCACGGTGTATGCGGTGAAGCCGGGGTGGGCGGGGAGGGTGGAACCGTGGTGGTTCTCCGCGAGCCCCGCCACGTAGCGGGCGTGGGCCGCCATCGCCCGCGCTCCGGGCAGCATCTCGCTGATGAGTTTGCCGTTCTCGTGGATCTGGATGAAGGCCAGTTCCTCGGCGTGCTCCTCGATCAGGTCGGCGAGCTTGCGCAGCAGGCCGGCGCGCAGGGCTGCGGGGGTGCGGGACCAGCCGTCCTCGTCGAA
This sequence comes from Streptomyces sp. NPDC007901, assembly GCF_042959465.1. Taxonomy (NCBI): domain Bacteria; kingdom Bacillati; phylum Actinomycetota; class Actinomycetes; order Kitasatosporales; family Streptomycetaceae; genus Streptomyces; species Streptomyces sp. NPDC007901. Next base: position 244,813 of record NZ_JBIBKW010000012.1, on the reverse strand, counting down.
GGCCCGCCGGGCGGCGCGTACGGCCCGGTCGACGTCCTCCGCGGTGGCGGCGGGGACGCGGCCCCAGGAACGGTTCTCGTACGGGTCGAGGCAGGCGAAGGTCTCGCCGTCGGAGGCGGGGACCCACTCGCCGTCGATGAGCATCAGGTAGTCGCGGTCCGTACCGGCCGGAAAGCGCTCCGAGCGCGAGGAGGCCGCCGGGGCCGCCGTGTGGTCCGTCATTTCTCGTTTTCCCATCTGAGTGGTGCCTTGCATGGCTCAGAGCAGTTGCTTGAGGGGGACCGACAGGTCGCGGAGCGCTTCGGGGGCGACCCTGGCCCGTGCCGCGACCAGCTTTCTGGCGGCGGTGAATTCCCGGGGGCTGCAGACCACGTCCGCAGCGCGGACCAGGCCGTCCTTGAGGTAGAAGGCCGCGAACGACCGCCCGGTCTCGGTGGTGCCACGGATCACGACCTCGTCGTAGCCGGTGGACAGCCCTGTGGTCTGGAGCTTCACGTCGTACTGGTCGGACCAGAACCACGGGATGGCGGTGTACGGCTGAAGGCTCCCGGTCACGGTGGCGGCGGCGACCCGCGCTTGTTCGGAGGCGTTGGGCACCGACTCCAGTCGGCGGCGTCCGCCGTGCTCACCGCAGGGGTGGCTGGTGCAGTCGCCGATGGCGAGGACGGCGGGGTCCTCGGTACGGCAGTACTCGTCGACGACGATGCCGTTGTCGACGGCGAGCCCGGCCTGTTCAGCGAGTTCGGTGTCGGGGACCAGGCCGATGCCGACGAGGACAAGGTCGGCGTCGATCCGCTCGCCGCTCTTGAGCTCCACGGCGGCCACCGAGCCGTCGGGGGCGAAGGCGAAGCCGGTCACCGCGGTGTCGACGCGGATGTCCACGCCTTCCTCGGTGTGCACCCGCTGGTAGAACGCGGAGACCTGCGGCGCGGTCACCCGGGCCAGGACACGGGGCAGCGCCTCGATGACCGTCACGTCCAGCCCGACCTGCCGGGCGACCGCGGCCACCTCGAGTCCGACATATCCGCCGCCGACGACGGCCAGCCGGGCGCCCGGCACGAAACGGTGCCGCATGGCGGCCACGTCAGCGAGGGTCCTGAGGTAGTGGACGTTGGGCGCGTCGTCCAGTCCCGGGGCAGGCAGTCTGCGCGCCCGACCGCCGGTGGCGAGCACCAGGTGCGCGTACGACAGCCGCTCACCGTCCGCGAGGACCGCATGGCGGGCGGTCCGGTCGATCGCGGTCACTCGGGTGCCGGTGCGCAGGTCGATGCCCTGCTGCTCGTACATGGCGGGCGGCCGGATGTGCAGGTCCTCGGCCGTGGCCTTGCCGGACAGGTACGCCTTGGACAGCGGCGGGCGGGCGTAGGGGTAACCGGGCTCCGCGCCGACGAGCGTCACGGGCCCTTGGTAGCCGGCCATGCGCAGGGCGGCGACGAAGTCCGCGCCGGCCTGACCGCCGCCGACCACGACGATACGGTCGGTCGCAGTGGGTTCGATGTGCATGGTGTGCTCCCGCCCGTCCTACTTCTGGGTCTTCGGGATGTGCACGACGATGCCGTCGAGCGAGGCGTTCAGCGTGATCTGGCAGCACAGCCGGCTGGCGTCGGTGGGTTCCTCGGAGGTCGCCTCCAGCATCTCCTCCTCGTCCTCCGACCGCGCGGGCAGCGCCCTGAGCCACTGCTCGTCCACGAAGACGTGGCAGGTGGCGCAGGACAGCTCGCCACCGCACTCGGCGACGATTCCGGGTACCAGATGGGCGGTGGCGGCCTGCATGACAGAGGCTCCGTCGGGGGCGTGGGCCTCCTGCTTGGTCCCGTCCGGACGGACGAATACGACACGGGGCATGGCGGTCTCCTGATCGGGAGTGTGCGGGTTAGGGGTGCGGGAGGAGGTCAGTGGAGGGACGACGGCCGGTCAACGCCGCCGAGGAGCGCGTCGAGGGCGTGGTCGTCCAGGTGCTCGGCGTTGTCTCCGAGGGCAGGCGCGGGAGCGGGGTCGGGCGGCGTGTGGCTGTGCAGGATCATGGGGAATCCCTTCAGCCACTCCGGTACGCGCAGTGCCGCACGGCGCTCGCGGTAACGGGGGTCGCGTGCACGGTCCGCCGCGGTGTTCACGGGTACGGCGGGAACGCCCGCGCGGCGCAGTTTCGCCACGGCCTTGTCACGGGAGTGCCGGACCGTCCACTCCGAGATGGTCGCGTCGACGGTGTCCTGGTGGTTCAGCCACCAGTCCTCCGGCTCATGGCCGGGCAGTGCGGTGATCACCTCGGCCAGCGCGCGCCGGTGTCCGGCGCTGGTGCAGGCGATCGCCAGCCAGCTGTCGGGCTCCGCGGTGGGGTAGGTGTCGTGGGGGGCGGCGCCGGGGCGGCGGTTGCCGTCCGGTGCGGGCATGCGCCCCGTCCAGACGTACTCGCCGAGCTGATCGGCCAGGGTCCAGGCGACGGCCTCCCGCTGCGAGACGTCCAGATGGATGCCGCGCCGGCCGCTGCTGACGGCGTCCGCGACCAGCGCGGCACCGACGAACGACACCACCTGATCCGGATAGTTGACGTCGCCGCCCGACCACATGGGCCGCTCCCCCGGGTAACCCGTGACGGCCGCAAGGCCGGAGAGCAGGTCCAGAGTCGAACCGAAGGAGCCGTACAAGGCCTCGGGTCCGAAGACGCCCTGACTCGACAGGGACAGGTAGACCAGGTCAGGGTTGAGCCGGTGGGCGGTGGCGTAGTCGATGCCCATGCGGGCGGTGACGCCCACCCGGAAGTTCTCGACCAGAACATCCGCCCTGCGGATGAGCCGGTGAGCGACGGCCCGGCCGTGTTCGGTCTTCAGATCGAGGCTCAGACCGCGCTTGCCGGCGTTGTTGGAGGCGAACATCGGGGAAGCCGGTGCCTGTGCCCCGGCCGCCTTGTCGGCGCTGCCCGGCATCACCCACGCCCGGAACGGGTCCGGGCGGCCCTGCGACTCGATCTTGATCACTGTCGCGCCGTAGTCGGCGAGCAGGCGGCTCGTGGCCGCCCCGGCTGTGATGGTGCCGAAGTCGAGAACCACCAGACCGTCCAGAGGTGCCGCGTCCCTGTGCTGCCCGGCCGCGCTCGAGCGCGGCGTGCGGGCCGCAGCCGGTCGTGGCCCGGCCGTGAAACTGCCATCGTCGTCGCCCAACCGGGGTGCCGCGACCGTGGATGACGGCGCTCCAGGCACGGTCCACGGAGGGCCGACCACAGGGGCGTCCCTGCGACGCATACCGGGCGGAAGGACGAAGCCCCGGGTGCGGAGCTGTTCGTCGGCCATCAGGCTCTCGGCGTCGGCGGCATGGCCGAAGGGCAGTCCGAGGCGCTGCGCCTCGGTGTACAACTCCACGGCCTCACGGCTTGCCGCCACCTCCGCGATCACGGCCCACCACTCCTCCGAGCCCCGGGCACGCTGCTCGGGGTCGTCGAGGCCGGGCGCACTCAGGCGCGGGTCGCCGAACAGCTCGACAACAGCAGGCCACTGGTGTGCGGAGAAGATCACTCCGACCCAGCCGTCCTTGGCCCGCACCACACGCCAACCACCCTGCGAGGAGCCCGCACGCTTCGGGACCCCACCTCCGAGGTCGTGAAGGACGTCGCTCTTCCAGTCCATGTAGGCGGCGACGTCGCTCAGGGCGACCTCGACCACGTCGCCGCACCCGGTGCGGTCGCGGTTGCGGAGGGCGAGCATGGCGCCGTACAGGCCGACGAAGGCAGCCGAGTGCGCACTCTGTTCACCACCCAGGCTCAGCGGGCGCCGGTCCGGCTCACCGACCATGGTGGCCAGTCCTCCGTACGCCTCCGCCAGGAGGCTGTCGCCGACGCTCTCGGCGTACGCTCCGGTCAGCCCGAATGCGGTGAGCGAGACCGTGACCAGTCGGGGGAAGCGTTGCCGGAGCTCTTCGAGATCCAGGCCTTCGGCGGCGGCCGCGGCCGGCGTGAGATCGGTGATCAGGACGTCGGCCGTGGCCAGCGGGCTTGTCTCGTCGGCGGCCAGCTGCTCGGGGCGGAGGACGGCGCTGCGCTTGCCGGCGCCCAGGGCCGCGAAGGTGAACTCCCTGGACCGCAACGGCGTGCCGGTGGGCGGTTCGCACAGCAGCACATCGTGGCCGAGGGCGGCGAACAGGCGTCCGCACGCCGCGCCCGCGACCGACTCGGTAACCTCGACCACCCGGAAGGTGCGCTGCCCGGACATCAGCCTTGCCCCGGGTTGCGCTCGCCCGACCGGAACCGGTCGAGGCCCTCGGCCAGAGCGGTGCTGCGGCCGCGGAGTTCATCGGCGATCTCATGGCCGTAGGCGATGGCCTCGGTCCACTCGGAGATCTCACCGGGGATCTTCCACAGTGCCTTCTTCGACCATTCCAGCGTGGTCGCGTCGAAGGAGGCGACGCGTTCGGCGAGGGCGGTGGCCGCAGCGTCGAGGTTCTCCAGAGGAACAGCGCGGTTGACCAGCCCCCACTCGGCCGCGGTGGTGCCGTCGATGCGCTCGGCGGTGAGGACCAGCCAGGCCGCGTGCTTGGGCTTGAGCCGCAGTTGGGCGGCCGGACCCGCGAGAGTCGGGTAAAGGCCGAAGCCGATCTCCGGCATGCCTATCTGGGCCTCGACGGCCGCTACGGCCAGGTCGGCGACGTTGATCAGGGTGGAACCGCCGCCGAGGGCGGCGCCGTTGACGGCGGCGATGACGATGGCGGGGTGGTTGCGGATCTCCTCCTGTACGGCGGCCCACTCGCTGCGCCTGTCGAGTTCCGCGTCCCCGGTGCTGACGTCGCCCTCCTTCAGGTCGACGCCGGCGCAGAAGGCGGGGCCGTTGCCGGTGAGGATGATCACCTTGGAGCGGCCCCGGCACTCGTCGAGAGCACGCACGATCCCTACGCGGGCCGCCCGGTTCATGGCGTTGCGCTTGTGGGGGCGGTTGAAGGTGATGCGGGAGATGCCGTTGTCCAAGTGCTCCACGAGGACGACCTGGTCAGTCTCGGCCGGGGAGGTTGTGGTGGCGCTCATCCGGACACCACCTTGAACTTCGGGATGGCCCGGTCCTCGGAGATCTGCTCGAAGACGACCTCCAGCGGCATGCCGCACTCCAGATGCTCAGGCGGATCCGCAAGGGTGGTCATCAGGTACGGCCCCTCCTCCAACTGGACGAAGGCCACCAGGTAGGGGACCTCGCCGGCGAAGGCAGGGAAGTACTTCTGATACATGACGATCCAGGACCACAACGTGGCCCTACCGCTGGCCGCGCGCCACTCGAAGTCCGCGTCGAGGGTCACCGGGTCTACCGGCGACTCGGGGTAGCGGGGGGTGCCGGAGTCGCCGTACTGGAGGCGGAGTTCACCGGCGAGGGTGCCCTCCCAGAAGTCGCGGTTGGCGTCCGTGACGGGCGGGAGCATCTCGACGAGTTTCTGGTTGTCCATGGGTGTGCTCACTCCCCGACCAGGATGTGCGATGTGGTGATGGGTGAGGCGCAGATGTACTGGGCGACGTTGCAGTCCGTCACCTGTCGGGGGCCGGCCTCGCCACGGATCTGGCGCACGGCCTCGACGTGGTGTCCCCAGCCCTGCATGTAGCTCTCGCCGGTGTGTCCGCCGGCGGTGTTGACGGGCGTCTCACCGTTGCGGGCGATGCGGTCGAGGGTGGCCCACTTCCATGCCTCGCCCCGCGGCGCGTGGTCGAAGCCCTCCAGGCTGAACAGGACAGTGGGGGTGAAGTTGTCGTAGATCTGCAGGCAGTCCATGTCCTGCGGGCCGTAGCCCGAGGTGGTGTACACGCGCCGAGCCACGTCCTGGGAGGCGGAGTGGAAGAAGTCCGTGCTGGTGTAGTAGTTGCTGACGCTGGCACGTGCGGCGGTGGCCGCCACTCGTACCGGCCGCTTGGCCAGGTCGCGGGCCTTCTCCAGGGTGGTGAGGATCAGCGCGACGCCGCCGTCGTTGATGATGCAGTAGTCGTACAGGCGCAATGGGTCGGCGATGTAGCGGGCGCCGAGGTACTGCTCCTCGGTGATCTCCTCGCGCATCACGGCCACCGGGTTGAGGGCTGCGTTGCGGCGGTTGTTGATCGCGATCGAGGCAAGGGCGCCGTCGGGCACGCCGTACTCGTGCGCGTAGCGGCGGTACATCATGCCGACGTACGCGCCCGGGGAGGTCATGCCGTACATCGCGTCGTAGCGGGTGGTGGGGCTGTCGGTGTAGGCGCCGCCGTAGGTCATCTTCACCGAACGGCCGTTGTTGCCGTATACACAGGCCACGACGTCGGCCTGGCCGGTCTCGATCAGCGAGACGGCGTGCTGGACTGCGACGCCGCTCATGCGGCCGGATCCCTCGAGGGCGTTGATGACACGGGGATTGGGGATGCCGAGCACATGTGCGCCGTGCTCGTAGTGGATGCGGGCGGTGAGGAGGCCGTCGACCTCGTCCTTGCGCAGGCCGGCGTCGTCGAGCGCGAGGCGCAGGGCCTGCGCGCCGAGGGCGTAGGCGTCGCGGTGCGCGTCCTTGTTGGCGTAGAGGGCGCCGAAGTCGGTCTGGCCGACGCCGACGATCGCCACTTGCCTTCGTTCAGGCATGGTTCAGTCCTGAGTTCTGGTCATTCCGGGAATGACGGAGTGACGCGATGGGCCGTCATGGCGCGGTTTCCGCTGCGCGGCCGCCGATCGCGGAAAGGTGAGGAGTGAAACGGAGAATCTGAGGGGGCGGGTGACCCTGGAGCCGACTGCCACGCGTGGGGTGGCGCGGACGGCGAAGGGTTCTGCTCAGCCCTGGGAGAAGGGGCACTGGGACGCGTCGCCCGTGCCGTCGTGAGCGTGGTCGTCCGGACCGTCAAGGAGGGGAAGAGCCTGGATATCGGCCATGAGATCGCGCGCGTGCTCCATGGCGAAGGCACGGCTGTGCGGATTGGTGGCGATGACCGCCGTGCCCTTCAGCAGGCCGTCGAACGCCATACCGGCCACCACAGCGGGCTCCTGGGCGAACGGTTCGATGGCCGCGGCCGCATGCGGATCGGCGGCGACGAGTGCGCTGACCCTCTCGGTGCGGACCCAGCCGGGGGCGAGGAGGGAGACTCCGACGCCGAAGTCCTTCAGGTCGCGGCGTGCCGTGTCGGTGAGGCCGAGCGCGGCGTACTTCGACGCGGTGTACGTACTCATGGGCATCACATGAGGCGGCACGCCGAGAGAGTGCTCGGAACCGGTGTTCAGGATGTACGCCGATCCGCCTCGCGCGGCGGCGTCCTTCAGCAGCGGTGCGAAGGCGTGGACGACGTGAAACATGCCCAGCACGTTGACGTCGAAGAGACGTTTCGCCTCGCCCGGGTCCACGTCCTGGAGTGCACCGGCCACACCGATGCCGGCGTTGTTGCACACCACGTTGACGGTGCCGAACCGCTCGACGGTGGCCTCAGTCAACCTTTTGACCTGCGAGTAGTCCGAGGTGTCGGTCCGCAGCCAGTCCGCTGTGGCACCGTCGGCCCGCAGGCTCTCCACCGCCGCGCCCGCGTCCTCCACATCGGCGATCATCACCCGGGCGCCGCGTGCTGCGGCTTCGCGGGCGAGGGCCAGTCCGATGCCGGTGGCACCGCCGGTCACAACGACGACGGCATCCGTCAGAGTGGTCATGAGCGGGCCTCCCGCCGGTCGGCCGTGGTGACGACGATGGGCAGCGACAGCAGCTTGTTGATGAAGGTGCTCCAACCCCGCCTGGGCTCACCGTTCATGGCGATGGAGACACCGCGACGGTGCATCTCCTCAAAGAGGATCTTGAGTTCGAGCTTGGCAAGGTTCTTGCCGATGCAGTGGTGCGGACCGTTGCCGAACGCCATGTGCTCGTTCGCGGTCCGCAGCGGCTCGAAGCGGTGCGGGTCGGCGAAGACGGCCGGGTCTCGGTTGGCGGCGGTGAAGAACATCTGCACCAGGTCGCCCTTGCGCATCTGCGTGCCGTGGAAGTCGATGTCACGGGTCACCGTGCGAGCCATGTTCATGGCCGGGGTGACGTACCGCAGGAACTCGTCGACCAGCCCGTCCAGGTTGCCGGCGGCGATGGCCCGGTCGGCGGCATCGGCGATCTGCGGGTCCTCCAGGACCAGTCGCATCGACTGGGCTATGACCGTGTGAGTCGTCTCGAATCCGGCGATGAGGAGCAGGGTGAGATAGTGCAGGTACTCTGGCTGACTGATCTCACCGCGCTCGGCGCACTGGGCGAGCACGGTGGCGAAGTCGTCCTGGGGGTCTCGCAGCTTGTCCATGCGCAACTGTTCCAGGTACGCGTGGACGTCCGGGAGCAGCGCCAGTATGGACTCGCCGCCGTTGGGCTGCTCCGCGGCGTCGAAGATCGTGAGGGTCCAGTCCACGATGCGCTGGCGGTCCTGGTGCGGCACGCCGATCACCCGTGCGATGACGCGGGACGGGACGATGGCCGCTACGTCGCCCACCCAGTTGACCTCGCCGCGGACGGTGATGTCCTCCAGCACCTCCACGACGATCTCTCGGACCCAGGTGTCGAAGTTGGCGATGACCCGCGGTCCGAAGGAACGGGCAGCGGCCCGGCGCAGCCGGCTGTGGACCGGCGGGTCATTGTACATGATGTTGTGGCTGAACTCAGGATGCGGCGCGGGCAGGGTCGGGAAGAACGGACCCCACTGGGAACTGAAGACCTCAGGGTTCCGTTCGATCTCGACGATGTCGGCGTGCCGGGTGATGCACCAGAAACCGCCGTTGAGCGTGCCTGCCTTCGCCGGCTGCCAGTACAACCCGGGCATCTGCCTGACCGCATCGAAGGTCTGATGGGGTACCCCGGAGGCGAAGGTCGCCGGGTCCGACAGGTCTGGTATCGCCGGGGCGATGGTGTCCGTACTCATTTCCGCACTTCCTTGTGCTCTTGGTGTTCTTGCCGACTTCCTCGGCTTCTTCCGTGTCTTCGGGTTCCTGGTCCGTGAGCCGTACGCGGGCAGCCGTCCTCGACCGCGTCAGTCGGCTTCCCCCTTGAGCAGGCCCATCGCGACCTCGGCGGACGCTCGGGCCGCGGCAACGTGCCGACGGGCCACCTCCGCCGCGTCGGCGGCGGAACGGCGCCGGATCGCCTCGATGAGATCGGCGTACTCCTGCTTGGTGACGGTCATACGGCCAGGGGTGGCGGCCGAGATGCGGCGCAGGGCGTGGATCCGGCTGTACAGGCCGCCGAGCAGTTCCGCCAGCATGGGGTTGCGGCAGCCGGCGAGCAAGATCCCGTCGAAGCGGTCCAGCACGTCCTTGTTGGCGTCGCCCCCCGGGTTCAACTCTTGGGTGACGGAGGCGAGTTCGTCGACCTCCTCCTGGGTCGCACGCTCGACGAACAAGCGCACCGCGAGCGGTTCGAGTTCGGCGCGGATCTCATAGATCTGTTCGATCTCCTCCGCGGTCGGAGTGGTCACCCGCAGTCCTCGGCTGGGCGACTCTTCGACCAGCCCTTCGGCCTGGAGACGCCTCAGCGCCTCCCGCACGGACGTGCGACTCACTCCGGTGAGCTCGGTCAACTCGCGCTCGGTGAGTCTGCGACCAGGCTGCAGGGCCCCGTCCAGGATGGCCTGGCGCAGGGCGTCGACCACCTTGTCCCGTACGAGCTTGTCCTGCGTCACCCGAAGATCGAGTCCAGACCCGGCCACGTCACACCTCTGCTTCCCAGGGATGAACTTTGTATGACGGAATACAGAGTGCCGTGTACCAGGAGCCATCGTCAATGGGGCAGAGGGGACCTTCTTGTACACGGCACTGAGCGAATGAGCTGGGTCGCCGAGATCCAGATGCACAAGTGCGGGCGACGACTCCGCAGGCCAGGCAGGCCTTCGGCCAGTCGATCAACGCCCTGAGGGGAACCGGCCAGAAGGGCAGCCCTTTGGGGGCATCAGCGGTTGGAGTGTGTCGCCACGCCAGTCCACGCTTGGTCGCCCGCACACAGAACCAAATACGAGGCTCGAACCCCGGTGCTCCGTGCCTCGGGCCGTCCTGTCGGCGTACGTCCGGCCCCATGTCTTCCCCCGCGCACGGCGATCAGCTCTGCTGGCACGCGTCGCGCGAGCGCCTACGAGACGGCACTAGACACGACATCAACTACCCTGGCCGCAGCCGCATAGCCCGTGTCCAAGATCCGGGTCAAGGCCCGCCTGAGGGCCGAGGTGCTCTACGTGCGGGTAACTCGGAGACTGGTCGCGTGGCAGGAGGAGCAGCAGGCGTGACCGGGATCGTGGGCAACCTGCCTGTTGCTCTGACAAGTTTCGTCGGTCGGCAGCAAGAACAATCCGAGGTCCGTCGTCTGCTGGGCAGGGCGCGGCTGGTCACGCTCACGGGCATGGGAGGTGTGGGCAAGACTCGGCTGGCGACGGAGGTGGCGGCCGCGTCCCGGAAGGCGTTCGCCGACGGCGTGTGGCTGGTGGATCTCGCCCCGGTCCAGCAGCCGTCGGCGGTGGCCGGTGCCGTCGCAGCGGCGCTGCGGCTGCCGGACCAGGGATCGAAACCGGTCCTGGACCAGCTCTCGGAGCACCTTTCTACCCGCCGGGCCCTGATCGTCCTGGACAACTGCGAGCATCTGGTCGACGCCTGCGCCCAGGTGGCGCAGGTGCTCCTGTCGACCGCTGACGGGTTGCGCGTCCTCGCGACCAGCCGCCATGTGCTCGGCGCGCCGGGGGAGTACGTCTTCAATGTGGTCCCGCTGTCGGTGCCGGACGAGGCCGTGGAACTGCTGCGGGAGCGGGCGGTCGCGGTCCGGCCCGGATTCGCGGTCGACGAGACGAACCGGGATGCGGTGGCGCGGCTGTGCGCCGACCTCGACGGAGTGCCGCTGGCGATCGAGCTGGCCGCGGCCAGGCTGCGGGTCCTCACGCCCGAGCAGGTGGCGGCCCGCCTGGAGGACCGTTTCGCGCTGCTCACCGCCAGCAGCCGGACAGCGCGGCCGCACCAGCGGACACTGCGTGCGACGCTCGACTGGAGCTTCGAACTGTGCACGTCGGCCGAGCAGCTGCTGTGGACCCGGCTCTCGGTCTTCGTCGGCGGCTTCACCCTTGAAGCGGCGGAAGAGGTGTGCTCGGGCGACGGCATCGCCCGGCACGAGGTGCTGGACCTGCTCGACCGGCTGATCGTCCAGTCCGTCGTGCTCACTGGCGAACGCGAGGACCGGTTCTCCTACCGGATGCTGGAGACCGTCCGCCAGTACGGCAGGCCCCGGCTCGCGGCATCGGGTGAGGAACAGCGTGTACTGCGGCGGCACCGGGACTTCTTCCTCGCGCTCGCAGAACCCCTCGCCGACGGCTGGTGCGGCCCAGGGCAGCAGGAAGCCCTCGTCCTACTGCGGGCCGATCATGCCAATCTGCTCGCGGTCCTGGACTGCCCCGGCGATCCACAGACCAGACTGCGGCTCGCAGCCGCCTTGCGTTTCCACTGGTGCGTCGGAGGGTTCCTCACCGAAGGACGGCACCAGCTCGAACGAGCACTCGCGGCCGCGCCCGAGCCCACCGCGGACCGTGCCCACGCGCTGTGGGTGGCCGCCTGGGTGGCCCTGCTCCAGGGAGACCTGGCGGCGGTCGAACGGTGGCTCGACCAGGCCGAACCCCTCGGCGAGGCCCTGGACGACGCGGTGGTGCGCGGCCACGTTCAGGGTATGCGCGGCGCGGTGGAGTTCCGCCGGGGACGGTTGGACCGAGCCCTGCGGCTGATCCGGGACGCGCTGAGATGGCAAAGGGCCTCGGGGGACGACTTCACGCTCATCGTCGGGCTCTTCGAGCTGGCCGTGATCCAGACAGTTCTCGGGGATCCCGAAGCCGAGGGCACCGCCCGACAGGCGATGGGTGCCGCGCGGGGGCACGGCGACCGGTGGGGTCTGGCGCACGCGCTGTGGGTTCTCGCCCTGCATGCCTTCCTGCGCCATGACCTGGAGACGAGCACCGAGCTACTCCGGGACACGCTGAAGGCGGGACGAGGGCTTGTCGACTACACCTGGACCGCCCTAGTGCTGGAGCTGCTCGCCTGTGTGACTGTCTCCCGCGGCATGCACGAGCGGGCGGCGGGGCTGGTCGGCACGGTGCACGCCCTTCTGGAGCGCAGCGGCAGCTCGCTGCTGGTGACCGCCCCGTTCCTGTTCGGCCACCATACGCGCTGCGAAGAGGAGATCATCCGGTCTCTGGGGCGGACCGCGTACGAGAAGGCGATGGCAGGTGGCGTCCACCGGGCGACGCCGGCCGAGGCGATCGACTACGCCCTCGGCACCGGGGCGCAAGCGGTCGCCTCGACCACGCCGACCACCCCGTTGACCCGCAGGGAGCGGGAAGTGGCGGCGCTGGTCGCCAAGGGTCTGAGCAACCGGAAGATCGCCGCCGAGCTGGTGCTGTCGCCGCGCACGGTAGACGGTCACGTGGAGAACATCCGGGCCAAGCTCGGGTTCGCCAGCCGGGCGCAGTTGGCTGCCTGGTGGGCCAGGCGGGAACCACCCACTTCGTAATACCCGTAAGAACACCCATGGTCCGGAACACACCCCGGGGCCGAAGCTTGTGCCACGCCAGAGTCACAGCGGGCGACCCCGGAACCCGGTATGCGGCAGCGCTACAGACCCGCCGGCCCGGAGACGCCAGCAGTACCGGCCCGATGCAGTGCCGGTGCCACCGTCCTGACCTGGCCATCCCTCATGTCCCGCGCAGCCGGGTAGCCACAATCCGGCACGTCGCGTACCTGGAGAGTGCAAGGACCATGAACGAACCGGTCACCATCGAGGTCTCTGAGCCGGCCTCAGGCGGTCAACCGACGGCCGCGCCACCGAGCCGGCACAAGAGCCGTGTCCCCGGCATCATCACCAGGCCCAGAACGGTCGCTTCCGTCCTGGCCGCCGTTGTGCTGGCGCTGGTCGCCAGTCTGATCGGTCCCCTGGGGGTGGTGCAGCCCGCGGTCGCCGAAGACGGCAACCCCACGTTCCATGTCGGGGATGACGACGGGCTCGACTACTTCCACTTCATCAACTCGATCCGCGCAAGGGTCCACGACGGCGGGTCAAACTCGGTAGCGGGTGCATCGAACCAACTCGTGGACCACACCAATCCGTCGGCCACCACTTCGTATCTTCAGGTCGACGTCCACATGTGGGGCAACTCGAACTTCGTGCGCCTGCAGATACGCCGATCGGACCTATACATCCTCGGCTGGTGGGACAAGGGAAACAACTACCGCTACATGGGCAACCGCACAGTCCCGGACGCCGAGAGCGGGCGGGCGGAGAGCGGCGTCTGGCGCCCCGCCAACAAGACCATACGCACCCCATTCGCCGAGAATTACGGAAGTCTCGAAAGCTATGCCCACGAGACGCGCGCGGGCATGGGGATCAATCGCTCAGCCATCAGCTCGGCGGCCTGGTACCTCTACGACTCCGACAACAACACGAACATGGCGCGCGGAGTCCTGAGGATGACCCAGTTCATCGCGGAAGCGGCCCGTTTCCGTCCTATCCGCGACAGCATACAAGCCGTGATCGGGACAAACGGCGCCTGGTTCATCCCCGCGCAATTCGCCGCGCAGGAAAACAACTGGGGCGCCCTGAGCAGCCGCTTCAACGCTCTCAACATGCTGCCCCGGGGCACCAGGGACCAACACCCTGTCACAGCTTGGCGTCGAGGAGCCTTCAACGAGGCCGTGGCGATCGTTCTCTACACCGCGATCCAGTACGCCCAGTACGTCCTCGAGACATCGAAGGGCCGCTGACCGCGCGCCTGTATGTATCCGACAGTACGCCACACTTTTAGAGGAACACGATGCGAAGATGGAATCCGGTCGGGGCTGTACGTGCAGCGGCCTCTGTCCCGGCCTCGACACGACGACGGAAGTCCGCCGGTCTCGTCGCCGCTCTCTCCCTGACGCTGGTCGCCGGAGGGGCACTGATAACCGCAGCCCCGGCACAAGCCGACGTCACTGACGGCCTGGTGCTGCGCTACAAGCTGGACGAGACCTCCGGCACGGTCGCGCACGACTCGTCCGGCAACGGCCGCGACGGTACGGTCAACGGCACCGCCGACTGGAAGGGCGCGGACGGGCTGCGTTTCAACGGCTCAAACACCTACGTCAAGGTCCCGGACAACATCATGGCCGGGCTCAGCTCGATCACCGTCGACTTCGACGTATGGATCGACCCCACCATGGGCAAGCCGTACGCCTTCTACGGCTTCGGCAACACCAACGGCAGCAACGGCAACGGCTACCTGTTCACCACCGGGAACTCGTTCCGGACGTCGATCTCGATGACCGACTACACCGCCAAGCAGGACACCATCCCGTCGAACACCTCCTACCAGCTGGCGCGCGGCATGTGGAAGCACGTGACGTACACCCAGACGGGCAACACGGGCGTCCTGTACGAGAACGGCGTCGAGAAGGCACGCAAGACCAACGTGTCCATCACCCCGGGCGCGATCGGCGGCGGAACGACGACCGCGGACTACCTCGGCCGGTCACTGTACGCCAACGATCTGTACTTCAAGGGCCGGATGCGGGACTTCCGCGTCTACAACCGGGCGCTGTCCTCCGCCGAGGTGCAATCTGTCGCCAACGAGACCGAGGAGCACTGGGAACAGGCGCAGGAGCTGGCTTCGTACAACGGCGCGCTCGACGTCTTCCAGGACCCCACCGTCGGGCCCGTCATCATCTTCCCGTCGGACTACACCGGCGACATCGACAACCTGTCGGTCCCGACCGACTGGACCGACGCCTACGGGAACGTCCCCACTTCCTGGCCCACCTTCACGACTGCGAAGAGCCCGCTGTTCACGGTCGAGCAGATCGCCACCGTCGAGGACGCGGTCACCGCCCAGGTGCAGCCGAACGGTGACCTCACCTACCGGCTGGACATCACCTACGACGGAACTCAGGACCGGGTGGTGGCGAGGACCAACGCCCCGGCGTCGGTCACCGATCCGCTGGCCACCCAATACGTCGGCCGGCTAGTGATCGAGTCCGACACCACGCCGTCGGGCAAGTGCAGGCCGGACCAGACCAGCGTGGCCAATTCGCTCGCCACGATCGCGACGCCGGCCGGCGGTACCGGCGATGTCACCACGGAACTGCAGTGGAAGCAGGTCCAGGCGCTGGCCGACTACAACTGCGCGCTCACCGCCTTCGACGACCCCAACATCGGGCCTGTCATCATCTTCCCCTCCGACTACACCGGCGACATCAACAACCTTCAGAAGCCGCCCGGCTGGACCGACCAGTACGGGCAGGTTCCGGCCGACTGGCCTGCCCCCACGACCGCGAAGAGCCCCCAGTTCACCGTCGCCCAGATCCAGGACATCCAGACCTCGGCCGTCAACCAGATCGCGGGAGCGAGCAGTGACACCACCAACTACAGCGTGACCGTCCACTACGACGGCCCCAGCGACCGAGTGGTGGTCGAGACCGACGCCCCGGCCTCAGTGACCGGCCCGCTGCTGACCACGTACCCGAACAAGGTCGTGATCGCCACCCCGTCCACGCCGCCCCTCGCTGACAACTAGGAACGCATATCGAGTAAGGGGGGCCGGAGCCACCCGGCCCCCCTTACTCCCGAGGGCGCATGAGCGTGACGACCACGGCTGGGCACTGATGCGCGCCCCTGGAAGCGCACCGTCGTCGGATCCCCAGCATCGAACCGAGCGACAGCCCCGAACAGCACCAGCGCCATCTGTGTCGGCGGCGGTTGAATCCTGGCGGCTGATCCGGGCCATGCCCGATCCGCCGACAACTACGCCCAGAATTCTGGGCGGTGACGACTTCGCCCTGCGACGGGGCCACGTCTACGGCACCGTCCTGATCGACATCGAGACCCGCAGGCCGATCGACTGCTGCCCGACCGCGAGGCCGCAACCCTTGCCCGCTGGCTTGCCGAACATCCTGGTGTCGAGATCATCTGCCGCGACCGGGCCACCGCCGACGCGGAAGGCGCCCGTGAGGGCGCCCCGGACGCCATACACGTGGCCGATCGCAGGCATGTCTGGCACAACCTCGTCGAGGCGTCGGGCGCTGCGTCACCCGGCACGCCGCCCACCTGCGCGAACCCGAACCGCCCCCGACTCCCGCGGCATCGGCCGCCGCCCTCGCGGAACTGGAGAGATCGCCACGGCGGGCCACCCAGCCAGCACCGCCCACCGGTATGCGGACCGGACCCGCGAGCGTCATCGGGCCGTGCACGCCCTGGTCGACCAGGGCCGCCCGCAACGCGCGATCGCGCGGGAACTGGGCCTGTCCCGCAACACCGTCCGCCGTTTCGCCCGCGCCGCCACCTGGCAGGAACTGGTGACCGGCAAGTGGCAGTGCCTCCCCAGCATCCTCGATGACTTAAAGCCCTACCTCCACCAGCGCTGGAACGAGGGCTGCACCACCGCCGCCACCCTTTTCGAGGAGATCACGGCCGCTGCTTACCGCGGTGTGATCGACCTGCTGGCCTGGACGCGCGCCCTACTGCTGGACAGCGAACTCGCGGCTGCCGAGCCGAAGAAGCTCCGCTACCTCAGCCAGCCGCGCGACTTCCTCCCGCAAGCCCTCCACCCGCACGCGGGCAGCCGCCTCTCGCTCCTCCAGCATTCCCAGCACCGACGCCACCGCGCGCCCCTCGACCAGAAGCGGACACAAGACGTCGCGAGGTCTCCCTCAACCCGAGCGAAACCATGCCTGCCCAGCAGGAATCAAGGGATCACGTTCGGTTGGGATACGGCTTCTGAAGCCAGGCGCATTCCTCAGGGCTCGCCCGGCTTGTCCGGCGCGCGGCGCCGGTGGCGCGGGGTCAGGGTCGGGGTCGGGCTGCTTCGCACAGCAGCCGCAGCTGGCGGGTGACCATCACCGGATCCACGGCCTCCGGGTTCACCAGCCACTGGTTCTCCGCTCCCTCGCCGACAGCCAGGACGAGTGCGGCGAAAACCTCGGGGTCCACATCGGCACGCAGCTCGCCGGCCGCGATGGAGCGCCGTACCGCATCCGCCAGTACCCCGCGCAGGGTCGCGTACCGCCTGGCCACCCACTCCCGGGCCGGGTGTTCCTCACCCGAGGCTTCCGCCGTGAGGATGTGCGCGAGCTGGACAAGCGCCCGGTCGCCGACCACCTGTGCGGTGAACGCGTCCAGGTTCTCCAGGATTTCCAGCAACGTCAGGCCGAGGTCAGGCTGCACGACGTGCAGCTCGGCGTCCCGCTGCTCCAGCAGAGCAAGCAGGACGGCCTGCTTGTTCGGGTAGTAGTGCAGCAGTCCGGCCCTTGTCAGGCCTGCTGCCTCGGCGATGTCATTGAGGCTCCCGGCACGGAAACCGCGCGCGGAGAACACGTCCAACGCCGCCTTCAGGATGCGCTCGCGCCCGGCGCCGGATCCGCCGCCGGAGCGGCCGTTTCTGTCCATGTCGCTCCATGATATGGGCCTGATCAATCACAGCTGTGCAGGGTTCCACGCCGGTCCGGGCTCCCCGACCGTGCCGCTCACTGTCGGACTGGCTGCCGGGCCAGTCGGCGCTCACGTTGACGGACGGGATCGGCCACGGGTGCGGCCAACTGCAGGCGTTGGGTGTACGGGTGTTGTGGCCGATCGCACACCTGGTCGGCGTCTCCCTCCTCGACGATCTCGCCGTGCAGCAGCACCGCGACCCGATGGCTCATCCGGCGCACCACGGCCAGGTCGTGGGTGATGAAGAGGTAGGCGCACGCCGTGTCCTGCTGGATCTCGAGGAACAGGTCCAGCACCGTCGTCTGGGTGGACAGGTCGAGCGCGCTGGTGGGTTCGTCGCAGACGATCAGTCCGGGCCTGAGGGCCAGCGCCCGGGCGATGGCGATGCGCTGCCGCTGGCCGCCGGAGAACTCCCTCGCGAGCCGCTGCCCGGCGTCGGCGGGCAGCCCGACCCGGTCCAGCAGGCGGCGTACCCGGTCACGGCCCGTCTCCCGGCCCTGCCGGAGCAGGGGTTCAGTCAGGATCTCCTCGATGGTCATGGACGGATTGAGCGAGGAGTAGGGGTCCTGAAAGACGACCTGGACGTTCTGAGCGGTGCGGCGGCGCTCCTTCATACTCAGCGTGGTCAACTCGACCCCGCCCAGCCTGATCGATCCGCCAGTCACCGGCGCGAGGCCCAGAACGGCCCTGCCGACCGTGGTCTTACCGGAGCCGGACTCGCCCACCAGCCCGAGGGTCTCACCGGGCCGGATGTTCAGAGAGACGCCCTTCAGCACCTCAACGGGCCGGGACCGCCATCCCCGCACCGGATAGGCGACCCGCAGATCCGAGACGCTCAGCAGCGCGTCGTCGTTCATGCCGGGCTCGTCCATCCGGCACTCGTTCACGCCGTGCTCGTTCACGCCGACCTCGTCCAGGGCTCGCGGACGACGGAGCCGTCCAGCATCGAATCGAGCAGCGTCCGCGTGTATGCCTCCCGCGGCGCACGGAACAGGCCCTCGGTGTCGTTGGTCTCCACCACGGCTCCCTGTCTCATCACACTGACGCGGTCACAGATGTCGGCGACGACACCGAAATTGTGCGTCACCAGGAGGACGGCCATCCCACGCTCCTGCTGGAGGACGCGTATAAGGTCGAGCACCTCGGCCTGCACGGTGACGTCCAGGGCGGTGGTGGGTTCGTCCGCGATGATCAGGTCCGGTTCCGTTGCCACGGCACCGGCGATCAGGACGCGCTGCGCCATACCGCCGGAGATCTGGTGGGGATAGGCGTCGAAGGTGCGTCGCGGGTCCTTGATCCCGACCCGGCCGAGCAGGTCCGTGAGTTCCCGGCGTGCCTGGGCCCTGTTGATGTCCTTGACGGCTCGCAGGCCGTGGCTGAGCTGTGCGCCAACGGTGAACGACGGGTCGAGGTTCGACATCGGCTCCTGCGGCACATAGCCGATGCGTTTGCCCCGCACCTCGCGCAGGACCTTGCCGTCGCGCAGGTCGAGGCCGTCAAAAGTGACGGCACCACCGAGGACGACCGCCTGGCGCGGCAGGATGCCGAGGACGGAGAAGGCCGTCTGCGATTTACCCGAGCCCGACTCGCCGACGAGGCCGAGAACCTCGCCGCGGCGCAGCTCCAGGCTGACGCCGTGGACGACAGTCTTCAGCCGCGCGTCGGAGGTGGGATATCCGACAACCAGGTCACGCACGCTCAGCAGCACGTCCGTCGACCCCGAGGCGGCTGTCGACACCGAGTCGGAGGCGGTGGACCTCACAGCGGCTTCGGACTCGATACTCCCGGCGGAGAGACGGTGGCCGGCACGCAGCCGCGCGACTGCTTTGGGGTGCAGCGGCCGAGCCTGGGTGTGCGCGGTCTGCAGGACGTCCCGCAGCGCGTTGCCGACGAGCACCAGGCACAGGGTGGTCGCGGTGATCAGGATCGCGGGCCAGACCACGTTGAGCCGGGCCACGTAGATGTTGTTGAACGCGTCCTGGAGCATTCCGCCCCAAGAGGGCGCCGTCGGGTCGCCGAGTCCCAGGAACTCCAGTCCGGCCTGGATGGCGATGCCCGCGCTCAGGACGAACGAGCTCTGCACGACGACCGGTGCCCGGACGGCGCGGAGCACGTGCCGGAAGATGATCCGTGCGTCAGTCAGGCCCGCCACCTTGGCGGCGTCCACGTACAGCTCCCGCCGCACACCGAGCACCAGCGTGCGGACCAGCCGGTGGTAGGAGGGGGCGATCAGCACACCGAACACCGCCATCGCGGTCAGGGTCGACGGCCCGATCACCGAGTACAGCGCGATCAGCAGCACCAGGCCCGGAAGTGCCATGACCGTGTTGGACACCCAGGAGGCCACGGTGTCGAGCCGGCCGCCGAAGTAGCCGGCGGCCAGGCCGGAGGTGACTCCGAGCACCAGCGCCACCAGCAGCATCACCGAGGAGGCGGTCAGGGTTCCGAGCGTGGCGTGCATCAGCCGGGACAGGACGTCCCGTCCGGACTGGTCACCGCCGAGCAGGTAGCCGCTGGTCATGGGGGGAGCGTTGGTCAGCTCCAGCCGTGCCTCGTTCGGGTCGTGCGGGGCGAGGAAGGAGGAGCAGAGACCGAACAGCACGATCAGCAGGAGTGCCACGGAACCGACCAGGCCCAGGGGATTGCGCAATAGTCGTTTGACCGTCATGACACGCGCGCCTTCGGATTGAGCCAGCCGACCAGCAGGTCGACGGCGATGTTGACGATGAGGACGACGACGATGCTGAACAGCACCGATCCCATGACGGCCGGAATGTCACCCTGAACCGCGGAATCGTTGGCGAGCAGACCCATGCCCGGCAGAGCGAAAACCCGCTCGATGATCACGACGCCGCCCATCACTGCGACCGTCTGGAGCGAGAGGATCGTCAGGCCCGGTCCGGCCGCGTTGCGCAGCACATGGCGGAAGATCACGGCCCGCTCACTGATGCCCCGGGACCGGAGCGTGCGGACGAAGTCCTGTTCCAGGACGTCGATGACGGCTCCGCGGAACTGCTGGGCGGCCCCGGCGACCGAACCGATCAGTACGGCCAGCACCGGCAAGGCCAGCGAGCGGGCCCAGCCGACCGGATCGACGTCGGGCGAGACGTACCCGGTGGCGGGGAAGGCCCGAAGGGCGATCGCGAAGGCGAAGACCAGCACGATCGCGACCACGAAGTTCGGGATCGCGGCCCCGACGACGCCTGCCACCTGGAGGAAGCGGTCCAGCCCGCCACCGCGCACGGCGGCGGTGACCCCGACGAGCACGCTGAGGATCATGGTGAACAGCAGCGCGGGCACGATGACCGCCAGCGTCACGGGGACCCGGGTGGCCAGCATGTTCGTCACCGGCTCGCCGGTGAAGTAGCTGGCGCCCAGATCTCCCCTGACCAGCCCCCCGAGCCACTTGAGGTACTGGGCGGCTACAGGCTGGTCGAGACCTAGCTCCGTGACCTTGGCGGTGACTTGTGCTTGGGTGGCGCTCTGGCCCAGCACGCGCCGGGCGATCCCGGTGCCGTCACTGAACACCAGCGCGTAGGTGACAGCTGTGACAACGATCGTGAGGACGACGCCCGACAGCAGCTGCCGCACCGCGAACCTCAGCATGGTTTTCCTTTCCTCGCTGCACTTCCTCGTTCTTTCGCCGGCCGCCTGTCAGGCGGCCGGCTTGAAGCTCCGCAGATACGGGACGACGCTGCCCAGGTACGGCCGCGCGGACGTCGTCTTGTCCGTCGCGTAGAAGTTGGTCGGCAGCACCCACGGGCAGAACCAGGCCTGCTCGACGAGGAACTCGTTGGCCGCCTGTGCGTTCTCGGCGGCCGCGGCGCCGTCGAGTACCTGGGCCTTGTCCAGCAGCGGCTGCAGCCGGGGGTCGGCCGTGTGGGTGACGTTCCAGACCGCCTCGGGCGCCACGGTCTGGACGAGGTCCCACAGCGGGGTGCGCGACTCCATGAAAGTGAAGAAGATCGGGTACTTGCCGCTGAACAGCGCGGGGAGGACCTGGTTGGCGGCTATCTTCGCCTGCTTGGCCTTGATGCCCAGCAGTCCCAGCTGCTGGGTGATCAGCGGCGTGGCGAACTCCAGGCCGGGGATGACGGGGAGCTCGAAGCTGAAGCCGTCCGCGTAGCCGGCCTTCTCCATCAGCTTCTTGGCCTTCGCCACGTCGTACGCGTAGTGGTCGACCATGCCGGCCAGATAGGCCGGGCTGCCGTCGTGGAAGATCTGGTTGGTGACCTTGCCCTGGCCCTGGAAGAGCGCCTTCAGGATCGCTTGGCGGTCGAAGACCATGTTGATGGCCCGGCGCACCTCGACATGCTTCAGCGCGGGGATGACCTTGCCCTCCGGGTCGCCGAGGAAGAGCCCCGCCCAGTTCACCTCGTTCTTCAACAGGGTCAGGCCGGACGACTGGACCTCGGTCGTGGTCTGCGAGCTGATCGGAGCGGCATTGATCTGACCGGACTTGAGGGCGTTGACCCGGGCGGTGATGTCGGTCATCTGCCGCATGACGATCTTGTCGTAGGCGTACGCGGTCTTGTTCCAGTAGTCCTCGTTGCGCACGAAGGTGTAGGTGGAGCCCGTGGTGGTGGCCGCCGCGTCCAGCTTGTACGGGCCGGAGCCGACGGGAGTGGTGTCGCGATTCTTGGCGGTGTGCGACTTCGGGCTGGAGATGATGCCCGGGGCCAGGCAGAGGAACGTCGGCAGCAGACCCTTCGGCTTCGGTGTGGTCAGCACCACCGTCGAGGCGTCCTTGACGGTGACGGTGACGTCGGCCAGACGGCCGGCGTCGGAACCCCCACCATTCTTCATGTGCTCAAGCGAAGCCTTGACCGCGGCCGCGTCGACTGCCGTGCCGTCGCTGAACCTCATCCCGGAGCGGATCACGAGGGTCAGTTCCGTCTTGTCGTCGTTGAACGTGTAGCTCTCGGCCGCGTTCGGGGAGACGGTGCCGTCGGGCTCGTATCTGAGCAGCGTGTCGAAGCATGCCTGCCAGGGCAGGACGAGGGAGAAGGCGCTCTGCTGCTTGGCCGGGTCGAACGAGCCGTAGGCCATGTCGAGCGCCAGGCTCAGCGTCGTCGATCCGGCCGTGCCGCCGGTACCGCTGCCGGTCGCGCTGGTGCAGCCGACCGCCGATCCCGCCACGAGGGCCCCGAAGCCGAGTCCCAGCATGCCCTTGCCGAACGAGCGGCGATCCATGCCCACCATGAGATACTCCTTTGCATTGGTAAACGTATAGAAGAAGGTTGACGAGGTCGGGTCGGACGGGTGGGGATCGAAACCGCCGACGGCGGCCCACCTGGCGGATGCCGGGAGGCACCCGAAGCGAAAGACGGGACCGGCGGCAGGGCAGGGCGGTGCGCCGGCCTGCCCTGCCGGGCGCCACAGCAACCCGTTGAGGGTGCCGGTTCGGGCTCAGGCTGCTTGGCGTTCGGACATGAGGGGTCCCCTGATGCGGCGAAACGCGATAGCGAAACGTGGGCGACCCGGACGAGCGGACGCGCCGCTCGCGGACCTGTCGGCCCCACCGACAGCTCGCGCTCAGCCGATCCTGCCGGTGCGAGATGTGGCCGTAACGTAGCCGCCCCAGCGGACACAGGCAAGCCCTCTTCGTGAAACGTTTTAACCTCTCAGGCTGCAATGCGGCCACCGTTCAGGCACCGAATGGAGCGCGCCAGAGTAGGCGTTTTCCAGCCACATGAGCCTTCAACAGGCCCCCAAAAGCCGCGCCACGAGGGCAATCATCGACACGTCGACGGGGTGGGGGTCTGGACATACCTCCACACCCTCCGTCATGCCGACGGGAACGCGTGAATCGATTCAGAGCCTGGATTCCGTTCGGCCTTCCTCCCTGCAAAGCCCTGCCGCGTCCCCTACCAACTAGTTGGGAGGTGTGCTCTACTGTGCCTGCTTTACCTGTCCTGACGAGGCTGTCCTGAAAGGTGCGCCATGCACGCTGCCGTCCCGTCTCCCTCGCGCACCTCCCCCGTGGTCCTGCGGGACCCGTCCTGGCAGGGGCACTGGATCGGGCCGAAGGCGCAACAACCCGAACTGGCGGGCTTTGGCCAACCGGTCTCCCGCGCCCCGTTCGGCCGGTATCTGTTCCGCACGTCGTTCACCCTGACTGCTGTGCCGGGCTCCATACCGGCCCGGATCACCGCCGACGCCCGCTACGTCGTCCACCTCAACGGAGCGGAAGCCGGGCGCGGCCCCGTACGTTCGCAGCCTCGGCGGCTGCACTACGACGATCTGGATCTGGCGCCGCTCGCACGGCAGGGCGAGAACACCCTGGTCGTCCTGGTCACCTACTACGGCCAGGCCAACTCCTTCTGGCAGCCCGCCGTCGCGAACGCGACCCTCGGCCGGGACGCGGTGCTCGTCCTCGAAGCGGATCTCGGTGACCGGCTGCTGGTGACGGACGACACCTGGCAGGTGCTGGACCCCGGCGCCTGGCACATCGCCGCCGCCGAAGGAATCGACGGCCTCCCCGTCGAATGCCTCGACGCGCGCAAGCTCCCCCACGACTGGAAGACCGGATCGCCCGACGCCGCTTGGCGCTCCGCGCACATCATTCCCGCCCTCCACATGGGTGCCCTGGCCCGCAGTCGGCCGCCCACCGACCCCTACGGGCCGCTCCTCCCCCGCCCGATCGGACCGCTCGGCGGTGCCCGGCTCACCCCGACCATGGTCGCGGCCGCCCCGCCGGCCGAGGCCACGGACCATCCTCATCCGGTCGCCCGAGTCCGCGCCCACCTCGGCGATCCGTCGTGTCCGGCTCCCACCACGGCCGTGTTCCCGGTGGAACTGGCTCCCGGCCCGGGCAAAAACCAGCACCTGGTCGTCGACATGGGGCGGATCGTCTGCGGCTTCCTGACGGTTGACCTGGACGCACCTCGGGGCACACAGGTCGACCTGATGTACCGGGAGTCACCGCACAGACCTGGTGTGCCGGAGCCGATGTCGTCCCCGAACACCGGTGCCCGATACACCGCCCGTGGCGACGCGGACCGTTTCGAGGCCCTGGAGGTCAATGGGTTCCGCTATCTGCACGCCCTGATCAGCGGCGACGGCCCCGTCCGCGTCAACGGGATCGAGGTGCGGGAATACCTCTACCCCCGCGCCGGGAACGCGTATTTCCGCAGCAGCGATCCCGAACTGAACGCCCTCTACACGGCCGGGGTACGCACCGTGGAGCTCAACTCCCACGACGCCTTCACCGACTGTCCGACCCGCGAGCAGCGCGCCTGGGTCGGGGATGGCGTGGTGCACCAGATGGTGCACCTGACCACCTCCACCGACTGGCAGCTCGCCCGCCGGTACGTGGAACTGGGCAACTCACCGCGCCCGGACGGCATCCTGCCGATGAGCGTGGTCGGCGAGATCGAGCAGAGCGGTGGTACGACCATCCCGGACTGGTCCCTGCACTGGCTGCACGGCGTCCACAACCTCTACCGCTACACCGCCGACCGCGACCTGCTGGCGGAACTCGCCCCCACCGCACGGCGGATTCTGGCCTGGTACCTGCCCCACCTCACCGGCGACGGCGTACTCAGCGACGTACCCGAGTGGAACCTGGTGGACTGGTCGAGCGTGTTCGCCACCGGCGCGAGTTCCGTCGTCACCGCCCTGTGGGCGCGGGGCCTGCGCGAATACGCCGACATCAGCGTCCTTCTCGACAACCACGGCGACGCGGCCTGGGCGAACGGCCTGTGGGAGCGGGTCCGCGACGGCTTCGAGATGTTCTGGGACGAGCGGCGCGGAACCTACCTGGACCACATCGTGCAAGGCACACCTCAGCCCGCGACCTCCCAGGCGGCCGGCGCCGCCGCCATCGTCTCGGGTCTCGCTCCCACGCACCGCCACCAGCGGATCATCGACCGCGTCATGGACCCCTCCCGTCTGGTCACCCGGTCCTGGATCGGTGGCGACGGCGGCTACGACGACCGGAAGATCGGGGACGAACTGCGCGGTGTCCGGCGCGTCGACTGGGACGCCGAGGAAGAAGTCGTCCGGGCCCAGCCGTTCCTCAGCTACCTGGTCCACGACGCGGCGGCCGTCGCCGGAAGAACCGCCGAGCTGATCGGAGCGATACGTGACTGGAGCGTCTTCCTCCGCGACGGCTACGACACCTTCGGTGAGTGCTGGGACTGGGGATCACCGGTCCACGGCTGGAGCTCGACCCCCACCCGTGACCTGGTCACCCACGTCCTCGGCGTCACCCCCGGCGAACCGGGCTTCGGCCGTGCCCGTGTCGCCCCTGCCTACGGCCTGCTGGAACGGGTCGAGGGCGCGGCGCCGACTCCGGCGGGCCTGCTGTCGGTCGCATTCGACGCCGCGGGCATCGAGGTGGACAGCCCGTTGCCGTACGTACTGGTGCTGCCCGACGGGCAGGAGCGGCGGCACGGCGCCGGGCACCTCCGGCTGGCCTTCACAGTGTGAAACCTCAGGTCACCCTGTGTTGGTCGCTGCCTGCTGCGCACGGGTGCGAGAGAGGCGGTATGAGTCGGTTCCGGTCTCGGTGAAGTTACTGCCGACGGTCAGCCGGTCCAGGATTCCCGCGCGGAAGAGACTGCGCTGACGAACCACCCCTTTCGTCGCACCGCCCCCATGGTCAGCCGATCTCAAGCACGATCTTGCCGCGGACCCGTCCGGTCTCGCTGAGGCGGAAGGCGTCGGCGGCCTCCGCCAAGGGCAGCACACGGTCGATGTGGACGGTGAGCCCGCCGGCGTCTGCGAGGCTCGCGAGGGTGGCGAGGTCCGAGGGATCGGGCTGCGTCCATACCTGGTGTCCGCCGTGCTGAGTCACCTCGGGGTCGACGATCGAGGCGACCCGGGAGGGGTCCTTCAGCAGTTCCTGGGAGACAGCCACGGCGTCACCACCCACGCAGTCCACGGCGGCGTCCACACCCTCGGGAGCCAGCTCCCGCACGCGCTCGGCCAGGCCATCGCCGTAGACGACGGGTTCGGCGCCCAGGGAGCGCAGGAACTCGTGGTTGCGTTCGCTGGCCGTACCGATGACCCGGGCGGCCCTGGCCACGGCGATCTGCACGGCGACGGAACCGACACCGCCGGCCGCCGCGTGCACCAGGACCGTCTCCCCCGACCGGGCACCCACCCGGGACAGCGACTGCAACGCGGTGAGCCCGACGAGCGGGAGGCCGGCCGTCTGCTGCCAGGTCAGCGACGCGGGCTTGCGCGCGAGGGTGTGCACGGGTGCGGCGACGAGTTCCGCGTAGGTGCCGTGCTGCACCTGCTCCGTCCGGACGTAGCCGAAAACCTCGTCACCGGCGGAGAACTCCGTGACGCCGGGGCCGACGGCCTCGATCACGCCCGCGACGTCGAAGCCCGGCACCAGCGGAAGGCTCACCTCCAGGATCGAGTCGAGGTGGCCGGCGACGACGTGCCGGTCGACCGGGTTGACCCCTGCGGCCTTCACCCGTATCAGCACCGATCCGGCACCGGGCTCCGGCTTTTCGATCTCCATCAGTTCCAGGGCCTCGGGGCCGCCGTAGCGCCGGGCGACAACCGCTCGCATACGCCTCACCATTCCTCTTGATCCATGACGCCCGGGGCTCGGGCACGACCGTTACGCTAGAACCTCACAGTGGTGTCAGGGGCAAGGCCCGTGTCGAGGGTCACAAGGTGGGGGCGACATGCGGATCGGCGAGCTGGCATCGCGTTCCGGCGTCAGCGTCCGCTCCCTGCGTTACTACGAGGAGCAGGGTCTGCTCACCAGCACCCGCAGTGCCAGCGGACAGCGGCACTACACGGACATCGACGTGGAGCGGGTCGAATTCGTCCAGCGGTTGTTCGCCGCGGGGCTGTCCAGCCGTACGATCACGGAACTGCTGCCGTGCGTCGACGCACCCAGTGAGAGCAACTCCGACGCCGCGCTGGAGCGCATGGAGCAGGAGCACGACCGGTTGACCCGGCACATCGCCGACCTCGTCCGTACTCGGAACGCACTCGACGCGCTGATGACCACTGCCCGAGCCCATCGCGAGGCGCTGCGGGTGGCAGCGGTCGACTGACCTACGGCGCCGGATGCGCCATCGGGCCTCACGCGCCCGCGGCGGGGCCGCCCAGTCGTCGTGGGGCCTCTGCCGCGACCCCTTCCTCGATCCGGCGCACCGCGTCCTGCAGGTCATGCAGGTGACGACGCGCCACTTCCTGTGCGGACATGACCGTCCTGCGCCAGGTCACGTTGACGCACCCCAGCACCTCTCCGTGCACACGGATCGGAACAGCGATCGAGTTGCGTCCGTCGAAGTCGTACTCAGGTGCCCGCACGCTGTACCCCCGTGACCGAGTGGTCGCCAGCAGGCGGCGCAGCCATTCAGGGTCGTGGGCGTACTCGTTCCCGGGCGCGTCGTGTTCGCGGAGGCGGCGCAGGACCGCTTCCCGCTCTCGTTCGGGAGAGAAGGCGATGTAGGCCCGGCCCGAGGCCCCGAGCAGCATGTGCGAGCGGAAGCCGATGGGGGCGACGGGGACGACCTCGTCGAAGTAGGCCTTGGGGCTGTTCGTGTCGATCGTCTCCATGTAGTCCAGGCGCGGCACGGTCAGCACGGAGGGCCACATCACGCGTTCGCACAGCTCTTCCAGAACCTGCGACGCCAGTTCGCCGAGCCACTCGGCGTCGTCGTACGGGGCGCGCTGCGGTCTGAGGCTCGCGATGAACGCCCCGTCGGCCAGCCGCTGCCACACCAGGTCCTGCTGGTTGCACGTGTGAAGGATCCGGAGCAGCGTGGCCTTGGGGATGCCGGTTACCTGATGCAGATCGTGGAGGCTCGCGGCACGCATCTCCTGAAGGACCCGCAGCACCTGAAGCCCGCGTTCCAAGGAGCTGATCGTTTTCACCTGGTAGTTCCGCATGGGACCTGCTCTCACCTGCGGAGATGTCCTA
Source organism: Streptomyces sp. NPDC007901 (assembly GCF_042959465.1). Lineage (NCBI taxonomy): Bacteria > Bacillati > Actinomycetota > Actinomycetes > Kitasatosporales > Streptomycetaceae > Streptomyces > Streptomyces sp. NPDC007901. The sequence continues at coordinate 216,519 of NZ_JBIBKW010000012.1, read as the reverse complement.
TCGATTTCACTGGGTGAAAAGTTAGCAGGCGATGGTTGCCTGGGCCATGGCCTGTCGTGGACCGTTCGCTTCGTGACGCAAGGAGGCGACATGGCCGTCGAGGCAGCAGCGAGCTCACCGGTCCCTGATTCGAGGCCCGGCACGGCCGACGAGCCCGTGATGGTGGCAGAAGGCGAGCTGCTGTGGACGCCCGGCCCGCAGCGGCTTGCCGAAGCGAACATGACGGGCTTCCTGGACTGGCTGGTCCGCGAGCGCGGGCAGCGGTTCGACGAATACGACGAGCTGTGGCGCTGGTCCGTCACCGACCTGGAGGGTTTCTGGGGTGCGCTGTGGGACTACTTCGGCATCCGGTCAGTGACGCCGTACTCCGCGGTGCTCGGCAGCCGGGACATGCCGGGCGCGCAGTGGTTTCCCGGAACCCGGCTGAACTATGCCGAGCATGTTCTGCGCCACGAACGCCCCGGGACCGACGCCTTGCTGTTCTGCTCGGAGGGCGCTGCTCCGGCCGGGTTGCCGTGGGAGGATCTCGCGGGCCAGGTGCGCATCCTGGCGACCCGGCTGCGCTCGCTCGGGGTACGTCCTGGCGACCGCGTCTGCGGCTATCTCCCGAACGTGCCGCAGGCCGCGATCGCGATGCTCGCGACGACGGCCGTGGGCGCGGTCTGGGCGAGCGTCTCCCCGGACTTCGGATCGCGAGGTGTGGTCGACCGGTTCGGCCAGCTGCGTCCGAAGGTCCTGTTCTGCGCCGACGGCTACCGCTACGGCGGGAAGACCTTCGACCGCCGGGAGGAGGCACGCCTCATCGCCGAGGCCCTGCCGGGCCTGGAGCACGTCATCCACCTGCCCGGACCCGGCGACGGGGACACCCGGCCGGTCGTCGACGGCGGCCTGCGGTGGGAGGAGGTTCTCGACCACCCGCCCGTGTCGGCCGAGGACTTCGCGTTCGAGCATGTTCCCTTCGACCACCCGCTGTGGGTGCTCTTCTCGTCCGGTACGACAGGGCTGCCCAAAGCGATCGTGCACGGCCACGGCGGCATCCTGCTGGAGCAGCTGAAGCTGCAGACCTTCCATATGGACCTGCGCGAGGGCGACCGGCCGCTGTTCTTCACCACCACCGGCTGGATGATGTGGAACTTCCTGATCAGCTCCCTGCTGGTCGGGGCCTGCCCGGTGCTGTACGACGGGAACCCGGCCCATCCGGAGCCGGATGTGCTGTGGCGGATCGCGCAGGACGCCAGGACCACCTTCTTCGGCGCCAGCCCGGCCTATGTCGACCTCATGAGCAAGTCCGGCATCGTGCCCGGCGAGCGCTACGACCTGTCGGCCCTGCGCACGGTCATGCCGGCCGGTTCACCGGTGTCGCCGCAGTGCACCGCCTGGTTCTACCGCAACGTCAAGGCGGATCTGTGGGTCACCACCGGCAGCGGCGGCACCGATTGCTGCACCGGCTTCGTCGGCGGGGTGCCCACTCTCCCCGTGTACGCCGGTGAGATGCAGGCACGGTCCCTCGGTGTCGCGGCGTACGCGTACGACGAGAGCGGTCACGAAATCGTCGACGGGGTCGGCGAGTTGGTCATCACCGAGCCCATGCCGTCCATGCCGGTGACGTTCTGGGGTCCGGACGGGGACGAGCGGTACCGCCGCTCGTACTTCGAGGACTTCCCCGGTGTCTGGCGGCACGGAGACTTCTTCAAGGTCAACACGCGCGGTGGCTGCTTCGTGCTGGGCCGGTCCGACGCCACGCTCAACCGGCAGGGTGTGCGTATCGGCACCGCGGAGATCTACCGCGTGGTCGAAGCCCTGGACCAGGTCGCCGCGGCCTTGGTCGTCAGTCTCGACCTGCCGGACGAGAAGTTCTTCATGCCGCTGTTCGTCGCCCTCGATGAGGGCGTGGCCCTCGACCCCGGTCTCGAGGACACGATCCGCACCCGGCTCCGCCAGGAGTACAGCCCCCGGCATGTACCAGACAGGATCATCCAGGTCCCGGCCGTCCCGACCACCCTGACCGGCAAGAAGCTCGAGGTGCCGGCGCGCAGGATCCTGCTCGGCACACCCGTCGAGCAGGCGGCCGACCGCAGCACGGTGGCCGACCCCCGCGCGCTCGACGCCCTCGCCCGGTACGCCCGTACCCAGCGCGACTACCCCCTGACCGCTGCCGCCATCTCCGCCATCTGAGCCGCATCCTTGGAGAGCACCGTGAACGATGCCAGACCCGCCTCCTCCTTCCCGCTTCCCTCAGAACTCACCGACGTTGCCGGCGCCGAGAACTGGGCGTCGATGTACCCCTACTACACCCGGTTCCAGCCCGAGGACGACCAGCGGTTCTGGTTCTACAACGCGATGCACTTCCCCGAGCCGATGCCCGCGTTCGACGCCGTCACGGCGGAGACGCCCTACACCGCCCTCGGCGCCAACACGGCACGCATGTTCGTCTTCCCCACGACGCTCGGCATCGAGCACCGCATCGTCAACGGTCGGGTCTACATCACCGCGAACCCGGTCACCGATCCCGAGGAGATCCAGCGCAGGCTCGCGGTGTTCAGCGAGCGGGCCGGGCACTACTACGAGAACTGGGACGAGCTCTACCAGGGCTGGGTCACCCGCATCACCGGGCTGATCGACGAGGTGCAGCGCATCGAGGTGCCCCGGCTGCCCGAGTTCGAGGACCCGGACGTCGTCTTCCAGGCCAAGGGCGTGCCCCAGAACCACTACGTGCGGGAGAACTACCACCGGCTCCTGGACCTGTACTCCAAGATGTGGCACCACCACACGGAGTTCCTCATGCTCGGATACGGCGCCTACGTGGTGTTCTTCGAGTTCTGCAAGACGTCGTTCCCCGAGATTCCCGACCAGGACGTGGCCCGCATGGTCGCGGGGATCGACGTGATCCTCTATCGCCCCGACGACGAGCTGAAGAAGCTGGCGAAGCTTGCCGTCGAGTACGGCGTCGACGATCTGTTCGTCGAGGGCTGCGACCCGGACAAGGTACTGGCCGCACTCGCCGCCTGCGGGGACGCTGGCCAGAAGTGGCTGACGGCCCTGGACGACGCACGGGAGCCGTGGTTCAACATGTCGACCGGCGCTGGTTTCTATCATCACCACCGCAGCTGGAACGACGACCTCACGGTGCCGTTCGCGGCGTTGCCCGGCTACGTCGACCAGGCACGGCGCGGCGAACTGCTCGACCGCCCCACAGAACAGCTCAGGACGGAGCGCGAACGCATCGCCCAGGAATACCGCTCCCTGCTGTCCGGCGAGGACGAGCAGGCGGCCTTCGACCAGATGCTCGGTCTGGCCAGAGCCGTGTTCCCCTTCATCGAGGACCACAACTTCTACTGCGAGCACTACTTCACCACGAAGTTCTACGGGAAGGTCCGCGAGTTCGGTGAGCTGCTGTGCGACCAGGGTGTCCTGGCCGACACCGAGGACATATTCCAGCTGAGCCACACCGAGGTCGGCCAGGCCCTGACCGATGTGATGCTCGCCTGGGCGGCAGGAACCAAGCCCGTCGGGTCGGCCCGGGTCCAGAGAATGGTCACCGAGCGGAGAGGGATGCTGAAGACCCTCGCGGGCTGGTCCCCGCCGCCGGCGCTGGGCCCCGTCCCCGAGGCGCTCAACGACCCGGCGGTGCGCATGCTGTGGGGCATCACCGCGGAGACCATCCAGGCCTGGTCGACACCGGCGGTGGCGGGCGACCACGAGGTGCGTGGGTTCGCCGCCTCGCCGGGCGTGGTCGAGGGCACCGCCCGGGTGCTGATGAGCGCCAACGACATCGGCCAGGTACGGGAAGGCGAGGTGCTGGTCTGTCCGGTGACCGCGCCCAGTTGGGGGCCGGTCTTCGGCAAGATCGCGGCCGCGGTCTCGGACATCGGCGGCACCATGTCGCACGCGGCGATCGTGGCCCGCGAGTACGGGCTGCCCGCCGTCGTCGGCACCGGACACGCCACCAAGCGGATCACCACGGGTCAGCGGCTGCGGGTGGACGGCGACCGCGGCATCGTCACCATTCTCGACTGACCTCCTCGACCACGCAGGGAGCACCACGATGGACACCTCACCCCTCGTCCGCCGGTTCGGGGATCTCCGGCTCACCGACCGGCCCACCGTCGGCGGCAAGGGCGCCAGTCTGGGCGAACTCACCTTCGCCGGCGCCCCCGTACCGCCCGGCTATGTCGTGACCACCGCCGCCTTCGAGGCCTTCCTCCACGTCCTCGACCCGGGCGGCGAGATCCGCGCCCGCGTCGAGGCTCTGAACGCCGAGGACACCGAGGCGATCGCCCGCGCGACCGCGCCCATCAGGGAGCGCATCGAAGCGGCCGAGCTGCCGGAGGAGGTCGCGGCAGCGATCCGGGACCGCTACCGGGACCTGGACAGCGAGTCCGACACCCCCGGTGAGCCCGCCCCCGTCGCCGTACGCTCCAGTGCCACCAGCGAGGACGCGGAGGACGCCAGCTTCGCCGGGCTCCAGGACACCTACCTGTGGGTGCGCGGCGAGGGCTCCCTGGTGGAGCACGTCCGGCGTTGCTGGGCCAGCCTCTACAGCGTGGAGTCGGTCAGCTACCGGCGGCGGCTGGGCCTGCCGGAGCAGGACCTCTCGATGGCCGTCGTCGTCCAGCGCATGATCGACCCGCGCTGCGCCGGTGTCATGTTCACCCGCAGCCCACTCACCGGAGACCGATCCGTCGTGGCTCTCGAAGGGTCCTGGGGCCTGGGATCGGCACTCGTCAGCGGCGATGTGACGCCCGACAAGTACGTGGTCGGCAAGGTCACCGGGGACATCTGCTCCCGTACAGTATCGGCGAAGCTGCGCCAACACCGGATGGACCCCAGCGGGGCCGGAGTCGTCGAGGAGGACGTACCGGAGTACCTGCAAAGCGAGCCCTGTCTGTCCGACACGGAGATCCACGAACTGGTACGGATCGGCCGGCAGGTCGAATCCCACTACGGGACCCCGCAGGACATCGAGTGGGCGATCTCCCGCAACCTCGTGCCCGGTCACAACATCTTCCTGCTCCAGAGCCGCCCCGAGACGGTATGGGCGAATCGTGAGAAGGCGCCGACGGCCGCACCCAAGGCCAGGGCGTTCGACCACGTGTTGTCGCTGCTGGGCGGAGCCGGCAAAGGCGGAGGCACCCCGTGAGCCTGACCGGCGAGGACGTCCAGGACATCCTGCGGATCATCGACGACATGGACGTCGATCGCCTCCAACTGCGCACCGGCCGGTTCGAACTCTCGCTGCGCCGTGCAACCGACGGCGAGTGGACACAGTCCGCCCGTACGACTGCCGAGCCGGTGCTGGTCGATCGTGCAGCGCGGGAGCAGCCGGCGGACGGGGGCGGAACCCCACCGGACAAGCAGGCGGTGTCCGCCCGTGAAGGCCTGACCGAGGTACGTACGCCGTTGCCGGGAGCCTTCTACCGCGCGCCGAAGCCCGGCGCACCGCCCTTCGTCCAGACCGGGGACGAGGTCACCGAGACCACGGTGGTCGGGATCGTCGAGACGATGAAGTTGATGAACTCCGTGTACGCCGGGGCGAGCGGCACGGTGGCAGAAGTCGCTCTGGCCGACGGTGACTTCGTCGAGCAGGGCGCCGTGCTGATGCACATCGACACGACGTCCGCAGGGGCGGCGACGCCGTGATCCTGCGACGTGTCCTGATCGCCAACCGGGGCGAGATCGCTCTGCGGATCCTGCGTACCTGTCGGCGGCTCGGCATCGAGTCGGTGCTCGCCGCCTCCGACGCCGATCTCGCCTCCGTACCCGCCCGGCTGGCCGACCGGGTGGTCCGCCTCGGCCCTCCCCCGCCGTCGGCCAGTTATCTGGATGTGGACGCCGTGCTCGCGGCGGCGAAGACCGCGGGAGTCGACGCCATCCACCCCGGCTACGGCTTCCTCTCCGAGAACCAGCGGCTGGCCCAGGCCTGCGCCGAGGCGGGCATCGTGTTCATCGGTCCCACCGTCGAGCAGCTCGCGGCCGTCGGCGACAAGTTGGAAGCCCGTCGGCACGCCATCGCGGCCGGGCTCCCGGTGGTACCGGGCGGACCGCTCGACAACGCCGGGGACTCCGCGCGACTCGCCGCGGAGATCGGTTTTCCCCTCCTGATCAAGGCGGTCGGCGGTGGCGGTGGCCGGGGAATGAAGCAGGTGCACGACCCGGCCGCGCTGGCCGCCACCATCGACCTGGCCATGGCGGAGGCGGGCGCCGCCTTCGGTGACCCCCGTGTCTACCTCGAACGCTTCGTCGCGACCGGACGTCACGTGGAGGTCCAGCTTCTCGCGGACGGCGAGAACGTCGTCCACCTCGGCACCCGGGACTGTTCCGTGCAGCGCCGCTACCAGAAACTCATCGAGGAGGCCCCCGCTCCCGCCCTCGACCCGGCCCTGCGCGAGGAGATGCACCGCGCCGCGGTGGCCCTCGGCAAGCACCTGGAGTACCGGGGCCTGGGCACGGTCGAGTTCCTCGTCGACGTGGACCGGGGCACCTTCTACTTCCTGGAGATGAACGCCCGTATCCAGGTCGAGCATCCGGTCACCGAGGCCATCACCGGGCTGGACCTCGTCGCCGAGCAACTGGCCGTCGCCGAAGGGCGATCGCTCTCCTTCGGTCAGGCGGACGTCTCCTTCTCCGGCCACGCCATCGAGTGCCGGATCAACGCCGAGGACTGGGCCCGCGACTTCCAGCCGAGCCCGGGGACGGTGACCGAGGCGGTCTGGCCGCTCGGGGAGGGCATCCGTATCGACACCCACCTTCAGGCAGGCGCCACCGTGCCGCCGTACTACGACTCCCTGCTGGCGAAGCTGATCGTCCACGGCCGGGACCGGGACGAGGCGCTGGTCCTGTTGCGCCGAGCCCTCGCCCGATGCGCGATCGACGGGGTCAGCACCAACACCGCCCTGCACCAAGCGGTGCTGGAGGAAGCCGACTTCGCAGAAGGCGGGGTGGACACCGCCTGGTTCACCCGGTTCCTTCGCGACCACCCGGCGACCCGATCGACCGACACCGCCGGATCGGCCACCGGAGGAGGCAGTCATGGCTGACATCCAGCTCGTCGACGTGTCGCTGCGCGACGGCAACCAGAGTCTGTGGAGCGCCACCGGACTGGACACCGGCAAGATCCTCCAGATCGCCCCCATTCTGGACCGCGTGGGCTTCCGGGCCCTCGACTACACCTCCAGCACCCACATGGGCATGGCGGTGCGCACCCACCGCGAGGACCCCTGGGAACGCATCCGGCTCACCCACCGCGCCATGCCGAACACCCCCCTGCAGTTCATCGGCACCGGGCTGCGCTTCATCTCCTGGGAGGTCGCCCACCCCGAGTTCATGCAGCTGGTCTACGACCGGCTGGTGGCCAACGGAGTCGCCCGGTACGTCGTCCTGGACCCCATGCACGACATGGACGCCGTACGCGCGTCGGCGCGGATGATCCGTCAGGCCGGCGCCACCGAGATCGTCGGGGCACTGACCTTCACCGTCAGCGACGTCCACGACGACGCCCACTACGGTGCGCTCGCCGCGCAGATGGCCGCCTGCCCGGACATCGACCGCGTCTACATCAAGGACCCCGGCGGACTGCTGACTCCAGAACGCGCCGTCACGCTGATCCCGGCCGTCCTGGGCAACCTTCACGATACCCCCCTGGAACTGCACTCCCACTGCACGATCGGCCTGCCAGGCCTGACCTACCTCAAGGCCGCCGACCTGGGCGTACAGGCCCTCCAGGTCGCCTGCGGAGCCCTCGCGGGCGGCACGTCCCTGCCCAACGCCCAGCAGGTCGTGGCCAATCTGCGCGAACTCGGCCACACAGTGGACATCGACGACCGGTTGCTGGGAGTGGTCTCGGACTACTTCCAGCAGATGGCGGCGGCCGAGGGGCTGCCCGTGGGTGGCCCCCGGGACTACGACGCGGCGTTCATGCGCCACCAGGTGGCCGGCGGTGTGATGACCACCCTGCACCGCCAGCTCGACGAACTGGGCTTCGGCGACCGCTTCGACGCGGTCATCGAGGAGGTGACCCGCGTCCGCGCCGAACTCGGACACCCGATCATGGTCACCCCCTTCCCGCAGATGGTCTGCACCCAGGCGCTCTACAACGTCATCGGCACCGAACGCTACGAGAACGTCTCCGACCAGGTGATCCGCTATGTGCTCGGCAGCTTCGGCCGCCCCACCGCCCCCGTGGACCCGGAGGTCGCCGACCGCATCCTGCGCCGGCCCCGGGCGAAGGAACTCGCCGCCGAACCGCCCCCGCCCACCGTGCCCGAACTCCGGAGGCGCTTCCCGCGCGGCATCAGTGACGAGGAACTGCTCCTGCGGGCCACCATGCCCGCCGAGCAGGTGGACGCCATGGTGGCGGCCGGTCCGGCCCGGCGGCACTACAACCCCCGGTTGAAGCCCGTGCTCGACCTGCTCCACGGGCTGCGGACGCGCCCGGCAACCCCCGAACTGGTCCTGGACCGGCCCGACTTCCGACTGGAGCTGCACCGTGACCGCCGAACCGGCTGACGAGACCGCCGACCTGACCGACCGTCTGCAGGCGATCAGAGGCGTCGTCTTCGACATGGACGGCACGCTCGTCCTGGGCGACCGACGCAACCACGGGCTCACCCCCCTCCCCGGCGCTCTGGAACTCACCGCAGCCCTCACCGCCCGCGACCTGCCCTGGGTCACCTTCACCAACGGCACCACCCGCACACCCGAGGCATACGCACAGACACTGCGTGAGATCGGCTTCGACCTGCCCGACGACGCCATGCTCACCCCCGCAACCAGCGCCGTCGACCACTTCCTGGCCATGGGCCACCGCAGCGCGCTGGTGCTCGGCGGCGACGGACTGAAGGAGCCCCTGCGGCGGGCCGGCATCGAGATCGTCACGCCGAAGGGAAACCCGAAGGCCGACGCCGTACTGGCCGGCTGGTACCCCGAGTTCACCATGGACGACCTGGAAGCCGCCTGCCACGCCGTCTTCGGCGGCGCCACCCTGTACAGCAGCTCGCAGTCGGTGTTCTTCGCCAGCGCCGCCGGCCGAGCACTGGGCACCTCCCGGGCCATCTGCGCCATGATCAGCAGCGTCACGGGCGTCACCGACCAAATCGTGGGCAAGCCCTCGCTGACCGGCCTGCGCTGCGCCGCGAAACGTCTGGGCGTCGACCCGCACCGCCTTGCCGTCGTCGGAGACGACCCGGAACTGGAGATGACGATGGCCCGGCGCGCAGGTGCCCTCGGCATCGCGGTGACCACCGGTATCCACACGGCGGACCGCTCCGCCTCGCTGCCGCCCGAACAGCGCCCGCATCTCACCGTCGCCGGCGTGGGCGAGCTCACCGACCTGTTGCCCACATCGCGCCCCCACCCCTCCGAGAACGGATCCGTACCGGCATGACCACCATGACCGCCGTCCTTCGGCCGAACGACCGCCCAGGGGTCCTCGCCGACCTCATCCCCGGATCCGCCCTCCTACGGGACACCCTTCTAGTCGTCGGCGGCGCGGGCATCACCGGCCTGTGCGCCCAGATCTCCCTGCACACCCCGCTCAGCCCCGTGCCCTTCACCCTGCAGACCCTCGCGGTCCTGTTGGCCGGCACCGCGCTCGGCACCGTTCGCGCGGCGACCGCCATGCTGCTCTACCTCGCGGCCGGTACCGCGGGAGTCCCCTGGTTCGCCGGCCACACCCACGGCCCGGGCGGCCCCGGCTTCGGATACATCATCGGCTTCGTCCTCGCCGCCGCCCTCGTCGGCGAACTCGCCCGCCGCGGCAACGACCGCGGCATCCTGGGGACCATCGGACTGATGACCTTGGGCAACGCCGTCATCTACCTGGCCGGAACAGCGTGGCTGGCCGTGGACCTGCACCTCGGAGCCCAGCGCGCCATCGCCCTGGGCGTCACCCCGTTCCTCGTCACCGACGCGCTCAAAACCACCCTGGCGGCAGGACTGCTGCCGCTCGCCTGGCGAGGCGTGGCGTTCCTGCGGCGCTGACGCACTTCGCCCGCGGGCGTCGGCGCGTACGTGCCACCGCGCCATCCAACAGGCTCCAGCGCCGTCGACGAACGCCAGGTGATCTGGGGCGAGCACGGTGCCGTCTGCGGTTACGCCGAGCCCACGTCGTCGGCCGTGGCGGGTACGTCGGCATCGACGGCGCGCCTCCCGGCCGAGCCCCCGGTGTGGGCCCCGGTCTCCACCGCGGGGGCCAGGAAGGCGGCGCATACGACACAGGCCAGAACGACGAGCATGGCGGGGCGCAGGCCGACGTGGCCGCCGAGAAAACCGAGTCCGGGCGGTCCGACGAGAAAGGCGACGTAGCCGATGACGGCGACCAGACTGACCCGGGCCGTCTGGTCCGGGCCGGACTCCCCGGCGGCCGAGAGCGCGAGAGGAAAGCCGAGCGAGGCGCCCAGCCCCCAGAGCAGGACGGCGGCTCCGGCAAGGACAGCGTTGTCGGAGACGATGACGATGAGCAGGCCGAGCGCACCAGAGAGGGCACTGGCGCGGACGACGACCGTGCGGCCGAAACGGTCGAGGAAGAAAGTGCCGCCAAAGCGGCCCAGCGTCATCGCGGCGGCGAACCCGGCGTAGACGAGGGAGCCCGATGTGGCGTCCATGCCGTGTCCGTCGACCATCAGCAGCGGCAACCAGTCGTTGGCCGACCCCTCGGCCAACGCCATGGCCAGCACGATCGCGCCGATGAGCAGAAGCCGCCCGTCCTTCCACACCGCCGGGCGACGCTTGCCCACGCCGCCCTCGTGCGGCTCTTCGGGCGCGGCACGACCGGTGCCCGGCGGGATGGCGCGTGCCGCGTAGACGAGGAGTCCAGCGGCGAACAGGACGATCGCCGCCAGGTGCCAGTGCACCGGTACGCCGGCCGCCGTCGCCGCCATGCCCGCCCCGGCGCCCAGCACAGTGCCCAGGCTGAAGCAGCCGTGCAGCGCGGGCAGCGTGGTCCTGCCGCCGACCCGCTCGACATCCGTGCCGTCGACGTTCACCGCGACGTCGCCGACGCCCAGCCCGGCGCCGAAGGCGCACAGGCCCGCGGTCACCATCGGCGCCGAAGCGGAGGCGCTCCCCCAGCAGATCACGGCCATCCCCGCGATGAGGAGCCATGTCCCCCAGACGATGACGGGCCGCGTCCCGAACCTGGACACCAGCCGCCCCGAGCAGGAGATACCCGCCATCGAGCCGAGCGACAGCCCGAACAGCACCAGCCCCATGTGCGCGGTGGAAAGTTCCAGCCGGTCGCGGATCGCGGGCGTACGGGTCACCCATGAGGACATGGCGATCCCGGCCAGCAGGAAGAGCAGGAACAGCGCGTGACGCCGCCGCCGTACGGCCTGATCCATGAGAACACTTCTCCGTCCGACGTGGGGCGGCTCCCGGCCGGGGCTCGACACCCCACACGCGGCCGGGATAAATGTACATGCCATTTCACCACGACAGAGAGCGCTTTCAGCGCTGAGGTGCAGCGCTCTACGAGGCGGATCCGTCCTTGCCCTCCGCAGGCGGATCCAAGCGCGTGTAGGCGTGCACGCGGCTCTCCAACCCCTGTGGGTTCGGAGCGTAGACGGCCACCATGCGGGCGTACTCCGGTGCCCAGTAGCGGCCGACACTTCCGGCCGGCACCCGGACCACGTCGCCCGTGACAGCCTCGACGGTCTCACCGTCACAGGCGACGAACAGGTGGCCTTCCAGCACGTAGTTGAACTCGTCGTGCGGGTGCTCGTCCGTCCATGACTCGCTCCGCAGTTCCCACTCCATCAGGGCGACTCCTGGCCGAGGACCCTCACCCGGGGGCACGAAGGCGTGGCCTTGGGGCCGCCCTTCCCGGCGAACGAGGGGACTGGAGGGGTACTTGTCCGGCGCCATCGTCTGTCCCTTCAGACCTTGGCGACTTCCAGCAGGGCGAGGGTGGCGCTGTTCGCCTTCTCGGCCAGCGGTACGAGCGACCGCCGCTTGCCGTCCCACATGGCCCAGCGGTTCGCGCCTTCGAGGACCGTCATCACGAGCTTGACCTGCTGGACCGAGGCGCCGAAACCCATGTCCTCGGCCGCGGCCCGGTAGAGCGCCTCGTACAGATCGACCCAGGCGTCGACTTCGTGGCGGAGCGTCGGCGGCAGGAAGTGGACGACCTGGTCGGTCGCCACCAGCAGGTCCCACAGGTTGCTCTCGGGAAGCTCGATCTGTCGGGTCAGGTGCACGTGCACCATCCGGCGCCAGCCCTCCCTGGCGTCCGTGATCCCTCGCACCTCGTCGAGTACGGCGGCACCGAACTTGTAGAAGTGCCAGCGAAGGGACTCGGCCACGATCTCGTCGCGGCCGTCCGGGAAGTGGTTGTACAGGCTCGGGGCCTTGATGGACATCTCCTTGGCGATCATCCGCATGGTGACCGAGTTGAAGCCGTTCTCGGTGGCCAGCCGGAGGAACACCTCCAGGATCGCCCGCCGAGAGGCGCTCTGCCGACTCCAGTCGAGCTCTCTGAGATGCTTGTCGAACTCCTCGACCGCGCGGGGCCACCGCTCCTCGGCCACTGACTCCTCCTTCACCTGCTTGCACCGCCGTGCGGCGCCGGAAACTACCTTACGTTAGTCAGGATCATCCGTGACGCCGCAGTAGCGAAGCTACCTTACGTTAGTTAGTGTGAGGCATGCCCGTTGACGCACAGCACGACCTCGCCGCCGCTCTTCGCACTGCGGGAGTCGAGTTCGACGACTCGCCCCTGACACGAGCTCTGTACTCTTCCGACGCGAGCCTCTACCGCGTCGTCCCGTCCGCGGTCGTGAAAGCGCGCCGCGAAGACGACGTGATCGCGGCCCACGAGGTGGCGCGTGGACTGCGGATGCCGGTGACAATGCGCGGCGCGGGCACCAGCATCGCGGGCAACGCGGTTGGCAGCGGCATCGTCATCGACACCCGTCGGTTCAACCGGGTGCTCGACATCGACCCGGTCGCGCGCACTGCGCGAGTGGAACCGGGCGTGGTGCACGCGGATCTGCAACGCGAGGCTGCCCTTTACGGGCTGCGGTTCGGACCGGACCCGTCCTCCCACAGCCGCTGCACGGTCGGCGGCATGATCGGCAACAACGCCTGCGGTTCGCGGGCGCTGGGCTACGGGCGGACGGTGGACAACGTCGAGTCGTTGCGCGTGCTGTACGGAAACGGCGAACTGTCCCTGGAACAGGGCGGCCGGGTCGGCGGCGACACCGCAAGACGGCTGGCGGCCGTCGGGGATGCCCACCTGGCCCATCTGCGTACCGAATTCGGCCGCTTCGGCCGCCAGGTCAGCGGCTACGGACTGGAGCACCTGCTGCCCGAGCGGCGCCGCTTCGAACGGTTCCTGGTCGGCAGCGAAGGGTCGCTGGCCACGGTCCTTGAGGCGACCGTCCGGCTGGTCGACGACCGGGTCGAACGCAGGATGCTGGTGCTCGGATACCCGACGATGGCCGAGGCGGCCGATGCCGTGCCGGCGCTGCTCGCCGCGGCGCCGGGCCGGCTCGTCGCGTGCGAGGGCATGGACTCGCGCATCGTGGATCTGGTGCGGACCACGGGTTCGCCGGTCCCTGATCTGCCACGGGGCCAGGGCTGGCTGTTCGCGGAAGTGGCGGGCGAGGACGCGACCGACGCGGTGCGGCGGCTAGTCGCCGCGGCCGCCGCACTGGACACGCGGCTCGTCGACGACCCGCGTGAGGCCGCCGCGCTGTGGCGCATCCGTGAGGACGGTGCCGGGCTCGCCGGCCGGTCGCTGTCCACGCCGGCGTACGGCGGATGGGAGGACGCCGCCGTACCGCCGGAGCACCTCGGTGCGTGGCTGCGCGACTTCCAGGAACTCCTGCGGGCGCACGGCCTGCAGGGCGTTCCGTACGGGCACTTCGGCGACGGCTGCGTCCACTGCCGCATCGACTTCCCGTTCCGGCCCGGCACCCCGGCCTCGGCCGCGGTGTTCCGCGAGTTCATGACCGCTTGTGCGACACGGCTGCGTGACTACCGCGGCACGCTGTCCGGAGAGCACGGTGACGGCCGGGTCCGCGGGGAGCTGTTGCCGTTGATGTACAACGAAACGTCCCTGTCCCTGTTCCGGCAGGTCAAGACGGTGTGCGACCCGGACGGCCTCCTCAACCCCGGCATCATCGCCGACCCGGTTCCGCTCACCGACGACCTGCGCCCGGTGCGCCCCCAGGCGCCGGTGCGTCCCGGTCTGCTGCTGGTGCACGACGCCGGGGACCTGGGCGCCGCCGTGCATCGCTGCACCGGCGTCGGGAAGTGCGTGGCCCCGAGGACCGCGGGAGTGATGTGTCCGTCCTATCTCGCCACGAGCGACGAACGGGACTCGACCCGCGGCCGGGCCCGGGTGCTGCAAGAGGCGCTCGACGGCGGCCTGCTGAGCGGCGGCCTGCAGGACCCGGCCGTGGCCGAGGCGCTCGACCTGTGCCTCGCGTGCAAGGGATGTTCGAGCGACTGCCCCAGCGGCGTCGACATGGCCACCTACAAGAGCGAGGTGCTGCACCAGCGGCACGACGTCGCCGGGCTGCGCCGGCCGCGTTCGCATCTGTTCCTCGGGCGGCTCCCGAAGTGGGCCCGGCTCACGGCACCGCTGGCGAAGCCGGCCAACCTGCTCCTGCGTGCCGGACCGCTCGCCGCGCTGGCCAAGTGGGCCGCCGGCATCGACCACCGTCGGTCCGTACCGCGGTTCGCCTCCCCCACCCTGAGAAAGGCGACGGACGCGGCGCACGCGAGGAACACGCCGACCGATGTGTGGATCTGGGCCGACTCCTTCACCGACCACTTCTTTCCGGCCTCCGGCCTGGCGGCGATCCGGTTCCTGGAGTCGCACGGCCTCACGGTCCGTGTCATCCGGGAGGACGCCTGCTGCGGCCTGACCTGGATCACGACCGGCCAGCTCGACCGGGCGCGAACCATCGTCGACCGGACCCTGCGAACCCTTGCGCCCTACGTCCGCAGCGGGATCCCCGTGATGGCTCTGGAGCCGTCGTGTCTCGCGACAATGCGCAGCGACGCGGGAGAGTTGTGCGACGCCGAGGAGGCGGACGTGCTGGCGTCGGGGCTGCTGAGCTTCGCCGAGCTCGTCGAGCGCTTCGACCTGCCGCTGCCCGACCTGACCGGTGTGGAGGTGGTCGCGCAACCTCATTGCCACCACAGCGCGGTCATCGGCTGGGACACCGACCAGCGTCTGCTGGAGAAGGCCGGCGCGACGGTCACCAAGGTGCAGGGGTGCTGCGGCCTGGCAGGCAACTTCGGTGTGGAGAAGGGACACTATGAGGTCAGCGTCGCGGTCGCCGAGACACACCTGCTGCCGGCAGTGCGGGTCCACGCGGACGCGGTGGTGCTGGCGGACGGCATGTCCTGCCGCGTCCAGCTCGACGACCTGGCTCACGTGCCGACGCAGCATCTGGCCGAGTTGTTCGCCTCCCGCGTCTGATGCCCGGTCCTTCCGGCCACCGTTCGGGGCGGCGGAAGGACCTGGCAAACGTCTGCGGAGCCGGCCCGGGGGTTCGGCTCCGCAGAGGGGTGATGCGGGGCAGCTCAGTGGATCTCGTTGCGCAGGGTCCCGACCTTCTCCAGGACGACCTCGACCTTGTCGCCGGGACGCAGCCAGAGGGGAGGGTTCCGCTTCGCCCCGATGCCCTCGGGGGTGCCGGTGGCGATGACATCGCCGGGGCCGAGGGTGAGGAACTGGCTGATGTAGGAGATGACCCTCGCGACCGGGAAGATCATGTGCCTGGTGTTGGAGCCCTGGACTCGGGCGCCGTTGACGAAAGTCTCGATGTCCAGGGCCTGCGGGTCACCGATCTCGTCCAGGGTGACGATCGCGGGCCCGAAGGGCGTCGCCCGGTCCACGGCCTTGCCCGCGAGCCACTGGGTACCGCGGTACTGGAGGTCGCGGGCGGTGATGTCGTTGAGGACGGACAGACCCGCCACGTACGCCAGGGCGTCGCTCTCCTTCACACGGCTGCACTCCTTGCCGATGACGACCGCCAGTTCGCCTTCGAAGTCGAGGTTGTCGGTGACGTCGGACCGGTCGATGGCGTCGTACGGGCCGATCAGACTGCTGGCGAACTTGGCGAACAGATCGGGATGGGCAGGCATGGCACGGCCGGTCTCACCGACGTGGTCCGAATAGTTCAGGCCTACGCACAGGACCTTGAACGGGTCGGTGACCGGCGGCCCGAGCCGCACGGAGTCAAGGCTCCCCACGGGCTTCAGGGCCCCCTCATCGAGGACTCGTCCGATGGCTGCGGCGATCTGAGGCAAGTGGCCGCCGTGTGTCTGGAGGAAGGCGCGGACGGACGGCAGGTCGGAGGAGGCCCTGCGGCCGGCGGCCCAGAGCGCGGCGTTGAGGCTGAACACCTGGTCGCCGTGGAGAAGGCCCGGCTGCCAGCCGGCGCGGGAATCGTAGGAAACGAGCTTCACGTCATGTCCTTCGGGGGTGAGTCGCAGGGCGGTGTGTGTACCGTTCACGGCTGCGCCCTGCCCGCCGGGGAGGGTTGCGGGCAGGGCGCCGTGTGCGGGACGGAACCCGTCAGGAGAGACGGATGGTCTTCTTGTTGGCGAACTCGTCCAAGCCGAGCCGACCGAGCTCACGGCCGATCCCGGAGGCCTTCACGCCGCCGAAGGGCAGGTCGGGCTGGCTGCGGATGAGGGTGTTGAGGCCGACCATGCCGACCTCCAGCCGCTCGGCGATGTCCGCGGCGACGTTCTCATCGCGGGTGAACACGGCGGACCCGAGCCCGAAGCGGGAGTCGTTCGCGAGGTCGACGGCCTCCTCGACGGAGTCGACCTTGTACAGGACGGCGACGGGGCCGAAGAGCTCCTCGCTGTGGGCGCGCATGTCCGGGGTGACCCCGGTGATGACGGTGGCCGGGTAGAACGCACCGGGGCCGTCGGGGACCACGCCACCCAGGTGCAGCTCGGCGCCCTTGGCCACGGCATCCTCGACCTGTTCGGCGATCTCCCGTCGGCCGGACTCGGACGCCATCGGGCCGATGCGTGTCTCCGGGTTCAGCGGATCGCCGGTGTTCCACTGTTTCGCGCGGTCGAGGAACCCTTCGAGGAAGTGGTCGTAGAGGTCGCTGTGGACGATCATCCGCTTGGAGGACGTGCAGGACTGGCCGGCGTTGCTGAACCGGCCGGTCGCGGCCAGGTCGAGTGCGAGATCGAGGTCGGCATCGGGCAGGACGATGAAGGGGTCCGAGCCGCCGAGTTCGAGGACGCACTTCTTGAGATGCCGGCCAGCCTGTTCGGCCACGGTCCGGCCGGCTTCCTCGGAGCCGGTCAGTGAGACGCCCTGGAGACGGATGTCGGCGATCAGGGCGCCGATCTGCGAGGACGACACGATGAGGTTCTCGTAGACGCCCTGTGGCGCGTTGGCGTCGGCGACGACGGCGTCGATGAGGAGCGCTGTGCGGGTGCAGGAGCGGGCGTGCTTGAGCAGGACGGTGTTGCCGAGCAGCAGGTTGGGGGCGACGAACCGCGCCACCTGGTAGAGCGGGAAGTTCCACGGCATGATCCCAAGCACAGGGCCCGTGGGCGCTGTCCGGACAACAGCCCGTCCCCCGGCTCCGATCTCGATCACCTCGTCGGCCAGCAACCGGGCGCCGGCGCCGGCGTAGTACTCGTAGATCGAGGCGGAAAGGTTGACCTCACCCTCGGCCTGGGCGAGCGGCTTGCCCATCTCGGTCGCCATCGCCTCGGCGAGTTCGGCGCCGCGTTCCCGGTGCAGCTCGGCGATACGGGCGAGCACGGCGACCCGGTCCTCGATCCGGGCCCGGGCCCAGTCACGGTAGGCGTCGGTGGCCCGGGTGAGCGCCTCGGCGGCCTCCGTGTCGGACATCATCGTGTACTCGGCGAGCACCTCACCGTTGAACGGCGAGATGGTCTGGTAAGTAGGCATGGCGTGCTTCTCCAAACCGCGTGCGGGGGTGGGGGGGTCAGACCGCGGACGGGACGCGGACCTCGTAGCTGGGGTATCCCTGGGCCGCTTCGGCCTCGGAGATCGCGATGTACTTGTCGAGACCGCCGACGTAGAAGTTGGCGGTGCGGGCCTTGCGTTTGCCGGGGATGTTGTTGCCGAAGATCCACGACCCGGTCTCCAGGAACAGGGAGCCCTTGAGCGCGTCGAGGCAGGTCCGCAGCCAGTTCTCCTCGGCCTCCTCGCGCAGCCAGATGGAGGCGCCGGGAGTGTCCTTGACGTTCTTGACGGCCTGGGCGATCCACTTGGCCTGGACGCCGATGCCGGCGGGGTTGTTGACGAACGGGCCGTTGGGCCCGAGGACCATGAACAGGTTCGGGAAGCCGGACACGGTCATGCCCATGTGACTGCGGGGGGCGTCGGCCCAGTGCTCCTTGAGGGTCCTGCCGCCGATGCCGCGGATGTCCATGTTCCGGTAGCTGCCCTCGACGGCGTCGAAGCCGGTGGCCAGGATCAGGACGTCCAGCTCGTGAAGGGTGCCGTCCTGGGTGACGATGCCGTCGGCCACGAACTCCTCGATAGGGTTCTCCCGGGTGCTGACGAGGGTGACGTTGGGCTGGTTGAAGATCTCGAAGTAGCCGGAGTCGCAGATGGGGCGCCGGGCGAACAGCTCGGTCGGGGTGAGGTTGCGTGCCGTCTCCGGGTCCTTGACGGTCTCCTTGATCTTCCGCTTGATGAAGTCGGCGGCGAGCTCGTTGGCGGCGCGGTCGCTGGTGACGTCGCAGAAGGTCTCGTTGGCGAAGGTGTAGTTGCCGCCCTTGCGCCAGGCCCACTCGAAGATGGCCTCGCGCTCCTCCTCCGAGACACTCCAGATGCTGCGCGTGGTCTCGTCGACACCGAAGCCGATCTTGGAGGTGCGGAACTCCTCCCAGCGGTCCTCGCAGGTGGCCTTGAACTGCTCCAGCTCGGCCTCGGACCACTCGCGGTTGCCGGCCGGGACGGTGTACTGCGCGGTGCGCTGGAACGAGGTCAGGTGGGCGACGGTCTTGGCGGCCTCGGTCATGAACTGGATGCCGGTGGAGCCGTTGCCGATCACGCCGATGCGCAAGCCCGTGATGTCGAGGTCCTCGGGCCAGTCGGCGGTGTGGACGATGCGGCCCCCGAACCGGTCGATGCCGGGGAAGTCGGGGATGTTGATCCGGGAGAGCAGGCCGGCGGCGGTGATGAGGAAGCGGGCGCGGAACTCCCCCTTGTCGGTGACGACGTGCCAGCGTGCGCTCTCCTCGTCGAAAGCCGCGCGGAGGAGGGTGGTCTCCAGCTGGATCCGGGAGCGCAGGTCCCAGAAGTCGACGGCGTCCTCGACGTACCGGCGGATCTCGGGGCCGGGGACGTAGCGGGTGCGCCAGTCGGTCCGCTGGAACAGTTCCCTGTCATAGGGCAGCTGGTACATGAAGCTCTGCGTGTCGGAAAGCGCCCCCGGGTAGCGGTTCCAGTACCAGGTACCGCCGACCTTGGGCGCCTTGTCGATGGCGATCGCGTCGAGACCGGCGTCGGCGGTGAGGGTGCGCAATGCCATGACGCCGCCCATGCCGGTTCCCACGACGAGCGCATCGATCTCACGCACGGTTTCTTCGCTGCCCATGTATTGCTCCTTTGCGGGATCTCGCGCACAAAAAAGCGACTCGACCGGCAGTGCGGACGCACGCGCGACACGCGGTCATTTGTTTTCGCCTGGATTGCCGGATGGGAGTCGAGTGCGATTTCGACAACGTGACGTTACTTCCGGGAAATGTTGATCGCCAGATGGAACTGATGCGAAGGTGGCGGACGATTGTTTCCGGAACTGAAATGATCAATGCGGCGACGAGAGTGTTTCAGGCGACGGCGGACGCGCGTTCACGCTGCAGGTAGCGGCGCAGGTGTCCGAGTGCGGCTTCGACGGGTGGGTCGGCGGACGCGGATCGCCACGCCGCGCGCAGGTGGACGTCGGGTACGAGTTCGCATTCGCGTCGGGTGAGCGGGACGAAGACGACGTTGGGATTGGCCGTCGAGCGGGAGACGGATCGCAGGGCGAGATGGCAGCCGACCTCGGCCCCGACCAGCGCCAGACAGGAGGAGGTGTCGGGGGCCCACTGGACGTTGTTGATGCCGCCGGTGCCGTGGGCGTAGCCGAGGCGCCACAGTCGGTCGGTGGTGACCGATCCGGTGGCGTAGGGCAGAGAGACGAACGGCTCGGCGGCCACGTCCTGGAAGGAGACGACCTGGGAGCCGGCGAGCCGGTGGGTCCGGGGCACCGCGACCACGAGCGAGTCGTTGATCAGGACCTCGCTGTCGAGGCCGGGGGGCAGGTTGTCGAAGCGGCCGAGTCCGACGTCCACCTCTGCGTCCAGCAGGCGCCGGATCGTCGGCCTGGAGACGGTCTGTGAGGTCAGATCGAGGCGGATGCCGGGGTGGTCGGCGCGCATGCCGCGGGAGAGGGCGGCCACCAGTGGATGCGCCGCGACGCCGCAGAACTCGACCCGGACGGTGCCTGACTCACCGGAGACAGCGGCACTGACCGCGGCCTCGGCGACTGCGACCGCATCGAGTACCTCGCGGGCCGGCCCTATGAGGGCTTTGCCGGAGGGAGTGAGGGAGACCGAGCGGGTGTTGCGCTCGAACAGGCGGCTGCCGAGCTCGCTCTCGAGGGCCTGGATGGTTCGACTCAGGGGTGCCTGGGCCATGAAGAGCTGCTCCGCGGCACGGCCGAAGTGCAGGTGTTCGGCGACCGCGAGGAATGCCTGAAGTTGTCGCACGTTCACGGTCGTACACCTCCGCTTGTGATGCTCGACACCTACCATATGCTAACGTTCGTTAGTTAGCTAGAGTCTCGGGGCAGCGAGATTAATCCGGTTCCGACAACACACCGTTTCCAGTTCGGACGTATTCCGATCCCATGGCCCGGGACCCGTTGACTGACAGTTCGGCGGTCCTTACGTTTCATTTCACTTTCCCCGCGAACAGATTTAGGCGGCTGTTGAAATGTCTCTTGCAAGCAGCACCGAAATCCCGGTCGGCACCGGTCGTTCCGGTGGTTTGCTCCTCGTCGGTCCTCAGCAATACCCGAGCCTGGAGCGGGAGCGGGCGCTGGCCGAGGAATTCGGGCTGGACTTCGTGGTGGCGCCGGACCGGAAGGCGTTCCGTGCGTCGATCCCGGAAGCGACCGTGGTCATGGTGACCCCGTACGCGCCCGTGGAGGCCCAGGACTTCGCCGCGATGAAGAAGTGCATCGCCGTGGTGCGGTACGGCATCGGCTACGACAACATCGACGTGCCGGCCGCCCGGACGAAGGGTGTGCCGGTCGCGATCGTGCCGGGTGCGGCGACCGAGGAGGTCGCGTCGCACGCGCTCACCATGGGGCTGCTGCTGGCGCGGCGCATCCCGGCGGGGCAGTCGGCCATCGAGGCCGGCCGGTGGGCGGGCAGCGTCGGGATGGACACGCCGCGGTTCTCACAGCTGGACGTCGCGGTCGTGGGCATGGGCCGGATCGGCCGCCAGGTCGCCCGGTGGTATGCCGCCCTGGGCACGAACGTGCGCGCCCACGACCCGTTCGCGACCTTCGACTCGGTACCGGCCGCGCCGCTGAGGGAGCTGCTCGAACACTCCGACGTGGTGTCGCTGCACCTGCCGCTGTCGGCCGAGACCCGAAACCTTGTGTCGGCCGAGGTCATCCGGCGTATGCGACCACGCTCGGTCATCGTCAACGTCTCGCGCGGAGGACTCGTCGACGAGGCCGCGCTGGCGGACGCGCTGCGGTCCGGCCATCTGGCGGGTGCGGGCCTGGACACCTTCACGACCGAGCCGCTGCCGGTGGATCACGTACTGCGCGGTGTGCCGAACCTGGTGATGACCCCGCACGTCGCGTGGCGGTCCGACCTGGCGATGGACGCGCTCCAGGAGGCCGTCGTGCTGCGCGCCCGGCAGGCGCTGACGGGCAGGCCGCTGTCGGATCTGGTCACCTGACCGGACCGGCATCCTGCCGCGGCCACCTCCCCCCACTCCCGAACGTCTGCGCGGGCATCGGTTCCGGCGCAGCGAGCTCCACGCGGTGAGCCCGTACCTGAACAGGACGGCATCACACGGGGAGGCGACACCTACACCCAACCGGCCCCGCGGTAGCTCGGTGGGCCTCACCAGGAAGAGAAACTCATGGCACGACACGAGCAGGTCCCCACTGTGAGTGGTGAAAGACGAAGGGCGGAGGTCGTGGACCAGCCGCGGCATCTGCAGGGCAACATGGGCGTCGGCGAGCTCGCCATGAGTGTGCTCGCGTTCTCCGCGCCGCTGACCACGGTGGCCGGGTTCATCCCGGTGCTGCTGATGTTCGGCGGCAAGACCGGGCCGGCGATCTACATCGTGGCCACGGTCATACTCCTGGCCTTCTGTGCGGGCTTCACCGTGATGGGCCGTACCGTTCCGAACCCCGGCGGCTTCTACGCCTTCGTGACACAGGGCCTCGGCCGCTCGGCCGGTCTGGGCGGCGCGTTCCTGGCGACGTTCGGCTACTTCATGATCGGGTTCTTCGCTCCGCCGTTCTTCGCCATCACCATCCAGAGCTACGTGGAGAAGAACCTCGGCGGTCCCCACATCGGCTGGGGCTGGTACGCGCTGGCGATCGTCGCGGTGACCACCGCTCTCGCCTACCGGCGCATCGACCTCTCGGCGAAGGTGCTGACCGCGGTCATGGTGCTCGAGGTCATCGTCGTCATCATCTTCGACGTCGCGTCGTTCGCGCACGGCGCCCCGTCCGGCGCGGGAGGTGCTTCGCTCAGCCTGCCGTGGGTCACCGACCCCAACATCGGTGTCGCCCTCCTGTTCGTGGTCGGCAACTTCTTCGGTTTCGAGGCAACCGTGATCTTCCGCGAGGAGGTCAAGGACCCCGACAAGACCATCCCGCGGGCCACCTACCTGTCCGTGGCGGGCATCGGCGTCTTCTACGCCCTGGCCGCGTGGGCCTACATCGCCTTCACCGGCGCCGACAAGGCGCAGGCGGCCGCCACGGCCAACACCGGCGGGATGTTCACCGACGCGCTGACCGCGCTGGTCGGCAAGACCGTGGTGGACATCGTCACCGTCCTGCTGATGACCTCGATCCTGGCGTCGATGCTGTCCATCCACAACGTCACGGCGCGGTACATGTACTCCCTCGGTACCGACGGTGTGGTGCCGACGGCGCTGGGCAAGGTGCACCCCAAGCACGGCTCGCCCTACGCGGCCGCGTCCATCATCGGTGCGCTGTGGGCGATCGGCGTGGTGCTGTTCGTGGCGCTGGGCAGCGACCCGAACGTCCTGTACGCGCGTGCCTCCGGCATCGGATCCTTCGCGATCCTGCTCCTCCTGTTCGCTGCCAGTGTGGCGGTGTTCTTCTACTTCCGCCGCAACCCGTCCTCCCAGCCCGCGTGGAAGACAGCGGTGGCACCACTCCTGTCGGCCGCCGGGATCGGCGTGGTCGCGTACCTCGCGGTGGCGAACTACTCGGACCTGCTGGGCGGCTCCGGCTTCCTCACCTCGTTCTTCCTGTTCTTCACATTCGCCCTGTTCCTTCTCGGGATGGCCCACGCGCGCATTCTGCGTCGCCGACGCCCCGAGATCTACCAGCGCATCGGTCGCCAGGAACTGTGACGACCTCCCTCTGACGGCGGCCAGCCGACCTCGAACAGGCAATCACACGTCTCGCCCGACCGGGGTCGGCACCACTCTCCTATACTTACGATCGTTAGTTAGTTAACCGTTCATCGCACCTGTCGAACACTTCCGCAGCAACCGAGGCAGCCATGAAAACACCGGCACAAACAGCGCACGCGATCCCGTTCCGGGTCGCGGTCGTCGGCGCCGACCCCAGCGGGTGTTACGCGGCCCCGGCTCTGCGCAAGGGGCAGCCGGACATCGAGATCGCAGTCTTCGACTCGCTGCCGACGCCGTTCGGGCTGGTCCGGTACGGCATAGCACCGGACCACCAGGGCGCCAAAGGGGTCTGTACGGTCAACTGGACAGACCCGCCGCCGTGATCACTTCCAAGTTCCGCCGAGGACAAGGAAATACCACGACCTGTCCGTTCAAGCGGCAGGCCAGCTGCCTACTCCGAGGCCGAAGGACTCCGACAGCATGTCGTAAGCCTTGCGCTGGGTACTGGAAGTCGACTGGGAGCCATCGTCCGGCAACCCGAGTTCCAGCCTAGAGGCCGGCAGCGCGATCACGATCAGAGCAGCGACAGCCGCGACCATCACCCTCACCGGGCGGCGCAGGATCAAGGCCGCCCAGCGCTCGCCGAGCGAAACCTTGCCACGTTTGTTGCGCGGGGACCGCGCCCGGTCCGGGGCGTCGGCCGACATGCGTGCCCGAGTACGCCCGCGGGAGCGTTCCGGAGCGAAGCCCAGCATCGCCGGCACCAGGGTGACCGAGATCAGGACGGCGACGGCCCCGGCAGCGGCCATACCCATGGCCGTGAGGACGGGCAGGTCGACCACGGCCAGGCCGACCAGGGCGATCATCACTGTCAGACCTGCGAAGACGACGGCGGACCCCGCAGTCCCGTTGGCCCGCCCGGCGGCCTCTCGCGGGCCATGGCCCGCTGCACGTTCGGCGCGGTAGCGGGACACGATGAACAAGGCGTAGTCGATGCCGACCGCGATGCCGAGCATGGAGGCGAGGGTGGACGTGCTGCTGTTCAGGTCGAAGGCAGCGCTCACCGCGGTGATCGCACTCGTGTTCACGGCCACTCCCACCAGGGCCGTCACCAGCGGCAACCCCGCTGCCACGAGTGAGCCGAGCGTCATGAGCAGGATGACGGCCGCAAGGGCGAAGCCGACGGCCTCCGCGGAGACGCCCGACTCTGCGGGAGCGAGCGCGCTCCCCGAGGCTTCCACGACGAGCCCGGCATCCCGGCCGTCCTCCAGCGCACGTTCGAAGCGCTCGTGATCGCCGTCGGTCAGCTCGGTGGCCGCGGCCTTGTAGACGACCGGCACGTATGCCGTCGTGCCGTCCTCGCTGACGGTGCCGCCCACGAACGGATCACCGACCGACGCGACACCGGAGGACGAATCCCGCAGACCCTCAAGGATCGCGGCTATGTCAGCCTTGTGAGCGCTGCTGGTGATCTTCTCCCCGTCAGGGGCCCGCAGGACCACGCGGGCGGTGGCGCCTTCGACGTTCGCGGTGGGGAACTTCTCGCCCAGCAGGTCGTTGGCGCGCTGGGCCTCCGTACCCGGAAGCGTGAAGGAGGAGGTCGCGCTCTCGGAGCTGTTCGCCGCGGCCGCACCTACGGCGCCAAGGACGACGACCCAAAGGAGCAGCGTCAGCCAGTGCCGCTTGAAAGCGGCCCGACCGATGCGGTGCAGGAAAGTGGCCATGAGGGGATGACGAACTCTCTGTCGGCACGGATGGTGATCGGCAGCTCGGCCTCTGATGAAGTGCCGCTCGCCGTGATCACCATGCTTTCGTCGTACCGTGGCCCGCGGCCCGCGGCGTCAGCCGTGGGGCCCGAGTGGGCACGGGACTGTCGGCCATTCGGCCGACACCCACCCCGGCTCACCTCGGCTCTGCGGCCGACCCACTCCCCGATTCCCGTTCCTAAGCTGAGGGTATGGACCCGAGGTTTCCGCTCACCCCCGCCGTCAGGCGGCTCCTCATCATCAGCGGCATCCTCACCTTCGCCAGGCGGCGTTCCGGTGAGCGCCGGGCCGGGTGCGGACATCCGCGGGGTCGGGGTCGTCGGCTGCGGTCTGATGGGTGCGGGGATCGCCGAGGTCTGCGCCCGGGCCGGCCTGGACGTCGTCGTGCACGAGGTGAACCCGGGTGCGGCCGAGGCCGGCCGGGCCCGGATCACCGCCTCGCTCGACCGCGGCGTACGGCGCGGCAAGCTCTCCGGGGCGGACCGTGACGCAGCGCTCGGCCGGGTGCGGGTCTCGACCGACCTGACGGACCTGGCCGACCGGGACCTGGTGGTGGAGGCGGCGACGGAGGACGAGAAGGTGAAGGCCGAGCTGTTCGCCGAGCTCGACCGGATCGTCGTCCGGGAGGATGCGCTGCTCGCGTCGAACACCTCCTCCCTGCCCATCATGAAACTGGGCATGGCCACCGCCCGCCCGCACCAGGTGATCGGCGTGCACTTCTTCAACCCGGTGCCGGTGCTGGAGCTCGTGGAGATCGTGCCGTCCTTGCTGACGGCCCCCCAAACACAGAGCAGGGCAGAGGAGTTCGTCACCCGGGTCCTGGCCAAGAAGGTGATCCGCGCCCAGGACCGGGCCGGCTTCGTGGTCAACGCCCTGCTCGTGCCCTACCTGCTCTCCGCGATCCGGATGCTGGAGTCCGGCCACGCCTGCGCGGAGGACATCGACACCGGCATGGTCCTCGGCTGCGCCCACCCGATGGGCCCGCTGAGCCTGGCCGACCTGATCGGCCTGGACACCCTCACCGCCATCGCCGAGGCGATGTACGCGGACTTCAAGGACCCGTTGCACGCCCCGCCGCCCCTGCTGCTGCGGATGGTGGAGGCCGGACTGCTGGGCCGGAAGTCCGGGCGCGGCTTCCACCACTACTCCGAGCACGACTCTTCCAAGAAGGGCAACTGACCTCATGGCACGAGAAGTTCGAGGTGTACAGGATGTCAGGAGAGCGCCGGCTGCCGCGCGAGGCGGTGGGGCCTCGCCCCCGTAGTCGGCCTTCCGCGCATCTCCTGGATGGCCCCTGACGCCCGGCAGGTCGGTCTCGGCCAGGAACCGCCAGCCCCGGGCCGTCGCGCATCAACCGCCCCGCCTGAACTTGTTTCCGCAGGACATGATCGCGAAAGGCGTGCACCACCTGCAGCGAAGAATCTGCTGGTGAGTTGCCTCCCTTTGGCAGCCGACTACAGCCACTCAGCATCTGTTCAGCGGCTCGTCGGTCTGACTGCTAGCCGCGCCGCCCCCATCCCCGATGCGATCCAGCGCGTGACTTCACACCATCCTGACCAGCGGCAACACGCTCAACAGCCTGAAAGGGTGCGGATTCGACCCGGATTCGACCCGAGGGCCCCAGAATCCAAAACGAACCGTAGTTGACCTGCAGTGATGCTGATTCTTGCCGCTGTACCGAGCATCCGCCGACAGAGGAGCCTCGCAATTGAAACTAAGTAGACATTTTTGGGCGATTAACGCCACGCGGTGAGTAGTCGCACTCGCCGTCGCCCTCTCCGGCTCCCCCGAGCACGAACCGAATGGCCGCACCACGCGGCACTCCACTCTGGCGACTAGGGGCTGACAGAACAGAGCTCTGACCAGCCTCTTTACAGAAGTTCTTCCGCCTGGCAGAAGCCGTCTTGCCGAGCCGATGCAAGCCTCACGACCCTGATTCCAACCACGGCACGCGGGGCGAGGACGCCCCGCCGACAGGGACGGGAACTGCCATGCCGCACATCACCGCTTTTGCCAGGAACCAGTGGTACAGCTAGCGCATCTTTCTGACCTGCGCTTATGCGAGGCGATGAGGCTGTGACCTGCTAGGACGGGTTGCAGAGGCGTTCGGAGGCAGTCAGAGCAAATCGCTCTGATTCGACCCCGGTTCGACCCGGGTCACTCAGAGGCAGTCAGAGGCATCAGCCTCGATAACTGGCCTTTGGCGGACCCGAGTTGGCCGGTGTGGATCACGGGTGGGCGACTCTGGCGGCGCTCTGTTTCGACCTCGGTCGAGCTGCGATGGGGACGCCTGCCTCCGCTCGGGGCCAGGCTTACGAGGTCCTCCAGGACGGCCATCCTGGGGATCTCGCTGGCACGGACGGAGGACGGTTCCGGACACCACCCGTGGTTTTAGCGGGCCTGGATGGCGTCCACGTCTTTGCGAGACGACCCCACCGTGACAGACAGCACTCATCACGCCCCCTCTCAACGCAACTTCACCGAATTCCGCGGCATTGTCGACCAAGCCCAACTCCCGTCGGCCGCGACCGATCTCATTCTGCTCGGAGACCTCACCGGCCGCTACGCCACCGGCAGTTACAGCCGACTCTCCTCCGACCGTCGGAGCGTGGTCCTGCGCGGGGACCGCCAGGGCGCGGCCGAGCACGGACACCGGATCACCGCGGCCATCGCCTGCCACGTCGCCCGCGCCGGCGGCACCGTCGACCAGCTCACGCAGTTCCTGCTGCACCCCGACCACGAAGGCGGACGGCACACCCGGCACATCGCGCTGCGTTCCGGGCAGGCGCGCGCCCTGGACTACATCGGCCGGGTCTGGGCCAGCGCTTCCAAGACGGTCAGCACCACCATCGCGCTGAGCTCCCGGCACGACGCGTACGAGGTCCTCGCCGCACTGCGCGACCGCATCGAAACCACGCCCTGGCGCGGGGAGCGGGGCCGGACGGCGCTGCGGGTGCTGCGGGCGCACCTGAACTTCGCCGAGATTGCGGGCGGACTCCTGCACCACGCCAGTGAGCGGCAGACCGCGGAGGAAGCCGGGATCTCCCGCACGACGCTGCGGGCCGTCTACGAGGCAGCCCTGAAGCCGGGAGGCTGGCTGCGGCGTCTGCGGGTGGGCCACGGCCGGGAGGGCTCGACCTGGTACCTGAGCGACGGCGATATCTCCGGTCGCGGTGGCCCGGCTCTGCTGTCTCGTTTCCGGTCCACTCAGTTCCCCCCCGACCCCGCACTTGGGGAGTGGACCACCCCTGAGACGGCCCCGACGGCCGACATCGACTCCACCGTCCTCGCACGTCTGATGGGCCACGACGCCTTCGCCCACCACGGCCTTGGCAGCGCCGCCCTCATGGTCATCAGCGCCCTGCACCAGCACCCCCACCAGAGCGTTGCCGAGCTCGTCAGTACGTCCTCGGTCTCCCGCGCCACCACCTACCGGACCCTCAAACGCCTCGCCGACCACGGCCTCGTCCAGCACACCGGAGAGACCTGGACCCTCGCGCCACGCGCTCTGGAAGGCTTCGGGACCAGCCTCCCGCACACGGACACCGGCCACACCGCAGCGCCGGCACAGGGCTGGGACCACATCGCCGAGCAACACGGCACCAGCGGCCTCGCGGCCCAGCGCAAGGCCCTGCACACGGCCGAGCGGGCGGCCTACCAGCAGGCACTGGACCGGCTTGCGGAACACCGCAGCAGGGCTCTCGTCATCGTCCGCGACGGCCACCCAGTCCTCGTCCCAACGCCGCGACCCGACGAGATCCCGCCTACGTGGCACACCGCCGACGGACGCGTCCTCGATCCGCTCACCGGTCGTCCGGCCGCTGACTGGCGGGTCGCCACCGACGGCCGCCTGATCCTCATCACCCCATCCGACCAGCGTAGTTACGACGAGCTGGCCGCTGCCCATGCCGAAGCCCTCAGCGAATGGGAGTCCGTCGCATGAACCCAGAACCCCCGGCCACCTCTGACGCGAGCGAGGCGGTGACGCCCCAAGTCCTGCGCGAGCAGTACGAGTCCGGTGCCACGGTCGACGAACTCGTCGCCGCCAGCGGCCTGTCCTACGGCACCGTCCTCAACCGGCTACACGACGCCGGAACCGTCATGCGCACCTCCTGGCAGACACGCCGGATGCGGCAGAACCCACAAGCCCGCCGGCGCCTCGCGGCCCACCTGCGCACCCTGTACGAGCAGCACGGCGCGACCCTCACCGAACTCGCCGCAGCCGCGGGAGAGACGAGGCGCAGTGCCCGGCGCCTGCTGATCGAAGCCGGCGGCACCGTACGCACCACCCAACAGACGCTGCGGATACGTGCCGCAGCCCGGGCCGCCGAACGGCACAAGCTCGCGCTGTCCCTGCGCGCCCGGTACGAGGCCGGAGCCACGGTGCCGGAACTCGCCACGGAGCACACCTACTCCGTCGCCACCGTCTACCGGCTCCTGCACCAGGCAGGCACCCGCATGCGGCCCCAACACAACCACGGTCCCACTTGCGGTGAGGGGCAACGGCCATGAGCACACCCGATGGAACTCTCCATCGCTCCGCCCACCGCATTCCTCAGCTGCGCCACCTGTCCGAAAGCCATCCCGACAGCAGCCACGGCGCGCGGGCACCTCCCCTGTCCGCACGCCGACGCACCTACCGATCAGCACCGCACGAGACATCACCCCTTCCCCTTTCAGGAGATCAAGCACACGTGAACGAGAACACCCGCCACAAGACCCTGGCCACAGCCACAGAACACGTCTGGGACGCGTTCGTGATCGTCGTCGGCATGCTCAAAGGCGGCACCGGCAAGACCACCTCCGCCTGGTTCATCGCCCTCTACTACGCCGTCGTCCTCGGCCTGCCCACGCTGCTGCTGGACGCCGACGCGACCAGCCAGTCCGCCTACGACTGGTTCAAGGTCGCCCAGGCCGCCGGCTTCGAGATTCCCGAGAACCTGGTTGTCGAGCGGTACCCGTTCGACGACATCGCCGAGTACATCCGGACCAAGCGCGCCGAGTTCGGCGCGATCGTGGTCGACGCCGGCGGCGGCAGCGCCCGCATCTTCCACGAGGCTGTCACCGAGGCGAACCTGCTGCTCGTCCCGGTCGCCCCCACCAAGATCGAGCGCCGCAAGCTCGTGGCCACCTTCGACGAGGCCGAGCGCGCCGCCGCCCGCAACGAGCAGGGCGTCACCGCCCACGTCGTGATGGTCAAGGCCGACGACCGCACCAGCCTGCCCAGCCGGGCAAAGGACCAGCTCCTCTACCCCGCCGAGGGCGAGGGCATCGGCCCGGACCGCGACGAGGCGTTCCCGCTCGCCGAGACCACCATCCACTCCTGGGTGCACTACATGGAGGCCTTCGGTGAGATCCCGACCGAGCTGAGCGAGTACGCCGAGCTGATGAAGGAGCTGACCGCAGCATGACCGAACGCATGAAGCCCCCGGCCCGCCGCACGGGCGGCCGCACCCTGGGCGGAGCCAGGAAGACGACCCCGCCGCCCCCGCCGCCGGCCGCCGAGCTCACCCCCGAGCAGTACGCCGCCGAACAGGCCGCCACCCAGGACGAAGGCCATCCCGCTGCCAGCGAGGCGCAGGCCCAGCACGCACCTTCCACCGTTCCCACCGAGGCGTCGGCACAGGGCAGAACCGAAGCGGTACCCGAAGTCACACAGATCTCCGCCCAGCCGACTACCGAGGCGCCAAGCGGCTCCGTGCCGGAGCCGACCGCCAGTCAGCCGGTTCGCCCGGACGTCGTCGCCCCCGAGGCGGGGGCTGGTGGGGAGCCGGTGGAGCGGCAGGTGCCGCCTGTGGTCCCGGCCTACGAACCTGCAGCTCCTGCGGTGCGGCCGGCGCAGCCGAGCGAACCCGCTGTGCGACACGGCCTGTCCCACATCACGTCCGCAGTTCCTGATGTGCCCCCGGCCGCCGAGGTGGCGGTCCGACCGGCGGCTGCTCCAGTCGCAGGAGGTACCGCGTTCCCGGTGAGGACCGATGGTCCGGGATCTCACCAGGAGCAGTACGTGCAACCGGAGGCAGCCCCCAGCGAGGGAACGCCGTGGGCTCACGGTCCTGGCCGTCCCAAGGACATCCCCGAAACGGCCGTGATCCTCAACCAGCGCATCATCACACGCGAGAGTCTCGACTCGTCGGTCCCCGCGGCGCTGAAGCTCAAGAAGCGGATCAAGCGCTTCGCGCTGGACAACGAACTCGACCATCTGCCCATCAGCGACATCGTCTCGGTCGCTCTGGACGAATGGCTGACCGCACGCGGCTTCTGATGCCGCGTTCATCTCCCAGGGTGTCCGCGAACGCTTGTCTCGTTCGCGGACACCCGTCCCACCAACTATTCCACTAGTCGACTAGGCGGCTGGCTAGTCGACTAGTGGGCCGGACTGGAGCAGCCCGTGCCCGATCTCTCGCGCCACGCCCGTCAGCTGCGTGAACTGGCTGACGCTCTCGACGCGCAATCTGACCTGACCGACGACCCGTTGGCGCCTCATCCGGATACATTGGACGTCATCAATGGCCGCCATATCAGTCGTGGGCAGATCAACTACGCCGTCCCCGACGCTCTCCAACTGCAGCGGCGCATCCGCCGGTACCACGCGGACCACGGTGTTCAGCACGGCGACATCGTCGCCATAGCTCTCGACACATTCCTTCGCGCCAAGGGTTACCCTCCCGACCTCACCACGCCCAAGACAGAAGAACAGTAGTCACTCGGCCGGCCCGCGATGTCCTGCACTTTGGGCGAAGTCAGTGAAGCCCTCGAAATGTCCAGGTGCCCAGCCTCCGAGTCTCCTCCCCCATGCGTGCACCGGTCGTTGTCAGTGGTCCCTCCTATCCTGAGTTGACGTGGACCACGCGTGAAGGAGGAGGATCACTCCATGGGGTGGGACAACAACGCGCGGCCTCGGCCTCCCAGATCCGGCCGGGCTACGACGGGCACTCTGGTGTCCTTCTCGGAGCACTGATCGGATGCCGCAGCGCAGCGTCCAGCAGCGGGCTGGGTTCCGGGGCGAGGCATTCGTCGACAAGGCCGTCTCCGACGCCAGCCATGTGTGGAACGACACCAAACGTGACTTCGCCATCGACGGTCAGATCGAGTTCGTGGACGCCGACCGGGAAGTCACCGGTGTCGCTGTCCTGGCCCAGGTGAAGGGCACAGAGGTCGGGTTTCGGGGCGAGACCGCGACCGGATTCAAATTCACCTGCAAGGCCGACCACATCGCTTACTGGCTTCGGCTGGGCCGTGCGGTCGTGCTCATCTGCGTGGACCTGCGTGTCCAGCAGGCGTGGTGGAAGCGCGTCGATACCTGGTTCGCCGACCCTGAACGCAAGGCACGGCGCGTCGTTCAGTTCGACAAGGCCGCAGACCGCTTCGACCTCGATGCCTTCAGCCGTCTGTCGGCCCTGGGCGTGCCTGCCGGAGAGCCGCTGCCACGGCTCGAAGGAAGCGAACAGCTCGTCTCGAACCTCCTCACGATTGAGGGCTTCGCCCCGCTCATCTACGAGGCGTCCACGCCGTGCCGTGACCGCGGTGATGCCTGGGAGCGGATGCGCTCGAACGAGGGGCTTCGTCCTGGCCGCCGGACGGATCTACTCGCTGTGCCGACTGGACGAGGGCCCGCTCGCCGTGCTCTGCGACGGGCCGGTCACCTCCATCCCCACACAGAACTGGGCGACCACCGAGGACCCTGACCTGCAACGCCGCTTCGTTTCCCTGTTGAACTTCACCCTTCGCTCCGCCCACCATCCCGAGCTGGTCTGGCATCCCACGAAGAAGATCGTCTACATGCAGGCCCCACCGGACCGATCCAGCCGAAAAATCAAAGGACGCTACCGCGGCAGCCGCGGGCGCACCTTCTTCACCCCGTACTTCGGCAAGGACGACACAACCAAGATCAGCTTCTGCCGTCACTACGCTGCCAGCCTGTACTTCCGCCGCTGGAGCGAACAGTGGTACCTGGAGATCAACCCCACCTACCACTTCACCATCGACGGCCACCGCGACTCCCTGTACGACGCCGAGTACGTCCAGAAAATCAAGCGACTCGAACGAAACAACGCCGTCTACCAGCTCGTACGCGCCTGGGCCGACTACTTGCAAGGCGACGACACCCTGTTCAGAAGCCGCGATGAGCGCATCCGATTCAGTCAGCTCCTCACGCTCGACTGCGACGCCGCCATCGACGAAAGCGTCTGGATCCCGCAAGAACCAGCGTCGAAACCGAGCGTGAACGGGCTGGCCGAGGGACTGTGGGAGCTGCCGCAATGAAAGCACCAGTGCTGCACGAGCCGGAACTGGAGTTCCGCGCCGGAAACCGCCACATCGATCCCCGCTACGGCATCAGCGTGTACGGCCCCGCCGACGCCGACTCCCCCACCGGACCACACCAAATCCCCATCGCCCTGGTCGGCCCCACCCCTGCGGTCGACGGCATCCGAAACTGGCTCCAGCGCTGCCAGAACCACATCGAGGCCAAGGACACCAAACCCGGCCAGGAGAACCTGCACCAGCCGTTCCCCGGCTTCAGCACCGACTCCCCATTCGGCGCCGAACTCGTCTTCGACGACGCCCTCGTCCGCGAGATCCCCGAACGCCAACTGCGCCGCCTGGCCCGCGCCGACACAGCCTCCGCCACCAAGGACGCAGTCGATCTCTACGCCGACGCCGCCCGGACCCTGGCCGAGACCGGACGCTGCCGCGTCGTGATCTGCGCCCGCCCGGAAGAACTCCAGGACCGCGAAGACCACCCACCGTCGGAGGAGCCCACAGGCGAGCACTTCGAGGAGCAGGAGGAGCGAGAGACCGGAGGCGACTTCCACGACCTGCTCAAGGCCACCGCGCTCACGCTGTCCGCTCCCCTGCAGCTGATGCGCAAGGAGACCTGGACCGGGATCCCCAGCAGGACCAACGGGCAGACCGTCCGCCCTCTGCAGGACGAGGCCACCCGGGCCTGGAACCTGCACACCGCCCTGTACTACAAGGCCGGCGGAACCCCCTGGCGCATGCAGCGCCACAGCTCCGACCTGGCCACCTGCTACGTCGGCGTCAGCTTCTACCGCAGCACGAACGGAAACGAGCTGCACACCGCCGTCGCCCAGGTGTTCAACGAACGCGGCGACGGCGTCGTCGTCCGCGGCGGCACCGCACAGATCTCCAAGACCGACCGCCAGCCCCACCTGACGCTCCCCGACGCCCGGCAGCTACTGCTGGACGCCCTGGCCGAGTACCGCACCACCCACGGCCACCAGCCCGCACGCATCGTCGTCCACAAGACCTCGAACTTCACCACCAGCGAGACCGACGGCTTCCACGAGGCCGCCGACATGCGCGACATCGACCATGTCGACCTGCTGTGGATCCAGCGGCGCGGCGCCCCGCGCCTGTACCGCACCGGACAGCTCCCACCGCTGCGCGGCACCAGCGTCCAACTGGACCCGCGTTCCCTGCTCCTGTACACCCGCGGCTCAGTGCCCTACTTCCGGACCTACCCCGGCCTGTACGTCCCCCAGCCGTTGCTGATCCGGCCCGCGACGCACGGCACGGATCTGCTGTCCGCCAGCACCGACATCCTCGCCCTGACCAAGATGAACTGGAACAACGCCCAACTCGACGAACGCGACCCCCTCACCCTGCGCACCGCCTACCGAGTCGGCTCCATCCTCAAACACGTCCCCGCCGACGCCCGGATCGCCACCCGCTACGCCTACTACATGTAGAACTCGATCGCCGCCCCGGCCACCGAGCTTTCCGCGGTTTCGGCTGCGGCGGCAGCGGTCGTGGCGGTGGCCGATCCGACCATCCGCCGCTTCCGCGGCGCGGCCGTCAGCGCGCTATTGGTAGACGGTGCTGATCGGCGTGGAGACGCTGGCTCCGCTACCGGGGGCGGCGTAGGAGATGGTCCACGCGGCGGATGTCTTGTTCGGGTAGCCGTACAGGTAGCCGCCGTTGTCGCAGCCGTAGTTCAGGCGCTGTCCCGCCAGCGTTGCGGTGCCGCCACCGGCGAACGTACAGCGGGCGCCGTTGGCCAGGACGAGGATGATCGGTTCGATGTCGGGTCCGCCCGGCATGTGGTCGTTGTTGCCGGGAAAGCCCTCGGGGACCGACAGTTCGACCATGCGGTCGGGGGCTCCGTCCAGGCACAGCGCGCTGGTGTCCGAGGGATCGGAGTCCGGGGAGAAACAGGGGTCGAGGATCCGGTCGCCGGCGGTGCAGCGCCAGGCGTCCGTGCGCATGGTGGATTCGGCGGTGCCGAAGCAGGAGCCGCTGGCCCGGTCGGTGATGGTGATGCCGGTTGCCGGGGTGCCGCCTGGGGACCAGGGGCTGAGGGTGACCACCTGGGTCTGCGTCGGCGCGGACGACGCCGCGGCGGTCGGGGTCTGTGACTCGCTGACGGCGGAACGGGCGAGAGGTGACGTGGTCGCAGCCGGTGTGGCGCCAGCACTGGAGCGGGCCGCGGCCGGCTGCGGGGAGTGGGTGGCGCGCGCTGAGGCGTGGCCCGGGGCCAACGCGAACCACGTCCCTGTGGCGGCCGCGGCGAACACGGCGGCCGCGACGACGATGAGCCGGGCGCGCCGGTAGGGAGGGCGTATCGTGGAAGCTGGCCAGGCCGGGTCTTCGACGGTCGGGGGGTGCCACTGCTCTGCGATCAGGTTCGGGACCTCGGTCGGCCGGTCGCGGACATCCCCGAGGACCTGGGTCGCCTGCTCACCGAGCAGCGCGGCGGTCTTGTGCGCCACGAGGACGGACGACGGCCGATGGCCGGGGTCTTTGGCGAGGCATGCTGTCACCAGGCTGAGCATGTCGTCGGGGACACCGTCGAGGTCCGGCTCGGCGCTCAGGACGCGGAAGGCGACGGCCTCGGCATTGCCGATGCCGAAGGGGTGGCGGCCGGTAGCCGCGAAGGCGAGCAGCACACCCCAGGCAAAGACATCCCCGGACGGCCCGGCGGTGCCATCACGGTAATACTCCGGGCTCAGCCAGCCCGGGGTCCCGGTCAGCATGCCGGTACGGGTCACCGCGGTGCCGTCAGCGACGTGGGCGATACCGAAGTCCAGCACCCGCGGCCCGTCCGGGGCCAGGATCACATTCGCGGGCTTCAGGTCGCGGTGGACCACCCCGGCGACGTGCACGGCCGCGAGCGCCCCGGCCGTCCCCGAGGCGAACAGGTGCAGCTGGATCCCGGCCAGCGGCCCGTACACCGCCGTGTGCTCTCCGAGCGTCAAGCCGGGTACGTAGGCCGTCGCCAGCCACGGGATGTCCGCCTCGGGATCGGCCTCCAGCAGCGGCACCAGACACGGACCCGACACCCGCCGCAGAACCTGCACCTCGCGCCGGAACCGGGCCCGGAACTGGTCATCCGCCGCCTGCCCGGCGTGCACGGCCTTCACCGCTACCCGCTCGCCCCGCTCCCCCACCGCGGCGTACACGGTGCCCATCCCACCCGCACCCAGCACCCCAACCACCCGGAAGCGCCCGATCCGAGCCGGGTCCGAAGCACGACGAGCAGCAATCCGCGACACGAACAAGACCCCCGCCAAGAGCAATTGTGGACGAGACGTGAACCCTAGCGGGATCGCCGACGCCACACGCCAGTCGGCATCAGATGAGATCCACCCGTGCCATGCCCGCGCAGCCGGACGCCGAGCCCTCCTCGATCAGCCTCCATTGATCACGGGGCGTCGTGCGGTGGGCCGGCACCCGGCACACCTTCGCCGGGCCACGCGACGGCATACTCTGAATTCCTGGATTGCAAGTTGACGCCACACCCCTCTATCGTATCTCTCAATCCCGGGCTTCAAAGTATTGCCGGGCTGGAGAACAGAGGGCTTGGCCATGCTCACCATCGCACTCGGCACCTACCGCACGTTCCCGGCGGACGAGTACGGGAAGTCGTTTGCCGGCTGGCGCCCGGGACTGACCGACGAGGAGGTCTACGAGGCGGGCCGGGGCCGATGGCGGCTCGGCGCCCGCGCCGACCGCGAGCGCCACGCGCTGTTCACCGCCAAGGGCATCGTCGTCCTGGCCGTCCGGATCGACAGCATCACGGCCGCCGACCCCGACGGCCGCCGCACCATCAACGGCACCATCCTCAAGCCCGGCGACCCGGTGTACGACAAGTACGTAGGCAGCCACGCCCCGGTGGGCAAGAGCCAAAATCCCGTCCAGTACATCGACTCCCCATTCGACAGGACGCTCTGCGCCTGCGGATGTGGCAGCCAGACCCCCTCGGGCCGCAGCTTCATCGCCGGACACGACCAAAGAGCCATTCACGACCGGATCGCCAAGGTCGGCGGAGTCGTGGCCTTCCTCGCCTGGTTCGACAGGACCTGGACAGAAAGCAACTGACCACCCGGCTCAGCGACACCTTCCCGCACACCCACAACGATCCGCCGGTCGCCGCTGCCAGCGGCGCCGAGCAGAAAGAGGAGTCCCCGATGGCAGCAGAGAGATCCATCCCGGTCCCAACCACCGCCGGTCACCCGCGGCCCGACTATGCGCTGGTGATCTACCGTTCGAACGACAAGCACGGAATCGGCTCAGACGGCCACCTCTACGGTGAGACCGGCCAGACCGACGCCGTCCAGCGGGAAGCGGACAGCCGGTACTGGAGCGTATCTCCGGCCCGAAGGCCGACCCTGCGCCTGCTCATCGTGGTTGCCGGCGGAGTGG
Organism: Streptomyces sp. NPDC007901; assembly: GCF_042959465.1. NCBI lineage: Bacteria > Bacillati > Actinomycetota > Actinomycetes > Kitasatosporales > Streptomycetaceae > Streptomyces > Streptomyces sp. NPDC007901. Next base: position 178,506 of record NZ_JBIBKW010000012.1, on the reverse strand, counting down.
TCTGCCGAATCTGGTCCGTCGACGCCGACGCCGACTGGATTGAGGAACCGAGCGGAACCGGAAAGGTCGCGCTGCCCCTTGCTGACCATCCGCTCGACCCCGACGAGGTCCAGGTGCTCTATCCGCACCTCGGCATGGCTGTTGGAGACGAACTGCCCGCACGCCGAGGACCCATACGCCACTACATGCCCATCGCCGCAGCATAGGGCTGAGGTTGAGGCCCGGCTCACCGCTCGGGTTCGGCGGTCGGCTCAGCGGGGGCCGATCCTCATCAGCGCTCTGTTGGGCCGAATGCCGCGGAATGAGACAACTCCTGTCAGTGTTCGAGGTGATGGCGTTACTCTGGCTTGGGGACGATGCACTGTGGGGGGCATGATGGCGGGGGCGACGCGTGCTCTGCTGGTCGGGGCGGGTTCTTCCTCCCAGTCCGCTTTGCGTCTGCCGCCCGGGACCGATCGGAATGTCAGCGCGTTACGCGCGGCTCTGACCGATCCGATGGTCGGGGGGCTTGCACCAGATCTGTGCCAGACGGTCCAGCCTGCTGGTGGAGACAGCGTGCTGCGCCACATGGCGAAGGCATCGGCTGGTGACGGTGGTCTCATCGTCTACTGGACGGGGCCGCCACCCTCTCTGCCGAAGGCGCGCTCTACCTGGCCCTGCCTGGCTCACTGCCAGGGGACCTGACGACGTGGGTGCCGGCGCGTCGGGTGACCGAGGCAATGACCGTCGACCGCTCCGCTGCGGCAGAGGAGCGGCTTCCTGGGATACACCCACCTCATCGAGCACACGCTCGGATACGTGGAGAACTACCACCCACTCATCGAGCACGGTACGGAACGTCCCCAGGCGGGGCTTCAGTTCGATCTGCGGATGCAGGACGACCACCCGCCCGGCACGGGACCGATCCGCGTCGTACGGGCCGTCGAAACCCATGCCGACATCAGCGAACGCTCCTGCAAGCAGGACCTCGGCGAGGCGCTGAGCGACCCGTTCATCCGCGACCACATCCTGGTCTTCGGAGCCCACGGCTGCGGTGAGCGGCAGGACCAGCGAGGCACGACACAGGCTCAGCTCACCCTCACCGACGGCGAGGCCATCTGCAGCTCCGACCTCGAATACTGGCGCGCCGCCCGGCAGGAACGGCTGCCCGACCCCCTGTGCTTCATGATGGTCTGCGAGGGAGGCCGCACCAGGACCTTCGTCCACGAGGGGCTCGGCCGCCCGCTGTTCGACCTCGGCGTCGGCTGCCTGATAGGCCCCGAGATAGAGATACCGAAGACCTTCGGCAGCCTGTACACCTGCCGATTCTTCGAAGAGTTCTTCAAGGGCGAGCGCGCCGCTCCCGTGGCGCGCAGCCTCACCCGGGAGTTCGTGACCAAGCACGCCACCCCGCTGGGCCTGGTCTTCACCCTGCTCCGGGGCATCGACAACCGTCTCGTGGACGCGTCCGCGGCAGGCAAGGAGCCGGCATGACAGTCGTGGACCTGCTCGACCTCGACGACAGCGGTCACCTCCTCGACCCCCACCACGGAAACCCGGTTCCCTCCGAACAGGTGCCGGCAGCCATCGAGAAACACCTACGTCTCCACGACGACACGACGGACATCTTCCTCTACGTCCACGGATGGCGCACCGACGCCGACCAGGCGGAGCAGGCCGCCACCCGGCTCTTTCAGCTCATGGAAGACCTGTCCGCACAGCAGCCCGATGCCTACCCGCGCATCAGCCCGTTCCGTCCCCAGTACGTGTGCGTGCGCTGGCCGTCGAGCAGCGCACCGACGAAGGCCGGCTACCGCACCATCCGCGACCGGACGTCCGCCATCGCCCACAGTGGACATGCCTCCCACGTACTGGCTGCCGTCCTGGGCTACTTCAACGAGCATCGCACCCTGCCCGAACCCGGACCGGACGTCCTGCGAGGCTCGTACGGGCAATATCTGCACGCCATCGGGCACTCGTTCGGCGGACGCTTCCTGTGCCACGCCATCGAACAGGCCAGCAACCGACTGGCGGACGGACCGGACACGTTCGCCTGGCCATGGAAGTCCGACGCATACCCCTGGACCCTCGACAGTCTCACCATGTTCCAAATGGCCGCCCCCGCCGACGCCTTCACCGCCGCACCCTACGCCCGACTGCTCGACGACAGCGTCCTCAACGCCCCCGTCACCATGACATTCTCCCCCCACGACCGCGCCCTGGGTCTCTGGCATCGTCAAACGGAAGACGTAAGCAACGGCATCGGCTTCCTGGGGGCGACCGGACCACGGGAGCACCTGAACACCACGCCACTACATCGCACTACCGACGCCTACGCCTTCCCCACCAACAGACTCATCAACATCGACGCCAGCACCTACTACCGCAGCTCACCCTGGCGGCTCGAAGGCGCGCACTCCGACTACTTCCACCCCGAGTCGGCGCACCTGCTTCTTTCGCTGACCAATCACGCACGCTGACCTCGGCACCCCGCTCGACACCGCCTGGAGCAGGTCGCCTGCCCGTGGCGTTCTCCGGGGCCGGAGGGGCAGTCTCACCATTGCAGCCGGGCAAACCAGGCGGTGCACAGCTTCCCCGTCAGCCGCCCGCCCCAGCAGCGATCCGGACCAGAACCTGTCCCCTACTGCCTACTGGCGCCGGAAGACGTCCACCTCGAACGCCTCCAGCGGTCGCAGCGGCACCTCGGACTCCTCATTGCCCAGCACCGCCGTCTGGATCCGCCATACAAGCCTCCTGCGCGGCCAACCTGCATGCCCTGGTAAACCCGGCTCCACGGACCGCCGTCGTGAGTGACCCATGGTGCCCTTCGGATTGATGCAGCAGTGAGCGCGGCACCGGATACGTCCGTACGTATCCGGGACACAGGAACCGGCCCCGGAGACATGACGTGGTGCGACGACAAGTGGACGACGGAAGGCGCACGATCGGCTCGCTCCTGGTGGTGATCGCCGTCCTTGCCTGTGTTCTTCTCCAAGGTGCGGCTCCCGCCTCAGCGCACGCGGTGCTGACAGGCAGCGACCCGCGCGAGAACAGCGTGCTGAAGGCGGCGCCGAAGCAGATCACCGTGACCTTCGACGAGTCGGTCGCGCTCGTCGAGGATTCCCTGCGTGTGCTCGATCCCGACAACCGACCGGTGACGGACGGCGATCCCCGGCACGCGGGCGGGCGGGGCAACACCGACAGCGTGCGGCTGGCAAGCGGACTGACGCAGGGTACGTACACCGTGTCCTGGCGGGTGGTGTCGGCGGACAGCCACGCTGTGTCCGGCGCCTTCACCTTCTCCATCGGCGAGCCGTCAGCGACCCGGGCCACTGCCGCTCCCCCGCCCGCCGTGGATCCCACCGTCGGCGCGTTGTACGGGGTCGGCCGCTACGTCGCCTATGCCGGGCTGGCGCTGCTGATCGGTCTCGCCATGTTCGTCCTGGCCTGCTGGCGCTCGGCCACGGCCGCGCGCGTGGTGCACCGGCCGTTCCTGGTCGCTTGGTGGGCGCTGTTCGTGTCCACGGTCGTACTGGTACTGCTGCGCGGCCCCTACGACAGCGGCGATGGGCTGGGCGGTGGGTTCGACCCGGGCGCGCTGCGGCAGACAGCCGGCAGCCGGCCGGGGCTCGCGCTGCTGGCCCGGTTGATGCTGCTTGTGGTGGTGGCCGTCCTGGTGCGGAGCCGGCGGGCGGAACAGTTGCCCGGTCGGCGTTCCCTCGCGGCCGGTGGCGTGCTCGTCCTCGGTCTGGCCGCCACCTGGGCGGCGGCCGAACACGCCTCCGTCGGCATCCAGGTGCCCGTGGCCGTGGCCTCCTCGATGTTGCATCTGCTGGCCATGGCAGTGTGGATGGGAGGTCTGGCCGCGTTGCTGCTCGCGTTGTACCGGGCCCCCGCAGAGGATCCGCTGCCACCTGTCGCGGTCGCCCGCTTCTCGCGCATCGCCCTCGGCTCGGTGGCCGTTCTGACCGTCACCGGCGTCTATCAGTCCTGGCGCGGGCTCGGGTCGTGGGACGCGTTCTCCACGACCTACGGCAGGGTCCTCGTCTTCAAGGTCTGGGCGGTGCTGGTGATCCTGGCGGCGGCTTCGTACTCCCGGCGCTGGACGGCCCGTCTGCTGCACGCCCCGCGGGAGGAGCGGGTACCGGTGGCTGCGGGACACGGCGAGAGCGCTCCCCCCACCGCCGGGGACGAACACAACTCGGACAGACCGGGGCCGCAGGCGCAACGGCGCGGGCTGCGCCGGTCCGTCCTGGCCGAGGTCGTGGTCGGCGTGCTGGTCCTCGTCCTGACGACGGTGCTGACCGGCACCGAGACGGGCCGTGCCGCGGAGACCATGTCGGCCACCTCCGTGGCCGGGCACCCCGAGGTGTCCCTGACCCTGATCCCGTACGACACCGGCAAGAACACCCTGTCCGGGCGCGGCAAGGTGCAGGTCACCCTGGAACCGGGCCGGGTCGGCCGGAACGTGGTGGAGGCGATCGTCTACGGCGCCGATGGCAGCCCCGTCGGTATCCCCGAACTGCGTCTGACCTTCACCCTCGCCGACCAGCAGGTCGGCCCGCTGGACGCCGACCTCGTCGACGAACGCGGCTACTGGGGCAGCGACACCCTCAACCTCCCGATCGCCGGGACCTGGACGATGAAAGCCACGGTCCGTGTCTCCGAGATAGACCAAGTCACCGTGTCGAAGACGGTGAAGGTCGGCCGATGACCGACCGCCGCGGACACCTCCGGGGAGCACTTGTGCCAGGGCGTGAACGCGGACGCCCCGTCAGCCGTACCCAACGGCAGCCCGACAAGGGCCCAGCACGAGCGAGTTGACGTCAGGGAGTGGTCGGATGTCCCGGGGGAGCCGCCACGGCGGACCGAGCCCGGGGCGCGGTGCGTTGGCCGTCGACGGAGGCGCCTTCGACGTCCCGCGGCTGGCGCGGGCCTCGGTCTTCGCGGCCGTCTGCGTGACGACGACCGCCCTGGGCCACGCACTCATGTCCGGGGACACGCTGCCCTGGTGGGCGATCACCTACGCGTTCGCCGGAACGGTCTCGGGCGCCTGGTGGCTGACCGGTAGGGACCGTGGCGCTGCGGTGGTCATCGGTGCCACGGTCGTCACCCAGGCGCTGCTGCACCTGCTGTTCGCCCTCGCCCATCAACTGGCCCACGCCCCCGTCACGATGTCTCCCCACTCGGGCATGGCGATGCACCATTCGGGGTCCATGGCAATGCCCTCCGGATCCATGAGGATGCCCTCCGGCTCACCGCTCGCGTCCGCCCTTCCGCACCTGGGCTCCGCCGGGATGGTTCTGGCGCATCTGCTGGCCGCCGTCGTCTGCGGGCTGTGGCTGTGGCGGGGTGAGACGGCGGCCCACCGGATCGCCAGTGCTCTGGCGGCGGTGGTGTTCGCGCCGCTGCGTCGGGTCTGCTGTGCCCTCTTCCGTGCGGTGCCCGAGCCCGAGTCCCCGTCGTGCAGGCCCGCCGCCGGTGGTGAGCAGCGCCGTCAGCCGACGGCGGCCTCATTGAGATTCGCGGTCGTGCGCCGAGGTCCGCCGCCGAGTCGTTCGGCAGTCAGCCGCCCGTCTCCCGATCCACTGCTCGCCGTAGGACTGTGATCCCGGTCTGAAACCGGCGGTCGCGCGGCCGGGGGACAGGCGGACGGTCGGCGTGCGCATATGCCGTCGACCGCTCCTCTCCACCTCCGGCCCGGGCCATGCCCTGACGTCGGCCGTCCGACGTGCCGATGCCGGCAACGGCCCAGCCCGTCATCGATCGGGAGTTTCATGTCCACGTACCCACACACGGGCCGCGCCTTCGCCCGTCTCGTCACCTGCTGCGCCACGGTGGCCGCGGCGGCCGCCTTGCTGTCCGGCTGCGGCGGCGATTCCTCGGGCAGCACGTCGCAGAAGGCCGCCGCCTCGCCTTCCGCATCCCCTTCCAAGAGCATGGGCGGCATGTCCGACATGAACATGTCGTACGGGGACCCGAAGGCCACCCCCGCCGACAAGGTGCCCGGCGCCGCCGTGGTGAAGGGCGCGTTCAAGCTGCTGGACACCCGCCCGCCCGGCATGGACGACGTCAAGGGCACCGCCTGGCTCGCCCAGGGCTCCAAGGGCACCACGGTGACCGTGTCCCTGACCGGCCTCAAGCCGGGCCACCACTACATGGCCCATCTCCACGCCCAACACTGCTCCGCCGACAACGGAGGCGAGCACTTCCAGTTCACCAAGGGCGGCCCGGCCAAGCCGCCGAACGAGGTGTGGCTGACCTTCACCGCCGACAAGTCCGGCATGGGAATGACGACGGTCGACAACGCCAAGAAGACCGGCAAGGGCGCAGTCGCCCTCGTCGTCCATCCCATGGAAGCGATGGACAACCGGATCGCATGCGCGGACTTCGACTTCTGAGGGCGCCGGCCGCCCTGCTGGGATGTCTGGGCGTGCTGCTGCTCCTCGGCGGCACACCCGCGTACGCCCACACCGCGCTGAAGGACGCGACACCGGCTCCCGGCTCCACGGTCGGGACCGGCACCAGCGTCGTCGAGCTGACCTTCGCCCAACTCAGGCCGGGCACCACACCGAAGGTCAGCCTGGTCGGACCCGACGGCGCCAAGGTGCCCGTCGGGCAGCCCGCGATGGCCGGCGGCTCCGTCACCTGCGCCGCCGTCAGCCCCCTGCGGGCGGGGGTGAACACCCTCACCTACACGGTCACCGCCACCGACGGCGACACCCAGACGAACGCGTTCCAGTTCCAGGTCGCCGACAGCGCCCAGGCCGTCACCAGTCCCACCGCCTGCAAGGGCCTGAGCCTGTCCGCGCCGGTCACAGCCACGAGCGCGGACACGGACGCGGACGACACGATCCTCGGACTCGGCCGCACCACCGCGCTCGTCGTTCTGACGGCGGTCGCCGTCGTGGTCGTCGGCGGGGTGCTCGTTGCCGTACGCACGATGCGCGGGACGCGACCAACCGGAAGGAGACGGGCCATCTGATGAACCGACAGGCCCGGCCCGGTGGACAGCCGGGCCGGGCCGCCGCCCGCCCGCGGTAACCCCGGCGTCCGCCGCCGCGCGGGCGGCTGGAATAGTGGCGTGCGCCATGAACGTCCCGGTACGGGCTGCCGCCGATCTGAGACTGCTGAGGGCCGCGGTGTTCTCAGCGGTGTGCGTCGCGCTGTCCGCGAGCGGGCACGCGCTGGTCTCCGGCGCCGCGATCCCGATCTGGTCCCTGGCGGCCGGCTGGGCCGGCGTGGTGTGCGTGGTGGGCCCGCTGGCCGGTCGGGAGCGCTCGCTGCCCGGCATCGCACTCAGCCTGCTGGCCGGTGAGACCGGTCTGCACCTGGTCTTCTCCCTGGGCCAGGGTTCCATGGCGCCGGCTCCCGCCGACCGGTCCGCTCAGGTGGTGGCTCTGGCCCAACGGTTCCTGTGCGGCGCCGGATCGGCACAGCTCACGCCGGAGAGCGCGGCGCGGATCCTGCGGCAGGCACGGATCGATCCGGCCCACGCCGCACACGGTGCGCCGGCCATGGCGGGGATGACCGGTCACGGCGGGCACGCGATGATGCTGGGCTCGATGCTCACGCCTCCGATGCTCGCCGCGCATGTGGCCGCGGTCGTCGCGACCGGCTGGGTGCTGCGCCGCGGTGAGATCGCGCTGTGGCAGGCCGTCCGGCTCCCGGCGGTCGCAGCGGGGCAGGTGGCCCGCCTCGTTCTGCTGTGGATGCTGTGCGGCCTGCTCGTCGCGGCCGCTTCGGTCCTGGTGCCGCTCTCCGCGCTGCTGAGGCGGATGCGGCGCGCGCTCGCCGCACGCCGTGCGCGGGGGAATACCCGCCGGTTGCTCACCTGTCTCCTGTCGTCGTGCGTCGTCCGGCGTGGTCCGCCCGCGGTGGTCGCGGCGGCCTGACCTCCCTGCGTCGAAGCACGGCGGGTGCGCGAGGCCGCCCTGGTGTCATCGGGTGAGATCCCCGCATGCGGCGAGCGGTTCGGCTGTCGGTGACGGCCTCGGACGCCACCGCGTACGTGTGCCGTTCGGCTGCTCGCACAAGCGTCGGCACGGCGAGGGCGTCTCGCCTCTCCCACCCGTGCGTACGCCGCCTTCCCCTGTCCGGAGAGCGCCGTATGCCCGCCGCTTCACACGCAGGAGTTCCTCATGCACGCCTTTCCCGCGCGCCGCGTCGCCGTGGCCGCGACGCTCGTGACCACGGCCGGTCTCGGCCTGACCGCCTGTGACGACGCGTCGGCCGACCAGTCGGCCGCCGTTGTCTCCACCCCTTCCTCCTCGGCGGCGCCCGGCACCGTCACGCTGGACACGCCGGACGCGAAACCCGCCCTGCACCTCACCGACCAGAACGGCCACTCCTACAACCTCGTCAGGCAGACCGCGGGCCACCCCACCCTGCTGTACTTCGGCTACACCCACTGTCCCGACGTATGCCCCACGACCATGGCCGACATCGCGCTGGCCGCGCGCAAACTGCCGACGGCGGACCGACGCGAGCTGCGGGTGGTCTTCGTCAGCACCGACCCCGCCCGTGACACCCCCCGGCGCCTCAAACAGTGGCTCGGCGCCATCGACCCCTCCTTCACCGGCCTCACCGGCGACTTCGCCGCCGTACAGAAGGCGGCGCGGAGTCTGGGCGTCGGCATCTCCCCACCGGTGAAACACCAGGACGGCACCGTGACCGTCAGCCACGGCGCCGAGGTGTTCGCCTTCTCCCCCAAGGACGACAAGGCGCACCTCTTCTACACCTCAGGGACCTCCCAGCAGCGGTACGCCGCCGACCTGCCCAAGATCGTCAAGGGACAGACACCGTGACCCGCTCCTTCGCCACCGCGCTCCTGCTCTCCGCCACCGCTCTGACCGGCTGTTCGTCGTCGTCCGCGGCGGCACCGGCCTACGACACTCCCGTGCTGAAGGTGACGGGCGCCTACGTACGTCAGCCGCCGACCTCCGACATGGCCGCGGGCTACTTCACCGTCACCAACACCGGCCGGCAGCCGGACAGGCTCACCGGCGTGAGCAGCGGCGACGCCACCAGCGTGACGATGCACCGCACCACGGCCCAGAACCGGATGGAACCGGTGACGGCGTTCACCATCCCCGCGGGCGGGCGCCTGGTGCTGCGCACCGGGGGCAACCACCTCATGCTCATGGGCTTCAAGAAGAAGCCGACCGTGGGCGAGACGATCACGTTGCGGCTGCGCTTCGCCTCCTCCGACTCGATCACGGTCCGGGCACCGGTCGAGTCGACGATGTACCAGCCCTCGAGCTGACCCACGGCGAGGGCCTGTCCGCGCGCCCGAACGCAGCGGCGGCCCTCGCCCCGGACATCCGTACTCCAGAGGTTCAAAGAGGCTTCGACATGCGCGAAGACAGCACACACCGTCACGAAGGACAGCGCGCCATCTCCCGCAGGCGGCTGCTGGGTACAGCGGGCGCCGCCGGCACCGCGGGCATCCTGGCCGGAGCGGGCGGTGGCACGGCCGCCTACGCCGCCAGGCACGATCCCACCCCGCTCACCGCGGTCGGCAACAGCGCCGTCCCCTTCCACGGCACCCACCAGGCAGGCATCACCACCCCTGTGCAGGCGGTGGGCCACCTCATCGCCTTCGACCTGGCCGCAGACGCAGGCCGCAAGGAGGCCGCCGCGCTGATGCACCGCTGGTCGGTGACGGCCGAGGCAATGACCCAGGGACACTCGCCCGCCGGCGCCGACGACGACCGGATCGCCCTCGACGCCGGCCCTTGCAGACTGACCGTCACCTTCGGCTTCGGCCGCACCTTCTTCACCAAGACCGGCCTGGCCCATCGCTCCCCGGCCGCGCTCGTGCCCGTCCCCCGCTTCCCGTCCGACGCGATCGACCCGAAGCGCAGCGCCGGCGACCTGTGGATCCAGATCGGCGCCGACGACCCCCTCGTCGCCTTCCACGCCCTGCACATGCTCCAGCGGGAGGCCACCGGAAGGGCCGACATCCGCTGGCAGATGAACGGCTTCAACCGCGCCCCCGGCGCCACCACCCGCCCGAGTACCGTCCGCAATCTGATGGGCCAGCTCGACGGCACCGCCAACCCCAAGCCCACCGACACCGACTTCACCGCCGAGATCTTCGCCCCCCACGGCCACGGCGCCGAGGCGTGGATGAACGGCGGCTCCTACGCCGTCGTACGCCGCATCCGCATGCGCCTCGACCACTGGGCCGACCTCACCCGCACCGAGCAGGAAGAGGTCATCGGCCGCGCCAAGGACACCGGCGCACCCCTGTCCGCCCCCCATGACGCCCCCGAGACCACACCCATGGACCTGAACAAGTTCACCCCCCACGGCTCCCTGGCCATCCCCGCAGACGCCCACATCCGCGTCGCCGCACCCGAGTCCAACGACGGGGCGAAGATGCTCCGCCGCGGCTTCTCCTACCACGACGGCTACGACACCGACGGACAACCGGACGCGGGACTGCTGTTCATCGCCTGGCAGGCCGACCCCGCCGCCTTCGTCAAGGTGCAGACGAAACTCGACGGCGCCGACCACCTCACCCGTTTCATCCGCCACGAGTCCAACGCCGTCTTCGCCGTCCCGGGCGGCGCCGCACCGGGCGAATACGTCGGCCAAAGCCTGCTGGAGGGATGACATGACAGGCATGCACGGCATGCAGCACATGAACATGACCGGCCCGATGTGGATGCCCACCGCGCCGCCGACCCTGGGACGACTGCTGGCCTGGCACCCCCAGCCTCTTCCCGTGGAGCCCCTCGTCTGCCTCCTCGCCCTGGCCGCCTACGGGCTGGGCGTGTGGCGGCTGCAGCGGCGCGGCGATGGCTGGCCGCTCGCCCGCATCCTGCTATGGACCGCGGGCGTGCTCACCGCCGCCGCGGTCACCTGTACCGGCGTGGGCGGCTACGGCATGGAGATGTTCAGCGTCCACATGGTGCAGCACATGGTGCTGTCCATGCTCGCCCCGATCCTGCTCCTGCTCGGCGCCCCCATCACGCTCGCCCTGCGGGCCCTGCCCACCGCCGGACGCGGCCGCACCGGCCCCCGGGAACTACTCACCCGGCTCCTGCACAGCTACGCGGCTCGCGTGCTCTCCTCCCCGCTGTTCACCCTGCCGCTGTTCATCGCCAGCCTCTACGGCCTGTACTTCACCCCGCTCTTCGGCTTCCTGATGGGCAGCTGGCTCGGCCACGAGTGGATGCTGGCCCACTTCCTGGTGACCGGCCTGCTGTTCTTCTGGCCCATCCTCGGCGTCGACCCCGCACCCCGCCGCCCCTCTCACCTGCTGCGCCTGCTGGAACTGTTCATCGGCATGCCGTTCCACGCCTTCTTCGGCATCGCCGTGATGATGTCCAGCACCCTGATCGCCACCTTCTTCGCCCACCCCCCGACCGCCTGGCACCTCAGCCCCCTGGCCGACCAGAACACCGGCGGCGGCATCGCCTGGGCCTTCAGCGAGATCCCCACCCTGCTGGTCCTGATGGCCGTGCTCGTCCAGTGGGCCGGCAGCGACCGCCGCACCGCCGCCCGCACCGACCGCCAGGCCGACCGGGACCACGACGCCGAACTCGCCGCCTACAACGCCTACCTCACCCACCTCGCCGCCCGCGACCACTCCACCTGAGACGCGGCGGTCCACGCGTTCGTGCCCTGCTCCGCCCCATCGGCTCAGCACGGAGGAACAACTCCCCATGGATATATACCGATTCACCCACTACACCCCCATGAACCGCCTGCCGTTCGCGCGGGACCGACAGCACGGCCGCAAGCGACCTTGGCACAATGCAAAGATGACAGGAACAGCCGCATGTACCCGCGCAACCCTGATCGCATTCTGTCCGTGGCCCTCGCTGTTCTGACCGCGGGCTGCGCGGACACCAGCCATGACGGCACCTCCAGGACCACCGCGGCCGACGGCGGGACCGCCTCGGGCGTCGCCTCGTCCCCCGGGCGCCTCAGCGTGCACACCGCCGATGTCGATCTGACGATCACCGGTGCCGTCGCGCGCCTCGGCCGATCCGGTGACGGCACCCTCACCATGTCGGTGCGCAACGACGGCGCGGTACCCGAGCACCTGGGCATGGTGGCGACCCCGGACAAGGGGCGGGGTGAACTGGTCGGCGGGAAGCCGGCCGAGGGCAACGGATCGCTGTCCACCGCGGGGATCCTGCTGCTGTCCGGTACCACCGTCGTCTTCCGGGGCGACGGGCCGCGCGTGGAACTGCATCACGTGCATGGCATCACCAGCCGGCACACACTCCCGCTGTCCCTCCAGTTCGGGGTGGCCGGGCTGGTCCACCTCCAGGCACGCGTCGCCTCGTCCTGACCGCCGCCGATCAGGCGGGTTTCAATGCCCCGGGCCCGCCGCCGTGGCACCGGGGAAGGCCGCAGCGAGGGCCTGGGCGCGGTCGGCATAGCAGGTGATGCGCGTGACGAGTCCGTCGGTGACGTCGAACACGTGGTATGCGACGGTCTGCGGGTCGGCCGGAGGCACGGTGCCGTGGATCCGGAGGCCGAGGACCACAGCCGCCGGGTAGGTGAAGGTCTCCTCTATGCCGGCCCACAGCCCGAGAGCGTGCAGGCGGGCGCACCGGCTGAGGACATGGGAGCGGGTGTGACAGCCGGTGCCGCTTCCGTCGGACGGGTTCCAGCACACATACGGGTGCAGGACATCGGCCAGCGACCGGCAGTCGGCGGTGTCCAGGGCTTCGCGCAGCCGAGCGGTCACGACACCGGGACCGGGCCGGGAACGTGGCAACATGTGGGTCTCCCGAGCATGCGACGTGCGGAACTGTTCCTGTCGAGGGGTCACGGCGCCCCGCCCTGACCCGGCTCAACTGGTCGGCACCGCGGCGAGTTGCCGCAGAGGGGGCCGCTGCTTCCCGGCGAGCGAGGTGCCGGCGAGGCGGCTCGCGACCGGCAGGCCGGCGAAGCGCAGGGCTGCACGGCGGACGCGCAGTCGCCGTGCCGTTTCGGGGACGAACCAGCGGGCCGTTCTGCGCGCGGCACGCTGTCTGTCCCTGATCACTGGCCGCCACAGGCGTTCGTAGCCGTGCAGCGCGTCCTCGACGCGGCGCGTACCGGCGAGCTGGTCGGCCAGGATATAGGCCCCGGCGATCGCCAGGGAGGCTCCCTGCCCGGCGAGCAGGGACACGGCCTGACAGGCGTCGCCGACCAGGACGACCCGTCCGCGGCTCCAGCAGGGCAGGTCGGTCTGGGCGACCTGGTCGTAGTAGACCTGCGCGGAGGGCGGACAAGCCGCCAGGGCGCGGGGCACGAGCCAGCCGAGGGAGCCGTACTCGCGATACAGGGCGGATCGCGCATCGTCGGGACGGCGGGGATCGGCGCTGCGGTGGACGGCGAAGGCGGCGACCGTGCCGTCCCGGAGGGCGTAGAGGCCCATCTGCCGCTCGGCGGTGTCGGTGAGGCAGAACCGGTTGCCCAGTTCCGCGTGGACGTACGGGTCGTCGAAGGTGAACGCAGCGGTGTGGTAGCCGAGGTAGCGCAGGCACCGCTGTTCCTCGCCGAAGACCATGGCCCGCACGGTGGAGTGGAGGCCGTCGGCCCCGATGAGGAGGTCGGCGTCGAGGACCGTGCCGTCGGTGAGGGTGACGCGGATGCCGTATGCACTTGGGTCGATGCGTGCCGGGCCGACGCCGAAGCGCAGGCCGACGGCAAAGGACAGCCGTTCGCGCAGGGCGAGTTCGAGGTCGGGCCGCATGATGCTGAGCAGGCGCCCGTTCAGGGTGCGGGCGAACCGGTCGTAGTCGAGCCGGGCGCGGCACCGGCCCTGGTCGTCGAGGAAGGCGGCCTCGGAGACCGGGTAGCCGAGCTCCTCCAGCCAGGGCAGCATGCCCATGGCCTCGGCCGCGTCATAGCCCGGGCCGAAGAAGTCGATCATGTATCCCTCGGTGCGGGGCTTCGGGGCCTTCTCCAGGACCACGACGTCCCAGCCGAGCACGTTGTGCAGGCGGCCGGCCAGCGCGAGTCCGGCGATACCGGCTCCGCAGATCACTGCTCTCATCGGTGCACATCGCCTTTCCGCTCGCCTGGGCGTTCCTCCCCACCCCCACTTTTGCACTATGCAAAACTCGATGGCAAGAAGCCCAGGATTCGCCCGGCCGGCCGGCGTGAATCTTGATGCGTCCCTAACGCCTTGATGACGGCTTTCTGACGTAGCGTCGACTGCGGTGTGCCGGGAAGTCGGGTCGGCGAAGTGTCCCTGTGAGTCGTCCGTACCAACAGCGATGAGTCGCCCGTGCGGGCATCAAGGAAGGTCTTCGCGTGACTTCGTCGAAGCCGGCTGCCGCCGTCGCAGCCGTCCCGTCCCTCGCCGTGCACGGCCGCAGCCCGCGCCGTTCCGTGCTCTTCTTCGCGTTCGCCTTCGCGGTGATCGCCGACCCGGTCTCCTCGGTGGCGTACGCGATCGAGGCCGCGCTGCGTGCCCTGCACGGCGATCTCGCTCTGCTGCTGCCGACGATGAGCCTGGTCATCGGACTGGTCGTGGTTGTCACCGCGAACTATTGGCAGCTCGTGCGGCGCTTTCCCAAGGGCGGCGGCGCGGCAGCCGCGGCCGGGCGGGCCTTCGGTCCGCGCTGGACGTTCCTGCCGATCGGCGCGCTGGTCGTCGACTTCGTGCTGACCATCGGCATCTCGATCGCGGCGGCGTCCAGCGCGGTCATCGCGCTGTTCCCGGCGCTGGCCCCGTGGCGCGTCCCGCTGGCGCTGGTCCTGCTCTTGGTGGTGGCGGGGCTGACCTGGTTCGGGCACGGCGGGCGGCTGCTGTTCGCGTTCATGACCGTGGCCTTCGTCCTCATCTGTGTGGCCGTGCTCGTCCTGGGCTTCACCTCGCCACACGCCATCGGCCACGCCGCCGCCACGGCCGACCCCGGCCGCTCCGCCGTACTCGCGGTGGTGCTGGCCTTCCCGGTCGCCATGGCGCTGGCCACCGGCATCGAGGCGCCCTCGACCGCGATCGCCCAGCTCGGCCAGCTCGACGACACCCACCGCCGGCGTTTCGGCCGCGGCACACTCGCCCTGCTGCTCGTCATCGTCGGCGGTCTGACCCTGGCCCTGACCGCGCTGGCCGTGCGCCTGCACATCGGCATCCCCGGCGCCGACTCCACCCAGATCGCCGACATCGCGCACGCCGCCGCCGGACCGGGCTGGCTCTACGGCGCCTTCCAGCTGACCAGCTCACTGCTGCTGCTCGCCGCGGCCAGCTCCTCCTTCCAGGCCGGACCCGGACTGCTCAAGGCTCTGTCCGGCACGGCGGAGCGGCCCGGTGTGCTGCCGCCGGTCCTGGGCCGGACCAACCGGCACCACACCCCGTACTGGTCCGTGGTGGTCTACCTGGCCGCAGCCGCGCTGATCATCGTCGCCGCGGCCGGTCAGGAGCAGGAGCTGGTCCTGTTCTACGCGGTCGCGGTCTTCGTCAGCTTCCTGGTCGGCCTGCTCGCCATGGCCCGCTTCGCCACCCGGGAGAACAAGACGGCGCTGGCCTGGGTCAACGGGCTGGCCGCCGCGGCCGTCGCCTTCACCCTCGCGGTGAACCTGCTGCGCGGCTGGCCGATGCTGTCCCTGGCCGCGACGCTGCTCATCGCGGCCGGCCTGTACGCGCGGTGGACACGGGCCGGGCGCCCCACGGGCATCGAGGACGTCGAGGCGCGCGCCGAAGCGGACTGACACCCGGGGAAGGGGCAGGTCAGGTCATGTCGGCACGGACGACGAGCACCGGGCAGGTGGCATGGTGCACACAGTGGTTGCTGACCGAGCCGAGAAGCATTCCAGTGAAGGCACCGTGGCCGTGGCTGCCGACCACCAACAGGTCGGCGTTCTGGGCCGCCTCGGCCAGCACCGCCGCCGGATGGCCCTCGACGACCTGAGGGGCGACGGGCACGCCGGGATGCTCCCCCAGCGTCTCCTCGACCGTTCGCCGCAGGCTCTCACGGGCCTGCTTCTCGAAGTCGGCGTCCGAGTAGTCCACCGGCATGCCATACGTGACCGGCAGCCGCCACGCCTGCACAGGGCGCAGTTCCGCACCGGTCAGCCGGGCCTGGTGGGCCGCCCAGCGCAGCGCCGCCCGGCTCGACTCCGACCCGTCGACGCCCACCACGATGAGGGATGGGGAAGCCTGACTGCTCATTGCTCACCTCTCATGACTTGCACCTCTGCCGACATTCCCGCGAGCGCGTCCCGGGCCGTTCACCGGCCCCGGTGGGGCCGGTGAACGGCCCGGGACCTGCCCCCTTGACTAGTTTTGCATAATGCAAAGATAAGGGAGCGAAATCGACGAGCGCCATACCGGCGGCAACGGACGGGAAGCACGTGCCTAGCAACGCAACAAGTGGTTTCACATCTACGCCGAGACTTCCGGGACTGCGGACCGCCCCGTGGGGCCTGATGGCGCTCGCCGTGGTGGTCGGCGCGGGCGCCGGCGTGGGATCGGTCGTCTTCCGCTGGTGCATCAAGACCTTCACGCGTCTCCTGTCCGGCCACGCCGACTACGCCGCCTCCCCCGGCGCGGGCAATCCGCACGCGCCCTGGCTCGGCCCGTACTTCGTCCTGCTCGCCCCGGTGGCCGGCGGCCTCCTCTACGGGCCGCTGGTGAACCGGTTCGCCAAGGAAGCCCGCGGCCACGGCGTACCCGAGGTGATGCTGGCGGTCGCCCAGCGCGGCGGGCGGATCAGCCCCAAGGTCGCCGTCGTCAAGACTCTGGCCTCCGCCCTGTGCATCGGGTCCGGCGGCTCGGTGGGCCGCGAGGGCCCGATCGTGCAGATCGGCTCGGCGCTCGGCTCCACCCTCGGCCGGGTCACGAAGGCGACCGAGGGCCGGATGAAGCTCCTGGTCGCCTGCGGCGCAGCAGGCGGCATCACCGCCACCTTCAACGCACCGCTCGCCGGCGTCTTCTTCGCCATGGAGCTGATCCTGGCCACCTTCAGCGCCGAAGCCTTCGGCGCCGCCGTGCTGGCCAGCGTCACCGCGAGCATCATCGGACGCGCCGCCTTCGGCAACAACGCCTTCCTGACCCTTCCCGACTTCCACGTCGACCACCTCGCCCAGTACGGCCTGTTCGCCGCGCTCGGCGTCGGCGCGGCGGTGGTGGGAGTGGGCTTCTCCCGCTTCCTGTATCTGATCGAGGACGCCTGCGACTGGCTCTGGCGCGGCCCGGAGTGGTTGCGCCCGGCGGTCG
Source organism: Streptomyces sp. NPDC007901 (assembly GCF_042959465.1). Taxonomy (NCBI): domain Bacteria; kingdom Bacillati; phylum Actinomycetota; class Actinomycetes; order Kitasatosporales; family Streptomycetaceae; genus Streptomyces; species Streptomyces sp. NPDC007901. Next base: position 161,351 of record NZ_JBIBKW010000012.1, on the reverse strand, counting down.
GCGGCCTCGCACTCGGGCTGGTGCTACTGGCCCTGCCGGAGATGTACGGGGTCGGCTACCCCGTGCTGCAGAAGGCGACCGAGGACCACTATGCGGTCGGCTTCCTGCTCCTGCTCCTGGTGGGCAAGATGCTGGCCACCAGCCTGACCATCGGCATCGGCGGCTCGGGCGGCGTCTTCGCCCCCAGCCTGTTCATCGGCGCGATGCTCGGCTCGGCGTACGGCATCGGCGTCCACCATCTGCTGCCCGGTTCGGTCGGCGCGGTGGGCGCGTACGCGCTGGTCGGGATGGGCGCCGTCTTCGCCGGCGCGGCACGGGCACCGATCACCGCCGTGGTCATCCTCTTCGAGCTCACTGGCGAGTACTCGATCATCCTGCCGCTGATGCTGGCGATCGTGCTGGCCACCGCCACCAGCCGCCTGCTGACCCACGACACGATCTACACCCTCAAGCTGCGCCGGCGCGGCATCGACCTCGAAGGTCCCGCCCCCGGCGCCCGCATCGGCACCCAGCACGTCAGCGCCGTCATGGAGCCCCTGCCCTCCCCGCTGGCCACGTCCACGACCCTCGCGGACGCCGCCGACCTGCTGAGCCTGTCCGGCCACGGCGCCCTCCCGGTGGTCGACGACGGCGGGGACTACGCCGGTGTCGTCACCGCGCAGGCGGTGGCCGAGGCGCTCGCGGAACAGCCGGAGGACGCTCCGACGCGGGTCGGGCAACTCGCCGAGACGCCCGCGCCCGTCCTCGCCGACCAGCCCCTCGCCAGGGCCCTGCACGCCCTGCTGTCGGCCGCTGGAACCGGCGTACCGGTCCTGGACGCGGAGCACGGCAAGCCGATCGGCTGGCTCAGCCACCAGAGCGCCCTGCGGGCAGTGCACACAGCTCCCCTGACGAAAGCGGCGGGCGGCTCATGAAAGCCCTATTTTGCACTGTGCAAGACTGGGTACCGGGGGCTGTACACCCGGATCGCCCGAAAGGGGAGTGGACCATGCACACAGAGCACGTCCAGCGCTCCTACTCGTTCGCGTGCCTCGACTGCGGCACGGCTGGGAAGACACGTACGACATCGACGCGACCGTGGACGAGCACGAGAGGATCACCGCGACGTACCATCTCGGCGCCAGTCGCGTACCGTCGCCACTGCAGTCACCCCACTGTCCCGCCTGCGAGAGCCGCAAGATACGCATCATGCGACCGGGGCGGGTCGCGACGGCGCGCCTGCATGAGAGGTGATGGCCACGGAGCCGCACCTCAAGCCTCCGGCATGGCTGGAGGCTCTGGGCCGGGCCACTCCGACCATGGCGGTATCAGCGCCCTGACGATCGCGGCGGACATGCCGCTGCGCGGTTACCCGCAGCGCATGTGGATCATGCATGTGGTGTATCCGGTCACAGCTCTGCAGTGGGATCCGTCCGCCCTGTAGTTCCACGTCCGCCGCGGTCAGCGTACGTTCCGGCCGGTGATCGAGCGGGAAGGCGAGCCGGATCCGGAGAAGCCGCCGGGCTGGCTCTCCTCCGCCAAGGCCATCAGCCACTGCGGTGCCGGATGTGCGCTCGGCGACATCGCGGGCGAGTGGCCGGTGCGGGCGACCGGCATGGAGATCACCGACAAGCGCTTGTGCGCCGACTTCCTGATGAACCTCGCCGATTTCGACCAGCGCCCCATCGCCCTGTGACGTCGTCCGCCGCACCGACGGATCACCTCCACTGCGAGTCGGCAACCCCGAGAACACAACTTGGCATAGTGCAAGCTTTACCTGAAGCAAGGATTCTCTTTCCCTTGCCGGCTCGTACCTGCCGACGTACCCGCCGTCCGCACCAGGAGGCACGATGCCCCTCTCGCGCAACACGATCGGAACCGTCTTCGTCGGCGGCGCGCTGAGCGTCACGCTCGCCGCCCTGGCCTACCCGAGCATGCTCGGCGTCCAGAACGCGTCCACGAACCAGGCGCGCGTGATCGCCAGCACCCAATGGGGGCCGCTCACCGAGGCCGACCGCAACTTCGTGGTCTTCGTGCGCTCCGCCGGGCTGTGGGAGGGCCCCTCCGGGGACCTGGCCATGAAGAAGGGGACGACCGCGGCCGTACGCGAGGCCGGCCGGCACCTGGTCATCGGGCACGCCGCGCTCGACGCCAACTGCCGCAGGATCGCACCCGAGCTGAACATCACCATCCCCAACCAGCCCACGCCACAGCAGCAGGGTTTCCTGGACACGTTCAAGTCCGACACCGGCAAGCAGTTCGACACCGACTTCGCCAACATCCTGCGCGTCACCCACGGCTCGATCTTCAACACCATCGCCAAGATCCGCTCCACCACCAAGAACACCCTGGTGCGCGCGCTCGCCGACCAGGCCAACGACGTGGTCCTGGACCACATCACGCAGATGGAGAACACCGGGCTGGTCAACTTCGACCAGGTCAACTTCCAGGAGACGACCCCGCCGAAACTCCCCTCCAGCCAGGTCACACCACCGGTGCCGCAGCCGGGGGCACCCATGGTCACCCTCACCGTGCCCCCCGGACTGCCGACCGAGGGAGTACCGACGGGCCCGGCCGCGACAGCCGCGCCGTCCCCCTCCCCCACGACAGGATGACCTCACTATGTGACGCAAAAAACAGAGCGGAATGCAAACTTTACTCAGAGCAATGATCGATGCGTCCCGCCCCTCCGTACCCCCTGGCGTACCAGCCGCTCACGCCTGGAGGCCGCATGCCCATCTCCCGCAACATGGTCGGATCCGTTGTCGTGGTCGGCGCACTCGGCCTGACCCTCTCCGCACTCGCCTACCCCGCCATGCTCGGTGTGCAGACCGTCTCCAGCGATCCGAACCGGGTCATCGCCAGCACGCAGTACGGCCCGCTCACGGAGGGCGACCGCGACTTCGTCGTCAAGGTGCGCTCCGCCGGACTGTGGGAGTACCCGCTGGGCGAGCTGGCGCTCCAGAAGGGCTCCACCCTGGAGATGCGGGAGGCCGGCAAGCACCTGATCGTGGGGCACGCCGGTCTCGACGAACTGTGCCGCAAGATCGCCCCCGAGCTGAACATCACCCTGCCCAACCAGGCCACCCCGCAACAGCAGCAGTTCGTGCAGACCTCGGCGGCCCAGTCCGGCACGCAGTTCGACACCACCGCCGCCAACATCATGCGCGTGACCCACGGCCAGATCTTCCCGACCATCGCCAAGATCCGCGCCAGCACCAAGAACACACTCGTGCGTCAGCTCGCCGACCTGGCCAACGACACGGTCCTCGACCACATCACCGTGCTGGAGAAGACCGGCGTCGTGAACTTCGACCAGGTCAACTTCCAGCAGACCACCCCGCCCAAGCTCCCCAAGGAGCAGCTCACGCCACCCGCAGCCCAGCCGGGCGCCCCGATCGTCGTCCTCACCGCCCGCCCCGACCTGGCCATCAACACCGCCTCCCCGATGCCCAGTCCGTCGGCCGGCTGATCAGCGGTGGTCGGGCTGACCAGTGCCGAACGGGATCACGGTCTGTCCGGGGCGGGAGAGCCGGTAGGAGCGGACGACGGCGAGCAGAGCCCCTGCTATGAGGGCTGCGGCCCAGGGGGCCAGGTCGCGCAGTGGTCCCGACACACGCGCCCCCGCCTGTGCACCGCGCGGGGGCACCCGCCCCTCGGGATCCGACACGACGGCGAGCGCGTCTCCGGGCCGGGTCGCTTCTCCGCAGCCACGCCAGATGCGGACCTTTAGCGGGACGCCGTCGGTGTCCGCCACCGAGCACAGGTAGCGGGCAGTCCCGCCGTCCGCCGCCCGGCCGTCCTCGACCGACGTCACCACCACGGACTGCACCTGCCCCCGTGCGGCCAGCACCATCCCGGTGGCTGCCTGCGGGGCCTGCAGCGCGAGGCACATACCGAGCAGCGCGGCGATGCCGATCAGCGCTCGCCCGGCCCCCACGAAGGACAAATACACGGCCAGCGCCCCCGCGCACACCAGGCCCGCCTCGCCGTCGGCCAGCGAGGGCCGACCCGTCCAGGCACCGAAGAGTGCCGTACCGACGATCCCCCCGGCACCGAGGACCCCCGCCAGGAGCCCCTCCGCCACGAGCCACCAGGGCGGCCGCCCGACGAACTCCGCCGGGCCCCACACTGAGGTGCGCAAGTACGCCATCAGGTGACGTTCGGACGGGGACAAGTGATGACGCCTCCGGCGCACGCGTGTCACACCCCGGCACCCTTCCCGTCCATGGCGACCGCTGACGCCACCGCCCGCAGACACACTTCGCGAGCGGCACCCGCACGCCGCAGCACTGCCGGAGCACGGCAGTGCAGCCGACGTTCGCAATTCCCTTGCATTATGCAAAATCTTTCGGACTCAGAAAAGAGCCGTCCGGGAATCGTGACAACGGCCGGGAGAAGCGTCAGGTGTCGTGCGCCATGACGCCGTCGACGACCCAGCCGAGCGGATGGGGTTCCTGATCGTCCAGGGCGGGAGCGGGAGGCTCGCCTCCCGCCTTGTTGAATGCGCCCAGGGCCTCGACCAGCGCCAGGCGCTGGATCGGGGAAAGCCGCTCGACGATGGCGGCGATCTCAGTACGGCGCCGGGCCGTGACGTCCTCGACGGTGCGCTGGCCTTCCTCGGTGAGCTGCAGCAGGGTCTCGCGGCGGTTGCCCGGGTTGGTCTGCCGGTCGGCGAGGCCAGTCGCGATGAGCCGGTCGACCATCCGCATCGCCGTGGACGGCGCCACCTGGAGCAGATCGGCCAGCGTCACCAGTTTGGTGGCGCCGCGGGTGGACAGCACGACCAGCATCCGGAACTGCGGGAGGGTTACCCGTTCCTCGACCTCGGCAAGCGAGCGGGCGGAGACCGCCACCAGCAGGCGGGACGCGGTCAGCACCGCACGGGTGACCGCGTCGACGTCGTCCATGGCCCCCGCGGGGTTCTCACGCTCCAGCATGTGTCCTTTCTACCCTGCCGAAGGCGGTGCCCCCTCACCCGATGGGAACAGATTTTCCTTCCCCATGACCGTGGTACCGCAGCAGCAGCATGGCGGCGTCGTCATGGAGCGGCCCTGCGACGTGGCGCACGAGGTCCTCGCGCAGTGCCTCCAGGGCGCGGCCGGCGTCGGGTTCCTTGAGCAGGTCCGCTCTCTCGCCGAGGGGGTAGAAAGTGCCGTCCGCGTCCCGGGCCTCGGTGACCCCGTCGGTGTACAGCAGCAGCTGCTCGCCGGGGGCGAAGTCCACCCGATAGGGCGTGGGTCCTTCGCTGCCGTGAGCACCCAGTCCCAGGGGGAGGGCGTACGCGGGTGGCTGCGGAAAGTCGACGTCACCGTCGCGGCGGACGACCATCGGGGCCGGGTGACCGTAGTTGAGGAAGACGACCCCATGGTCCGAACCGATCTCGGCGAGGACGGCGGTGACGAACTTCTCCCCCTCCAGCTCCCGGGCCACGCTGCGCTCCAGCCGCTCGCCCAGCCCGACCAGGTCGGGTTCGTCGTGGGCCGCCTCCCGGAAGGCGCCGAGGACCACGGCGGCCGTCTCCACCGCGGCCAGCCCCTTGCCCTGCACATCGCCCACGATCACCCTGATGCCGTGCGGTGACGCCACCATCTCGTACAGGTCACCGCCGATCCGCGCCTCGGCGACCGCCGACGTGTACGACACCGCGGCCTGCAGCGGGCCCGCGGTGCGTGGCACCGGCCGCAGCAACACCCGTTGCGCCACCTCCGCGATCGAACGGACACTGGCCAGCTCCGCCTCCCTGCGCGAGCGTGTCACCGCGGCCGCGATGCCCACGCCGGTGACCCCCGCCACCGACGCCATCGCCGTGAAACCCCGCCGCTCCTCGAACAGCCCGTCGTACATCCCCAGTGCCACGCACACGAGCAGCGCCACCGCACCCATCAGCGCCGTACGCCGCCATCCACCGACCAGCCCGGAGAACGCCGGCCCGAGCGAGACCAGCGGCAGGAGTCCCACCCCCGGCCCGGCGACGACATCAGCCCCGGCCACCACGGCCATCGCCGCCACCGGCATCCAGGACAGCACCGCAGAACCCTGCGTCGGCTTCTGCCCGGTCATGCATCCTCCAGAAGAAGTTCCAGCGCATGAGAGCCGTCTGATCACTTTTGGCACAGACACCCCTCCCCGGATTTAGACTATGCAAAGGTTCCTGTGAGGAAGGGACTCTCGGTCCAGGCCTTTACCCAACAGAGGCCGAGAGCCGACATGTCCGACGTCGGAAGGCGAAGATGCCCCACAGACACACTCCACCGGAATGGCCTCGACTCCCCACCGGATGGCGGCGGTTCCTCGCCCGCATGCCGATCTCCCTCTTCCGCTGCGGACTGGGATGGGTCTTCGGCGGTCGGTTGCTCCTGCTGCATCACACGGGCCGTGTCACCGGACGCGACCACCGCGTGGTGCTCGAAGTGGTGGAGTACGCGCCGGACGACGGCAGTTGGACCGTCGCGTCCGGCTTCGGCCCGAAGGCGGCCTGGTACCGCAATCTGCGCGCGGAGCCGAAGACCCTGATCGAGGTGGGCACCCGCCGTCACGCCGTCACGGCCCGCTTCCCCACACCGGACGAAGGCGCCGAGATCATGGCCCGCTACGCCCGGCGACACCCACGCACCGCACGCCGCCTGTGCGCGTTCATGGGATTGCCGTCCAACGGCACCGACTCCGGATTCCGGGAGGCAGGCCGGGCCATCCCCTTCGTACGCCTGGACGCCGGCCCGGGAACCCGGCTGCCGTGAAGGCCAGGCACTACGAGGGTTCAACTCCAGACCAAGACCACCCCAAAGCTCTGGCGATCAGATTTTGCACTGTGCAAAACTTGCACTCGGGGGGCCGAGTCGGCGGTCGGTGTCGCCCAGCGCCCAGGAGTGATCGGCACACTGTCCGAAGTGGGGGCGACATGCCGACCGCCGACAGGTCTCCCACCACCCGGTTCCCGGAGACGCGTGCCCTCCGTACCCACTCCGCCTATCCGCACGGTCCGCCGCGGTCCGCAGAATGGACCCGGCCGAGGAGAGCCGAGAAGGAGGGGGAGCGTGGTCGCTGAAGACCCGGGTCGGGGCGGAACTCCGGACGACGGGGGCGGCGTTCCGCCCGTCCCTGACACCGTATGGCGGAGGTTCCTCGGCGATACCGAACAGGCCATCCGGGCCTCCGCACCCAGGGAACTCTCCGCACGGGAGCGGGCAGCCGGGAGCCGCCCCGATCCGGCGGACTCACACGGCGCGCGGCAGGAGCGGCAAGGGGGCGCACCCGTCGAACCCCGGTCGGCATCTTTCGATGCGGTGGGTGAGGTGTGGCAGCCGGAGGAACGGCGGCCCTGCCCGGCATGGCGGGACATGGACGGCCCGGCCCGGTGGCGACGGGCGGGCCGCGTCCTCGCGACGGTCGCCGCGGTGCTCGTGGCCGCCGGGGCCCTTACCCAAGCGCCCAGCCGTTCAGATGCCCCGGGCGGCACGCCCACAGGTGTCACCTCACAGCAGTCCGGAGAGGTGGTGTCGGACGGCGTGCCCACCTCGACCGCCCCGCCGCCCGCTCCGGCCTACGCGGGCACGCCCCCGCCGAGGCCCCGTACGGGGTGATGCGCGCCAAAGGCACAAGGCGTGCCGCCCCCGCACCCCTGGACAGCGATTGAACGATCGTTTAGTATTCTGCACATGCGTTCAATCCGCGACGACCGGACCACCCGCGCGGTCATCCGTGACGAGGCCCTGCGCCTGTTCGCCGCAAGCGGTGCGGAGGCGGTGACGATGCGGCAGATCGCCGCTGCCGCCGGCGTGTCGCCAGGGCTGGTCATGCACCACTTCGGGTCGAAGGAGGGCCTGCGCCAGGAGGTCGACCAGTACGTCCTGGACGTCTTCGAGGCGATGCTCGGTGAGTTGACAGGGGACGGCGGGGCGCAGCTGCTCGATCCCGGGGCCGGGCCGAGTTCGCTGAGCGAGGTGTTCGCGCGGCACCTGCCCGACGACTCACCGCTGCCCAGCTACCTGCGCCGGCTCCTGCTGTCTGACACGGACGCCGCACGCCTGCTGTTCCGGCGTCTGTACGAACTGAGCAGGGCCGCGCTGGACGGCCTGGCGGCAGCGGGACTGGCCGCCCCCGGAAGGGATCCGGCGGTGCGCGCAGCCCTGCTCCTCGCCAACGACCTGGCTCTGTTCCTGCTGCGCGACCGCCTGGCCGAAGTCCTCGGCACGGACCCGCTGTCGGTCGACGGGATGACCCGCTGGGCCCCGGAGATGCTCAGTATCTACGCGGGCGGACTGAACGCGGTACCACCGGAACCGCAAGGAGACGCACCCTAGGGAGGCGGCGCATGGCGCCCGGCTCAACACCCGCACCATCACACGTACTTCAGGCCCACAACATCCACAAGTCCTACGGCAAGCATCCCGTCCTGCGCGGCGCCGACCTCACCGTCGCCCCCGGGCAACTCGTCGCCGTCGTGGGCGAGAACGGCGCGGGCAAGTCGACGCTGCTGAAGATCCTGGCCGGCACTCTGCCCGTGGACCACGGCGAGATCGTTCTGTCCGGCACCCTTGGCTACTGCCCGCAGGACCCCGTCCTGAACGCGAGCCTCACTGTCGAACAGCACTTGCGCTACTTCGCCGCCGCCCACCGCCTGCCCGATCTGGACCGCGGCCGTGAACTCGTCCGCCTCCTCGGCTACGACCAGTACGAAGCGTCCCTCGCCGGCGAACTGTCCGGCGGCACAAGGCAGAAGCTCAACCTCACCCTGGCCCTGCTGCACGACCCGGACGTCCTCCTCCTCGACGAGCCCTACCAGGGCTTCGACTGGGAGACCTACCTGCGGTTCTGGAACCTGGTCGAGGACCTGCGCGCCCGTGGAAAGGCCATCGTGGTCATCACCCATCTCGTGTTCGAACAGGACCGCTTCGACCTGCTGGCCGATCTGACCGACGGCCGGCTCACCCCGCGTACGACGTCGAGGGAGGACCACCATGTCGGTGCCTGACGCACTGCGACTGCGGCCGCTGTACGGCCAGTTCCCCACCGCCCTGCGCTTCTGCGTGCGCGACCAGACCCGCAACCGGCTCGCCGCACTGCTGCTCGTCCTCTTCGTACCCGCCTGGTACCTGATGATGGCCGCCTTGGCCGGACACACGCCGCTGGACTTCAAGCTCTACGCCACCGGCCGGGTCCTGCACGTCGACGGCGGCCACCTGACCCTGATCTCCGCCGGCCTCAACTCTGTCACGATGATCGCCGGGTTCGTCGTCTTCGACGCCGTCCGCAAGGCCCTCGCCTTCGACCGGCGCCTGGTGTTCGCCGGATACCGGCAGAGCACGCTCATCGGCGCCAAGTCCCTGGCCGTCGCCCTGGTCGCGGGGGCGATCGCGCTCTACACTGCGCTCGCGATGCTTCCCTTCTGGCGTCCGGATCCCGGCGGCTGGTTCGCCGTGCTCACCGGCTTCAGCGCCATCTCACTCACCTACGGCGCGCTCGGCCTGTTCCTCGGCGTCCTGGTCAAGCACGACCTGGAAGGCTTCTTCCTGATCATCATGGGCGGGCTGATGGACACCTTTCTGCAGAACCCGCTGGGCAACCCGCTCGCCAACAAGCCCGTCCTGGAATGGTTTCCCTCCTTCGGGCCCATGCAGTTCGCCGTCGGCGGCTCCTTCGGGAACACCGCACTGTGGGGCCACCTCGCGCTCGGCCTGAGCTGGGCGGCCGGGTTTGCCGCGATCGGGCTGGTGATCTTCCGGATCAGGACCCGCAACCGCACGCGCACCGGTGACTGAAGGCCGTCGTACTCCCGCCGCAGTAGTCCTCCACTCCCCTCGGAGTAACCCCAACCCGCTCCGTCCGTACGACGACCGCGAGGACCCGCCGATCGAGCATGAAGGCATGATTCTCATCGAGGTCTTCGCACCCGCGGGCGTTCTCGACCCGGCACGACACCAAGAAGTCGGCAAGCGGCTCATCGACGCGCTCATGGGTACCGAGGACGCCCATGCCGAAGCCGTCATGGACTCCGCACGCGCCCTCACCCAGGTACTCATCCACGAACCCGCCGCCTGGATCACCGGCGACCGTCCCCCCGTCGATCCCGCCGACTCGCCCCGCTACCTGATCCGGGTCAGCGCCCCGGCCGCCTGGCGCAAGGAGATGAGCGCCCACGCCATCGACCGCCTCACCCAGGCCCTCGCCGACACCGAGGCGGAGGCCGGCCGCGACCCCGACCGGCTCCGCGACCAGCCGCACGCCCTGATCCACGTCGTCGGCATCCCCGAAGGCAGCCTCGGCATGTGCGGCCGCACCATGGGCAGCCTCGACCTCATCCAGCACATGACCGCCCCGCACCGCGGCGCCATCGCGAATAGCCCCACCGACGAACTGCCGCCCGGCACCGTCATCGACCCCGTGTGCGGGATGACCGTGGACCTCAACTCCACCGATCTCACTCTTGAGGTGGAGGACACCGTCGACGGCTTCTGCAACGGCCAGTGCCGACGCATCTTCGCCGACGAGCACGGCGTACCGCTGACCGCTTAGAACTCAGCGATAGTCCGGGTTCGGCGCATCGGAGCGGCAGCCCGCATCCCACTCCGAGCGCTGGTTGCCGTGGGCGGGGATGCCCTTGGCCCGCTTGAGCATGGCCGCCAGGTGCATCAGGTTCCACGTCATGAAGGCGGTGTTGCGGTTGGTGAAGTCATTCTCCGCCCCACCCGAGCCGGGGTCGAGGTACGACGGGCCCGGGCCCGCCGGTCCGATCCAGCCGGCGTCGGCCTGCGGCGGGATCGTGTAGCCAAGGTGCTGGAGGCTGTAGAGGATGTTCATCGCGCAGTGCTTGACGCCGTCCTCGTTGCCGGTGATCAGGCAGCCGCCGACGCGGCCGTAATAGGCGTACTGCCCCTCGGAGTTGAGCAGGCCGGAGCCGCCGTAGAGCCGCTCGATCACCTTCTTGGTGACCGAGCTGTTGTCGCCCAGCCAGATCGGCCCGGCCAACACCAGGATGTCCGCGGCCATCACCTGCTCGTACAGTGCCGGCCACTCGTCCGTCGAGAAGCCGTGCTCGGTCATGTCCGGGTAGACACCGGTGGCGAGGTCGTGGTCGACCGCGCGGATCTCGGATGTCGTGACCCCACGCGACATCATGATCTCCGCGCTCTTGTCGATCAGTCCCTGGGTGTGGCTCTGCTGCGGCGACGGCTTGAGTGTGCAGTTGATGAAAAGAGCGGTGAGGTCGTCGAAGCGGTAGCTGTCGTCGGTGGCGTTCACGGCGGCTCCTTGTGCGCGAGGCGGCGTCTTGTCCCGGGAGGAACGGATCCAGCCGCAGCTTCTCGCGTGGATCTCCGTTTGTCGCGCTTTGTCCGCCATCCGTCATCGTTCCGACCGATGTCGTGCGCACGGGGACGTCGGCTGGGATCCCGGCCCCGTGGCAATCGCCGTGACGGCGCGGCGCGCGATCCCGCTGCCGCCCGGGCAGGTGGCGGCGTACGCCATGGACTGGCGTCACGACACCTGGTGGCACCTCCCATGCCCGTTCAGGGCTATGGGGGAAGACCCAAGGCATCCGGCAGGCGGAGGTGACCAGGGAAGCGGACGGCGGCGGGTTCGGAGTGGGCGCCGAGGGGACCCGTACGGCGTACTTCCCCGGCAAGGCGCATCGACTACGTCCTGCGGGTGACCGCACACGAGCCACCACGACTGCTGGACATGATCGCCACGGCCGCCCCCATGCCCCTGCACGTCACCTACACCTTCGAGACCCACCCACGCGGCACCCTGGCCGGCGTCCGGGTGCGCGGCGGCCCTGGCGGTCTCCTCCGCCTGGCGGCACCGCTGATGCCGGCCAGGTCCGGTCCAGTCTCGGCAAGGACCTGCGTGACCTCGAACGCCGGCTCACCGGCCTGGAAGGCGGCACGTGATGGCGTACGACGAAGGGCTGACCGAGCGCATCCGGCAGCGCTTGGGGGCGGATCCCGACATCGCAGAGAAGCGGATGTTCGGGGGCATCGCGTTCCTCCACCACGGCAACATGGCCGTCGGGGTGAGCGGCGACGACCTCATGGTCCGGGTCGGCCCCGAGGCCACCGACGAGGCGCTTGCCCGGCCCGGTGCGCGGATCTTCGACATGGCGGGCCGCCCGATGCGTGGGTGGGTCGTGGTCACGGGCTCCGCAGTCGCGGAGGACGAGGCGCTCGGAGAGTGGATCGACGAGGGCACGCGTTCGCGGCGAGCCTGCCGCCCAAGTGAGGATCGGGTCGCGGCGTCGCCGGGGAGCATCGCTCGACCGGTCCCTTGTCACGCTGCGATTCGGCCGCCGAAGGCGTGCAGCGCGGCGTCCACCGTCGCGTGCAGTGATTCGGCGTCGGCCCCCGCGCGGGAGCGCAGGTTCACGCCGTAGGCGAGCAGCGCCAGCAGTTCGGCGGCGGCGTCCGGTTCGGTTCCGGCAGCGAGTTGTCCTCGCTGCTGAGCCGTGACGAGTGCTGTGCGCAGTGCCTCCCTCAGTTCCCGGTGGTGCCGGTCGAGAAGGGCTCGGACCTCGGGATCGCGGTTCTCGGCTCCGGCATGCGCATTGGAGACCATGCATCCCCAGCGAGCGTGCTCGCCCGAGCAGCGCGCCTTGATCAGCCCGGCGAAGAATTCCGCGACGGCCGGCAGCCCTCGGCCGTCTTCGGCGAGGCGGCGGAAGGCGGGCCGAGACCGGCTCTCCAGGTAGCGGCGCAGCGTGGCGCGGTAGAGCTCCTGCTTGCCGCCGAACGTGGCGTACAGGCTGGAGCGGTTGACCCCGGTCGCCGTGACGACGTCCTGGATCCCCGTGGAGGCCACCCCCTGGCGCCAGAACAGCCGGACCACGGACTCCAGGACCGTGTCCGGGTCGAAGTGCTTGATGTCCGGCATGCCGTTACCACCCTCCCCGCTCCGCCATCTTGAAACGAGGGTTCCAGGATAAGCTCACGCCCGCTATCTTGGAACGGTCGTTCCGAGTTGATCGATTCACACTTCAGGAGGGACCGTCCTCATGACCCTGAACGCCGAGCTGCGCGCCTTCTACGAAGCGCGGCAGCAGCAGATCCCCGCCGAGATCCGGGAGATCATGCGCCGGGCCGGGCAGGAGCTCGCCGACTCCGGTCAGGCCGACCGCGCCCTGACCGTCGGCGACCCGGCTCCGCGCTTCCGATTGCCTTCCGCCACCGGAGAGTTCGTGGCGCTGGACGACCTGGTCGCTCGCGGCCCCGTTGTGCTGGCCTTCTACCGCGGCGCCTGGTGCCCGTACTGCAACATCGCCCTGCGCTCCCTCCAGCAGCACCACGACGCCATCACCGCGCGCGGGGCTCACCTGGTGGCCGTCTCCCCGCAGATCCCCGACGAGTCCCTCACCCTGACGGAGAAGCACCAACTCGCCTTCGACGTGCTGAGCGACGTCGGCTCCGACACCGCCCAGCAGTACGGCCTCGCCTTCGACCTCCCCGACGACCTCGCCGCCGTCTACGACAAGCTCGGCTTCGACCTCCAGCACGTCAACGACGGTCACCCACGCACCCTGCCCATGCCCGCCACCTACGTCATCGACCGCGACGGCACCATCCGCTGGGCTTTCGTCCACACCGACTACACCCTGCGCGCCGAACCCGCCGACATCCTCGCCGCGTTGGATGTCTCCGGCACGACCCGCTAGGGAACGCGCACCCACAGCGCCTTGGACGGTGTGCCCTGGTCGTCGGTGACGAAGAGCATGTACCAGCCGGCCGGGACGAGGTCGCGGTTGTTCGGGACGGTGACCTGGATGCCCTTGCCGTCCTTCGTCTTCTTGAAGTCGAGTGCGATGGAGCGCTGTTCGACGTCGGTGACGTGGGTGGTGGAGCTGGGGTGGATCAGCCGCGCGGTCTTGATGACCGAGGCGTACTTGGTGGCGAAGGTCGCGGTCGCGCCGAGCTTGACCGTGCTGGGGCCGCTCGTGAGTGAGGGCCGCGAGTCCCGGTACAGGTAGGGCGGGGTGTAGATCTCAAGGCGCTGTTCGAAGACCCCGGGCTTGGACTTGGCCTTGTCGGCGAAGAGCGAGTCGCGGCCGAAGGTGATGACCCGACCGTCGGGCAGCAGGATGGAGCCGGAGTGGTAGTTGCGGCCCACCTCGGGGTCGGCGACGCGGCGCATCCTGCCGGTCCTGGCGTCGTAGATGCGGGCCTGGTGGACGTTCTCGGAGGCGGGGCCCCGGTAGTCCTGGGAGCCGCCGGTGATCAGGACGGTGTCGTCGGGCAGGATCGACAGTTCCGGGTAGCGGGTGCTTTCCTCCAGTTGGGGTCCGTCCGTGAAGTGCGGGCTGGCCGCCTTGAGGTCGATGACCCGGGTCTTCTTCGACGACTTGGGCGACTCGCCGATGCCTCCGCCGCCGACCACCATGAACTTCTCGTCCTGAGCGGGCGGCAGCATCACCGTGCCCGAGGTCTCCATCAGGTTCGCGTCGTCCAGGCCGGGCAGCTTGGTGAACTTGTTGGTGTCGAACTGCCAGATGCCGGGCGTGCGGCCGACGTTGCTGGGTCCGTAGCCGGCGTTCGAGCCGGAGTAGAAGAAGGTGCCGTCGGGCAGTTGGAAGACGGCCGGGTAGGTGGGGAACTGGCGGATCTTGCCGCTGTAGTGCCAGGTCTTGGTCTTCGGGTCGTAGATCTCGCTCTTGCCCGGCACCACCTGGCCGATGTCGTCCAGGCCGGACAGCGCCAGCACCCGGCCGTCCCCGAGCCGGGTCAGGGTCGGGTACCAGCGCGCCTCGTTCATCGGGGCGACCTTGGTGAACTTCTCGGTGTACGGGTTGAACTCGTACGCCTGCCGGATCCCCTGGAAGTCCTTCTTGTCCAGGCCGAGTTTGTTGGCGATGCCGTACACGTTGTGGGTGTCGGAGCCGGTCAGGCCCTGGATGCGGTAGTTCTCCTGGGCGCCGGTCTCGTACTTGGCGCCCTTCTTCTGTGCTTCGACGTAGATCCGGCCGACACTCGCCTCGGTGCGCAGGAACCTGCCGGTCTTCTTGTCGAAGATCTTCTTCGCCGGTTTGACAGTGACTGGGTCTTTGGAGACGAAGGTCTTGCCGTTTTCCTTGCCGGTGAAGCGGGTGCCGGCGGGTAGGGTGATCGGCTTGTCCGGGTTCTCGTTGTGGACGACCATCAGTCCACCCGCCTTGGTGACGTCACCCTTGAGCTTCTCGTAGCGCTTGGCACCACCCGCGAACAACAGGTTGCCGTTGGCCAGATGGATGTGGCCGGTGCAGAACAGGTCGGCCGGGGTCTTGATCTCGTCGTACGTGTTCTTGACGGGATCCCAGACCACCGAGCGGAAGTTCTTCGCGTCGAAGTTGTCGAGGTTGTTGCCGGAACCGGCGACCAGCAGCACCTTGCCGGTCTGCAGCAGCGCCCCGTGGATGGTGTTCTGCCGGAACTCCTTCGGCACGTCCACCAGGTCCCAGTGGCCGTTCTCGGCCTTGTACTCCGGTCTGTTGATCTTGTACGTGTGGTACTTCTCGCTCCCGAAGCGGTACAGCCACGGCCCGTTCAGCCCGGCCAGTGCCAGCACCACCACGGTGCCGACAGCGAGACGGCGGGCGCGATGGCGCGCGCCGAATTCACGTGCGGAACTCATACCCACATCCCCCCGGAATGGGTGCAGCAGCGATCAACGACCACCCAGAGTGGCGGCCGCGCGACAAAGCGCCATCTTATTTTGCACCATGCAAAGGAGAGCCCAAACTCGTGTAACGGCTGCGATAACGACGCCACGCCTGCACCACCCGCCTCACGCGTCCGGTCGTCGGGAGCATCGACGGGAGGACACTGAGAACAAAGCGACGGACCTGTCAGTGCTCGCGAAGGGGGTATCGGCCGTGGCAAAGACCCGATGCGGCAAGGTGCGGATGTGGCGCTGGCGCCGCAATCCTCCTCCACTCTCGGCTTCGCTCGAGCGGGGGACCCCCATGGCGCCGCAGTGACGTCGTCGACGCCTGGATCGTGCTCGCGGCATGGTTGATCGCGCTCTGTGGAGGTGTGCTCACGGGACTGGCGGCCGGGTCCGCGGTGGACCACGGGCTGGACCGGCAACGGGCCCAGCGCCACCTGGTCTCCGCCGTCCTCACCGAGAACGCGCCGGGCAGGACGTCGGCATCGGCCCTCGTTGGCAGTCAGGTCTGGGCCATCGTGCGCTGGACGGCGCCGGACGGCTCGATACATACCGGCCAGGCGAAGGTGCACCCCGGCGCGAAAGCGGGCGCCCCGGCCACGGTGTGGGTCGACCGGCAGGGCCGGCTGACGTCGAAGCCGCTCACGCCCGTGAAGCGTCGTTCCAGGCGGCCTGGACCGGCGTGCTGGTCGGCCTGGGGGCGCCCAGCTGGTCCGCCTGCGCCTGGCCCGGCGGCAGTCGAGGCAGTGGGACGAGGAGTGGGCTCGTGTCGACACGCCCTGGGGGTGGAAGGCCGGCTGACACGGCATGGGGCAGCGTCATGAACGACGACGTCGTACAGCTGCCCGACCGTTTCCAGGGCCAGACATCGCGAATCGTGGCACGATGCAAAGACGGCCGGAACACAAGCTCGTGCCGCACGACGAGGGGGGTGACCGTGTCCGCCATCACCATCGCGATGCGCCGGGCGATGCGCCTCGACGGAGCGCTCGGCGTTGCGGTCGTCGACTACGTCAGCCGTATGACGCTCGGCACCCTCGGCGAGCCGGACGGTCTCGACCTCGCCAAGGCCGCGAGCAGTGGCACGGACGTCGTACGCGCCAAACTGTCGGCCATGGACCTGATCGGTTACCCACCGGCGCGCCTGGAGGACATCCTCATCACCCTGGACACGGAGTACCACCTCATCCGGCCTCTGACCCGCCGCACGCACGAAGGACTCTTCCTCTACGTCGTCCTCGACCGGGACCGCACCGATCTGCCCGGCATTCGCAAGGAGTTGCGGCAGATCGAGCAGCTCCTGTGACTGCTCTCCGCCAGCCACTCACGGCACCGACGCGGCAGAGATGGGGATGCGCCGGACCGCAACCGGGCAATCCTGTCCCAGTCGATCGCCCGCCGTGTGTGGCGATGCCCGGCCCTCAGCACCCCACGCTCCGCGCGACAGCCGCGAGTTCCTGAACCCACTCCGGTACAGGCGAGTACGCAGGACCTGATTCCTTTCCAAGGGCCCCGGTGGGTCAGGTCGAGTCACTGGGGTGTTCGAGTGGTGAGGGTGGTCACGCCTACTTCGAGCTGGGCTTGTGAAGCCTCTGGTTAGAGCGTGCGGACGATCCTCCTGCTTGTGCTGGTGGCGGTCGTGTGGGCGCCGAGCGGACGTCTTCACGCGACTTGGTCGACGAGAGGCCTACCCAGAGAACGGCGGCGCTCGACGTCTTCACGGCCGCCACGACCGAAGCGGTGGGTGGTGATGCTCCATGGGCGTCGAGCGGACGTCTTCGCTGGACCTGGCCTCGATGCGTCCAGGCACGGTGGGGTGGTAGGACGCTGAGGCGGTTGCGGCTTCGGCAGCGGCATCCGGCGGGATGGATGCGCGTGTTCCTGCTTCCGTGTCCCAGTGCAACGCGGCCTGGCGGGCCTTGAGCGACGGGGCGCTCCCCGGTGCGGGAACGTCAGCCCGGTAATGATCAGGATCGCGCCCACCAACAGACCGGTGAACCTCCAAACGCCGGGCGTGCACTGCGAGTTGGGAGACGATGAGTCAGTTTCCTGGTCGGTCTGCTCGCCATGACCCGCTTCGCCCGCCGCGAGGGCAAGCCTGCGCTGGCCTGGGTCAACGGTCTTGCCGCGGCCGCGGTCGCGTTCACCCTCCTGGTGAACCTGCTGCGCGGCTGGCCGGTGCTGTCCATGGTGGCCACGCTCATCATCGCCGCCGGTCTGTACGTGCGGTGGAACCGGGCCGGCCGACCGACCGGCATCGAGGACGTCGAGGCCCAGGCCGAAGCGGCCTGACCGCACACCGCTGCCGCGTTATTCCCCAAGGATCCGGGCCCCTGCGATGAGGACGGTGAGGCGCAGCAGGACAAGGCCCAAGGGCAGTCTCGGTCGCGTATGACGCTCAGCCATGTGCCTGGCCAGACCGCCAGCGGGATTGCGGCGCCTTCGACGCACGCCCACCTTGTGCAGAAGATTCAGTCCATGACAGTGCACCCGCTTGGGTTCGGGGGTCACGATAGAGACGACGGCAGCGACAGGAACCCAGCGAGCCCGGAGTCGAGCAGTGAGCGAGATCGCCGACATCGCGGTCGGCTTCCCAGTAATCGTGTTCACCACGGTGCTCGTGGTGGTGCTCGGCCTGTGGCTGCTGGTGCTGCTGGGCACGGCCGGGCGCGACAGTTCATACGACGCCGTCAACCTGCCGGTCGCCGCCGCCGCGTCCGCCGTCGTCGCCCTTTCCTGGCTGCTCAGCACGGCGGGCTCTCTGGCGCTGCGCCGGATCGAACTGGCCGGTCCCTGGTACGCGCTCGCGACCTTGGCCGTCCTTGGCGCCTCACCGACGCTCGCGTATATGGCCATCCGGCGAGCCACACGAGCATGGCGCGAACGATCTGCACGCGATGCGACGGGACGCGACGGGACGCAAAACGGGTGACTGCATACCGCTATGGAGCGCTAGCGTTCGAAATCGACCTGCCCGCCAACATCGCCGACAAACGGAAACGGCTGGCGGCCGGCAACCGTTCGGATCCCCGCCGACTTCCAGGCCGACGACCTCGCCGAGTCCCTGGACCGCGGCTTTCGCCTCGACACCCTGACGTTGTTCGTCTGGGAGGCCGTGACCCAATACCTGACGGAGGACGGCGTACGCGGGACCCTTGCGCTCCTCGCTACAGCCGCCGCCAACAGCCGGATGATCTTCACCTACGTCCGTAAGGACTTCCTCGACGGAACCTTCCTCTACCGCGCTGACGGGACCTACCAGGGCTTCGTGGCCAAGACCCCGATGCGGCGCTTCGGACTCGCCCCGAACGACATCGACCGACTGCTCCAGGAGTACGGCTGGGCCGAGCGCGAGCAGGTCGGCAGCCGCGAGTACATCAACCACTACATCCGGCCAACAGGGCGCGACCTGCCCGCCTCCGAAATCGAACGGTTCGTCTACGCCGAGAAATCGTAAGGCTGCTCGCGTGACACTCTCGGATCCCGTGGATCTCGTGCGCGCCCGATCCGCAGGAGCTGGGACAGCAGGTCGGCGCGGAACAGTAGCGGTTCGACGAAGTCCCGCACGGTGTGTACGCGTTCCGCCTCAGCGTGCTTGTTTCCCGCTGCATCATGGCCAAGCCTGCGGGCGAGCACCCGGAGCCGGGCCGACTCGTGATGACGTGCAGTCATCCCAAGTACCTCCTCGCGTAACACATGGGCGCGGCTCTCCATCTGATGCCCGCAGGGAAGACGGTCGGTCGTTCCCGATGGTTGTGCTGTCCGGTACACGCACCGTCGAACAGGGCCCGGTCCAGGTGATGCCGTCTCTCGTGGCCGCGACCAGATCAGGGAGCAGTCGGGCTCTCTGAGTCGGACGGTTGAGACCGTGATGGTGCTGGTCCGTGCCGCGTGGTGACCTTCTTGGTCCTCCAGCGTCGGCGCAGCCAGTCGCCAGCCTCTCCGAGCACGACGAAGAAGGCGGACGAGGCCGCGCACTGCGCGACCGAGGCAGGCTGGTCGAGCACCTTGCCCAGGAGCCACAGGACGAACGCAAGCAGCAGCCACCAGACAAGGAGGGAGACGACGACGCGCCTCGCAGGCTCCGTGCCGGTCATGACGCAGCCCTGCCGCGGCGCGGGGCCAGCGCTGCGTATGTGCAACCAGTCGCAGCCACGACACCTGCGCTGGCTGTGGCGACCAGGGTGATCACGGGCGGGGACTCGGCCAGTCGCGGGATCGTGTTCAGCGGCGCGACGGCGTAGAGGGTGAGCAGGGCTATGCCTCGGGGACGCATGGGGGCGAGACGGTGCCGCATGCGCTGGGGTATCCGGCCGCTGATCAGAGCCAGCCCGGCCGGGAGCAGGGTGAGGGAGAAGAAGACAAGGCCGATCCAGTGCCAGGTCATGGGCGCGAGAACTCCTGTGGTGGGCAGAGGGTCATAGAAGGTGGCCGCCCGCGGTCCTCACGGGCGGTTTCCGTCGCCGTCGACCAGTTGAGCGGTGAGCGCCCCGATGAGCAGGCCCCAGACCGCCGCGGCGCCTCCGATCTGCTGCCAGCCCAGCACCAGCACGGCTGTGGCCACCGCCGCCCCGGCGGCCACGGCGCGGTGGTCGGTAGCGAAGGCCCACTGTGCTCGGGCACTGCCCGGGTTTCGGAGTTCGCTCAGGTCCGTCCTAATCACCAGGGCGGCGGTCACCATCGCGGGCGCGAGCAGGGAGGAGTCGGCCGCCATCAGCCGAACCTCCCCTCAGGCCGGTCCATTCCGGCACACGCTGGAGGGGCCTGGTGATGGACGTCCGGCATGCCTTCCGCATCCGGGTCGGTGTCCTCCTGCTCGCACAGGCGCCGGTAGAGCAGGTTGCGACGGCGCAGCAACAGCGCGGCCAGGAGGGCGGAGATCAGAGAGGCGAGGAGGACGGCGGCTTTGACATGCTCGCCCAACGCGGCTTGGGGGAAGGCGAGTTCGCCGATGAGGAGGGCGACGGTGAAGCCGATACCGGCCAGAGCCGCAAGAGCGAACACGTCTGCCCAGGCCAGGTCGGGGTTGAGCCGGGCGCGGGTGAAGCGGGCCGCGAGGTAAGTGCCGCCGAAGATGCCCAGAGTCTTGCCGAGCATCAGGCCCACGACCACGCCCAGCGGCTCCGGGCTGGTGAACACTTCGCCCAGAGCATCTACGGAGATGCTGACGCCTGCGGCGAACAGCGCGAACAGCGGTACGGCCATGCCGGCGGAGACGGGGCGCAGGAGGTGCTCGGCGCGCTCGGCGGGCGGTGCCGTCTCGCCGTCGTCTCGGGTGGTGCGCAGGATCAGGCCCATGGCGACGCCGGCAGCGGTGGGATGGATTCCGCCGTTGTACGTCAGCACCCAGATCGTGATCCCCAGGGGCAGATAGCACCACCAGCCGCTCACTCTCGCCCGCTGCAGGACGTAGAAGGCGATCAGGCCCGCGAACGCCCCGGCCAGCGCATACGGGTTGAGGTCGGTGGTGAAGAAGACGGCGATGACCAGGATCGCGCCGAGGTCGTCGACCACCGCGAGGGTGAGCAGGAAGGCGCGCAGTGACGCGGGCAGATGCGTGGAGACGACCGCCAGGACGGCCAGCGCGAAGGCGATGTCCGTGGCCATGGGCACCGCCCAGCCGTCCAGGCTGCCGCCGCCGAGACCGACAGCAGCGGCGTAGAGGGCCGCGGGTACCGCCATGCCGCACAGGGCCGCTATGACGGGCAGCGCAGCCGTGGCCGGGGTACGCAATTCTCCGAGGACGAGTTCGCGTTTCAGCTCGATCCCGGCGACCAGGAAGAACACGGTCAGCAGTCCGTCCGCGGTCCAGTGGCCGACGGACAGATCCAGTCCGAGGGCCGGGATGCCGAAGTGCAGATCACGTATCCGCTCGTAGGAACCGGGGAACGGGCCATTCGCCCACGCCAGGGCCACCACCGCGGCGGCCAGCAGGACCAGGCCCCCGACCGTCTCCGTGCGCAACGCACGGGCGACGGCCTGGCGCTCCGGGACGGGGAGCACGCCGAGGAACAGCGCGCGGGCGCGCGGGTCGGGCGCCATGAGGGAAGACCTCCGGGCATCGGCGACGACGGGCCCGCAGGCCCCTTCCACGCCGACCAGACTTCCCGGCACACCCCGCGCTTCTTGACGCGTTCTTTACACTCTAACTGGCGTCGGCGCCGACGTCCAAGGGCCGGGAGAACGGGCGGACCACTGCGGGCCGGTCGCCGGCGCCCGGTGAGCGCTCGGGTGGGGCGTTCAAGACGGGCGCCATGACGGGGGCTGACTCGTAGGCTCGCGCATACGCGCGACTCGGCGCAGTCCCGCCACGGCTGTACGTATATGGACGGAGAGCCATCGGCAGCGCTACGACCGCCCGGAACGGCCGTGCTCAGATCGTCTCTGTCTGATGCGTCTCTGGTGCGTGGTCCGGCCGGGCGGGTCGGACCGCACCCATCTCCCTAGTGAAGGTCAACGGGTCGCTGTCGAAGCCGCGGATCATTTCGTGCAGCTCCCATGCGCCGGAGCCGTTGCGGGCGAACTCCGCGACTGTGGTGGCGGTGGAGTCGGCGACCCGTGTGAAGTCGTCGGCCAGGAGTTCGGTGTATTTCTCGACGACCAGGACTCCCGCGTTCGCTAGGTCGCCGAAGGTCCGACGGCCGCGGTCCTGGTGGATGGCTACCCCCACCACGATCCGGCCGAAGGTGGGGGCCAGACGGTCGAGTTCGAGCACCATCACCTCGACGAAGCCGAACCCCTGCCCGGTCTGGCTGTGCCGGGTCATGTTGATGGTGCCGTCCGGGGAGCGGCTGTCGTAGTGGACGACGTACGCGGGCCGCCCATGGGGATCGTCCGCGGAGTAGGTCGCGGCGATGATGTCGAGGTGGCGAGGCGGCTCTCCCAAGGGACTCGGGTCCCACTTGAGTCGCACTTCGACTTTCCCGAGGCCGTTGTCGGCACTGCTCACCGGGCGTCGCCTCCCCCGTCTGGATCCTCAGCGGGACCGACCTGACCCCGCTCGTCAAGTATGGTCTGTGACCAGCCACTTGATGCTTCCTTGACGTGCTTCTTGCCAACGGGCCAGCAGTGGAACGGCGGTAAGGCTGTGATCCGGGCCCGTCAGCGTGCCCCGTCTGTGGGGTTGTCCGCGAGGAAGGCGCGGATGCTCGGAGCGATCTCGGGCCAGTCGGCCCCGAACCATACGAGATGACTGTCGGCCCGGCTCTCGACGAGTTCCGCATGAGGGATGGCCCCGGCCAGGGACTGGGCGTGTGCGAACGGCACGCCGCCGTCCGTGCGAGTGGCGATGATCAGGGCGGGCTGGCGGACCTCGGCGGTGAGATCCGGGGTGGGCCGCAGATCGTTGAGGAAGCCGTGGCCCGACCGCATCCGGCAGAACAGCTCGACCATTCCCGCGCGCTCCTGGGGGCTCAGGCGGGCCAGTACCTCCGTGACCGGCAGGGTGGTGAGGCCGCTCAGCAGCAGCCGCAGCCCGGTCTCGGGCGCACGGCGCATGAGCACCCGCACCGCGCTCCAGGTCGCTCCCTCGGTACGCGCCGCGAACGCGAGGTGCGCGCCGAGCAGGGTGCGGCGGTCGGGCCAGGGAAGCCAGCCGACGGCGCTCTGCAGGATCAGCCTCTGTACCAGATCGGGATGGCGGGCAGCCAGCGTCACCGCGGTCGGCCCGCCCCCTGAGGTGCCCACCACCGCTGCGACCTCAGTGATGCCCAAGTGATCGCAGAGGGATCGGACAACGTCTGCGAATCCGCTCGCAGTGGTGCCGGTCGACAGCGGGGTGAAACCGTAGCCGGGCCGGGAGGGCGCCAGCACCGTGTATCCGGCTTCGGCGAACACTTCCTCCCCCACCACCAGACCGGCCCGGGTGTGGCCGCCATGCAGCACCACCACGGTGGCCGGACCCCGACGCTCCAACCGGTACTCGACCAGACCCGCCTCCAGCCGTACGACACTCGTGGCCCTCTCCGCCCCCTCCACCACGCGCCTGCACCTCCTGGCGGACGGCTGAACACGCTGTCACAGCGAATGTAGTCGCCAGCCGTACTCGTCCCGGCGGCTACGCCGGGCCGTGTTGCTCCCCGGCTGCCCGCGCACGCCGATTCGCAGCACCCGTGTTCCACGGCGAGGAATGGCAGAACCGCTACGCTGCTGGCCCGCCGTCGCCCCGTCTCCCCGTGAGGCCGCATGGGTCGCGTATGTTTCGCAGCGATGACCTGGCGCGTGGAGCGGGACCTGTACGACGCTGGGCGCAGGGACGTATCGGGAAGACGGGAGCCGGCCGTGCGGGCACGTGATCTGGCGGTTGAGTACGAGTCGGTGAGCGTCGACAGCGACGCCATGGAGGCGGCGCGGCTGATGGCCGAGCACAGGCTGCCGGGGCTGCTCGTGCTGGACGAGCGCGGGGAGCCGAAGGCGATCCTGCCGGCCTCCCAGATGGTCAAGGCGCTGGTCCCGTCCTACGTCATTGAGGACCCCACGCTCGCGGCGGTGGTCGACGAGCAGCATGCCGACCGGCTGTGCCAGGCGCTGGCCGGACGCCGCGTCGGCGACTGCCTCTCCCACACGGCGACCGCCCCTCCGATCGCCGACCCGGACGACACCGCGCTGGAGGTCGCCGCGCTGATGGCGCGGGTGCGCAGTCCCCTGGTCGCGGTGGCCGAGCGGGACAAGGCGGGCACCCATCTGCTCGGGGTCATCACCGCCTCCCACCTGCTGCACGAACTCCTGGGCAAGGCAGGCACGTTGAACACACCGACTGCCTGACCGGCAGGGAGCGAAGTGGTCCTGGGTCGCCCTCGCGGCCAGCACCTCTCTCAGCCGGTCTTCCGGCCCCACTGAGTGCCGATCCGGTCCCACTCCTCGCCCCACTGCCGCAAACGTTGCCGGTCCAGGCGCACGCGGACAAGGCGTCCGCCGACCCACACCGCCCCGCCCGCACCCGCCGCAACCAGCACACCGGCTATCGCCGCCCGCAGCCACGCATCGGCGCCGGACAGCGGCTCGTCGACCAGTCGGCCGCGCTGGTCGGTCCAGACGGTGATGGTGGTGCCCGCGCGGGTGCCGGGCGGCACGCGGGTCCGGCCGGTGTGCGCCGAACCGTCCGGCGTACTCCAGCGCACCGTGGCCCACACGGACCGGGCTCCGATCTGCTTTACCGGTGCCTGGTCCGCCGCAGCCACCGCATCCGTGGTCACCACGGCGGGGCTCTCCCGGCGCTCCGAGCGCTGCCGGTCGAGATCCCGCTCGACCGTGCCGGTCGTCAGCAGACCCGCAAGCAGCCCGCCCGCCACGGCGAGCAGCCACGCGCCGAGCAGAACCCAGGCTTCGGCGACGTCGATGCGCCGCCGCAGCGGACTGCGCCGCCACCTCCACCACCGCGTGGCCGTCCGACGTGCCCTCGCCACCGCCTGCACCCCCTTGGGAGGAGAGACGCCCTTCGCCTCCAGAGTGCTCCCGGGCTTATGGCGTCACTGCCGCTGACTCAGGTCAGTACGAAATAGCGCAGCCACAAGTACAGCGCACTGATCGCCACGGTGGCGAGGGTGATGACGAGCCCATACCGGGTGAACTGCCAGAAGGAGATGGGCTGCCGGTTGCGCTCGGCGATACCGAGAACGACGACGTTGGCACTGGCGCCGATCGCGGTGGCGTTGCCGCCGAGGTCGGCGCCCAGGGCCAGGGCCCACCACAGCACGTGGTGGCCGTCGCCGCCGCCCATGTCCTTGACCAGGTCGGCCGTAATGGGTGCCATGGTGGCCACGTACGGGATGTTGTCCACAATGCCGGACAGCAGCGCCGAGCCGCCCAGCAGGGTGAGGGTGGCGCCGAGTTCGTTGCCTCCGGTGGCGTTGGCCAGCGTGCGGGAGAGGTGGCCGATGACACCCGTCTCGATGAGCGAGCCCACCATGACGAACAGGCCGGCGAAGAAGGCGAGGGTGGGCCACTCCACCTCGCCCAGGACCTGCCGGGTCTCCACCTTCGAGACGGCGATGAGCAGGCCAGCACCGAGCAGGGCCACCACGCTGGGCTCGTAGTGCAGCACAGGGTGGAGGACGAAACCGGCGACCACCAGGCTCAGCACGGCCAAGCCCTGCCACAGCAGCCGCGGATCGCGGATGGCCTCACGCTCCTGCAACGCCATCACCTGCGCGGCGCGCTCCTCGTCGTACACGAACGCCTTGCGGAACATCACCCGGCACGCCACCAGCAGCACCGCCGTCAGCACGGCGGCCACCGGGGCGAGGTGGACCAGGAAGTCGTTGAAGGTCAGTCCGGCCCGGCTGGCGATGATGATGTTCGGCGGGTCGCCGACCAGGGTCGCCGTACCGCCGATGTTCGAGGCGAACACCTCGGCGATCAGGAACGGCGCCGACGCCAGGCCGAGGCGTTCGCACACCAGCAGGGTGACCGGGGCGACCAGCAGCACGGTGGTGACGTTGTCGAGGAGTGCGGAGGCCACCGCGGTAATCAGGACCAGCATGGCCATCACACGGAAGGGTCTGCCCCGGGCCCGCTTGACCGACCAGATCGCCAGGTACTCGAACAGGCCGGTTTGCCGCAGCACCCCGACGATCGCCATCATCCCCATCAGTAGGAAGATCACGTTCCAGTCGATGCCGGTGTGCTCGGAGTAGAACGCCGCCTTGTCGTCGGTGGCGCTGATCGCGAGCATGGCCCCGGCGCCGCCGAGGGCCGCGGCCGTGCGGTGGACGCGCTCACTGATGATCAGTGCGTACGCGCCGACGAACACGGCCACGGCCGTCCAGCTGTGCCAATCACTCATACAGCGGTCTTTCTCTCCTGGCCGATGGTGCGGTTGTCGTGGTCGTCCTCGTCGTCGGGGATGCCGACCAGGTCCTCGACGTCGAACATCCGGGCGATGGGTACGTCGGTGCTGGAGTGCGCCACGATCGAGAAGGCGATGCACACCGCGATCAGCGTGTACGCCTGCTCGGCCTGCGGGATGCCGGACTGCAGCACCAGCAGCCCGTACACCACCGAGGCGAAGCCCTTCGGCCCGAACCAGGCCGCGGTCAGCTTCTCGCGCCGCTCGAAGCGGGTACCGGCCAGCGAGATCAGCAGCGAGGCCGGGCGGATCAGCACGATTGCCAGGACCACCGCGACGTAGCCCTGCCACGGCAGATCCGCGAACAGCTGCGGGGTGAGCAGCGCTCCGAACACCAGCAGCGCGGCGAACTTCGCCAGCTCCGCCAGTGCCTCGCCCAGCGGTTCGAACGCCGCCTTCGCCTCCGGCGAGACGGCGGCGAGCACGGCGCCTGCCGAGAAGGCGGCCAGGTAGGGGTTGGCGTGGGTGAGGTGGCACAGTCCGTACAGGAGGATCCCGGTCGCCAGCAGCAGCAGCGGCTGCAGCTTGGGCTCGGCGCCCAGCAGCCGGAACCGTACGAGGCCGTTGACAGCGAGCGGTAGCAGGATGCCGAAGGCCAAGCCCAGGGCCAGCTCCAGGGCGATCTTTCCGATCGACGCCTCGTCCGCGTGGCCTGCGGCGGTGGGGCCGGCGGCGACGATCAACAGCAGCACCACGGGCAGGGCCAGGCCGTCGTTGATGCCGCTCTCGACGTTGAGCAGCTCGCGCAGCTTGGCCGGCACCTCCTTGCGGCCCACGATCGCCGATGCGAACACCGGGTCGGTCGGCGCGAGCACCGCACCCACCAGGAACGAGGTCGTCCAGTCCAGGCCCACCAGGTAGTGCGTGAGCAGTGCCATGAACACGAACGCCAGCGGCATGCCCAGGCCCAGCGCCCGTGCTGGGTTGCGCCAGCTGGAGCGCAGCTTGGCGAAGGAGACATGCTGGCCGTCAGTGAACAGCACCGCGAACAGCGCCAGATCCGCAGTGACCGAGACGAGTTCACTGTCCGGCGTGATGTGGATCAGACCGAGGAAGCCGTCGCTGACCAGCGCCCCGCCGACGAGGAAAAGAAGGGATGTGGACAGCACGGTGCGGGCGGCGAGACCGGACAGCAGCACCGCGATCAGCAGCGCCACCCCGAAGACAGCAACAAGAACCACCGCAAACGCCCCCGATCGGAAGAGAGATCACACCTCTGTTCGCCGACCAGGCTTCCCGGCACACCGAGGGGAACCCTACCTGCTCTTGATGCGTCTTTGACAGAACGCTTATGCGCACTGTTGGGGCAGCCAGACTGCCGAGGTCCGGCAAGGAAGACAGCCCACAGCTCGATCGCAGGCACTGCAAGGGTCGAGCGAGAGCCGTTCATTGCTGCTTTCCGGCAAGAGCGACTACTCTCCCCCGGGCCGGCGCCGTCACGATTGCGCCAGCAGAACATCAAGGAGGGGGCCGGGTGACCGAGCCGAAGACGGCACAGCCATATCTGCGCGGGTACGCGGAGATCCTGGCCGAGGTCTCCGCCACCGGGCGCCGCCTCACCCGCAACGAACTCGACGAGCGCCGCGCCCTCGGAGAACAGGCCGCGGAGGACGGGCACAGCCTGCGCAGCCTCGTACGGCATCACCTCGCCGCCACCCGCACCGCCTGGCCCGGCACATCGGGTGCACTCGACAGCGTCCTCAGCGCGGTGGAACAGGCCGTCGACGCCTTCGCCGAAGGGTACGAGCGGGCGCAGCGGCTGGCCGTACGCGAGGAGGAAGCCGCCAGACGGGAGTTCATCGACGACCTGCTCTACGGCCGCAGCGACCTGGGACGGCTGGCCGAACGCGCCGAACGCTTCGGACTCGTCCTGTCCCGCGCTCACGCGGTCGCCGTCGCCCAGGGACCCGAAGCGTACGACGACGCTGCCACGGTTACCCGCCGGGTGGAGGCCGCCGTGATAACCCGCTTCGGCGACCGGCGCATCCTGCTCGCCACCAAGAACGGGCAGCTGATCTGCGTCGCGCCGGGCGACCAGGACGACGTCCTGGCCTATTTCGCCAAGCAGGCGCACGCCGCCGCCGACGGCAGCCGGGTGGCCATCGGCCGTCCGCAGCCCGGCGCGGGCGGCGTGGTGCACTCCTACGAGGAGGCGCTGAGCACCCTCGAACTCGCCGACCTGCTGGGGCTGGACGAGCCCGTCGTGCGCGCGGCCGACCTGCTGGTCTACCCGGTGCTCACCCGCGACCGGCAGGCCATGGCCGACCTCGTGCTCAGCGCGCTGGGTCCGCTGCAGGGCGCCCGCGGCGGTGCCGAGCCGCTGCTGCAGACGCTGGAGGTGTACTTCGAGTCGGGCTGCAATGCGGCCGAGACCGCCCGCCGCTTGGCGCTCAGCGTGCGGGCGCTCACGTACCGGCTGGAGCGTATCCACCAGTTGACGGGGTCCAACCCGGCCGACCCGATGCACCGGTACACGCTGCAGACCGCCGTCATCGGAGCGCGGCTGCTGGGCTGGCCCGCCCAGGAGATCTGAGACGCACCAGGCCCGCCGCACCGTGCGCACGATGCAGCGGGCTGTGCGGTTCACCGCTGCGTCAGCCAGTGATCTCCACCTTCCCGTTGGCCTGCGCCACCGACCGCTCTCCCGGCTCGGCAGCCTGCTGGGTGACGCCTTTCAGCAGCTCGGCCAGGTCGACTCCGGTGGTGGAGCCGAGCAGTTCCAGGCCCTGGGCGACGTTGTCGGCGACCGCGCGGGGGATCCGTCCGGCTCCGTCGGTGGAGATGACGGTCATCTTCTGCACCGCGCTGAGCGGCTCGGACGCCTTGGCGACGACCTGCGGCAGCACCTCGACGAGCATCTGCAGGATGGCCGCGTCACCGTACTGCCCGAACGCGTCGGCCTTCTTGCGCATGGCCTCGGCCTCGGCCGCGCCCTTGGCGCCGATCGCCGCAGCCTCGGCCTCACCCTCCAGCCGGACCGCCTCGGCGGCCGCCGCACGCCGGGCCCGCTCGGCCTCACCCTGCTTCAGACCCTCGATGGCCTCCGCCTCGGCCAGTGCGGACCGCCGCTGCTTCTCTCCTTCACCGGTCAGCCGGGCCCGCTCCGCCTCCGCCTGCGCGGCGGCGATGCCCGCCGACTTCTCCGCCTCGGCCTGCTTGACCCGGGCCACCCGGCGGGCCTCCGCCTCCTGCTCGGCGGCGTAGCGCTGGGCATCGGCCGGCTTGCGGACCTGAGTGTCCAGCTGACGGTCGGTCAACGCGGCCTGCCGCTCGGCGACCTTCTCCTGCTCGGAGAGGATCTCCTGCTGCCGGGCCGCCTCGGCCAGTGGCCCCGCGGCGGCGGCGCGGGCCGCTGCCTCGTCGGTCTCGGCCTTGATCTCCGCCTGCTTCAGGGCGAACGTCCGCTGTGCGACGGCGATCTCCTCCGCGGCCTTCAGCCGCGCCTGCTCGGCCGCGCGCTGGGCCACGGCCTCGGCGATGTCCGCCTCCTGCTTCGCCCGTGCCGCCTCCGGCCGGCCGAGGTCTTCGAGGTAGGAGCCCTCGGTGGTGATGTCCTGGATCTGGAAGGCGTCCAGCACCAGGCCCTGCCCGGACAGACTCGCCTCCGCCTCCTCCGCGACCTGACCGGCGAACGCGGCCCGGTCGCGGATGACGTCCTCCACCGACATCCGGCCCACGATCGCGCGCAGCGCGCCGGAGAGTACCTCCTGGGTGAAGCCGACGATGCCGTCCTGCTGCATCAGGAACCGCTGGGCGGCGGCCCGGATGGAGTCCTCGGTGCCGCCCACCTTGACAATGGCGACACCGTCCAGGTTGGCCTTCACTCCGCGCAGGGTGACCGCGCCGCGCACCGCGACCGGGATGTGCCGTGAGGACAGGTCGAGGGTGAACTTCTGCTGCACGAAGGGCACGACGAAGACTCCGCCGCCGACCACGACCTTCTGCCCGCTGTTGTCGGTGAAGACCCGGCCGGTCGCCGGATCGGTGGCCTTCTTGCCGCGCCGGCCGGTGACGATGAACGCCTCGCTCGGCCCCGCCACCTTGTAGCGGGTGATCACGACCAGTGCCAGCAGCACAAGGAGTACGACGACTCCCACCACGGCGACGACCACGGAACTCATGGCTAAGCCCCCGAATCAAACGTAGGGAAGAGAAAGGAAGTTGCAGTGAGGTGAGGTGGCTTCAGCGATCCGCCGGGCGCACCACGACCGAGGTCGCGGAGGGCACCGCCTCCACCCACACCTCGGACCCCCGCGCCACCGGCACGGCGCTGCGAGCGGCGAGCTTCACGCGCTGGCCGGCCAGGCTGAGCAGCACCTCACCGAAACCGTCGGCCGGGATGGCGGTCACCACGCTGCCCGAGGTGCCCACGAGGTCGTCGCCGCGCGGGGTGAGGGCCGTCTGGTCGCGCATCAGGGCACGACTGAATCGGTACGTCAGCCAGGCCGTGCCCAGACCGCAGACGGCGCCCGCCGTAGTGGCGAGCGCGGGGCCGGCGTCCGCCGTCCCGGTGGCGATGGCCCCGCCGAAGCCGGTCATCGCCGTGAATCCGGCGACGACCGGCAGCGACAGCCACCCGTCCAGGACGCCGCCCAGCACGCCGTCGAGCGCACCGTCCAGCACCCCGTCGAAGACCAGCGACAGGGCAAGCAACACGACCCCCGTAATGCCGATTCCGAGAAACCAGGCCATGCGCGCCGTCCCCCTCTCACCCGCCGCTGAACTCCGACTTGACGGGATCCTCACACGGGAACGGGTGCCGATTCATTGCCGTATTCCGGCAATCTTTACGTGCAGTTGATGCCGCACTGACACGGCTGCGAGGAACCGAAAAGCACGCGGCGGCCTTCCACGTGCGCCGGCCGTCATTCGCGTAGCGCTCTACGACGTGACGCTCGCGGGAAGGTCGTCGGAGGCGATCGGTGAGTGGTCCGCCGCCACGGGCAGGCTGAGAACCATGGTGAGGCCGCCGCCGGGGGTGTCTTCGGCGTGCAGGGTGCCGTCCATGGCCTCGGCGAAGCCGCGGGCGACCGCGAGGCCGAGGCCGACGCCGTTGCCGCGCGGGGCGTCGCCGTAGCGTTGGAAGGGTTCGAAGATGCGTTCCTTGGCGTCGTCCGGGACGCCGGGGCCACGGTCCAGGACCCGGACCTCGACCCGGTCACCCAAGGCGCTGGCGCAGACGAGGACCGGCTCTTCGGCAGGGCTGTACTTCACTGCGTTCTCGACGACATTGGCGACGACGCGCTCCAGCAGGCCCTTGTCCACATACACCATCGGCAGCGTCTCGGGGATGTCCAGCTCCACGCTGTCCTCCGGCACACCGGCCAGGGCCATGGGGACGACCTCGTCCACGTCGATCTCGCGGATCAGCGGTGCGACGGTTCCGGTCTGCAGGCGGGACATGTCCAGCAGGTTGCCGACGAGGTGGTCGAGGCGGTCGCAGCCCTCCTCGATACCGGCGAGGAGTTCGGCCTGGTCCTCCTGCGACCAGGCCACGTCGTCGGAGCGCAGCGAGGTCACCGACGCTTTGATGCCGGCGAGCGGGGTGCGCAGGTCGTGGCTGACCGCGGCGAGCAGCGCGGTGCGCATCCGGTTGCCCTCGGCCAGCACCTTGGCCCGGTCGGCCTCCTCCTGCAGGCGCTGCCGGTCGAGGACGACAGCCGCCTGGGCGGCGAAGGCCGCGAGCACCCGGCGGTCCTCGGCCGGCAGCACCCGGCCGGAGAGGGCCAGGGCCATGTGGTCGCCGACCGGGACGTCGACGTCGGCGTCCTCGGGGCGTTCGATCCGCGCCCCCAGCCCGGCGCGGCCCGCGCAGGTCCACGGTGTGGCGTCGGACGCGCGCTCCAGCAAGGCGGCTGACTCCATGGCGAACGTCTCACGGACCCGTTCCAGCAGGGCTTCCAGGCTGGTCTCGCCGCGCAGCACGTTGCCGGCGAGGTAGGAGAGGATCTCCGACTCGGCGCGCAGCCGGGCCGCCTGGTGGGTGCGTCTGGCCGCGAGGTCGACGACGGACGCCACCGACACGGCCACCGCCACGAAGATCACCAGCGCGAGGATGTTCTTCGGGTCGGCGATGGTGATGCGGTGCACCGGCGGGGTGAAGTACCAGTTGAGCAGCATCGACCCGAACGCTGCCGAGGCCAGCGCCGGCAGCAGCCCGCCCAGCAGGGCCGCCGCGACCGTCAGGGTCAGGAACAGCAGCATGTCGTTGGTGAGGCCGAGGTTGGCGTCGACATGGGTCAGCAGCAGTGTCAGCAGCGCTGGTCCGCCGATGCCCGCGAGCCAGCCCCAGATGACGCGCGAGCGCCCGAGCCGTGCCCCGCGCGCGACGGGCAGTCCGCGTCCCTTGCCGGCCTCGTCGTGGGTGATCAGGTGGACGTCGAGGTCGGGCCCCGAGTCCCGGGCCACCGTGGCACCGACGCCCGGGCCGAAGATGTACTGCCAGCTTCGGCGGCGGGAGACACCGAGCACGATCTGGGTGGCGTTGACCCCGCGCGCGAAGTCCAGCAGCGCGGCGGGCACGTCGTCGCCGACGACCTGGTGGAAGGTTCCCCCCAAGTCCTCCGCCAGGGTGCGCTGGACGGCCAGTTCCTTCGGCGAGGCGGAGGTCAGCCCGTCGCTGCTGGAGACGTAGACCGCCAGCACCTCACCGCCGGCGCCCTTCTCCGCGAGGCGCGCGGCCCTCCTGATCAGCGTCCGCCCCTCTGGCCCGCCCGTCAGGCCGACGACGATCCGCTCGCGCGAGCCCCAGATCGTCGAGACCCGGTGTTCGCTGCGGTACTGGTTCAGGTATTCGTCGACCCGGTCCGCCACCCACAGCAGAGCCAGCTCGCGCAGGGCGGTGAGGTTGCCGGGCCGGAAGTAGTTGGACAGGGCCGCGTCGACCTTGTCCGGTTTGTAGATGTTGCCGTGTGCCATGCGGCGGCGCAGCGCCTCGGGGGACATGTCGACCAGTTCGATCTGGTCGGCACGTCGTACGACTTCGTCCGGCACGGTTTCCTGCTGCCGGATGCCGGTGATGGACTCGACGACGTCGCCGAGCGATTCGAGGTGCTGGATGTTGACGGTCGTGATGACGTCGATCCCGGCCGCCAGCAGTTCTTCGACGTCCTGCCAGCGCTTGGTGTTGCGGGAGCCGGGGATGTTCGTGTGCGGCAGCTCGTCGACGAGTGCCACCTGCGGGCGTCGGGCCAGCACCGCGTCGACGTCCATCTCGCTGAAGGTCGCATCCCGGTAGTTCAGTTCCTTGCGCGCGATCTCTTCGAGCCCGTGCAGCATCACCTCGGTGCGCTGCCGGCCGTGGTGCTCGACGAAGGCCACCACGCAGTCGGTGCCCCGCTCCACGCGCCGGTGTGCCTCCGAGAGCATGGCGTACGTCTTGCCGACGCCCGGTGCCGCGCCGAGGTAGATCCGAAGCTTGCCGCGTGCCATCTGTCTCGTCTCTTCGTCTGTGCCGTTGTCCCGGGCGTCACGCCTCGAAGCGGTAGCCCATGCCCGGTTCGGTGATCAGATAGCGGGGATGGGCGGGGTCCGCTTCCAGTTTCCTGCGCAGCTGGGCCATGTAGACCCGCAGGTAGTTGGTCTTGCCGCTCTGCGACACTCCCCACACCTCCTGGAGGAGCTGTTTCTGCGTGATGAGCCGGCCGGGGTTGGTGACCAGGATCTCCAGCAGATGCCATTCCGTAGGCGTCAGACGCACCATGTGCCCGCCGCGCATGACCTTCTTGGCAAGCAGGTCGATGGTGAAGGCATCCGTCTCCACGAGCGTCGTCTCGGGGACGATCGGCGCGTCCTCGGTGCGCCGGACGGCGGCCCGCAGCCGCGCCAACAGCTCGTCCATGCTGAACGGCTTGGTGATGTAATCGTCCGCCCCTGCGTCGAGGGCGGCGACCTTCTCGTCCGAGGCGCGGCGCGCCGACAGGACGAGGATCGGCACCCGGGTCCAGCCCCGCAGCGCCCTGATCACGTCCACGCCGTCCATGTCGGGCAGCCCCAGATCCAGTATCACGACATCCGGCTGGCGGGCGGCGGCCAGGCGCAGGGCCGTGGCGCCGTCGGGCGCCGCGTCCACGCCGTACTGGCGCGCCTGCATGTTGATCACGAGGGCCCGTACGAGTTGCGGGTCGTCCTCCACCACCAGCACCCGGGTCATCGGTGTGCGGCCTTCCTCATGTCGGTGGGATCAGCGTTGCGAGGACGGCGGCGGGAGCCCGCGAGCCGGAGATTCCCGGTTCGCAGGCTCCCAGCCGTCCGTGGCCATAAGGCCATTACTTCTGGGCCAGTGCCTTGAGGGCGATGTTGAGCTCCAGGACGTTGACGCGCGGCTCGCCCATGAAGCCGAGCGCACGGCCCGTGGTGTGGTCCTTCACCAGCTTCTGGACCTGGGCGAGGGACAATCCGTTCGCCTCCGCCACCCGCTTGACCTGGATGTCCGCGTAGGCCGGGGAGATGTCCGGGTCAATCGCGGAGGCCGAGCCGGTGACCGCGTCGGCGGGCACCTTCGACTCAGGGACGCCGTTGAAGGCTGCAACCTGGTTCTTGGCCGCCTTGACGGCCGCGACCAGCTTGGGATTGCTGGCGCTGAGCTGGCTGGAGCCGGTGGTCAGCGGGTCGTAGTTGCTGTTGGACGGCCGTGGCTGGAACCACTTCGGGTCGGGCTTGTCTGTGCCCTCGATGTTCCAGCTCTGACCGATCAGCTTCGAGCCGACCTCCTTGCCGTCGACCTTCACGATCGAGCCGTTGGCCTTGTCGTGGAACAGGGCCTGGCCGATCCCGGTGACGACGAGCGGGTAGATGATGCCGGTCACGACGGTGAGGACGAGCAG
Organism: Streptomyces sp. NPDC007901; assembly: GCF_042959465.1. Lineage (NCBI taxonomy): Bacteria > Bacillati > Actinomycetota > Actinomycetes > Kitasatosporales > Streptomycetaceae > Streptomyces > Streptomyces sp. NPDC007901. Next base: position 126,074 of record NZ_JBIBKW010000012.1, on the reverse strand, counting down.
CATGCGCAGCGCGGCCCACGCCATGCGGGTGGAGTTCGCGAGAGAGGTGTTCATGTCCTTCACCCGATCCCGGGGATCAGAGAGATGAGCAGGTCGATGATCTTGATGCCGATGAACGGGGCGATCAGGCCGCCCAGTCCGTAGATCGTGAGGTTGCGCCGCAGCATCTTGTCGGCGCTGACCGGCTTGTATTGCACGCCCTTCAGAGAGAGCGGCACCAGCGCGATGATGATCAGCGCGTTGAAGATGACTGCGGACAGGATCGCGGAGTCCGGCGAGGACAGGCCCATAATGTTGAGCTTGTCCAGGCCCGGGTAGACGGCTGCGAACAGCGCCGGGATGATCGCGAAGTACTTCGCCACGTCGTTGGCGATGGAGAACGTCGTGAGCGCGCCCCGGGTGATGAGGAGTTGCTTGCCAATCTCGACGATCTCGATGAGCTTGGTCGGGTTGGAGTCGAGGTCGACCATGTTGCCGGCCTCTTTGGCGGCCGACGTGCCGGTGTTCATGGCCACGCCGACGTCGGCCTGGGCGAGGGCCGGGGCGTCGTTGGTGCCGTCGCCGGTCATCGCGACCAGTTTGCCGCCCGCCTGTTCCCGTTTGATGAGGGCCATCTTGTCCTCGGGGGTGGCCTCGGCGAGGAAGTCGTCGACGCCCGCCTCCTCGGCGATCGCCTTGGCGGTCAGCGGGTTGTCGCCGGTGATCATGACGGTCTTGATGCCCATGCGGCGCAGTTCGTCGAACCGCTCCTTCATGCCGTCCTTGACGACGTCCTTGAGGTGGATGACACCCAGGATCCGGGCGCCCCGGTCGTCGTTCACGGCGACCAGCAGGGGTGTACCGCCCGCCTCGGAGATGCGGTTGGCGATCTGGTCGGCGTCATCGGAGACCGTGCCGCCCTCCTCCCGCACCCAGGCGATGACAGAAGCGGTGGCGCCCTTGCGGACCTTCCGCCCGTCCACGTCCACGCCCGACATGCGGGTCTGGGCGGTGAAGGCGATCCATTCCGCGTGCGCCAGCTCGCCTTGATGGCGCTCGCGCAGTCCGTACTTCTCCTTCGCCAGTACGACGATGGAGCGGCCCTCGGGCGTCTCGTCGGCCAGCGACGACAGCTGCGCGGCGTCAGCGACCTCGGCCTCCGTCGTGCCGCGCACCGGCACGAACTCGGCGGCCTGACGGTTGCCGAGAGTGATGGTGCCGGTCTTGTCGAGCAGCAGGGTGGACACGTCACCGGCGGCCTCGACCGCCCTTCCGGACATGGCCAGCACGTTGCGCTGCACCAGCCGGTCCATGCCCGCGATGCCGATCGCCGAGAGCAAGGCGCCGATCGTGGTCGGGATCAGGCAGACCAGCAGCGCCACCAGCACGACCATGCTGAGCTTGGAACCGGCATAGTCCGCGAACGGCGGCAGGGTCGCCACCGCGAGCAGGAAGACGATCGTCAGCGAGGCGAGCAGGATGTTCAGCGCGATCTCGTTGGGCGTCTTCTGCCGGGCCGCGCCCTCGACCAGGTTGATCATCCGGTCGATGAAGGTCTCGCCGGGCTTCGTCGTGATCTTGATGACGATCCGGTCGGACAGCACCTTCGTGCCGCCGGTGACGGCGCTGCGGTCTCCGCCGGACTCGCGGATGACGGGCGCCGACTCACCCGTGATCGCCGACTCGTCCACGGACGCGACACCCTCGACGACGTCACCGTCGCCGGGGATGATGTCGCCGGCCTCGCAGACGACCAGGTCGCCGATGGTCAGCTCGGTACCAGGGACCTGCTCCTCGGTCTTGCCGTCCTTGGCCAGGCGGCGCGCCACGGTGTCGGTCTTGGCCTTGCGCAGGGTGTCGGCTTGCGCCTTGCCGCGGCCCTCGGCGACCGCCTCCGCCAGGTTGGCGAAGATCACGGTCAGCCACAGCCAGGCGCTGATCGCCCAGCCGAACCAGTCGCCCGGGTCCTTGAAGGAGAAGACGGTGGTCAGGACGGAGCCGACGAGGACCACGAACATCACGGGCGACTTGATCATTACCCGCGGGTCGAGCTTGCGGCAGGCGTCCGGCAGCGACTTCAGAAGCTGCTTGGGGTCGAACAGCCCGCCGCCGACCCGCCCGTCGGCCTTGTGCCCGGTGGGTGCGTCCTGGTGGGGCGCAAGGGTGGGATTGGACATGGAGCCCTGCTTCTGTACGTCGGTTTTCTGAGTGTTGGTCGTCATCACGCCAACCCCTCGGCCAGCGGGCCCAGCGCCAGCGCGGGGAAGAATGTCAGGCCGGTGATGATCAGGATCGCGCCCACCAACAGGCCGGTGAACAACGGCTTCTCGGTGCGCAGCGTGCCGGCCGTGGCCGGGATGGGCTTCTGCTCGGCGAGCGAGCCGGCCAGCGCCAGGACGAACACCATCGGCAGGAAGCGGCCCAGCAGCATGCAGAAGCCGAGCATCGTGTTGTGGTACTCGGTGTTCGCCGCGAAGCCCGCGAACGCGGAGCCGTTGTTGTTGGACGCGGACGTGTAGGCGTACAGCACCTCGGAGAAGCCGTGCGCCCCCACGTTCGTCATGGACGACTGGCCCTTGCCCAGCGCCATCGCCAGCCCGGCACCGATCAGCACGAGAGCCGGGGTGATCAGGATGTAGCAGGCGGCCAGCTTGATCTCGCGGGAGCCGATCTTCTTGCCCAGGTACTCGGGGGTCCGGCCGACCATCAGACCGGCGATGAACACCGCGATGATCGCCATGATCAGCATGCCGTACAGGCCGGAGCCGGTACCGCCGGGCGCGATCTCGCCCAGCATCATGCCCAGCAGCAGCACACCGCCGGACAGACCGCTGAAGGAGTCGTGGAAGGAGTCGACCGAACCGGTCGAGGTCATCGTCGTGGAGACCGCGAACAGCGAGGAGTTGCCCTCACCGAACCGCGTCTCCTTGCCCTCCATCGCTCCGCCCGCCAGCTGTGAGGCGGTCCCGGGATGGGCGTACTCCAGCCAGGTCACGGCGACCACGGCGAAGAACCAGATGATGCCCATCGCGGCGACGATCGCGTAGCCCTGCTTGACCGAGCCGACCATCTTGCCGAAGGTGCGCGGCAGCGAGAACGGGATCACCAGCAGCAGGAAGATCTCCAGCCAGTTCGTGAACCCGTTGGGGTTCTCGAACGGGTGGGCAGAGTTGGCGTTGAAGAACCCGCCGCCATTGGTGCCCAGGTCCTTGATGGCTTCCTGGGAGGCGACCGCGCCGGGGCTGATGGCCTGCCTCTGGCCGGTCAGCGTGGTGACGTGGTGGATGTCGCCGAAGTTCTGGATGGCGCCCGCGGCGATCAGGACCACGGCCGCGACCACGGAGAGCGGGATCAGGATCCGGATGATGCAGCGCACCAGGTCGGCCCAGAAGTTGCCCAGGTCGCCGGTGCGCGAGCGGGCGAATCCGCGCACCAGGGCCACCGCGACGGCGATGCCGACCGCCGCGGACACGAAGTTCTGCACCGCCAGGCCCACGGTCTGGGTGACGTGGCTCATCGCCACCTCGCCCGAGTAGGACTGCCAGTTCGTGTTGGACACGAAGGAGGCGGCCGTGTTGAACGCCTGATCCGGGGTGATCGGCTTGAAGCCGAGGGACAGCGGCAGCTTGTCCTGCACCCGCTGCAGCACGTACAGGAAGAGCACGCTGACCGCGGAGAAGACGAGCATGCCGCGCAGGTAGGCGGGCCAGCGCATCTCCGCGTCCGGGTTGGCGCCCACCGAGCGGTAGATCCAGCGCTCGACGCGCAGGTGCTTCTTGGACTGGAAGACGGCGGCCATGTAGTCGCCGAGGCGACGGTGCACGAGGGCGAGCGCGCCGATCAGCGCGGTGACCACGAGCACGTCAGCGAGAACGGAACTCATGACGGCGGCTCAGAACCTCTCCGGGAAGACGAGGGCGAGGACGAGGTAACCCAGCAGGGCGACGGCCACGACCAGGCCGACGATGTTCTCGGCGGTCACAGCTTCGTCACCCCCTTGGCGACGAGAGCCACCAGCGCGAACGCCGCAATGGTGGCGATGACGAAGGCCACGTCGGCCATCGCAAGCTCCTGAATGAGGTTCGAATACGGAATCGGACCAGTACAGGGAACCCGTCATTCGGCCGGTTTCCAGCGTCCTTAACGGCCCTCATACGGCGACTCTGGCAGCCTTGACGGAACTCTTACGCCGCGCCGCGCCTGCCGTTCGGATGATCATGGACCGTGCGAAAGCAGCCGCTTTTCCCATCCGGCAGCCCTGCTTCCGCCGGGGCGTCAGGGATCCGTTGGCAACCCGTTAGCGGTGCGTCAAGAAAAGGGGCCTGTCCCCTTCGCCCGCCTATTGTCACGTCCATGCGACGCCGCACGTACAGGCGCAGGGAGAGCCCCGGAGCCGACGGGCGTCGAGCGCCGCACGAGCACGAGATCGTCGACCGCCGGTGGGCCGCGGACCTGCGAGGCACGCTCCTCTGCGTCGGTTCCTTCCTCTCACTGCTCGTCCTGATCGACGAGGCGGCCGGTACGCTCACACCGGCCCGCGCGGCGCTGTGGAGCGGGCTCGCCCTGCTGCTGCTCCTCGTCCTGATGCCTCCCCGCGTCAGCGTGTGCGAGGGCCGGCTCACCGTGCGCACCCTCGGGGGCACCCGCTGGGTGTGCACCGACCGCCTCGTCGCCGCCCACACCACCGGTCATGAGGGTCAGCGTCTGGTGCTGCGGGACGCCCTCGGCGGACGGGTCGAGTTCGACTCCCAGGTCTTGGCGGCCAATCCCGCCCTGTGGCACCGCCTGGACACGGATGCCCGCGTCTCCGCCCGCGAAGAGCACTCCGCCGCTCACCTGGCGGCCCTGCGTGCGCTGGCGGAACGCATTGACCGTGAGACCGCCCGGGCGGTGTTCCAGGTCTCCGGGATGGCACCCGGCACCGACGAGCCCGCTGCCCCGTAGAGAATGGAGCCGTGCACGCCTACATCAAGATCACGTCGGGTCAGGCCCGTGTGCGCCTGTTCGTGAATCCGGCGGTGTCCAGGGCGGCGCCAGCTTGGTCGGCGAGCGTCACCGCGACCAGCCGGGCCTTGAGCGAGGGGACGGCTCCCGGTCCGGGGGTCAGCATGAACCGCCCGAAGTAGTGGCCGTTGCCGTAGGCGCGCACTTCGATCTCGCCCTCGGGCCAGCCGGTTGCGTCGACGTCCCAGTGCCGGCGCCCGACCGCCACGGAGCCGTCCTGCTCCAGCCGCGGCGGCTGCCCCATCAGGGTGCCGTACTCGAAGCGGCAGCCGCTCAGGTCTAGTAGTTCGATCAGCTGGCGCCGCACATGCTCGACCACGGCATCGGCGGAGCTGGTGGTCCGGGCCAGGTCGGCCGTCTCATGGATGCGGCGCAGGTGGTCGGCGTCGGTCACCGTCACCACCTCAAGACGCCGCGCGTGAGCGGCCAGCTGGGAAACAATGAGACCGACGACCAGCAGCAGTACGGCGGTTTCGATGTCATCGGTGTCGGTCATGGTGAACCGCTCGTAGGGAACGGTGAGGAAGAAGTCGAACCAGACCGCCGCCGACAAGGCCGCGACCGCGCCCGCGATCCGGTTGCCGACGGCCGCGACCGCGACGACCACCACGACCAGGATCAGGGCCGCGTTGGTGTTGGACAGATCGGTCCGGAACGGCACGAGCGCGAGGGCCACCAGGAACGGCCCCAGCAGCGCGGCGGCCGCCGCCATCCGGTCCCGCAGCACAAACCCAGTCATCTCGTTTCGCCTCCCGCGCTCATACGGCGCCTCGTGTGAACTGCGTACCACGGGCCTCGCCCATCCGCTCGTCGGCGGCGACCGGCAGGGCGAGGACCATGGTCAGTCCCCCGCCGGGAGTGTCCTCCGGCGTGAGAGTCCCGTCCATGGCCTCGGCCAGGCCACGCGCCAGGGCGAGGCCCAGGCCAAGGCCGGTGGTGTTGTCGGTGTCGCCGAGCCGCTGGAAGGGCTCGAAGGCGCGTTCTCGGTCCTGGGCCGGCAGGCCGGGCCCCCGGTCGACGACCCGGACCTCGACCCGGCCGGCCAGGGCGCTGGCGGTGACCAGCACCTTCGTTCCCGGCGGGGTGTGGCGGGCTGCGTTGGCGACCAGGTTGGCGATGGCCCGCTCCAGCAACGGCGGGTCGACCAGGACTTCGGGGATCCCCTCCAGCTCTGCCACCTCGACGCCCGGAGTGTCCCCGAGAGCGGCCGGCAGAACCTCCTCCAGGGTGGTGGCCCGCAGGTTCAGGGTCAGCGCACCGGCTTGCAGGCGGCTGAGGTCGAGCAGGTTCTCCACCAGCCGGTTCAGCTTGGCCATGGACTCGTCGGCGGTGGCCAGGAGCTCCTCGCGATCCTCGGCCGAGAAGTCGACGTCACGGCTGCGCAGCGAGGTGACAGCTGCCCAGCCCGCCGCGAGCGGGGTACGCAGGTCGTGACCGACGGCCCGCAACAGCGCCGTACGCAACCGGTCGGCCGCCTTGACCGGCTCTATCTCGGCTGCCGCCTCGGCGAGCCGGGCCCGCTCCACCGCCGATCCGACGTGCGCGGCAAAGGCAGCCAGCACCCGCCGCTCGGAGGACGGCAGCGTACGGCCGCGCAGGACGAGGTAGGAACGGGAGCCGACCGGCACGCTCACGCCGTCGAAGGTACCCGGGTCGGATGGCTGTTCGACCAGGTCCGCCGACTCCATGCCGAAGGTCTCGCGCGTGCGCTCCAGCAGCGCCGGGATCGTCGCGCCGCCGCGCACGATCGTGCCCGCCAGCGACGACATCGTCTCCGCCTCGGCGGTGGCTCGCGCCGAGCGCCTCGACAGTCTGAGGGAGCGGTCGACGACGGCCGCCACGGTGGCGGCGACGATCGCGAAGACGACCAGGGCCAGAAAGTTGTTGGTGTCGGCGAAAGTGAACCGGCCGGTGGGCGGGACGAACCAGTAGTTGAGCAGCAGGGACGCCGTCACCGAGGCGACCACGGCGGAGACGACTCCACCGATGCAGGCCACGCCCACGACCGTGAGCAGGAACAGCAGCGCCTCGCTGGTGAGGTTGAGGGTGCCGCGCACCTGCTCCAGCACCAGCGTGAGCAGTACCGGCAGCGCGAGGCCGGCGACCGGGCCGGCGATCAGACGGGCGGGCGAGAGCGTGCGGCGCCGCGACGGCAGCAGCCTGCCCCGGCCGGCCCGCTCGTGAGTGACCATATGGACGTCGATGTCCCCGGAGAGCGCGACGGTCGTCTCGCCGATGCCCCGGCCGGTCAGGAACTGCTCCAGCCGGCCACGGCGGCTGGTGCCCAGCACCAGCTGGGTGGCGTGCTCGGCGTGGGCGAAGTCCACCAGTGCGGTGGGCACGTCGTCGCCCACCACCGAGTGGTAGCTGCCACCGAGGTCCTCCACCAGCCGCCGCTGCCTGGCCAGCGAGGCATGCGAGGCACCGGCGGCCAGCTCGTCGCTGCGGGTCACATGTACGGCAAGCAGATCCCTGCCGGCGGACCGGTCGGCGATGCGGGCGGCCCGCCGGATCAGCGTGTCACCCTCCGGACCGCCGGTCAGCGCGACCGCCACCCGCTCCCGCGTCTCCCACACCCCGCCGATTGCATGCTCGGTCCGGTAACTGGTGAGCGCCTCGTCGACCCGGTCGGCCACCCACAGCAGCGCCAGCTGCCGCAGCGCCGTCAAATTGCCGGGTTGGAAGTAGTGCGCGAGGGCCGCATCGACCTTCTGGGGCGGGTAGATGTTGCCGTGCGCCATACGGCGGCGCAGTCCCTCGGGCGGCATGTCCACCAGCTCGACCTGCTGCGCCCGGCGTACAACCTCGTCGGGCACCGTCTCGTGCTGCGGCACCCCAGTGATCTTCTCGACGACATCCTTGACCGACTCCAGGTGCTGGATGTTGACAGTGGTGACGACGTCGATGCCCTCCGCGAGCAGCTTCTCGACGTCCTGCCACCGCTTGGCGTTGCGGCCCTCCCCCGGGACGTTGGTGTGCGCGAACTCGTCCACCACCGCCACCTGCGGACGCCGGTCGAGAATCGCGGTGAGGTCCATCTCAGCGAACTCCCCGCCCCGGTAGGCGCAGTGGAGCCGCTCGACGGCCTCCAGGCCGTCCAGCATCTCCTCCGTGTGCGGGCGGCCGTGGCACTCCACGAACCCGACCACCACGTCGGCGCCCCGCGCCGCTCTGCGCCGCGCCTCATCCAGCATCCGGTAGGTTTTGCCCACCCCGGGAGCCGCCCCGAGGTAGACCTTCAGCCGTCCCGGCCGTACATCGTTCATCGGGCCCGTCTCAGAACCTCTCCGGGAACTTCAGCGCCAGCACGAGGTACCCGACCAGGCAGGCCGCGACGATCAGACCCACGACATGTCCCACACTCACTGGCACTCAGCTCCTCGGGCTCCCGGGCGGATCCTGTCCCGTGCCGCCCGGGTCTGTATCCCACACCGAAGCGCTCCTTCCGGCTTCCCGGCACCGTTTTGACGCATCCCTGGCGCCCAGGGCAAGGACCTTGACGCCGCCTTGACGGGCAAGCGTCCCCTGCGGATCACCGGAACTCGGCAAGCCGCGGCCGCAGCCCCAGCGCAGTCAGTGCGCACGCCGCCAGCAGCAGGCCGCAGCACCAGGGCAGCAGGCCGGTCAACGCCGAGTGGCCGGCCTGGATCGACATCGCGAAGTGGTCCTGGTTGATGGTGATCAGCTTGCCCAGGGCGTCCATGTACGCCCCGAAGTGCGCGTTGGACATGCCGGGATTCCAGCTGATGCAGAACTCGACCGCCCGCTGCTCCTTCCCCTGCTCGACGAGCGCCCGGATGCGGCGGTCGTCACGCTGGTACACGGCATAGGTGTCCACGGTCGTCTCGGCAGTAGAGCGCTCACCGGTGTAGGTGATGTTGTCCAGTTCGCGCCGGAACTCGCCAGTGAACCGCAGGTCGCCGTGGTTGTGCCCGTACGCCTGCCAGGTGGTCGCGAGTCCGGAGTCGTACGTCGACAGGGTGGCGCCCTTGATGCCGTACAGCTCCTGGGATTTCGTGAGGAACGCCTGCGCGTACTGGTCGCGGCGCTCGGGATCCAGGAGATAGCGGCTTTCGTCGGCGTTGGCGTCGTAGGCGATGGCGCGTGCGCGCGAGAGGGCCACGACGGAGTCGAAGGCGTCACGCCGGGCGGCGCGCAGGTGTTCCTCGCTGCCGGACAGCAGCTGCCCGCCGAGGACGACGGCGAGCAGGGTGCACACGGTGGCGGCGAGCACCCCCGGGTTGAGGATCCGGCGGAAGCGGCGGGCCAGATACCACTGCAGGACGCCGAGCACGGCCAGCAGCAGCACGCCCAGCGCGAGGACGGCGGTGAGCTGTGCGGACAGGGCGGAGCGGGCGGCGTCGTACCGCCGCTCGAAGGCGCGGTTGTTGGAGTCCACCAACGTGCGTGCCTCCGGGAGGAGTTGGCGCTGAAGCAGGTCAGTGGCCCTGCGGTAGTCGGCGAGCGCGGCCGGTTTCCCGCCCGCGCGCCCGTCGTTTTCCAGGGCGCGGCCGATCAGCTCCTGGTACTCGGCGAAGCCGTCGGTGAGGGACTCAACGGTCTTCTCGGCCGTGCGGTCACCCTCGGCTGCCACAGCCAGCGTGCGCACCTGGTGGCCGATGGAGCGCCGGGCGTCGGCGTAGAAGCCGACCGCCTTGGTGTACGGCACCGTCATCCGCCCCTTGCCCGCGTCGCCGCTGGACAGCAGGATGTTCGCGGCCTGCGCGTCCATGTCGTTCAGGGCGAGGTCGAGGTCGGTGGCGCTGGTCGTGCGCGGAGCGTCCCGCCCGGCGACCGCGTCCCAGGTGGCGGAAGCAGACAGCCCGGAGAGCAGGAGCAGTACCGCAAGGACCACACCGATCAGGGCCGTGGTCGCGCGCAGAAGACGCAGCCGCGCGGGCACGGTGGCCCAGTAGCGGCGGCGCAGAGCGGCCCAGGCGGCCCCAACCTCACGACGGAGGCGGCGCGACCCGTCCGGGCTCGGCCCCCCTCTCGGTGGCGGCCCCGGAAGTGCCGGAGCTGGGGCGGCCGTTCTGTGCTGAGTCTGTGGCGCAGTCTCGGCCCCCGCCTCAGGACTGCGCGTGGTCCCGGCCGTGATCGACACGAGCCCTCCAACGTCACGCCACGGACGGTCGCCCGTCCCCCGTGCCGATCAGTCTGCGCCGGAATCGAGCCACACGCGGGCTGCGTTGACGCGTCCCTGACGTCGGCTCAGGTTCCTTGACGCAGGTTTGACGCCGCGCGACATGCTCGGGCGAGAGCCGCGCGGGCGCTCCCCGTTGGCCTTAACGGATCCTTGACGCGCCCGCCGGAATCTTCCGTGGGCCCACGTGTCACTCTCTGCTTACGCTGGTGCGGCCGTCCGTGTGATGGCCCGAGCCCCACGCTGAGCCGCACACCGGGAGAGCACGTCGATGGCCATCACCGAACACCCGCCGCCGAGCCGACTGCGGACGTGGATGCTGGAGGGCCTGTCCGACATGGGCAAGCACGGCGGCCACACCGGCCCGCACGCCGAGCCAGAACCCCCGCACAAGGGCCAGCGCTGGTACCGGGTCATGTGCCTGACCGGCGTCGACTACTTCTCCACCCTCGGCTACCAGCCGGGCATCGCGGCCCTCGCGGCCGGTCTGCTCTCCCCAGTCGCCACCCTCGTCCTCGTCATCGTCACACTCGCGGGCATCCTCCCGGTCTACCGCCGGGTGGCCGAGGAGAGCCCGCACGGCGAAGGCTCCATTGCCATGCTGGAACGGCTGCTGTCGTTCTGGAAGGGCAAGCTGTTCGTCCTGACCCTGCTCGGCTTCGCCGCCACCGACTTCCTGATCACCATCACCCTGTCCGCGGCTGACGCCTCCACCCACCTGGTCGAGAACCCGCACCTCAACAGCGCGCTCCACGACAAGCAGATGCTGATCACGCTGCTGCTCGTCGCGCTCCTCGGGGCGGTGTTCCTCAAGGGCTTCATGGAAGCGATCGGCGTCGCCGTCGCCCTGGTGGTGGCGTACCTGGGCCTCAACGCGGTCGTCGTGGCCGTCGGCCTGTGGCACGTGCTCACCGAGGGCCACGTGGTCACCGACTGGACCAGCGCCCTGACCGCCGACCACGGGAACGTCTTCGCCATGATCGGCGTGTCCCTGCTGGTCTTCCCCAAGCTGGCCCTCGGTGTGTCGGGCTTCGAGACCGGCGTCGCGGTCATGCCGCACGTCCAGGGCGACCCGGACGACACGGAGGTGCGGCCGAAGGGCCGCATCCGGGACACGAAGAAGCTGCTGACGACAGCCGCGCTGATCATGAGCGTCTACCTGATCACGACCAGCTTCATCACCACGGTGCTGATTCCGGCGAAAGAGTTCAAGTCCGGCGGCCAGGCCAACGGCCGCGCACTGGCCTACCTGTCCCACGAGTACCTGGGCAACGCCTTCGGCACGGTCTACGACGTCTCGACGATCGCCATCCTGTGGTTCGCGGGCGCCTCGGCGATGGCCGGCCTGCTCAACCTCATGCCGCGCTACCTCCCTCGCTACGGCATGGCCCCGCACTGGGCCCGCGCGGTGCGCCCGATGGTCATGGTCTTCACCCTGGTCGCCTTCCTGGTGACCTGGATCTTCGACGCCGACGTCGACGCCCAGGGCGGCGCCTACGCCACCGGCGTGCTCGTCCTGATGTCCTCGGCGGCGATCGCAGTGACCATCGCCGCCCGCCGTGCCAGGCAGCGCAACTGGGCCATCGGCTTCGGCGTCGTCTCCGCGGTCCTGCTCTACGTCACCGGCGCAAACATCGTCGAACGCCCCGACGGCGTCAAGATCGGCGCCTGCTTCATCGTCGGCATCATGCTGGTCTCGCTGCTGTCCCGACTGGCCCGCGCCTTCGAGCTCCGCGTGACGCACGTCGAACTGGACGACATGGCGCAACGATTCATCCGCGACATGTCCCACCGCCGCATCCGTTTCATCGCCAACGAGCCCGGCCGACGCGACAAGGCCCAGTACCGCGACAAGATCGAGCAGATCCGGAACGACAACGACCTGCCCGAACAGGAGGACTTCGTCTTCGTCGAGGTCACAGTCACCGACCCCTCCGAGTTCGAGGCCGACCTCACAGTGCGCGGCGAGGTCCTGCACAACCGCTACCGCGTCCTGACCCTGGAGTCCTCCTCCATCCCCAACGCCCTCGCCGCACTCCTCCTCCACGTCCGGGACGCCACCGGCGCCATCCCGCACATCTACTTCGAATGGACCGAGGGCACCCCCTTCGCCAACTTCCTGCGCTTCTTCCTCTTCGGCCAGGGCGAGGTAGCCCCCGTCACCCGCGAAGTACTGCGCGAGGCCGAACCCGACCGGTCCAAGCGCCCCCGCGTCCACACCGGCTGAGGACAACTCCGGCGAGCGCGTCACGACTCGACCGTATGGTGCGCGGCCACCGATGAGTTGATCGAACTGGGCTCGTAACAAGGCGACATGGGGGGAACTGCAGCACCTCGCGGGAACCTGCAACCCCGCCGCGACCCACCGGCTCATCGAGTTCGCCATCGAAAAAAGGTGGGCGAACCTGGCCCTTCGGGTCTATACCGGCGCGGCCGAGGCCGACACCGGCGCTGGCGCGCAGGAACCGGTCGCGGCAGGCGGTTGCTGCTGATCCGGATGACCGACCTCCGTGCCGGCGGGGCCGCGACCGGGACGGCGGTCCGGTCACGGCCCCGCGTCGCGCTGCCCGCCCTGTGCGCCACTCAGATGACCAGCTGGGGCATCGTCTACTACGCCTTCCCTGTCCTCAATCCGCAGATCGCCGCCTCCACGGGATGGTCGTCCACCGATACGACCGGCGCCTTCTCCGGCGCGCTCCTGGTCTCCGCCGTCACCGGCATACCCGTTGGCCGCATGCTCGACCGTCGAGGACCGCGCGCCGTGATGACCACCGGCTCGATGCTAGCCGTCGTCGCCGTGCTGGCCATCGCCTGCGCGCCCAACCTGATCGCTTTCACTGCAGCCTGGCTCCTGGCCGGTGTGGCCATGGCCACCACCTTCTACCATCCCGCCTTCGCCGCACTCACCCGCTGGTGGGACGAGGACCGCGTCCACGCGCTCACCATCGTCACGCTCGCCGGCGGCCTGGCCTCCACCGCCTTCGCACCCCTGACCGCGACGCTCGTCGAGCACCTGAGCTGGCGCGGCACGTACATCGTCCTCGCGGTGGTCCTGGCTCTCGTGGCCATCCCACCTCATGCCCTCGCGCTCCGAGGACCCTGGTCACCCGCCCCAGCAGCACCGTCTCAACAGGCCGCTGACAGCGGCTCGGTGGCCCCCAGCCGACCGTTCCTGGTGCTCGCCACGGCCATGACCTTGAACGGCTTCGCCATGTACGCGGTCGTCATCGCCCTCGTGCCCCTGCTGATTACGCGAGCCGCCAGCCCCACCGCCGCAGCCTGGGCCCTCGGCCTCGGCGGCGCAGGCCAGACCCTCGGCCGCACCCTGTACGCGGCCCTCCCCCGCCGCACCGGCGTCACCACCCGCACCGCCGCCCTGATCGGGCTCGGCGGTGCCACCACCGCCGCATTCGCGATGGTCTCCGACCCCTTCCCCTGCTCATGGGGAGCGCGATCGCGGCCGGCATGGTGCGCGGCAACCTCACCCTGCTCCAGGCCACCGCCGTCACCGACCGATGGGGCACGACCCACTACGGGCGCCTGTCCGGGCTGTTGGCCGCGCCAGCCACCATCGCGCCCGCTCTGGCACCGTTCGCGGGAGCCGCGCTGGCCGGACCGCTCGGCGGCTATCCAGGCCTGTTCACGGTGCTCGCCTTGGTCTCCGCCACCGCGGCTCTGCTCGCGCTGGGAAGCTGACGCGGACCACTGGAAGTCCGGAGCGTCTCGCGGTCCGGACCGCCTCAGTGCCGATGACCGGTGCTGCAGTCCGTGCCGAGTGATGCGGGTCCGAGCCGACCTGTTCCCGCGGGTCAGTGCGTTGATGGAGGCGACGAGGCTCCGGAGTCGGCCAGGAGCCGGTCGAAGAACGTCCTCACTGCGTCCTCGGCCCCGGACTGCATAAGCTCGTAGCCGCCGAACCGGTAGACCTCATAGCCCTTGAGTCGCAGGGCGCGATCCTCCGCGACCATGACGGAGTAGAGGTCCGACGCCGCCGACCACACCTCCTGCCCTGCGGGCGAGGCTTGCTGACGGGCGTAGTGATGCTTGCCGTCGACCTCGACGACGATCCGGACGCGGTTGGGCAGCAGGAGCAGGAAGTCCATGCGCTCGCGGTTCAACGGACCGTGCCCGCCACGCTCGCGGCGCGTGTAGGGGTCGTAGTGCAGGTGCACTTCCGGGATGAGTGCCGGCTGGTCCAGGCCGCTCGGCTGCCCGTAGCGGGAGCAATAGGTCTTGAACACCATCTGGGCGGGAGGCGAGGTGACAGGAACGGAGGCGAAGAGGCGCTTGTACAGGGTGCGTCCCAAAGCGGCCGGATCACTCACGTCCACCTCACCGGCCATGTCGGCGAAGGCGCTGGTGGTCGGCCACCAGTCGAGCATGTTCCGCCAGGTCAGGCCCTGGCTGGTGAGGGGCCGGTCGTAGAAGAGCCAGTGCTCGGCATTCGCGGTGATCTCCAGGTAGTTGCCCACCGAGTCGTCGAGCACCATCTCCGGCTTGGGTCCAGTCCCGGCGAAGATGAGGTTGCGGAACTCCCCAGAGGCGCCACGGGGCCCCAGCTGGGCCAGCTCCTCCTCCAGCCGTTCGCTGCCAAGCTGCTCGACGACCTTCCGGGCCAGATCTACCAGTTCGGCGAGCCCGTGGTCCTCCAGGAGGACCCGAACATATTTGGCCTTGCCGCCGCCGTTCCAGTCGGCGGCGTCGGGAGCGTCCAGGCCGAGGCGGCGGCATACCCCGGGCAGCGTGTGCCAGCTAGTGCCGCTCTCCAGCACGTCGGTGATCGCGCCGCGTAGCTGTTCCGGCCTGAGCGGGGAGCTCATCGCCTCGCCTCGAAGGGTATCTGGGCGCCTGCCGTCGCTCGGGAGGCATTCACGACCTTCGGCAAGCTCAACTCCCATCTTTTCGGACTCGTTGGGGGCCCGTCGATCGATGTCCCGCCTGTTGCTACCCAAGGGGCATTCTGCCTAAGCCGGCGGGATGAGCGCGCGGATCCGCACCGCCGGACTCAGGGGCCCTCGCGGGCCGTCGGCACGGCGCGCAGGGACGAGCCCTTGGCGGCCTGTGTTCGCAGACGCTCGATCTCATCGTGCTGGGCGGCCAGCCTGGAGATCGCCAGAACCTTGAACTCGCTCAGCTCCGCCAGCTGTTCATCGCGGGTTGGGGAATCGAGCTGGCCGTACGTCGGGATTTCTACTGGCCGCCGACAGATGTGCCACCCAACTGCCCGGCCAGGAGCAGGACTACATGAGCGCCGCTCAAGGGGCCTCGCGGACCCATGAACTCGTCGAGGTACCAGGATTTTCCAGTTCGGCGTTGGTGACGGCGAGCTGACCGAGGGTGTGCTGACGTCGGCGCCGAGGAATGGCAGTTCCGGTGGTGTACCGGATGGTGCGAGAGCGCCGGCTGCCGCGCGAGGCGGCGGGGCCTCTGCCACATGGCCCGACCACTGCGCGGCTCCTGGACGGCCCCTGAAACGCTCGGCAGGTCGGTTTCGGCCAGGAACCATCCATCCCGGGCCGTCACGCATCAGCCGTCCCGCCTGAAGACATTTCCGCAGGACATAATCACGAAAGGCGACCGCCACCAGCAGCGAAGAATCCGCTGGTCAGCCCCCGCCCCTGACAACCAACCACCGCCACTCCGCGACTCATCGGCCCGACTGCTCGCCGCGCCACCCCCATCCGCAAGGCGAACCAGCACGCGATCTCACACGACCCTGACCAGCGGCAACACGCTCAACTGCCTGAAAGGGTACGGATTCGACCCGGATTCGCCCCGAGGACCCCAGACTCCCAAACGAACAGTAGTTGACCTGCAGTGATGCTGATTCTTGCCGCTGTACCGAGCATCCACCAACAGAGGAGTATCACAATTGAAACTAAGTGACATTATTGGGCAATTGACGCCGCACCGTGAGTAGTCGCACTCGCCGTCGCCGCCTCCGGGTTCCCCGAGCGCGAACCGAATGGCCGCACCACTCGGCACTCCACTCTGGCGACTAGAGGTTGACAGATCAAGGCTCTGACCAGCCTCTTTACAGAAGTTCTTCCGCCTGGCAGAAGCCATCTTGCCGAGCCGATGCAGGCCTCACGACCCTGATTCCAACCACGACACGCGGGGCGAGGACGACCCGCCGACAGGGACGGGAACTGCCATGCCGCACATCACCGCTTTTGCCAGGAACCGGTGGTACAGCTAGTGCATCTTTCTGACCTGCGCTTATGTGGGGGCGTTGAGGCTGTGACCTGCTAGGACGGGTTGCAGAGGCGTACGGAGGCAGTCAGAGGAAATCGCTCTGATTCGACCCCGGTTCGACCCGGGTCGCGCAGAGGCAGTCAGAGGCATCAGCCTCTTCAACTTGCCTTTGGGGGACCCGAGTTGGCCGGTGCGGATCACGAGTGGGCGCCTTTGGCGGGGCTCTGTTTCGATCTCGGTCGAGCTGCGATGGGGACGCCTGCCTCCGCTCGGGGCCGGGCTTATCAGGGCCTCCAGGACGGCCGTCCTGGGGACCTTGCCGGTGCCGATGGAGGTCGGTTCCGGATGCCACCCGTGGTTTTAGCGGGCCAAGGTGGCGTTCACGTCTTTGCGAGACGACCCCACCGTGACAGACCACCCCCAGCACGCCCTCTCCCAACGAAACTCCACCGCATTCCGCGGCAGCATCAGCCACGCCCGACTGCCGTCGGCCGCGACCGATCTCATCCTGCTCGGCGACCTCACCGGCCGCTACGCCACCGGCAGCTACAGCCGGCTCGCCTCCGACGGCCGGAGCGTGATCCCGCGCGGGGACCGCCAGGGCGCGGCCGAGCACGGTCACCGGATCACCGCGGCCATCGCCTGCCACGTCGCCCGCGCCGGCGGCAGCATCGACCAGCTCACCCAGCTCCTGCTGCACCCCGACCACGAAGGCGGACGGCACGCTCGCGGCATCGTCCTGCGCTCCGGGCAGACCCGCGCCCTGGACTACCTCCGCCGGGTATGGAATAGCGCCTCGGCCACCGTCGGCACCACCCTGGCGCTCGAATCCCGGCACCACGCGTACGAGGTTCTCGCCGCGCTGCGGGACCGCATCGAGACCACGCCCTGGCGCGGGGAGCGGGGACGGACCGCGCTGCGCGTGCTGCGAGCGCACCTGAACTTCGCCGAGAGTGCGGGCGGCCTGCTGCACCACGCCAGCGAGCGGCAGACGGCCGAAGAGGCGGGCATCTCCCGCACTACGCTGCGGGCCGTCTACGAGACCGTCCTCAAGCCGCAGGGCTGGCTGCGCCGCCTACGCGTCGGCCACGGCCGGGAGGGCTCCACCTGGTACCTCAACCACGCCAGCGCCTGCGGCCGAAGTCGCCCGGTTCCGCTGTCTCATTTCCGGTCCACTCAGTTCCCCCCCGACCCGGCACTTGAGGAGTGGACCACCCCTGAGACGGCCACGACGGCCGACATCGACTCCACCGTCCTCGCACGCCTGATGGGCCACGACGCCTTCGCCCACCACGCCCTCGGCAGCACCGCCCTCATGATCATCAGCGCTCTGCACCAACGCCCCCACCAGACAGTGGGCGAGCTCGTCGGTACGGCCTCGGTCTCCCGCGCCAACACCTACCGGACCCTGCAACGCCTCGCCGACCACGGCCTCGTCCAGCACACCGGGGAGACCTGGACCCTCGCACCACAAGCTCTGGAGGGCTTCGGCATCCGCCTCCCGGACGCCCTCAACGGCCACACACCGGCACAGGGCTGGGACAAGGTCGCCGAACATCACGGCACCAGGGGCATCGCGGCCCGACGCAAGGCCCTGCACACGGCGGAGCGGGCGGCGTACCAGCAGGCCCTGGACCGGCTCGCGGAGCACCGCAGCAGGGCCGTGGTGATCGTCCGCGACGGCCGTCAGGTCCTGGTCCCCATGCCCCGCCCGGACGAGATCCCGCCCGCGTGGCACGCGCCGGATGGACGGGTCCTCGACCCGGGCACCGGTCGTCCGGCCGCCGACTGGCGGGTCGCCACCGACGGGCGCCTGATCCTCATCACCCCAGCCGACCAGCGCAGTTACGACGAGCTGGCCGCCGCCCATGCCGAAGCCCTCAGCGAATGGGAGTCCGTCGCATGAACCCAAATCCCCCGGACACGCCTGGCGCGAGCGAGGCGGTGACGCCCCAGGGCCTGCGCCAGCAGTACGAGGCCGGTGCCACGGTCGCCGAACTCGTCACCGCCAGCGGCCTGTCCTACGGCACCGTCCTCAACAGGCTGCACGACGCCGGAACCGTCATGCGCACCTCCTGGCAGACACGCCGGATGCGCCAGAACCCACAAGCCCGAAGGCGCCTCGCCGCCCACCTGCGCACCCTGTACGAACAGCACGGATCAACCCTCACCGAACTCGCCGCAGCCGCCGGAGAGACCAGGCGTGCTGCCCGGCGCCTGCTCATCGAAGCCGGCGGCACCGTGCGCACCACCCAGCAGACCGTCCGCCTGCGCGCCGCAGCCCGGGCCACCGAACGCCACAAGCTCGCACAGTCCCTGCGCGCTCGGTACGAGGCCGGCGCCACCGTCCCGGACCTCGCCCAGGAGTGCAACTACTCCATCGCCACGATCTACCGGCTCCTGCAGCAGGCAGGCACCCGCATGCGACCCCAGCACCACCACGCACCGGCACACGAGACGAGGAAGAAGCCATGAGCCGCCACGTCCCGGGTGTTCCCCACCCTGCCTGGCAGACCACGAAGGCAGCCGTGCGTCAATCCTGCTGCGACAGGGCAGCACGGGCACCCCCGGCCCGCTCACCGACTCGCGCACAGCACGACACCTTCCCCTTTCAGGAGATCAAGCCCACGTGAACGAGAACACCCGCCACAACACACTCGCCGCAGCCACCGCGAGCGCCTTCGACGCATTCGTGATCGTCGTCGGCATGCTCAAGGGCGGCACCGGCAAGACCACCTCAGCCTGGTTCATCGCCCTCTACTACGCCGTCGTCCTCGACCTGCCCACCCTGCTGCTGGACGCCGACGCCACCAGCCAGTCCGCCTACGACTGGTTCAAGGTCGCCCAGGCCGCCGGCTACGAGATCCCCGCCAACCTGGTCATCGAGCGGTACCCGTTCGACGACATCGCCGAGTACATCCGCACCAAGCGCGCCGAGTTCGGCGCGATCGTGGTCGACGCCGGCGGCGGCAGCGCCCGCATCTTCCACGAGGCTGTCACCGAGGCGAACCTGCTGCTCGTGCCGGTCGCCCCCACCAAGATCGAGCGCCGCAAGCTCGTCGCCACCTTCGACGAGGCCGAACGCGCCGCCGCCCGCAACGACCACGGCGTCACCGCCCACGTCGTCATGGTCAAGGCCGACGACCGCACCAGCCTGCCCAGCCGGGCCAAGGAGCAGCTGCTGGACCCCTCCAAGGGCGAAGGCATCGGCCCGGACCGCGACGAGCCCTTCCCGCTCGCCGAGACCACCATCCACTCCTGGGTGCACTACATGGAGGCCTTCGGCGAGATCCCGACCGAACTGAGCGAGTACGCCAACCTGATGAAGGAGCTGACCCAGGCATGAGCGACAAGAACGAGAGGCCGAAGCCTCCGGCCCGCCGCATGGGCGGTCGCACCCTGGGCGGGGCCCAGAAGGCGGCCCCGCCGCCCCCTCCCCCGACCGCCGAGCTCACCCCCGAGCAGTACGCCGCCGAACAGGCCACCGCGAAAGGCGAAGGCCGTCCCGCTACGGGTGAGTTCGAGGCCCCGTCCCCTTCCCCGGTCCCTGTGGAGACTGCGGCGCAGGGCAACCCGACCGAGATGGTTTCCGTGAGGCCGCAGCCCCAAGCACCACCAACTGCCGACGTCGCACCGAGCGGCCCCGGCCAGGCTTGGGCCGCCCAGCCGGCTCGTCCGGCCGCGGCAGATGCCGCGGTGCAGTCAGTTCCCTTCGTGCATTCCACGCAGGGTCACGAGCAGTTCGCGGCCCGGGCTGCCGAGCACACTGCACCGGCGGCTCACGCAGCGCCACTGGGCGAGCAGGTTGCACAGGCCGGTCCGGCCCAAGCCACCTCCCCGACCGCAGGGGTGTCCCCCACCACCGACGTGGCCGTACGGCCAACCGTTTCTCCGGTCCCGGGCGGGACGGCCTTTCCGGTGAGGAGCGATGTTCCGGTGTCTCACCAGGAGCAGCGCACGCGGGCGGAGGCAACACCGAGCCAGGGAACCCCTTGGGCTCAGGGACCGGGCCGGCCTCAGGGCATTCCCGAGACTGCCGCCGTTCTCAACCAACGCATCATCACGCGCGAGAGCCTCGACTCCTCAGTCCCCGCCGCACTGAAGCTGAAGAAGCGGATCAAGCGATTCGCGCTGGACAACGAACTCGACCACCTACCGATCGGTGACATCGTCTCGGTCGCACTGGACGAGTGGCTCACCACCCGCGGGTTCTGACACACCATGCGGCAGCTGGGGTGGCCGCCAACTCGCCGAGTGCGCGGCCACCCTCTGCCGACTATTCCTATAGCCCCATAGGCGGCTAACTAGCCGCCTATCCGGACCGACCGGAGCAACCTCGTGCCCGACCTCTCTCACCACGCCCGTCGGTTGCGTGATTTGGCCGACGCACTCGAAGCACAGTCCAAGCCCTCCGATGATCCGCTTGCTCCTCACCCCGATACGCTCGCAGTCATCGGCAACCGCAACGTCAAGCGCGGTCAGCTCAACTACGCCGTCCCTGACGCCCTCCAAATCCAGCGCCGCATCCGCCGTTACCACGCCGACCACGGCGTGCAGCACGGCGACGTCGTGGCCTACGCGCTGGATGCCTATCTCCGCGCCCACGGCTATCCGCCCGACCTCGCCTCGCCTCAGGACAACGGAGACCGCTCACACTGATTTGCGTAGGCCCAACACCACGATCGATGCGGGACCAGCTGGCGAACCTCGGGCCATCAACATTGCCGCGTCGGCAGTTACGGTCCGTCCCAACTTGTCGACGCGTCAACGCTCCTCTCCACCTGCGCCTGTTCGACGGCACTTGCATCTTGTGCTGCGTCAACTCACGGCAGGACCTTGCCCTCACGGTGTCCGAACGTCCACGTAGAGGTCACATGGGCCTCTACGATGTCGGTTCAGCCCGACAGCCTTATGGAGCACCATGCGCCTCGCACACATCAAGATCGACAACTTTCGGGGGCTCAGCCGGGTTGACATCGGCCTCTCCCGCTTTGGTTGTCTGATCGGCGAGAACAATGCGGGGAAGTCGTCTGTATTCCAGGCCCTCAACATCTTCTTGCGCTCAGCCGCCGTCACGGAGGCCGACTTCCTCGATCCCGCGCGACCTATTCGCATCCAGCTCACCTTCACCAAGATTCGCGAGGCTGACCTTCAGCGCCTGGAGGAGAGCCACCGCTCACGTATCGAGCCAGAAGTGAGCGACGGCCGCCTCACCTTGGCCCGGACTTATACCGGTCCAGGCAAGGGCTCCATGTGGGTGGTCAAGAAGGTGCCCAGCGATGCCCGTTTGCGGAAACCAGCTCTTGAGGAGGTCCTTCGCCCCAGGATCTCTACCGAGGAGCTGGAGGCAAACGTTCGAGGCGTCTACCCGGAGATCTTCGACAAGCTGTCCGGGAAGGTCACGCGCGTCGCCGTGAAGCGAGAGTGGGCGGAACTCGTTGCCGCGCTTCCGGAAGACGCTTACAGCACGGGCGATGATCCCCTGATGACCGGTCTGGATAAATCGGTGGCTCCACTGCTGCCGGAGCCAATCTATATCCCAGCCGTGAAAGAGCTGAACGACGATCTCAAGACGACATCATCGGCGACCTTCGGTCGACTCCTGTCCCTTCTGTTCGAAGACATCGAGCATCAACTCCCCGAGCTGGAAGCCTCTTTCGACCAACTGCGGAACCAGCTCAATGTGGTGGCAGAAGAGGACGGCAGCGAGTCGGACCGGCGGCTGCCGGAGGTGCGCCAGATCGAGACGTTGATCCAGCGGAATCTCCAAGAGTCTTTCCCTCGCGCAAGCGTGCGTCTAGAGATTCCCCCACCCCGGCTGCGCAACTTGCTGGAAGAGGCCCAGATCGCCATCAACGATGGCATCAGCGGCCCGTTCAAGACCAAGGGTGACGGTCTGCGCAGGTCAGTGGCGTTCGCGATCCTGCGTACATACGTGGACCTCAAAACTGCACGGCCTTCGCAGCCCGACAGCGCCCAGCAGCCCTGTCTCCTCTTGTTCGAAGAGCCGGAGGTCTTCCTCCACCCGCAGGCACAGCGCAAGCTTTTTGAAGCCCTGACGATCTTCTCGCATTACAACGACGTCTTGGTCAGCACTCACTCGTCTGCGTTCTGCGCCCCCGGGGCAACAGGTACCTTCGTGAAGGTCGTCAAGGACCACACCCTGGAACCGCCGGCCAGCCGGACCTGTGTGATTGATCTGTCCGACATGAACGCCCGGGACCAGTTCGAGATCATCACGCACGAGAACAACGAGGCGGCCTTCTTCGCCAACTCCGTTCTGCTCGTGGAGGGTCCTAGCGACCGAACTCTCATTCCCCATATCGCGCGCATTCTCAACCCTCAGTGGGACTTCGAAAAGCACGGTGCCGCGATCGCCAAGGTAGAGGGAAAGGGAAGCATCGAGCGGTACCGCAAGTTCTTCCAGCGTTTCGAGATGCGGGTCGCAGTCATTGCTGACCTGGACGCCGTACTTGACGGATTCGAAAAGCTTGGTGCCAGCAGAAAGTGCCATGAGCTGCGTGATCGGCTCGCCTGTCGGGTCACGGAGTTGGTGGAGGAGGAAGAATCGGAGGTTTCTAGCAGGACACTCAAGAGCATCCGCACCAGTGGCAGCGCACGGGAATTGTGGCGGCAGGCCCAGATGAAGAGCGAGCAGCACGCTCAGGGACTATGTGGATTCGATGAGTTGAACGCCGCCGTAGATGCCTTCTTCGCCCGCTCCGCTTCAGGGTCGGCGCGCAGGATCCTGGAGGAATCCAGTGACCCTGAGCTAGAGAAGATGAAGCTGGATCTGCTGCGAATGCTCCGTCACGAGGACATCTATGTGTGGGAGCGTGGGGCCATCGAGGCTTACTATCCCGACTTGCAGACGAACGAATCTAACAATAAGAACGATCGGGCCCGTACGTTCTGCGAGCGGTACACCACTGCGGAAGCCATCCGCGGCCTGCCTGTCTTTAGAGACGCCGCGGCTTGCGAATTCGACCTCATCTTCGAGGCATTCTTCGGAGCAGCATCTCTGGGACTATCCCCGGTTGAGCTTCCCGAGCAGGCTGGAGCAGAGGGATCGCAGACTGAGCTCGGGGAAGCATCTGCAGTTGCATGACGCAGACGATTCTCGGTTACGTGCGCCGTCATGGAGGTCGGTACGCCCCGGCACCTGCACCTACCCGATCCAAGGGCGCTCGCCGCACGACCATAAGAGCTGAACACCGATTTAGCTCAGCCAAAGTTGAATCGGAGCCTCAGCTGGGTGCTGACCATTTCGTAGCCGTCGAGGTCGGGGGCACCGAACGGGTTGGGCATGATAGAGATCACGCGGCGGTCGAGGACGTGGGAGACGTAAACGATGAAGTAGGTCTCGCCCGGTGTCAGCCGAGAAGCGCGTCGCACCTCGGGTTCGCCGAGGACAATTTCGCCACTGTTGCTGGTGGATGCCTTGACCTCGTAGAGGTAAGTTGCGTCGCCGTCGTGGATGAGGAAGTCATAGCCGAGCCGGTCGTCCCCCCGGCTGCCCGCCTGTGAGTCCATGGACCCGCAGGCCGGACTTCCACGAGTCCTGTGGTTCGACTCCGAACTGCTCGTGATCGCGTCCCGTGAGGTGGTGTAGCCGGGCAGGGTCCCGGAACGCGCGGGTGTCTGCCCGGGGCGTGCACCTGCTGGCGGTGCATGCTCCCTGAACAAGGGCAGGCCATCGCGCAAGTCTCCCTGATGAACGGCCAGTTCAACCAGAGGAGCACGCGATGGCCTTGTCCCAGTCTGAGCTGATGCGGCTGCTGGAGTCACTACGTCGGGCCGAGGGAGTTGAAGCAATCAGGGTGGTGTGCGAGCGCATCCTGCAGGAGCTGATCGAGGCCGAGGCCACCGAGGTGATCGGTGCCGGGCCGCGTGAGCACTCCGAGACGCGCACGACCTGGCGCAACGGACACCGGGACAGGGTGCTGACCACGCAGGCCGGCGACCTGGACCTGAAGATCCCGAAGCTGCGGAGCGGGTCGTTCTTCCCGTCGTTGCTGGAGCGCCGGCGGCGGATCGATCGGGCGTTGTTCGCCGTGGTGATGGAGGCATACGTGCACGGTGTCTCGACGCGCTCGGTCGATGACCTGGTCAAAGCCCTTGGTGCGGACAGCGGGATCTCCAAGTCGGAGGTCTCGCGGATCTGCGGGGAGTTGGACGAGGAACTGACCGCGTTCAAGGAACGGCCGCTGGATCACACCGTCTTCCCCTACGTCTTCCTGGACGCCACCTACTGCAAGGCGAGGGTGAATCACCGGATCGTCTCCCAGGCCGTGGTCATCGCGACCGGCATCTCCGCCACCGGGCACCGCGAGATCCTCGGGCTGATGGTCGGCGACAGTGAGTCGAAGCCGTTCTGGACGAAGTTCCTGCGCTCGCTGCGAGCCCGTGGCCTGGAGAACGTCCAGCTGGTCATCTCCGACAGCCACAGCGGTCTGGTGGCCGCGATCCGCACCGTCTTCCTCGGCGCGGCCTGGCAAAGGTGCCGGGTTCACTTCGTCCGGGACGTGTTCTCGGTGATCGAGAGGGGCTCCGGGGAGATGGTCGCCGCCACCATCCGCACCATCTTCGCGCAGACCACCGGAGAGCAAGTGCGCACCCAGCTAAACGTGGTCGCCGACATGCTCGGACGACAGTTCCCGCAGGTCAAGAAGATGCTGCTGGACGCGGCCACCGACATCACCGCTTTCGCCGACTTCCCGACGGCGCACTGGAAGAAGATCTGGTCGACCAACCCGCTGGAGCGGCTTAACCGGGAGATCAAACGGCGGGCCGACGTCGTCCAGGTCTTCCCCAACCCCACCGCACTGGACCGGCTCGCCGCCGCGGTCCTGGCCGAACTCCACGACGAGTGGCAGGTCTTCGACCGCCGCTACCTCTCCGAAGCCTCCATGGCCGAGCTCTTCACCACCAAACCAACCGAACCCGAACCGCAGATCACCCCACAACCGGAACCGAAACAGCTGCCGTGACTACACCACCCCGCGGGACATGACCCTGCTCGTGCAGCCAAGTAGCCACCGCCGCCTCGCCCGCGACCCCCACCGCCTGGGTGCGGTCCTGGTCAGTCACAGGGACTTAGTACGAGCCGCCATACGACTTCGTAGCTGAAGACGACGAGTTGCGAGGCTGTGGAACTCGGGGGGTGACCACCGTGGCGGACGTGGCCGAGGTGGCCCGTTGTTCCGAAGTGAGGTCAGTGGCCACCTCGCGGGCGAGCGCCGCCAGCGACTGCCATCCCGCTTCCCCCTGTGTCTCTCGCCCTGCCCTGTCGTTGATCCTACTGGGCGAAAAGGTCTCTTCCCGGGGCAACTGACCACCAAAGCACGCCCGGTGGACTGGCGCAGCCCGTACGGCCAGCGCGCCAGCTTTCCGTGAAGGACTGTCAGTTAGCCACCAGAACCGGAACCTGAGAGGTAGGGCAGGTCAGTCGTCTGTCATGGGTGGGCATGGCAGTCGTGCTGCGGGCACTCCGGCGATCAGTCCTCACGAGCGGACAGGCCGTTCTCAGACCTCCCAGGGATCTTGCCGGTCGAGCGCAGCCAGCACGCGAGTCAAGGCGCGGAGATCGAAATCTGACGCTGGAAGAACACGTGGGTCTGGCGGTGCTACGCCACCACATGCAAGACCAGTTCGCCCGGCAGCTCAAAAGCCTGGACCCGTGAAATCCGGCTATAGCAGTATCGGCGGATTCCAGGTGCGGGACCAAGTTGTCCGCGTGAGGGCGTACTGTAGTTCGGTATCGCGAACTCGCAGCAGGAATCACCATGCCGCTTTCGACAGAACAGTCCGTCAGTGTTTCCGTTCAGGCCGGCTCAGTCGTGCAGCGTCGGCCGCAGCGGTCGGCTGTCCGTCATGGCCAGGCGTCCTGTGCCGACTACGGCTGTACCCGGGCTGAGTGCCGTCAGGCGGCACTACGGGCGCGGCGTCGGCGTAGGCAGGACCGTCTGTGTGGTCTGCCTGCCCGTGTGCCGCCGTATGCAGCGGCGCGGTGGGCGGTTCGGCTGCGGGAGCGGGG
The DNA here is from genome assembly GCF_042959465.1 of Streptomyces sp. NPDC007901. Taxonomy (NCBI): domain Bacteria; kingdom Bacillati; phylum Actinomycetota; class Actinomycetes; order Kitasatosporales; family Streptomycetaceae; genus Streptomyces; species Streptomyces sp. NPDC007901. Next base: position 99,717 of record NZ_JBIBKW010000012.1, on the reverse strand, counting down.
GATGTCCGCGCAGGACATCGCCGACCGGGCCGGCTTGTCCGTGACCCTCATCCGCCGCATCCTCCGCGTCCCTGAGCAAGGCCAGGCGCCCCGGGACATCGCTCGCATGACCGCTGACGCCGTGCTCGGCATCCCACTCCCTGCACGCCGCGCGCCTAGCGCCCCGGGCCTGACCAGCGCCTCGGAGTCGTCGCGGTTGCTGGCCGATCTGGCGCGGGCCGGATGGCCAGCCGCTGCACTCGCCCAGCGCCTGCGTGTCCATGCCCGTACCGTCGCAGAGGTCCGTGAGAAACGTCGCCGTCTCCGGCTCGATCTGGCAATGCGGATCCGCTGCCTGCACCGTGAACTGGTCGGCATCGACCCTGTCAGCCAGGGCATCCGCCCCGCCGACGCCGCCCGCGTCCGCACCGCAGCTGCCCGACACACCATCAAGGGCTGAGGAAACCACGGGTCGTGGGCGTCCGCTTGGGTCGGCTGCGGAATGGCACAGCCGACTGGTGGGCGTGAGCGACTGTGGTGTCAGATTGGGTGCTGTTTCCTCAGAACAGGGCCTGGCCGTCACTGCTGGTGTCGGCGATGACGGGCCGGGACTGAGCGGGTAGGTCATCGATGCGGTCGGGTCCGGCCGCTGCGGCCACGGCCGGCGCCGTCTCGGCCAGCCAGTTCCGGAACTGTTCGGCGGCTTCGCGGTAGGGGACGTGCGCCAGGACACGGTGCTCGCCGGACGGGCAGAAGTCGACGGCGACCGTGAGGACGCAGGCATGGGGCGCGTGGTGACTGCCCGTCCACGAAACGCGCAGGGCGCCGCAGGGTTTGCGTCCGCGGGAGCTGCGGGGATCGCGGTGGGTCGGGCGTTGTGGCCGGCACGCTACATGGGCGGTCCATGCCGCGAGATGAGGCAGTGGCAGGGTGGTGCGGGCGCGGCAGCCGGGACAACGGTGCCAGTGCCGGAGCCAGTCGGCAGCGTGGTTGTCGAAGAGGCGTGTGTAGTGGCCGGCCACGCGGATGTCGTTGCTGTAGAGGTGGTCGGGGCGCTCGTGCGTGTTGCAGGACTGACAGACCGGGGCCCGGACATAACCGTGTTCATGGCAATGGTCCAGTACGGCCGCGGGTGCGGTGCGGCAGACAGCGCACGCCCACCCGGCTATCTTCCGCGCCATGCCGGGCTTCCTGCTGAGCACCGAGTACAGCTGGCCCCGCAGTTCCCCGTTATAGGGACGCAGCGGGACGGTTGGGGCATCGGGGCTCGCCGTCTGCTCGCCGTCGGCGGCCCAGGTCTGTCCAGGGCGGTCGGATGGCTCGGTCACGGCCGTGTTCGCCTGGCGGGCCTGCCTGGCATGTAGCCACTGCGTTTCCGTGTGGGCTGCCTCATCCAGGAGCCTGACCACCGCGCGTGGCAGCCACCACGACCGCACCGTCCGGCCGTGGGGCCGTTCTACAAGCAGCCTCCGCCAGTCGATCCCCACCAGATGGGACGGCCGGGCGTCTCCACCTTGTCCTGGGCGCCCGGGGCGGCCCGCTTCCTGCAGATCCCGGGAGATGCGCGCACGCCACGGTACCAGCGTTCCCTCGTTCTGTTCCTGCTTCAGCGCGCGGCCGAACGGGCCGATATGGACCAGGTCCTGGCGATCCATCTCCACGGCGCGCATCTCCGCCGCCGCCCGGCGCACCTCCCTTTCCGAAACGCTCCACGAGCCACCGCTGGCCTCCACCATCGCCACCACACGCCGGCCGAGCACCACGTACCCCGTCTGGGCATGTACGGGAAAGGAGGTGAACACCGCTGAGGCCGTCGGCACAACGCTGCCGGCCGTCAAACCGGCCCACAAGGCATCCGCTGCGCCCAGAGAGATCAACCCGTCCGCGCGGCCCGCGGTGACACGCTCTGACATACCGCCAGGCTAGCCCCCCGGCGCAACACAGCAATTCCCGGCCCCGTCACCGGAAACCCGTCGCATTACATCCCCGGATTCTCCAGCCGCGAGAATTACCAGTTCTGGCTGGCCGTGCCACCGGGCCCGCGCTCTGTCGTTGAGGTAGGAGTGGAGGGACTCGAACCCTCACGTCCATAGGACACCGGGACTTGAATCCGGCGCGTCTGCCAATTCCGCCACACTCCCCAGCACTCCACTGCCCACCGCGCCTCGCCCCTGCCCCGGGCTCGACTCAGCCCGGAAGCAGAGGGCGAACCCGTTTACCGCCGTCACGCCATAAACGGACCACCGTGCCGTGAAGCGATCACCACAATATCCCACCAACTCACCGCTCCCACCTACTTCGTGGCCTCCAGCGTCTGCCACATCCAGCCTGCAGGGCACGCCACCAGCGGAACATGATCACGGCAATACCGTCTCAGACCCCGCGGATTACACCGGCGCGTGGCAGAGCGTCAACAAGGCGCCCGGGCATGGTAGCGACAGTGGGCAAGTGCGCCAGTGAGGACCGGCGTTCACTCAAGAGGATGACCGCTGGAAAGTCAGGAGGCGGCTGGTGGGGATACAGCCAGGATGTTGCGCACCGCTACCGGGTCCAGTCCGGTACGCCCGGCGATGTACTGGACCGTCTCCCCTGCTTGCCGGGACGCGACGATGGCGGCCCTGAGGTCCCGGCGCGCTGCTTGCAGGGCCTCCTGCGCTGCCGTCACCGTCGCCGCCGCTGCCTCCAGCTTGTCTCCCCGCGGCGCGTCCGCGGACTGCTGCGCCATCCGAGCGGGGCCTGCGTAGCCGGAGTGTCTGCATTCTCGGCAGGGGGAGCCGTCCGGACGGGACCAGCGGTAGCCCAGGGACGTCCGGCGCGTTCTCCCGCGTCGGCGCAGGACGGGCGGTACGCGTGGCTGTCACCGTCGCAAAGGTCATGGAAGCACCCTCATCATCGCCATGCAGCACTATGCGAGAGCGTTTTCCCCCGAATGTATCCCACCGGTCCGTGTGCAGCCGGCCCACCACCACCGCCCGGGGCTCCCTTGGACACCGACTCGGCCAGGTTCTCCGCGAGCTAACGCCACGCGCTGCGGTCCATGAAGTCTCGCCATCACGCCATGTGTTCGTCTCCCGGTCATACGTCCGTAGTGTCGATGCCACCGTGAACCGCACCACTGCAACCTCCGCCCTCGTGCTCACACAGAGAGTCGCTCGACACCCATCACCGTCAACGGCAGCTCATAACGCATAGCCTGAAGCGTTCCACAGCCCACCGACAACACCGGCCGCGGGTAAGGAAGTGAGCCGTGGAAGAGTCGGGGCCGGGCCAGCGCCCACACGTCGCAGAGAAGTGCAGTGAACTCGAAACGGCAGAAGGGCGTAGCAGAGATCGAAGCTCCCGCCACCGTGCCTGGTGGCGGGAGGAGCTCGGCAAGGTAACCGGGGGGGTGCTTCTATCTCTCCGGTCAAGGTCTGTGGGCGTGGTCAGGCTGTTCGTCCGTGCCCGGGTTGGTAGAGGGCGCGGTGTTTGAGCATGGCGTGCAGGACGTCGACGCGACGGCGGGTGAGGCAGATGAGGGCTGCGTTGTGGCGCTTGTTTTCCGCGCGCTTTCTGTCGTAGTAGGCCCGCGATTCGGGGCTGCTCAGCGCGGCGAACGAGGCCAGGAACAGGGCCCGTTTGAGCATTTTGTTGCCGCCGCGGGGCGGTCCTTCGCCCCGGATGGAGGTCCCGGAACGACGTGTGGTGGGGGTCAGCCCCGCGTAGGAGGCCAGGTGGGCGGCGGTGGGGAACGCGCTGGCGTCGCCGACCTCGGCCAGGATGCGGGCACCGGTCCTGACTGCGACCCCGGGCATGGAGGTCAGGACCTTCGCGAGAGGGTGGGCCTCCAGCAGGGCCGTCATGCGGGTCTCCAGGATCTCGCGGCGCTTGAGGAGCACGGCGAGCGACTCGGCCAGACCGGAGATGATCTCGCCGGCCGAGGCCGTGCCGGGGACCTGGACGGTTTGCTCGGCCAGGGCGGCATGGATCTGTCCGGCCAGCTCCCGCGGGGTCCGCATGCGTGGGGCCGCGTCGGTCATGACCTCGATGAGCTCCTCGGTGCCGGCCCGGGCCAAGGCGGCCGGGGAGCCGAACGTCTGGAGCAGGGCCAGGACCGCCGGGTGACGCAGCCGCGGTCCCAGGACGCGTTCCAGGGCCGGATGGATCGAGGTGAGCAGTCCGCGCAGCCGGTTGGAGGTGCGGGTGGCGTCCTGGGCGAGATCGTCGTCGTAGCCCAGGACCATGCTCAGTTCGGCCCGCACGCTTTCATCTGTCAGCGGTCACGTAATTCCCCAGGATCTTCATGATCAGCGTCATGTAATTCCCCACCTGGGCTGAGGCCGTGACGGGCCGCCCGACGGCTGAGTGTGCGGCTGGTCCGGTCAGTCAAGGGCGCCTTCGGCGGCGCTCCGCGCTGGCCTTGCGGCCACCCTGGACAGCCCTGACCAGCCTGAACGACGGTCTGGCTATCGGGCGGCCCGGGAACCTCTGGCGCCCTGGGGATGCCGACGCACGGTCATCGTCCCCATGTCCACGGCGGTCGCGACGCCGCCGTCCCGGTGGCCCATTACGTGACGTTTGGGGTGGGGAATTACGTGACCGTCGACATCATCGGCTTCGATGCTGTGCAGCAGGTGGGGCATGGTCCGGGCGGCATCGGCGATGACGTAGGCGTCGCGGGCGTCGGTCTTGCCGGTGCCGGGATGGCAGTCGGCCAGGCGGCGCATGGACAGGCCGGGCAGGTAGGCCACCTCGCATTCACAGGCGCGGGCCACGGCCACCGCCAAGGTCCCCACGGATGCGGGCTGGTCGACCACGACCAGGACCTTCCCCTTGCGCTTGAGACGGGCGAAGAGCTCCCGCAACTGGGGCTCACCGTTCGGCAGCGGCTTGTCGAAGGTGATGCGGCCATCGGCCAGCACAGCCGTGCCGTGGTGAGCGGACTTGCCAACATCCAGGGCACAGAAGACGTCGATCGACGTGAAGTTGTTGCTGGTCACCGGGCCTTTCCTCCTCCCGGGCACAACGAGTGGCCCGCTCGGGCACCGGAGATCGGCAGCCACATTACGCAGCCCTGCCCGTGGGCGGACACGCTTCCATCAGCGATCGACCGGTGCCGCCGGGACCAGCGACAGCACCCCCCGGATCATCAAGGACAGGGGCGACGAGTCATACCGGCCCCGAAGGCCACGAACCCGAACCGGGTTCTACGACGAAGGTAATGGGCGACCGCGCCGAGTGTGTCTGCCTGCCTCCCCATGCCTGTGGGCAGGCACCGTCCGGAAGGCGCGCCGGACCGTGGCGGCTGGTAGCCCATAGCGCACCAGCCGCCACAGCTATACCCGCCCCTGGCTGGCAGGAGAGGCTGCTGACGTGAGCCACCTCGCCCGTTGGGCAGGGTCAGCTCTGTGGTCAGGGCCAGTTGGGGTGGTGGCCGGACGGGTTCTGGGAGCGCGGTTCGAAAGCCTGCTGGTCAACAGCATGTGCATGGGCTGGACGGGTCTTCTGCGGACGGCCGGTGGACGTGGTGGTGTCGTGGGTCCATTCGCCGTCGCCGAGGATGAGGACCGGGTCGAACATGATGATCGCCGCGGCCACGACCAAAAAAGCGATCGGGCCGATCAGCATCGACAGATGGGTGTTCGGCCGAGTGGAGACCATAACGGGCACGCTTGCGGCTTTCCGGGCAGTCACCGTTCGGGCCGTCCAGTGGCCGTAGCCTCGTCGGCGACATGCATCGGAGTGAGCTGCCTTTCCAATTGGAGACATGGGCCGTGCTCGGCCTCCTCAGGGTCCGTGTCAGGGTAATCCGGGTTACGTAGGGGTGAGTCGGTGGTCGAGTGCGGTGTGTCGTCGGCCGGCGCTGATGGTGCGGACTGCTTGGCCGAGGGCTTTGCGGGAGCCGACGAGTACGACGAGTTGTTTTGCTCTGGTCACGGCGGTGTAGAGGAGGTTGCGTTGGAGCATGGTCCAGGCTGAGGTGGTGAGGGGGATGACGACGGCGGGGTATTCACTTCCCTGGGATCGGTGGATGGTGACGGCGTAGGCGTGTGCGAGTTCGTCCAGTTCGTCGAAGTCGTAGTCGATTTCTTCGTCTTCGTCGGTGAGGACGGTGAGTTTCTGTTCTTCGGTGCTGAGGGTGGTGACTACACCGACGGTGCCGTTGAAGACGCCATTCTGTCCCTTTTCGTAGTTGTTGCGAATCTGGGTGACTTTGTCGCCGATTCGGAAGGTGCGGCCGCCGAAGCGGCGTTCGGGCAGTCCTTCGCGGCCGGGGGTGATGGCGGCTTGCAGGAGGGTGTTGAGGTTGCCGGCTCCGGCGGGGCCGCGGTGCATGGGGGCCAGGACCTGGATGTCGCGGCGCGGGTCGAGGCCGAATTTCCGTGGGATGCGCCTGGCTGTGACGTCGACGGTGAGGTCGGCTGTGGTGTCGGTGTCGTCTTCGGGGAAGAGGAAGAAGTCGGGGAGGCCGTCGGTCAGCGGGGGGCGGCCCTGGTTGATGCGGTGGGCGTTGGTCACGACGCCGGACTGCTGGGCCTGGCGGAAGATTTTGGTCAGCCGTACGGAGGGGATGGGGCTGTGGGGGGCGAGCATGTCGCGCAGTACCTCGCCCGCGCCGACGGAGGGCAGTTGGTCGACGTCTCCGACGAAGAGGAGATGCGCGCCGGGCGCGACTGCTTTGGCGAGTTTGTTCGCCAGGATCAGGTCGAGCATGGATGCTTCGTCCACGACGACGAGGTCTGCTTCAAGGGGCCGGTCGCGGTCGTAGGCGGCGTCGCCGCCGGGCCGCAGTTCCAGCAGGCGGTGGACAGTCGAGGCGTCTGCGCCGGTGAGTTCCGACAGCCGTTTCGCTGCCCGGCCCGTGGGGGCGGCGAGGACCACTTTCGCTTTCTTCGCCAGGGCGAGGGTCACGATGGACTTCACCGTGAAGGACTTGCCGCAGCCCGGACCGCCTGTCAGGACTGCGACTTTCTCGGTCAGCGCCAGTTTCACTGCCTCCTGCTGCTCCGGTGCCAGTTCCGCGCCGGTCCGGCGTGCCAGCCAGCCCAGTGCCTTCGTCCAGTCGATGGGTGTGTCGCTGCGGGGTGAGAAGGCGGGCATTTTGTCGGCGTCGGTGCGCAGGAGTCTCAGGAGCTGGTTGGCCAGGGAGGTCTCGGCACGGTGGAACGGCACCAGGTAGACGGCTGTCACCGGCTGTCCGTCCGAGCCGGGGACGCTTTCGCGGACCACGCCGTCTTCGGTGACAAGTTCGGAGAGGCAGTCGATGACCAGGCCTGCTTCGACCTGGAGGAGTTTGACGCCATCAGCGATCAGCCGTTCCTCGGGGAGGAAGCAGTTGCCCTGGTCGCTGCTCTGCGAGAGCGCGTACTGCAAGCCTGCCTTGACCCGCTCGGGACTGTCGTGGGGGATCCCGACGGCCTGGGCGATCTTGTCGGCGGTCAGGAAGCCGATGCCCCAGACATCGGAAGCGAGCCGGTAGGGCTCGTTCTTGACCACCCCGATCGAACTGTCGCCGTACTTCTTGAAGATCCGCACCGCAAGGGAAGTGGAGACACCCACGCCCTGCAGGAAGACCATCACCTCCTTGATGGACTTCTGCTCCTCCCAGGCGGCCGTGATCAGAGCGGTCCGTTTCGGGCCGAGCCCCGGCACCTCGACCAGCCGCTCCGGCTCCTGCTCAATGACATCAAGACTGTCGATGCCGAAATGTTCGGTGATCCGGTCGGCGAACCGAGGCCCGATGCCCTTGATCAGCCCCGACCCCAGATACCGCCTGATCCCCTGAATAGTGGCCGGCAGCACGGTCGTGTAGTTCTCCACCGCGAACTGCTTGCCGTACTGCGGATGCGACCCCCACCGCCCATACAGCCGCAACGACTCACCCGGCTGCGCCCCCAGCAGCGCCCCGACCACCGTCAGCAGGTCATTCGCGCCGCGCCCGGTATCGACCCGGGCCACCGTGTAGCCGGTTTCTTCGTTGGCGTAGGTGATGCGCTCCAGCACCCCTTCCACCTCGGCGAGCTGCCGCTGCGGCACCTGGGCCGTACTCACGCCCATCCCCCGATCCTGTTCTGCCCCCATCCAGGGACCTACGCTATCCACCCACGCTGTGCCACTTCGCCCAAGCCCACGTTTAGGCAGGTGCACGTCATGCCGCGGCGCCCGCTGATCGGCTCGGTGCGCGGCGCTCACTCACGCTCAAACCAGGAGCCTGCCGCAGGCGCGGTGCCTAGTGGGGCTCGTTGAGGGCGTCTTCGAGCAGGTGGAACCGGACGCGTTCTTGTTCGAGTCGCACGTTGGGGCCGAACTCGCCGTCCACGAGGCTGCCGTAGACATCGGCTTCGTCCGGAGTGAGCGTGCCGAGCGGCTGGTGGGTGGGGGCGTCTTCCTTTACCCACTGGCCGCGGTGTTCCAGGAGAATGTCCCGGTTCATCAGGATGGACTGGGTGTGCGGGAAGGTCCGGCGCAGCCGGTCGAGGATGGTGAATCCGTGGGTGTCCAGGTCGCCCCAGTACACAAGGCGCATGCCGTGTAGCCAGTTCAAGGCGGACAGTTGGGTGACGGCGTAGCCGCTGCCGTGGATCACGATGCTGTGGGGCTGGTCGGGGAAGGCGAGGTAGGTGGTTTCGTTCTCGACGACGTACACGGTCGTGATGCCGGGCGGGGGCGCGGTGAACTCATCGGCGCGAACCGTGAGTTCCTTGAAGCCGGCCAGCGAGTGGCCGCCGAGGATTCGGAACCGCAGGTAGGCGGGCTTGCGCAGGAAGCGGAAGCGGGCGGCGAAGTCCGTGCGTGCGGCCTCGGTGTCGATGCGGTCGTCGGGTAGGCATTGTTCGAGCAGGGTGGTCAGGATGGCGCGGTGGCGTTCGATGAATTTGGTGTCCACGGCGGGTACGTCGAGCTGGCGCAGGTAGACGGCTGGGCCGCGGTAGTTGGTGATCCAGCGGATCGTGGCCTGTAGGCGGTGCCAGTCGGCTTCCCGTTGGAGGACCTGCATGGGGTGGGCGATCATCCAGCCGGCGAGCGCGGGCACTGATTCCCGGGCAGAGGCCAGCAGGGTTTGGTAGCGGGCGACCGTAGGGGTGACGCCCAGTAGCCGCCAGAGGTCGTGGCGGTCGTCGATCCAGACGCGGTCGGGGATGTTGTTCACGCCGGCGAGTCGTCCGCCGAGTCGGCGGTATTCGATGCGCAGGTGCCGGTGTGCGCTGGGCGCCCACGATTCAGTCCAGGCGAGGACTTGATCGTAGTGGCGGGTGATGTCGCCGGCCTTGGGGCCGCGCAGTGGGATCACGACAGGTTCCCAGGGTGCCTGGTCGGCGAGTTGGGTGAGGTAGGTACCCGTGTTCCAGCGTTTGCGGAGGCGTTCGAGGACGGCCTGCGGCGTAGTCCAGTTGGAGTTTTGATGCGTCGTCATCTCAGTCTCCCTGTCCGGCGGCGGGCTGCAGGCCTGCCAAGGTGCGGGCAAGGCGTTCTTGGCGGTACTGGGCAATGGTCAGAGTGCGCAGGCGGGAGTGGTGTCCGCTGGGGTTGTCGACGAAGCCGACGGCGGAGACGTAGGGCTCGATGACATGGATCTTCTGCAGCGGCGTGACGATGAGGAGTTGCAGGCCCAGGCGTTTGAAGAGGTCCAGGGCAAAGCGGGCGGATTCCTCCGAACCGCGCCCGAAGGCCTCGTCGATGACCACGAAGCGGAAGGTACGGCTCCTGCTGTGGGTGGTGTCGAGCTTGAACTGGTAGGCGAGGGAAGCGGCCAGGATGGTGTACGCGAGTTTCTCCTTCTGCCCGCCGGACTTGCCGCCGGAGTCGGAGTACACCTCGTACTCGGAGTCGTCCTCGCGGCGTCGTTCGCTGGCGCTGAAGACGAACCAGTACCGCACGTCGGTGACGCGCTTAGTCCAGCCGCGGTCGCTGTCCGCGTGGCCTTCGCGGCCCTTGAAGCGTTCGATGAGGTGCTGGACCTGGTGGAACTTCTCCTCGGAGTACAGTTCGGAGTCATCTCCGGACAGGACGTCGTCGGTACAGGCGCGCAGCTCCGCGGTGAACTCCCGGATCTCGGTGTTGGGCGTCTGCTCGGGCTTGAGCATGATGTAGCGGCCCGGGTTGTAGTCAATGCCGGCCAGCGACTCGTTGATGGTGTTGATGCGGTCGCCGATCTCGTCGGCCCAGATGTTCAACTGCGCGTGGAATCCGGCGATTTCGCGGATCACGTTGGTCTTCAAGTAGGTGCGGAACTGGTCCTGGAAGCGCGGCAGGTCGTCGGCGACGAGCTGCTGGCACAGGGCACGGTAGCCGGGGGCGGAGGCAACGGAGGCGTCGAGTTCGCTGGTCTCGACCTGATAGGTGGTGCGGAAGGAGCTCATCTGGGCGGCGATCGTCTGGGCGAGGCGGGTCTGCTCCTTGGTCCAGCGGTGCTTGTGCGCCGTCATCTCCTCGCGCAGCCGGGTTTCGGTTTGCACGCACTCCTGCGCGGTCCGGCACGCCAGGCGGGCGGTGGTCAAGCGCTGTTCGAGGGCCGGGAAGTGGGCCTGTGCAGCGCCGGCGGCCGGTTCGTCGAGTACCGCGCGGGCCTCGTCGCGGGCGCGTTCAGCGGCGTCGCGCTCGCCGTCGACCCGTCCCCAGCTTTGGCTGGCCTTCTCGTAGGCGGCTCCCTGTTCGGTGATTTCGTCGGCGATCTCGGTGAGGCGGCGGGTCAGTTCGTCCAGGTCGTTGGAGGCGGTTTGCAGGCGCTGCTTCTCCGCGGTCAGCTCGGTGATGCGCCGTACCGCGGACGGCCAGTCGATCTCGCTGTAGTCCAACATCGCCGTCAGCCGGTCGAGGATCTTGTCACGACTGATGGCGTCCTCGTAGGCGGCTCCCAGCCTGCGTTTCTTCTTCTCCATCTCGCGCTGGGCGCCATGGACCCGTCCCGCCTGATCCAGGAGGGCATCGATCTTCGCCTGGTTCGTCCAGCCGAGCACATACGTGCTGCGGTCGTCGATGCGGGTGGTGTCGTTCTTCTCGTGGCGGCCCCGCACCCCCTTGATCAACCCCTGTGCGGTGATGGCTAGTTCGGCGTGCCGGAAGTCCTCCATCGTCGGCACGCAGGCGTGGGAGGCACGGCGTTCGAGCTCGCTGGCCAGCCACGGGGCGAACGGCGAGTCCTCGCGCACTTCGAGCTTGGTGAACAGCGCCGTGGACGCACCGGTGGGCAGGCGCCGCGGCGGGAGCTTGTCCGGGACGCGGAAGTAGACCAGTTTCGTCCCCAGGTGGTGGTCGTTGATCCAGTCGGAGACGCGAGCGTACTGATCGCCGGGGACCAGGAGGGACACGGCGAAGCCGCGCAGCAGCCGCTCGGCGGCTCCGGCCCACGCTTGTTCCTCGTCTCGGACCTGAATGAGTTCGCCGGCGAAGGGCAGGGCACTGTCCTCGATGCCGAGTTCGCGGCTCAGGCGGGCGCGTACCTCCAGCTGCTTGCGGGGGATGTTGCTGCGGCGCGTGCGCAGACTGATCAGGTCTGCGTTCAGGTCTTCGGCCCGCTGCTTCAGCTGTGCGGCCTCGACTGCGAGCGTCTCCAGGGCAGTGCGCGTCTCCTGTGTCGTCGCGGCAACGTCGTGCTGGGCCCGGGCGATCTCCTCAAGGCGGTCGGTGAACTGCGCCTTATCACTGACCGGGGCCAGCTCTGCCTGCTCCAGAAGGGTTGCGTGCTGGCGGGCGCGCTTCTCCTGAGCGGCGCGCTGCTGCTCCGTCTCCTCGATCTGGCGCTCCAGTTCGCCCAGGCGCCCGCCGCCCAGGCCCTCACGCTGCATTTCCCACCGGCGTTCCTGGTCCCGCAGCCGCTCCAGCTCGTCCTTCGCGGTCTTCTTCTCGCCCTCCAGGCGGGCGAGCATCCGCTCCGCCTCGGCGCGCTGGGCTTCGTGCAGCATCGACGTGCGCTGGGCGATGAAGTACCGCAGGGCGGCCTGCTGGGCGTCGGCCTCCTCGATGCGTGCGGCCAGGCCCTCGTAGGCGTCGCAGTCCTCAAGCAGAGGGGTGAGGGCCTCGATCTGGGCACGGGCCCGCTGAACGGAGTTGTAGGTGGTAGTCAGAGCGTCGAAGTGGCTCACGATGTTGTCCGCCATCGCCGCCGCATCGAACGGTTCGAGCATGTGACTGCGCACGAACTCGTCCAGGCTGCCCACCGACTTCATCGACACCGTCTGGTGGAAGAGCTCCAGCGCCTGTTCGGACTCGATGCCCATCCGGCGCCGGAAATCCTTGCTGTAGGGCGGGAACGTCTTGTGGACGCGGACATCGCCCGCTTCGAGACGCTTCTTCAGCGCCCTCACCTCGGTGCCGAAGTCAGCGAAGTCTCCGGCGACGGACAGCGCCCGGTCGGCGACGAGGAACAGCCGCTCGGGGCTGGTGGCGTTCCCGTCGGCCAGCCAGAACACCTGCCCCAGCGTGATGGTCGCCGCCAGCGCCGGGTTCGTGAACACGCCCAAAATGACGGAGTAGCTGCCCGGCTTGCGCAGCGCCACCGGCTTGGTCGTCCCGGTGGTCTCGTTGCGTTCGGACTTGTAGTGGCCCAGCACGTAAGAGCGCAGGCTGCGCTCGCCACTCTCCGCACCGGCCGCCTTGTTGTAGGCGATCTTGCGGGCGGGCATGAACAGCGTGGTAATCGCATCCACCAGGGTGGACTTTCCGGAACCGATGTCACCGGTCAGCAGGGCGTTGGCGCCGCCGAGGCCGAACGACCACACATGCTTGTCGAACGTGCCCCAGTTGTAGACCTCCAGACGCTCCAGCCGGAATCCTGCCGCAGCCAGGTCGGCGGAGGCACTCGTGTCGGCAGGGCCAGGCTGGGCGGGGATCACTGCTGCTTCTCCTGGGGGGTGTGGGTAGCCGCGTACTGGGCCAGGTTCGTGTCGAAGTCGGCGAGCCACTGCCCGTCGACGAAGGCTTTGATGATCCGCTGCACCTCGAACAGCTGCTCCTGTCCGCGAGCGCGGCGCAGGAACTGCAGGTCCACCACCTTGTTGATGTGGCCGTCGATCTGGTCGACCAGGCGTGCCTCGTTGCTGCCGGCCGGGAGGAACATGCGGATCATCTCGACAATCTCATCCCGGGTGATCATCAGCCGGGTGCCGTCGGCGCCCGCGTCGAACTCGGCAAGCCGCTTGCGCAGCAGCACGACCAGTAAACTGACGGGGTAAGACAGCGAGCGGCGGGGCATCAGCCGCGGCGGGGCCATGCGGGGATCGCGGACGTCGTCCTCGTCGTCGGACTTCGACTGGAGGAAGGCGTAGCCCTCCATCTCGTCGATCACCACGCGCAGCCCCATGACGTCGACATAGTCCTTCACGCCGGCACTGTGGTGCAGCAGCGCGTCCCAGGCCCGCTCGTGCTGGTCGCGGAAGACCGGGCCCTTGAGTAGCTGGTTGACCGGTAGCGAGAGGGAATACGGCTGCTGCGGGGTGGGGGTGGCAGGTGTGGTCATCGCCCCTCCTTCGGGCTGGATACCCAGACGATGCCGGGGCTGGTGCGAGCAAAGGTGACCACGGGCACGGTGGCGACCTGCTGGACGTCGTCCTCGCCGATCCACGTGATCTCTTCTTGGCGGTGGTCGTCGAACACGGTGGTGAACCCGTCGTCCGGTAGCGCGAAGTAGGCGACCAGTTCGGCAAGCCCCTGCTCCAGGGGGTGCTCGCGCAGCGTCTCGGCCAAGGACACTTGCGTGCGCAAGCCCAGGGCGTGGTGCACCGCGGCCGTGAGCCGGGCGGGATCCACATACACCGCCTCGAACAAAGCGTCGGCGGTGAACTCCTCGTCCCCCGCCTCGATGCCGGTGCTGTCGATCGGCGCCTTGACCACCGGCGTATACAAGGGCCGCTCCATCGGCAGGGCGATGGCCGGGGCTGCCGCATCGATCTCGGCGACCAGATTCACGCCCGGCACGTCGCGCAGGGCCAGGGCCTGCGTCTCGATCGCGCGCACCAGTTCCAGGACGCGGCGGTCTTCCGAGCGCACCTGGTCGTCCAGGAATCGGCGGAGCTGATCCGACAGTTGCCGTACCGTGGCCTGGGTACGTTCGGCGGCCTCCAGCCAGTCCCGGGCCATGCGACGCATCCTCGGATCGGGCTCGCCGATAGCCTCCATGGCCTCAACCTCGGCCAGCAGCGTCTTGAGTTCGTCCTGACGGCTCGGAGCAAGGAGGAAGTCGTAGAACGCCTGGAAGGTCCGCCCCTGGTCCGACTCCGCGATGCTCTCGCGGCTGCCCAGCACCTCATCCAGGAGTTCGCCCTTGGCCCCGTCCCACGCGGCGATCTTGCTCCGCAGGTCTCGGTCCAAGTCCCGGAAGTTCGCCTCAACCTCGCGGAAGTCGGCCAGCAGCCCATGCGCCGTCGCCGTCACCTGCTGGTAACGGTCCCGCAGCGCCGCGCTGTCCAGGACGTCCACCTCGCCGGCTGCAACACGCTCGATTTCCTGGTCGATTTCATGCCGTCGCCGCGTGAGCTCCGCCAATCGCGCCTCGGGGTCGGTTTCTGTGCCGAACGTCATCTGCCGCAGCAGATCGAAGATCGTATTCAGGCGCGACTCCGTACCGACGAACGAACGCTCCTCCAGCGACCGGACCCACGCGATCGCCTTTTCAACCGCAGCCGTAGCGTCATAGTGCGGCTCGTCCGACTCCGGCGGGTAGTACTTGCGCAGCCAGCCATTCCCCTGCCCCGACCAGTCGTCAAGATACGCTTTCGCAGACTTGGGAAACGTGCCCTGCCCCAGCCGGCCATTGAGTGCAAACAGCTCGTCGTCCAGCCGTTCGACAAGCTCCGCACCCGCAATCGAGCGCGCTCCCTGCTCGACGAACACCTTGTTGAAGAAGCTCAACATCAGCGCGGCGTTGTCGGCCTTCAGCAGCCGCCAAGCAGCGCTCTGCTTGCGTAGGGCGACCAGACGGTCGTAGTCCAACTCCATACATCCTGCCCTCTCACTACCCCGGCGGGTACGACCGCATTTCCCGCCCGCCAACGGCGGAACCGCACGCCCACTCGGCCGCCACCCATGCCCGCGCAGCCATGCATCGTCATTCCGCGCCGATACAAGAAACCGTAGAGGCCACCACTGACAACCGAGCCCGGCAGAGTCAACGAGTGGATGGGGCAAGGCGACCTCTGGGCAGCAAAATGCCAGACCGGAGGGCAGACACATCCGGATCTCAGATAGCTCCCACCCCTTCGCCACCGCACCCGTTACGAACACAATTTCGATCCCCTGCCTCTGTCATCTGCGGGAGCAAGAAACCATCCCATCGCACCCTGATCACGACAGGTGAGAGCAAACAGCCCACCACCCTCGACCAGGACCCGCACGGCCATCACGAACGCGACAGACGGGCTGCCCGCTGCGGTCGGGCGTGAGGGCAAGATCACCGTCCGGGCCCGGGCGTCGCCCCACACCCTGGTAACTCCGGCTCCGGGCTCCACACCCACCCAGCCGACGCGGTGACGTCATACACTCTCGCCCAACGCCTTGTGCACCCGGCGATGTCACCGAGTACAGAAGGCGGTAGAGCGCGACGGGGCTGGTCAGCCTGAACCACTCTCGACGTTAGTTGCGCGTCCTCGTCACGCCGCCAAGAGCGTTGCTGCCTCCTCCGCCGCGGGGGGCGCGAGGAGCGGGAAAGCACAGTCCTCGGGGCGCCGGCCCATCCGTTGCAGCGTGACCGCCGCGAGCAGTGCCACACCTGGACCGGTCACCGGCGAACGCTCCATTCCCACGTAGTAGATCCCGTTCTCGTCAGGTTCGACGTCCAGGCGGTCGAGGCTGACACACAGGGCGGCACAGAAGCCCCACAGGTCAGCTCGCAGTCCGCTGGAGATGTCCGTGCGGACCCAGACGAGAGGGTGCGGCGCGCCCTGTTCGTCGTAACCGATGGCGACTGCCGCCCCCACGCTCTCGGGCAGTGGGTAGGCCTCCTCCGGCACATCCTCGGCCGTGCCGTTGAGCGCGTCGGTGATGAGTGTGCGCAGCGCCGCGATCACCTCATCGTCGCCGCGCCAGCCGTGCAGCGCCTCGTAGGCGGTCCCTTGGTAGAGCTCGCGAACGTTCTGGCTCCGTTTCGGACGCACAGGTGGATCGACTGCCGAACAGTCCTCCGGGGCGATCCCCTCCAGGCCGGTCTCGACGTAGGTGATCCCGCCCTTCGAATCCATCGTGATGGCGGACCAGCCGTGCTGGATGTATTCGGAGAATAGCCTTCGGACAAGGCGTTCCTTCGCCTTGTCGGACAGCCCGGGGACCGTGATGACGACGATCAGGCCGCGAAGGACGATGAGCCATGCCTGGTGATCTTCGATCAGTTCCCCCTCGGAGAAGGACACACCCAGAACCTCTCCGAGGCTCTCGACTGGCAGAGCCCACGCGTCGTGAGCCCGCAGCTGAGTCGTTGCCTGTGACTGCTTCAAGCAGGTTTGGGCATTATTCGTGATCGTGTGAACCGAATTGGACACCACGATGCTTCCTCTCGCCAGAAAATTGGGTAAACCGAGTCTTCGGCGAGAGGTCACGCAGTGTCCCATAAAGTAGGTGAAGCTCTTCTCGTGTGACCAGAAGCAGCCAGGCTGCGGACCGTCATACCGGCCTCAACGCATGTACCCCAGCTATATCGCTTCTCATCAGCCCCGTACTACCCCATTCTTGACGGCTCGCACAGGTTCATCCAGAGATAAAACCCTTTCCGCGACCTGCGCGGCCCCGGGGCAGGCGGTCCGGACAGCCTCGGTATACGCGCTCGCGCGATCCCGGCACACGATCTCCGCGCTGGGGTGCTCGTGCAACCACGTGATGAGGGCCGCCGCGGTGCGGTCCGGCATCAAAAACAGCCCTCGTCCCCGAGGGTCGATGCATCAGTCATCACACTTCGCGACACCACGACATAGACAAAGCAACGACTTTGGCACTTCAACGCCGCTGTTCCTTCTCCGGTGTCACCTCGCTCGGCCGTACGACAACGCACCCCTCACCTTGCAACATCAACTGCACGACCTCGCCGGAACCGCCCCTCAGCATCGACCCGATGGACTGCGAACGGTGCAACGAGGTCCGCAGCGCTGCCGTCCAACCGACCACCGCGTCCGTGTCGACGAACACCGGGTACTGAGCCGACACAGGTATGACGAGGGGATTCCCTTCGCACATCAGCCCCAGCCGGCCCTGCCCCGTGAAAACACTGTTGAACAGCCCACCGCCGGCCATGCCCGCACCCTTCACCATCGCAACCCGGTACGACAGCGAGGCGTCGAAACACAGCACGTTACGACCGTTGACCGTGAACTCGTCACCAGTCTCGACCTCGACGATGAAGCAATTCTGCGCCTCGTGCGCGAACCACGCCTCGCCCTGCCCCCGCACCACCATCAGTGGCAACCCCTCACCCGTCACCGCGCGCTTGAGCATCCCTCCCACACCCTGGCCCTTGCGCTCGAACTTGAGGCTGCCGCGATAAGCGACCATCGCGCCCTGGCGGGCAAACATCTCGCCATACACCGCGTACTTAATACACTTGGCGTTCTCGACACTCATGCCCGCTTCCATAACCGGTTGAACCATATGTTCACCGGAGAAAAGAGAACCTTTCATACAAAAAATCCTAACCTAGAGATACAAATCGCACTAAAAAGCGAACAAAATCATCGGACACGACAAGCGGAATGAGACAGAAATACCCGCTGGTACATTCCCTGGAACAACTCCGAGCGATTCGCGATCCATTCCTCCTCCCTCATCTACGCTGACCGCATTCTTCGCACGTGTCCGGAGTCGGCCTTTGGGTTCCTCGCTGAGCCTTCACTCCGGAATCCACCGGATTTCCGGAGAAGTGACGTCGACGACTCCGGAGCGCTTCATGCATTAGACTAAAGATGCTCACAGAAATAAACTTCAAAAGTCAATCTCTTTCCGGATGGGGCAGCACCCCCACTTCTTACTGCACCAGCAACATCAGGGCGGAGAAAAGATTTCACATGTTAGATATATTCCGTAACCAAAAAAGGGGAAGGAGCCTTCCCTAATGTATGTAGCCAGTCGTGTGGCCCTGACTCCGTTCGGCGTGCCGGATGCGACGGTGAGGGGCTGGCTCGATAACAGAACCAGTCCCCGAAGCACTGTCTACGAAGGGTGCTGACCAGGCGTAGACAGCTCTGCCTACAGCACTTCCTCGTAACTCCAGGCATAAGCTCTCCGCTCGTCAGGTACTACGGAGGACAACACTTGTAGTTACGGCGCCGAGGTCAGAAGAGTTCACCCATGACCTGGTGAAACACGCGGACGTCTGAGTCACGGCTGTCTAGAAGTCCGGCATTGAAGTTCCCGCCTGAGGTCGGACAGCGGGTGTTTACACTGCAGGGATGAGGTCCTGCTAAGGCGTCCCCCGGAGTGTAGACACAGGGGCTCATGCTGCAATCGCGAGTTCATCTGCTCGTAGGCGCCGCTGTTCGAACTCTGCTGGTGCTAGCTGACGTCCCGATCGCGGATGAGGTACTGCAAGGTCAGGATGGCCTTGACGACCACCGCGATCTGTCGGGGGCTGCCGCGGAAGTCGCAGGCCCAGTCGTTCGCCCTGACATCGACAGCCGCCCTCAGCCGCGCGACTGGGGTCATTTGTCCCGCAGCCACGCCAGGTCGGTCTCGGCGCGGGTGCGGGCCGCCTGTTCGCGGGTGAAGACGGCCTTCGTCTTGGTCAGGACCAGGACGTAGGGGCGTCCCTGGCGCCGGGTGGTGTGGGAGACGGGCAGGCCGGCCTGGTCGATGCGGCTGTGGAGGTGGCGGCGTCCGTCTTTCGCGAGCGGCCATTCCATGACGTGGCGGGTGCGGGAGGTGAGGAAGGCGTCCAAGTCGGGGCAGAGTCCGCAGCCAGTGCGGCATGTCCCGGTCGGGGTGAGGGACCAGTCGTCGGCCGCGCGTACGGGGCGGGTGAGGGCCGCGATGAGCCGGTCCTCACAGTGGTCGGCGAGGGTTTGGAAGGCGCGGGCGGCGGGTGCGCCGTCGCGTATGGTCGCCGGGTGGTGGGCCGCGGTGCGCAGGGCGGGGAGCAGGCATTCCAGGGCGGTGTCCGGCAAACCGCGCAGCGTGGCGGCCATGGTGTCGGCGGTCTCGGGCCCTGCCGCCTGCAGGATACGGGCCAGTGATACGCCGAGCCGCTCCATTCCTGTGCGGCGCTCCGTCTCGCGGCCGATGCCGAGCCAGCTGGTGAGCTGCCGCTCGACTGCCTGCCAGGCACCTTCGGCCAGCGGCGAGGCGATCGCGTCCCCGTCGCCGTCGGCCGCCCGCAGCGCGGTGCACAGGCCGGGCAGCGATTCGAGCCAGGCCGCGCGGTCGGCCCCGGTGTACGCGCCAACCGTGCCGAACCAGCTGCTGACGGCCCCGCGGGCCCACGTCCGTCCGTACCGGGCGGCCGCTGCCGCGAGAGCCGGGGCGTGCCGCTCGCCCAGGGTCTCCACCCCGAATGGCGCGAGGAGCATCGTGGCGGTGGCCGCTTCCCGCAGTCCCACCGCGACGGGCAGGGCGGCGGCGAAGAGCGCCGCGGCCGCGTCGCCCGAACCGTGGTGCTTCCAGAACGGGGCGAGTGACCGGGCGAGCGTGCGCGCCCGGTCGAGGTCTCCGGCATCCAGGTGGCCCTGAAGTTCCCGCAGTGCGCCCTCGGAGCCGGCTTCGGCGCGGGCCGTGAACGAGCGCTGCCGGGGCCACAGGACCACGGCGGCCCGCCGGTACCAGCGGTCGAGGGTGTTGCCGTAGTTGCCCATGTAGCCCTCGTACTCGGACTGGTAGGGCGTCAGGTCCTTGTTCTCGGTGGTGGCGCACACCTCGGCGTATGCGACGGGCAGGTTGATCTGCTCACCGCCGGTGCCGTCCGGGCGGGTCCACCAGCTCAGTGTGATCTCGTCGTCGATCAGGTCGTTGAGTTCGTAGTCGGAGAAGTCGCCGCTGCGGCGGCGCTCGGCGCCGGGTTCCCCGTCGGGGTCCAGGAGGCATTCACCCTCACACTCCTCGTCCTCGCAGTCGTCGTAGTGCTCGACCTCGCCGTAGTAGTCGTAGCGGTCGTACGGAGCATGCGCGTCCCAGGTCTCCTTCACCTCGGCCAACGCGAGGACCGCTTCACAGTCCGTCTCTGCGGCGGCCTGGCGGAGCAGGGCGGTGCGGGTGGCGTCGGCTCCCTTGAGGCGATCCCAGTCCAGGCCGCGCTGGGTGTACTCGTGGTCGAGTAGGTACACGAGGCGGTTCGGGGGCGCGGCCTTCTGGCGGCCGTAGGCGTAGCGCTCTTCGGCCGGCTCGGTGAAGTGTCCGGTCAGGCAGTGGGCCAGGTCGGCGACCGAGTCCCCGTCGTCCTCGCCGGCCGGGCGGACGCGTTCGGCGAGGAGGTTCATGGCGAGGGTGACGCGGTAGCCGGACTTGACGGGCCTGACCTCGTGCAGACAGTCCGCGTAGAAGGCGGCGAAGGTCAGCTTCTCCCTGGACGCCTGGTGGACGACGCTGCGGTCGGCGTGCGAGACGACGAGTTCGCCGCCGGTGTGGTGCGAGGGCAGCGAGACGACCAGGGTGCCCACCATGGAGTCGTCCTTCTCGGAGTCCTGGTGCGGCAGGAAGAACTGGCCCTTGCCGTAGACGAGCAGTGCGTGCGGCTCGGCCCGCAGGACGGTGGTGGGCGGCAGACCGAGCGCGGTGCGGACACCGTCGAGAACGCCATCCAGGGTGCGGCCCCAGTCAGTGCCGCCGAGCGTGACGCGGTCCGGGGTGATCTCCCAGGTGTCGCGGACGCTGGTGTCGGACAGGGTCTGCTCGCCCCGGCCGAAGGATGCCTGCCGGGCCTGCGCGATCAGTTTCTTGGTGACCGGAGCACGCAGCGGCAGCGACAGTTCCCCCACCCCCTCGACCTCGATGCGCAGCGCTCGGGCCGACATCTCGATGCAGGTGCTGAAATCCCCGCGCCGCTGCGCGTCACCGAGCAGCTCCGCCAGCTGCCTCCGCGCTCCGTGTCCCATACTGTTTCGTCCCCCAGGGGCGCAGCGTGCCGTCTGGCCTGTCCAGGAAACCCTAGCGCCGCGGGCAGCCCTCGTTCCCGGGGAACTCTCCGAGGTACCAAGAGGTCCAGTTCGGCGTTGGTGACGGCGAGCCGACCGGGGCTGTGCTGATATCGCGCCAAGGAATGGCAGTTTCGGGGGATACCGGATGTTGCGAGAGCGCCGGCTGCCGCGCGAGGCGGCGGGGCCTCTGCCACATGGCCCGACCACCGCGCGGCTCCTGGACGGCCCCTGAAACGCTCGGCAGGTCGGTCTCGGAACCATCAATCCCGGACCGCGTCACGCATCAGCCGTCCCGCCTCAAGACATTTCCGCAGGCCGTGATCACGAAAGGCGACCGCCACCAGCAGCGAAGAATCCGCTGGACAGCCCCCCGCCCCTGGCAGCCGACCACCGCCATTCAGTGTCCCGTCAGCGGCTCAGTCGCCCGACTACTCGCCACGCCGCCCCCATCCGCAAGGCGAATCAGCACGCGACCTCACACCACCCTGACCAGCGGCAATACGCTCGACAACCTAAAAGGGTGCGGATTCGACCCGGATTCGACCCGAGGGGCCCAAACTCCAAAACGAACAGTAGTTGACCTGCAGTGATGCTGATTCTCGCCGCTGTACCGAGCATCCATCGACAGAGGAGTCTCGCAATTGGAACTAAGTGGATATTTTCGGGCGATTAGCGCCACGTAGTGAGTAGTCGCACCCGCATGCGCCGCCTCTGGCTCCCCCCGAGCTCGAACCGAACAGCAGCATCACCCGGCCCTCCGCTCTGGCGACTAAGGGCTGATAGAATAGGGCTCTGACCAGCCTCTTTACAGAAGCCCTTCCGCCTGACAAAAGCCGTCTTGCCGAGCCGTTGCAGGCCTCACGACCCTGTTTCCAACCACGGCACGCGGGGTGACGGAACCCCGCCGACAGAGACGGGAACTGCCATGCCGCACATCACCGCTTTTGCTGGAAACCAGTGGTTCTTGGCATGAACGATCAATTCGCGAGAGCCGCTGGACGTACGGCTTTCAGACCGAAGCGGCGGCGGGCCCGGTCGGCGGCAGCCTCGGCCGCACGGGCCCGGTCGTCGCCCGGCTCCAGGGAGAGCTGACGGTAAGCGCTGCCGGCCGACAGCAGATCGTTGGCGCGGAGCGCGTAGGAGCGGACTCGTGCTCGTTGCAGTCCGAGGGCGGCCAGCAACCCGAGGGCGGTTGCCGCGATGGCGGGTGAATGGTCGGTGGGTTCCGGCAGCGTGCGCGTGCGTGTGGTCGAGCTGTGGTCGGCATAGCGCACCGTCAGGGCGAGCCGCCCGGCGACCTGGCTCTCGCCGCGCAGGCGTTGACCGATCCGGTCGGCGAGTCCCAGGACCGCTCGGTGATGTCCGCCCGGGTCGAGGCAATCCCGGTCCAGCACGAGGTCCGCGTCCATGTGCTCCGCCGGTTCGGACGGAGTGACCGGGCGGGGATCGTGGCCGCGGGCGCGTTCGGCCAGCAACCGGGCGGGCCCTGCGCCGAGCAGGCGCTGCAGGGTCCCCGCGGGCAGATCTGCGATCTGGCCGATGGTGTGCAGCCCGTACCTGCTGAGCGTCTCCGCTGTGGCACGGCCGATTCCCGGCAGCGCGATGACCGGTCGCGGGTACAACCAGTCGGCCGCTTGCCCGATGGGAACCCAGGTGGTGTCTCCGGGGGCGGACGCGTCGGCGGCCATGGCCGCGAGCATGCGGTTGCCTGCCAGCCCGGCGCTGCTGTCGATGTCGTAGAGGGCCTTCAGCCTGATCTTCGCCAACTGGACGACGTCATAGGGGGACAGGTCGAAGTACCGGAGTGCGGAAGTCAGATCCAGTTGAAGGGCGTTGGGCGGAACGGCCTGGACGTGAGGCGTGATACCGCACATCAGTTCGATCAAGTCGTCGTACTGATCCTCGGTCGGCGAGGCGTGCAGATGGAGGTGGGCGATATGCCGCTGCCGTGGGGTCATCCCGCGCTCCCCTGGCTGCGGTGGCCGAACTTCTTCAGGTCGGCCGAGCGGGTGCCGGCGGGCTGGAGGTCGGCGTACGGATGCAACCGGGCCCCTGTCGTGCCGTTGGCCAGGGTCCGCTGGGGCTGGGCGGGGGTCGGGTGCGGGCGGGTCTCGCCGAGGAGGGCGAGGGCGGCCTCGGGGCCGTTGTCGCGGCGGGCGGCGGCGATCTCGTCCAGGTCCCAGGCCATGCTGCCCACGACGGTACGGCGGCTACCGCGCACCTGGACCGTGCCGCGCACCAGCAGCAGCCCACTGTGGAAGACGGTGTGCGCACAGGCCGGATGCGAATCCTCGAAGAACGCCAGATCGACCAGCCCGGACCCGTCCTCCAACGTGACGAAGATGATCCGCTTACCGCTCGCGATCGGCGGAGTCTGGGTCGATGCCCGTACACCGGCGACCAGAACCTGCTGACCGGCGCGCAGCCCGGCAAGATGCGCCGCGTCGGTCGCGCCGATCTCGCGCAGCAGCCGGTGGTGGTGCTCCATCAGGTGCCGGGAGACGTCGATGCCGAGGGTGTTCAGCTCGGCGCTCAGGGCCTCGCGGCCGGTCATCTCCGGAAGACCGCTCGGCTCCACCCCTCCGACAGCGCCCGCGTCGATGGGCAGTTGCCCCTCGTGCGCGGAACGGCTGTGGGACTGCCGGTGCAACTCGGCGATCTGGAGCAGCAGATCACGCCGGGTGAGCCGACCGTCGTGCAGACAGGTCAACGCGCCGATCTCGGCGAGGCGTTCGGCGACCGGTCTGCTGGGGCGGGCCCGCTGCCAGAAGTCGGAGAGGGATCCGTACGGCTGCCCCTCCTCGATCCCGGCGCATTCGTCCTCGCTGATGCCGTGCACCGCGGACAGCGCGAGCCGTACGCCCCACCGGTCTCCGTCGGCCTTCTCCACGGTGTGCTTCACCTGCGAGTTGTTGACGTCGACGGGCAGGACGGGGACACCGCCCCGGCGGGCGTCGGCGACCAGGACCCGCTTGGGCCACATCCCGGGGTCGTGTTCGAGCAGGCCCGCCAGCAGGAACGCCGGGTAGTGCGCCTTGAGCCAGGCGCTCTGCAGCGCGGGGACGGCGAAGGCGACCGCGTGCGCGCGGCAGAAGCCGTACGCCCCGAAGGCCTCGACGGTCCTCCAGACCTCCTCCCGGACCGCCGCGCTGTAACCGCGCCCGCGGGCCCGCTCGTGGAACCAGTCCCTGATCCTGGGCAGTTGCTCCTTGTCGCCGAGCGCCCGCCGGGTGACCTCCCCGAAGGCCCGGTCGCAGCCGGTCAGCACCCGCAAGGTCTCGATGATCTGCTCGTGCCAGATGGTCACGCCGTAGGTGTCGGCCAGGACCGGCTCCAGGTCCGGGTGGGCGTAGACGGGCGTGCCGCCGTGGCGGGCTGCGATGTACCGCTCGGGCATGCCGCCGGCGACCGGGCCTGGACGGAAGAGGCTGATGTCGGCGATGACGTCCTGCACGTCGCGGGGCTGGAGCCGGGACAGGAGGTCCTGCTGGCCGGGCGACTCCAGCTGGAACAGGCCGAGGGTCTGGCTGGCCTGGATGAGCTTGAAGGCGAAGACGTCGTCGAGCGGCACCTGTTCGGGGTCGTCGAGGTCGATACGAGCGCCGGTGGTGCGCTCGATCTCGGCGACCGCGTGGGCCATCGCGGACTGCATCCGCACGCCCAGGACGTCGAGTTTGATGTTGCCCAGCGCCTCGATCTCCTCCTTCGCGGCCATGGCCATGGGGTAGTCGCCCTGCGGGGTGGGCTGCACCGGCAGCCGGTCCAGGAGGGTGGCGTCGCTGATGACCACGCCGCAGGGGTGCATGGCCATGCCGTGGACCAGGGAGTCGAGGCCTTCGGCGAGTTCCCACAGCGGGCCGTACCGGTGGGCCTCGCCCGCGAGCTGCCGTAGTTCGGGCAGTTCGGCGAGGGCACTGCCGATGTCGCAGGCGCGCAGGTGCGGGAAGCTCTTGGCGATCCGGTCGACGTCGGCGGGCGGGATGCCGAGGGCGAGGCCGGTGTCGCGCAGGGCCCGGCGGGCGCGGTAGGTCTCGGGCATCGCGGTGACCGCCACCCGCTCCTTGCCGAAGCGTTCGAAGATCGTGTCGTAGCACTCCAGGCGGCGGGCGGACTCCACGTCGATGTCGATGTCGGGCAGTGACTCCCGGCGTCTGCTCAGGAAGCGTTCGAACAGCAGGCTGTGGTCGAGCGGGTTGGCGGTGGCGATGTCCAGGGCGTGGCAGACCAGGGAGCCGGCGCCGGAGCCGCGGGCCGCGACCCGGATGCCCTTGGCCCGGATGTCGGCGACGACCTGTCCGATGGCGAGGAAGTACGAGTCGTAGTTCCAGTGGGAGATGACGGCGAGTTCCTCGTCCAGCCGGGCGAGCGCCTGCCGGTCGCGGTCGAGGCCGCGCCGGGCCAGGCCGGCTTCGGACTTCTGCCGCAGCAGCCGGGCCGCGCCGCCGGCTGCGGGCTCGGCACCGAAGAGCGCCGGTTCGGGGAGGTGCGGGGTGCCGAGGCCGAGGTCGGCCGCCGGGTCCACGGCGCACGCGGCCGCCGTGTCCACGGTGTCCGCCAGCAACCGACGGGCCCTGCGGACGTCCGTTCCGGCGCAGTTAGTGATCATGCGCGCGACGGTCTCCATGCCTCGCTCGTCCTTGAGCCAGCGCTGTCCGCTGTCCAGCCGGCGCCGGTCGATCGGCCTGAGCAGCCGGGCGGCGTCCAGGACGTCGGCGAGGCGGTGCTGGTCGGGGTCGGCGTAGCGGACGGCGTTGGAGAGGACGGCGGTGGTGCGGGTGCGGTCGGCCAGGGCGAGGGTGCGGGCGGCCAGGCGCAGGGATCCCGGACCCGTGCCAGAACGTTTCTGCGCGACGGTTTCCAATCGAACATCCCTTCCGAAGATCTCCTGCCAGGGCGCCAGCAACCTCATCGCCACGTCCTCCCGGCCCACCGACAGCGCCCGCACCGGCTCCGAGAGCGGGCCGAGCAGCACGGTCAGGCCGGGGCCGCCGTACTCGCGCAGCGCCTCCCACGGCACCACCGGAGCCGTACCGGACACGGCGCCGACATGGGCGGCCGACGTGATCCGGCACAGCCGCGCCCAGCCCTCCCGGTTCTGCGCGAGCAGCACGAACCGCAGCGGCGGCTCGATCACGTGCGCGCCGCCGCGCGCCGGGGTGCGGCGGCGCTGGACGGGCGGTGGGGGCGCCAGGGCCCGCACCGCCAGGTCGATGCCGAAGACCGGCCGGACCCCCTCCTTCGCACAGGCCTGCGCGAATCGAACAGCTCCGGTGACCGTGTCCCGGTCGGTGAGCGCGAGCGCGGACATGCCCTGCTCGGCCGCCCGCCGGACGAGCCGCTCGGGGTGGGAGGCGCCGTAGCGAACGGAGTAACCGGACGCGACGTGCAGATGGGCGAAGCCCGTCATGCCGCACCTCCATCACTCCACCCCTTTTCAGCCATACGCCCGATATGTTCATCGTACGCCCGTTCGATTACTCTAGCCTCATCAGCACCGGTCAGCGACCCCGTATTCGATCCGTATTCGAACACATCAGCGATTCACTGAGGGGGTGGCCGGCGGCCGAAACAGGACTGCCCCGCCATCTCCCGGGCGGGGCAGAGCAGTTGGAGAGCGGGTGACGGATCGGGTTCTATTCGGACTCGGGAGTGTCCGCCTCGGCGGCTTCCGGCTCTGCGGCGATCGTCTGGGCGGCGGTCGCGGCGGCCGTCGGGCGCTGTGCGGTCTCCAGGGCGTGCAGACGGCGCTTGATGTCCTTCAGCTCGGTGAGGAGGGTGTCGGGGCGGTTGATCCTGGTCATGGCGTGCTCCTGGTTCAGGTTCAGGGGGTGTTCGCGGCGGGTGTCACGGTCAGCTGGACCTGCTCCTCCCCCGCGTCGTTGCCCGGGGCGACCTCGATCCCGGTGATCCGTACGTCGAAGTGGGTGCCCTCGGGGAAGAACACGTCCTTGATGACGACGGTGGCGTCGTCGCCGACCTGGTAGGAGCCGAGTACGGGTTCCAGGTCGGCGCGCACGGTCAGTTCGGGCAGGACGACGGGGGCCGAGACGGCGGCGAGGGCCGAGCGGGCCTGGGAGCGCAGGAGGTTCACGTCGGTGAGGTTGACGTAGGAGACCTCGGTCTCGGTGAGGGGGCGTCCGGTGCTGCGGTCCTCGGCGACGGCGACGAGCTGGCCGGTCTCGCTCTGCTCGCCGAGGGCGAAGACGCGGCTCGCGGTGGAGGCGCCGTCCACCGGCCAGGTGTAACCGGTGAGGCCGACCCCGTACTCCCACACGTGCGGGGTGCCCTGCTGGCCGAGGTGGGGGGTACCGACGCGGAGTCTGCGGACGGGGCGGCCGTCGGTGCCGTACGCCACGTCGAAGAGGAAGTCGGGGCCGTCCTCCAGGCTCGCCAGTTCGCGCAGGGCCTCGCCGACGCTCTTGAGGCCGCTGCCGGGGTAGTCGAGGGTGCGGGTGATGCCGGAGGCGGCCGTGGACTCGGGGCGGACCTGGATGTCGCCGCCTTCGTGGGCCTGGGCGGTGGCGACGAGGGCGCGGGCGATGTGCGACTGGTCGAGGTCGGTGAAGGAGACGTCGACGGCGGCCAGGTCGGTGGTGCCCGGGTCGAAGCCGGCGGGCAGCACCCGGCGGTGGTCGAAGTAGGAGAGGAAACCGGCCGCCCCGATCTCCAGGTGCCGGTCGGCGGAGGTGTACTTGGCGGTCCAGATCACCCCGCCCCAGACGAGCACGCCGTCCCGCTCCACGTATACGGCGGCCCGTCCCGGCTCGGTGAGCTCGCGCGGGCGGTGCACCCCCACCCGGGGGTCGCCCAGCGGCAACCGGGCGCGGAACTCACCGGCTTCGTTCAGCTGGGTACTGAACGTGGCGTCGTACAACGGGAGTTCGTCGGTGATGGCGCCGGTCGCGAGGTCGGCGGTGTAGTAGGTGTAGCGGGTCGGACGGGGGGTCACTAGCCCACCAGCCAGGTGGTGTTGAGGTAGACCAGCTGGGTGGCCGGCAGGGCGGTCGACTGGGGGTACACCAGCAGGTTGCCGTCGGTGTTGAGCATGAGCTCGACGCCGGTCCTCGTGCCGCCCAGCACCGCGTACCAGTGGTGCCGCACCGCCGGGCGGAACCCGGCCGGGACGGTGATGATGGTGGGGGCGGTGCTGGCCGCGATGGCCACGCTGGTGATCATCGCGCCGCGCAGATGGACGACGGACCCGATCCGCCGTACCGCCGGGTTCTCGGAGTTGTACACGGTCCAGTTGGCGAGCAGCGTGAGCGGGGTCCAGCCGGTGTCGTCGTTGAGGGCCCGCCAGCCCGCCGTGCTGTCGTACCACTCCAGGTGGTTGGTGTCCCAGCGGTGGACGTACATGCCGCTGTAGGGGTACGTGGGCCGGCCGGCCTCGCCCGAGATGCGGAGGATGCCGCCGGCGGCCGTGGTCCAGGGGCGCAGGTCCTCGATGTCCGCGCTGGTGACGGATGTGACGCTCTTCGCGACCTTGATCCGGGCGAGCGGGATGGCGTCGCCGGTCACCGCGGGGTCGACGGGGGTGGCGGCGGCGGTTCCCTTGACGAGTTCGACGGTCATGGCGGTGGTGGTGTCGCCGTACTGGACGTCCCGCTGGCGGGCGACGACCAGGTCGTTGCGCGGGTTGGCCGCGTCGGCGGGGTTGGTGCCGAGCACGTCGAGGGTCTTGAGCTGGTCGAGCGTGACGAGGTAGGCGCCGGTCGCGGTGGCCCTCGTGCCCTGGATCACGCCCTGGAAGGGGTTGACGGTGACCTTGCCGGACGCGGTGGCGGTGGCCTGCACCTTGCCGGGGTCGCCGGTGGACGGCCGGATCCCGCTGCGGGCCTGCACCGGGCCCGCGCCGGGCGCGCCGAGCACCCCGGTGGCGAGCCGGGCGTCCTCGGCGTCGACGACACCGCCGGAGATCCAGCCGGAGTCGCGTTCTGGGGTGGGCGTGCTCATGAGGGCGCTCCTCGTGGGAAAGGTGGCGTGCGGGGTCGGCTGGTCGCGGTCAGGGGACGGGGAAGGCCAGCACCCGCAGCCCGGAGTAGATCGGGTTGGCGAGACCGGTCAGGGTCCCCGTGCCCGCGACCCGCTGGAACTGCTGGACGAACACCAGGGAGGTCGTGCCGGCGGGCATCAGCCGGTGGGCGGTGGTCACGCTCGTGTTGATGCCGGTGGGCCCGCCGGAGAAGGCGCTGATGCTCAGGTTGGCGCTCTCGCCGACCACTTTGATCGAGTGGTCGAACCTGGCGTCGGTGGACGAGGACGTGGCCGTCAGCTGGGCGGTGCACATCAGCATGCGCGGGTACGGGGCGGGGGTGATCGTCACCTGGTTGAACACGAAGACGGTCGTGTCGGTCGAACCGGACTTGGGCCAGCCCGTGTCGGCCGGGCCGAAGAACTGCACCGCGCCGGTGACCGCGGGCCGCCAGGCGGTGTCGACGCGGACCAGGTCGAGCCCGGTTTCGAGGTCGTACAGCCGCTGCCCCGAGTATCCGTCGGCCGGGAGCGTCTCGGCGGCCTGGAGCGGTAACACCCCGCCCGCGGCGACCGTGGAGACGCGCAGGTCCTTGATGTCGGCCGTGGTGACGGACCCCGCGTTCGCGCGGACGGTGATCTGGGCGAGCAGGATGAAGTCGCCGGTCACCGTGGGCGCGGCCGGCGTGGCCGCGGGCGCCCCGGCCACCACCCGTACCAGCATCCCGTCGCTCTCGTCGCCGTACTGCCGGTCGGTCTGCTGGGCCACGACGAGGGCGATCCGGGGGTTGGAGGTGTCGGCCGGGGCGGCGGTCAGCACGTCGAGGGTCTTCTGCTGGGCCAGCGTGATCAGGTACGCGCCCGCTGCGGTGGTGCGGGTGCCCTGGACGACCCCCTGGAAAGGCCGGACGGTCACATTGCGCGAGGGGGTGGAGGTCGCCTCGACGTTGCCGGGGCTGCCCGGACCGGGCCTGATACCGGTGCGGGCGGCGATCGGGGTGTTCGGGTTCGCGGACGCCGAGGCGAGCACGCCGGTGGCGAGCCGGGCGTCCTCGGCGTCGACGACGCTGCCGGAGAGCCATCCGGAGTCGCGCTCGAAGTCGGCCATGAGGATGCCTTCCTTGGGTGGGGGCCTTGGGGGGCCTCGGGGGGGGCCTTGGGTCGGGGTGGTGGTCAGATCCAGGCGTCCCGCCACTCGGCGGTCAGCCGGGCGGCGGAGGCGAAGTCGCGGGCGCGGAAGAGGACGGGGTTCTGCCCCGGCCGGAGCGGGAACCAGTCCGAGCCCGGTCGCAGCGCGGCCCGGCGGGAGGCCGTGCCCTGGAGCAGGACCGAGCGCGCGTCGGTGTCGACGAGCAGGAACTCGCCGTCCTGGAGGGTGAGATCGAAGGCGAGCTCCTCCCCGGTCGCGGTGTCGGTGACGACCGGCTGGACACAGGGGCCGCCGATCCGCCAGACCGGCCAGGTGGGCGCGGTGCCCGCGTTCTCCAGCAGCAGCCGCCCGCCGGAGGAGCCGCTGCCGAAGTCCAGCGGGAAGGTGAGCGGGAAGGAGACCCCGCCGCTGGAGGAAGGCAGCGGGCAGGTACGGACGTTGAGGCCGTACGAGTAACGCAGCGGATCCGGCGCGGTCATGGTCAGGGAGAACTCGAAGACCCCGGCCTTGCGGTCGACGATCTTCGTCTCGGCGCTGAGCCGCACCAGGGCCCGGCGGACCCGGTGCGGCTCGGTGACGACGAGCGGTACGAGGCCGCTCCCGTCCGCGAGTACGGCGGCCAGTTGGTCCTTCGCCGCTTCCCGTACGGCCCGGTCCGGAGCGATCGCCGTACCCTCCAGGGTGATCACGCGGGGGCCCCGGTAGGAAGGGGCGTCGAACGCGCCGTTCCGCTCGGGCCGGTCGGTCAGGGTGAGCCGGACGGGCGGGGTGGCGGCCCACCCCTGCTCGCTGGTGACCCACCACTCGACGCCGTCCTCATCGACGGTGTTCCCGGCCCACCCGTCCACCTCGAACACCGGCTGCTGGAGCTGCTGCCCGCTCATCGCTTGGCCGCCCAGGCGAGTTCGCGGGCGGTGATCCGCCCGATCTCGTACTCGGACTGACCAGGGCGGGGGTGGACGTTGACGGTGACCGGAGCTCCCGCGGCGGCACCTGTCGTACGACCGCCTCCGCGCGCGGCGATTCCGGCGAGCCCGTAGCCGGGCCCGATCGCCGCCCGCGCGGTGGCGGTGGCCAGCCTGCCGGCCGCCCCCGCGACCCGGTTCCCGGCCCCCTCCATCCCGAGGGCGAGTCCTTCCCCGATGTCCCCGCCGAATCCCATCATCACCTTGGAGGGCGAGGAGATTCCGAGAGCGCTGCGGATGGGCCCCGGAATCTTGTCGACGATGAAGTTCTTCACGGCGGAGAGAACGGCCGAGGCTTTGTCCCGAATACCGTGGATGAGCCCCTCGACGATGTCACCGCCCATCGTCCTGAGCCGCGAGACAAGCCCGGAGAGCGTGCTGACGATCCGCCCCGGCAGCTCCCGCACGAATCCGACGACCCCGTTGATACGGTCGGAGACGGCGTTCTTGGCCTGGGTGAACGCGTCGCGGACGATCTCGTAGACCTTCCGGACTCCCTGTATATAGGTGACGACCAGGTTGATCCCGAAGCGAACGACCGCGACGATCCCGTCGAAGACGGTCTTCCAGAAGTTCCACAACAGCGTGAAATACGTCCTGACGACGTTCCAGATGATGGTGACGGTCTGTCTGATCACCTCGCTGATCCGGGGCCAGTACCGTTCGATGATCGGTCTGATGTAGTTCATCGCCGCGCTGACGGCATCACTGATCGCCTTGAACGCCCGTTGCACGACGGCCTGTACGGTCTTCGACTGCATCGCCATGTCGATGAGCTTGGTGATGAGCGGCATGACGAGGGCGAGGATCGCGCCCATGACGTTGGCCTTCATGGCGGTGTTCAGGCCGCGCTGAGCGGTGGTCGCGGTACGCAGCCCCTGACTGAACCGGCTGAACAGCCCACCGCCCGAGGCCGCGTTCCGGCCCGCCCGCTGGACGTCGCCGGAGGCCCGGACGGCCGCGGTCCGCATCTGGTCGAAGCCGCCGCTCGCCTGCGCGGCCGAGGCCCGCAGCCGGGTGTTGGCCGTGCTCGTCTGCGTCGCCGCGCCCTTGAGCCGGTCGACCGAGCCGGTGGCCCCGGTCACCGCGCTCCGCATCCGCGTGACGGCCCCGCCGGTTTCGGTGGCCGCGGATCTCATCTGGTTCAGCGCCCGGGTGACCGCTACGAGGGAGGTCTGCATGGTGGGTTGGCTCCGTCGGTGTCGCCGTTGGGGTCGGTGTGGTCGATCTCAGTGCAGGGCCCGTTCGAGGGCGGTGACCCGTTGGATCAGGTCGCCGATGTCTCCATTCGCCTTGTGCGCGGCGCTCCCCAAGGCCTCGACCTTCCTCAGGCCGTCATTGACCCGGGTCTCCAGCTTCTCTGCCTTGGCCTCCAGAGATCTGCTGTGCTCGGCTGCCTTGCGCCCGACCTTGGTGCCCTCGTCCCTGAGCTTGGAGATTCGCTGGTGCAGCATTTGATCGGCCTTCAGCAGCTCCTCCCGCTCGCGCTTGAGCTTGTCCCGCAATTGGTCGGTCCAGGTCTTCAACTGCTGGTAGTCCTTGTCCTGCCTTCTGCGGATATCGGTCGCGGTTTTGGTCAGTTCCCGCTCCACCCGCTCCACCAGGTTCTTGACGCTCACGACCGCGGTTTCGAGGCGACGGAACCGGCCCTCCAGCTCCTCCTCACGCCGCCTCTCAGCCCCGCGTTCCAGGATCTTGTTGAGATCGATGGCCGTGGCTTCGTGCTTGACCAGGTTGTACTCGGTCTGCACCCCGAACACGCTGAGGGAGCCGCCGGTGGCGGTGACGGACCCGCCGGTGACCTCCCCCTTGACCCCGGTGACCGGCACGTTGTCCGCATGCGCCTTGACATCCCAGGCGATCTTTCGCACCGCGTCCGTGAAGGACTTGACCGTCGTGTAGTCATAGATCCACGACGGAATACTCGCGTGCTCCGATGGCGGCACAGGTCGCCTCCTTTCAAGCTTTCAGGCGGGCGAATTGAGGAAGGCCACGACTTCCGCGAGGGTCGCGCTCCGCGGTTCGGGCGAACCGGCCGGCTCCACCGCGCCGTCCCCCGGCCTCGGCACCGGCTCCGGATAGTCCGCCGGCTCCGTGTCCTCGTCGCGGTTGACCGTCGCGAACATCCAGTTGGCGACGGCGAGATGGTCGACGACGGCTGCCAGGAGGTGGTCGGTGACCGTCCAGTCCACCTGTTCGCCGTGGACCGCGCGGGCATAGGACGAGTCCGCCGGAAGGTGTGCGATCAGGACGCGCAGGCGGCGGGAGGAGAGCCTGCCCCGGTGCCAGTCGAGGAGGTCGACGCCGTAGTGGCGGAGCAGATCCGCCTCCAGGGCCTCGGCGTGCTCGTCGACCAGCGCGCCGAGGCTCAGCCTTCCCCCAGCGTCATCCCCGTCTCGCTGCCGTACGCCTCCAGGATCGCGGAGACGTCCTGGACACTGACGTCGTGCTTGCAGAACCGCTCGAACTGATCGGCACCGAGCAGCAGCCCCAGCAGCCCGTCGATGTCGTTGTCCTCCAGCGCGGCGATCTGCTTGGCGACGCTCCGCGGGAACTCGGTGGGCAGCCGGAACACATCGTCGTCCACCTCGAACTCCCAGTCCCTCCCGAGGGTTTCGAGACGCTGGGCACGGGCGGCGTTGACGTTGAAACGAGCCATGACGGGTGACGCTCCTTGCGATGAGCGGAGGGTGGGGAAGAGAGATCAGGCGGCGAAGTTCGCGTCCTTCATCAGGAACGTCGCCAGCGGGGCACCGTCCACCGTGGCCAGCGCCGTGAACGTGACACCCAGCTTCACCGGGGCCGTCCGGACGAGGGAGACCTCCTCCGTCTCGGTCACCTGCCCCCGCGCGATGATCAGCCGGTACGAGACGTCGGTGCCGTCGAGGAACTCCAGCCCCAGCATCCGCTCGTCGAACTTCGGCTCGGCCGCCAGCTCGTACTTGTAGAGCCCGGACCCGGTCGCCGTCTCCTTCACCTGGCCGCCGCCGAAGAAGAACGGCAGGGTGTCCTCGTTCAGCTGAAGGAGCTGGAACTTGAAGCTGAGGTCGCGGTCGGAGTAGACGAACCTCGCCGCGCTGACGCTCTGCCAGGTGTCCACGGGATCCAGCTTGTCCTTCTTGGAGATCTTGACCCCGTCGGTGGTGGTGTAGCCGAGGTCCTTCCAGCCGGTCCCCCAGGCCGCGGTGGTGTCGGCGGGCGGGGCGGTGGCGAGCGGTGCGATGAGGACCCGGCCATTGCCCGCGACCCTGATCTCCTTGGCGTTCGTTCCGGCCATCACTGCTCCTTGATGGGAGTGGGACATGACGTGCTGAGGAAGTGGTGCGGAAGTGCGTGCGGGGGCCGGCGGTCAGGCCGGGCGGACCACCAGCCGGGTGGTCGAGACGTAGCGGGCGGCGGTGGCGTGCCGGTAGTCGGGCAGCCAGCGCGGGCCGTCCTCCTCGACGACGTCCACGACGGTCGCCGGGCCGTACACCGCGCCCCGCAGCTGGAGCAGCAGGGAACGGGCGATGAGGGAGACGGTATGGGCGGCGGGTTTGGAGGGGCCGTACACCTCCAGGTCGACCAAGGGGTTGTCGAGGCGGGGATCCTCCGCCCAGGCCCCGCCGACCCGGGAGACCAGGACGGCACGCTGCGAGCCGTCGAAGCCGGAGGGCGGCTCGACGTCGACGAGGACCCCGGCCAGCTCGCTCCGGTCCTTGAGCAGGTCGACGACCAGCCGCTCCACGTCCGGGAAGGTGATGTACGGCTCGCTCATCGCCGTAACTCCGACTCGGCGCCGGCGTCCGCTTCGCCCTCGGGATCCGGCTCCGCCTCCGGC
Organism: Streptomyces sp. NPDC007901; assembly: GCF_042959465.1. NCBI lineage: Bacteria > Bacillati > Actinomycetota > Actinomycetes > Kitasatosporales > Streptomycetaceae > Streptomyces > Streptomyces sp. NPDC007901. Next base: position 64,815 of record NZ_JBIBKW010000012.1, on the reverse strand, counting down.
GCGGGCCTGGCGATCACTCCCAGGGCTCCCCGCGCGGTGGGGTCGTCCACCTCGACGACGTCCCCGGGCTCGTGCCCGTTCCACCAATAGGTCAGCTGGATCTTCTGCACAGCACTCCCCCGATGTTCGGCTGTACGAACTCCGTCACGGAGACCGGCGAGAAGGGGCTGACACAAGGTCAACTTTCTTGATTTTCACGCGAGTTGGTATCTCCGGAGCCCCAAATGTAATCAGCGTCCCAAGAGCAGCGTGAGCCACACGACATCTCGAAAAGGTAACGATCGCGCAGGACATGTGTACGGCGGGGATTCGGCCGCCCGCCCACCTGCGGAAACAGTGGTGCGGGTGGTGCGGCCGGGCACACGGACCCGGCCACACCACCCGCACGCACGAGAGAAACGTCAGCCGATCTGGGTCCCCGTCGCCGACAGCGCCTCCGTCACCGGCTGGAAGAACGTCTCCCCTCCGGAGGTGCAGTCGCCGCTGCCGCCGGAGGTCAGGCCGATCGCGTTGCTGCCCGAGAAGAGCGAGCCGCCGCTGTCGCCGGGCTCGGCGCAGACGTCGGTCTGGATGAGGCCGCTCACCGTGCCCTCCGAGTAGTTCACGGTGGCGTTGAGACCGGTGACCGTGCCGTCGTGGACCTGGGTGGTGGAGCCGCTGCGGGTCACCTTCATGCCCACGGTCGCCTCGGCCGCGCCCGTGATCTTCTGGCTGGAGCCGTTGTAGAGGTCGACCTCGCTCGGGTGGTCCACCTCGGACGTGTACTTGACCAGCCCGAAGTCATTGCCGGGGAAGCTGGACTGGGCGTTCTGGCCGATCACGTCGCCGGAGGAGTCCGACCAGGTGGAGATGGCCTCCGTGCAGTGCCCGGCGGTCAGGAAGTACGGCTCGCCGCCCTTGACCACGTTGAAGCCGAGCGAGCAGCGCCCGCCCGAGCCGCTGATGGCGTCGCCGCCCGCGATGAAGGGCTTGAACTCCCCCTTCGAGCGGCGCAGTTCCACCTTCCCGCCGAGTCCGTCGACGACCTTGGTGAGCTTGGCCAGCTCGGTCCCGGCGACCGTCTTGTCGGCGGTGACGACGACCTTGTTGCTGACCGGGTCGGTCGCCCAGGAGGTGCCCGGGATGGTCGCGTCCTGCTTCAGCGTGGTGCGCGCGCCGTCGAGCTCGGCGAGGGAGTTGGCGACGAGTCTCGCCTTGGCCCCGGCCGCCTCGACGGCCTGCGCGGCGGTGTCGTCGAGCACGTTGACGACGAGGTTCTTCGCCTGTGCGTCGTAGTACGTGCCGGCCGTGTCGGTACCGAGGTCGGCGGCGAGCGTCGAGGCGAGCTTTCCGGCCGCCGGGGCGGACAGGATCTGCGGTACGGCGGCTTTGGCGGGCTCGCTCGCGTTCGCACTCTGGAAGGTCACTCCGGCGGCGACGAGCGCGGCTATGCCCGCGCCCGCGAACGCCGCCCGGCGCCCGGGTATGCGTCGGTGCTTCAACTCACGTCCTCCTGTGGGGGGTCGGCCCGTAAGGTTGTGGGGACCTCTGGGGCCGGAAGGCTGGTTGACGAGCGCCAACTATTCCGAGACCCACAGGGAGCACACAAGGTCGACTTCAGGACGCGCGTGCGCGGATGTTGTGCGCCCCCCGTGCCCGAGGCGTTCACAGTCACCGCAGGATGATTCGCACTGCAAACACCACGTGCGAGTAACGGGCGGCGGACCGTGACGCCTACCCCTGGCCGGAATTCGCCCCGCCAGGCTCACCGGAGCCATCGGCCCCTGCCACCCCCGGCGTCCCCGGCGCCCCCGGCGGCAGTTGCTGCTGCGCCCGCTCCAGGAACCGCAGCAGTTCCACCGGGAAGGGCAGCACCAGGGTCGAGTTCTTCTCGGCGGCGACCGCCACCACCGTCTGCAGCAACCGGAGCTGGAGGGCGGCGGGCTGCTCCGACATCTCCTTGGCGGCTTCCGCGAGCTTCTTGGAGGCCTGCAGTTCGGCGTCGGCGTTGATGACCCGGGCCCGGCGTTCCCGGTCGGCCTCGGCCTGCCGGGCCATGGACCGCTTCATGGTCTCGGGCAGCGAGACGTCCTTGATCTCGACGCGGTCGATGGTGACGCCCCACTCCACGGCCGGGCTGTCGATCATCAGCTCCAGGCCCTGGTTGAGTTTCTCGCGGTTCGACAGGAGGTCGTCCAGCTCGCTCTTGCCGATGATGGACCTGAGCGAGGTCTGGGCCATCTGGGAGACCGCGAACCGGTAGTCCTCGACCCGGACGATCGCCTCGGCGGGCGCGGTCACCTTGAAGTAGACGACGGCGTCGACGCGTACGGTCACGTTGTCCCGGGTGATGCCCTCCTGGGCGGGCACGGGCATCGTGACGATCTGCATGTTGACCTTCTGGAGCCGGTCCACGAACGGAAGGATCATCGTGAACCCGGGCTCGCGCACGTCCGGTCGGAGCCGGCCCAGGCGGAACACCACGCCCCGCTCGTACTGTCTGACGACCCGTGCCGCGGCCAACGCGTAGACCGCTCCGACGGACACGAGAGTGGCTGCAGCCGCCACCAGCGCCTCGACCATGCCGGCCCCCAAGGGGTGACTCCTACGGTCCTTCGACGGTAACGCGGGGTCCGTACAAGGGCGAGCCCCCGCACGCGAGTTGCGTGCGGGGGCCGCTGCCGGGAGTGGATCCGTGCGGATCGTCAGCCGACGCTCACGCCGTAGTAGCTCAGCGCCTCGGTGACCGGCTGGAAGAAGGTCGTACCGCCGGAGGTGCAGTCGCCGCTGCCGCCGGAGGTCAGACCGTAGGCCACGGAACCGCCGTAGAGCGGGCCGCCGCTGTCGCCGCCCTCGGCGCAGACCGTGGTCTGGATCATGCCGTAGACGATGTCACCGCTGCCGTAGTTGACGGTGGCGTTGAGCGCGGTGACCCGGCCGCTGTGGGTGCCGGTGGTCGAACCGCGGCGGTACACCGTGGTCCCGACGCTGGGCGTGGCCGCGCTGGAGATGGTCTGGCTGCCGACCGCGCTCGGGTGCGCGATCGAGGTGTTGGTGTACTTCACCAGCGCGAAGTCGTTGGTCGGGAAGCTGTAGCTGACGTTGGTGCCCAGGACCGTGGTGTGGCCGGAGTTGCTGTACCAGGTCGAGGCCACCTCACCGCAGTGCCCGGCGGTCAGGAAGTAGTACGTGCTGCCGCTGTGCACGTTGAAGCCGAGCGAGCAGCGGTAGGCGCCGCCGTAGATGGCGTCGCCACCGGTGATCAGCTTCTTGAAGGTGCCGGGGGTGCGCTTGATGGTGAGCGCGCCGGAGTTCGCGCCCGCCTGCCGCTTGATCTTGGCGATCTCGGCCTTGGAGACCGTGGAGTCGGCGGTGACGACGACACGGTCGGTCTTGCTGTCGACGGCCCAGGCGGTGCCGGGGACGTCGGCCTTCAGGACGGAGCTGTTCACGGCCTTCAGCTCGGTGGTGCTGAAGGTGTGGGTGTCACTCGCGCTCGCGGTGGGGACGGCGAACGCGGCCGCGGCCAGGAAGCCGGTGCCCACGGCGATCAGCCGGGTCCGTCTCGTGATACCGCTGCGGGGGGTCGTGCGCTTGATCCTCACTTTTCGTTCCCTCCCAGGGGAAGTCGGGGGCCCGCGTGGGGTCGGGGCCCGTGAGGCGCAGCCAGGGGTGGCGCCCGGATTCCGGACACGCAATGCCCCTGACAAGCGCTGAGGGGGAGTATTCGGGCGGACGACCGGTAGCCGCAAGGGCGCCTTTCAGCCGTGCGGCTGTGTGTGAACTGTGGGGAATTTGTGCGATCTTGCCCTTGCCTGTCCCTCAGACCAGGAGCCGCTCCCCCGCCTCGACCGCGAGGCCCAGCGTGTTCCCCGGCGGCGGGAACGGGCAGATGAAGTGGTCCGCGAAGGCGCACGGCGGCAGCTGCGCCCGGTTGAGGTCGACGAGGGTGGAACCGTCGGCGTCCGGGGCGGCCGAATAGAGGAACCTGAACCGGTAACTGCTGTGGCCGCTGGTGGGGTCGGCGAACACCGCCCACAGCCGGCCGTCGGCCTGCTCGGCGACCTGGAGCGTCAGCTCCCGGCCGGCCACGGTGAAGGCGAGCTCCCCGGCGAGCACCAGCGCGCGCTCCACTCCGTCCGCCGTGTCGACGCGGACGGAGTGCCGGTCGCCGTCGTACGGCGTGAAGCGCCCGGGCACCGACCAGCGCGGGTCGTAGGGGGTGGCGTCGATGCCCCGGAAGGCGCGGCGTGTCGCGGCGGCCGGGTCGTAGTCCCGTACGCCCCAGACGCCTTCGCGGACCAGGACCACCAGCCGGCGCTCGCCGAGGGTGACCCGGGCGGCCGGTTCGCGGTCGGCGGCGAGGCGGATCTCGCCGGCGAAGGGCTCGCCGTCCACGGCCAGGCCGTCGGCCGCCGTCGCGGTGAGGCGGACGCCGTCGCCGTCGGCCGTCCAGATCCCCGGGACGCCCGGAAGCAGGCCGTCCGCATGGTCCTCCACCCAGTGGGTGCCGACCAGGGCGAGCGGCCCGTAGGGCGCGGACACCTGCGCCTCGCGCTCCTCGTGCCAGCGCTTCCAGTCGCCGGACGCGTCGACGGTCATACGATCAGCCCTTCCACATCTCTCGTCATGACTCACCTCATGTCTCTCGTATCTCCCGTATGGGCTCAACCTGTCCGTGACGGCCACGAGCCCCGGGTTGTTTCAGGGTGCCGCGAACTGGCCGGCGGGCCGGGCGAGACCGAGGTGCTCGCGCAGGGTGCCGCCCGGGTAGAAGGTGCGGAACAGACCGCGGTGCTGGAGCAGCGCCACGGTGCCGTTGACCAGCCGTTCCAGGTCGCGGCGCGGTTCGGCGGGGACGAGGTGGAAACCGTCGGTGGCGCCCTCGCCGTGCCAGCCGGCGATCAGCTCCGCCAGGTCCACCGGACCGCCCCGGTACAGCGGTCCCTGCACGGTCTGCCGGGGCCCACCGCCACCGTGCCCCGGCTCGGCCGCACGCTCCCCGTCCCCCAGATCCACCAGCAGGCTCACCAGCACCCGCAGCGCTTCCGGATCCCGCCCGAACTCCCCCGCCGCCGCCTTGAGTTCCTCTCGTACGGCAGCGGCCTGCGCGGGGCTCGCGGCGCGCACCAGGGCGACATCGGCGTACCGGGCGACGGCCCGCCGGGCGGTCCCCTCGGTGGCGTCGGCGACCCGGACCACATGGCCCGGCGGGAGGAGTCCGGTGTCGCCCCACCGGCCGACCCGGCCCGGGCCTGCCTGGTCGAGACGGTCGACGGCACCTTCGGGGGCGGCCGTCAGCGGCACCAGCCCGATCCGCCGGGTGGCCGGAACGACCTGTGCCAGCACGGCGAGCACATCGGCCTCCGGCTGCGCGAACCGGCCGTCGAGGGTCACGAAGTCCAGCCCCCCGCTCTCGGCGAGCCGCACCAGCTCGACATACCGCTCCGCGTCGAACACGCCGACCTGGTCCACGGCGGCCGCCAGGTGCAACAGCCCCCGGCCGGACGAGCCGGTCATAAGATACCAACCTTTCCGAAAAGCACCTGAAAAAGCACCCGGAAACTCCCCCTCTTCACCGCACCCTCGGCTTCACGGAACGCCCGACTTCACAGCACCTTCGACAGGAACGCCCGGGTCCGCTCCTCGCGCGGGGCGTCCAGCACCTCCGTCGGCGGTCCCGTCTCCACCACCCGTCCGTCGGCCATGAAGACGACCGTGTCGGCGACCTCCCGGGCGAACCCGATCTCATGGGTGACGACGATCATCGTGGTCCCCTGCCGGGCCAGGTCCCTGATGACGTCGAGGACTTCACCGACCAGCTCGGGGTCGAGCGCGGACGTCGGCTCGTCGAACAGCAGCAGCTTCGGCTCCAGCGCCAGCGCCCGCGCGATCGCGACCCGCTGCTGCTGGCCCCCGGAGAGTTGCCGGGGGTAGGCGTCGGCCTTGTCGGCCAGCCCCACCCGGTCCAGCAGCCGCCGCGCGCCCGCCACGGCCTCGGCGCGCGGTCGTTTCAGCGCGGCGACGGGCGCCTCGACGATGTTCTCCAGCACGGTCAGATGCGGGAAGAGATGGAAGTTCTGGAAGACGAACCCGATCCGCGTCCGCTGCTTCAGCACCTCCCGCTCGCGCAGTTCGTACAGCTTGTCCCCGGAGCGCCGGTAGCCGATCAGCGTGCCGTCCACGCTGATCGCCCCCTGGTCCACCTTCTCCAGATGGTTGATGGTGCGCAGCAGCGTCGACTTGCCGGACCCGGAAGGACCGAGGACGACGGTCACCTCACCGGCCCGTACCTGGAGGTCGATGCCCTTGAGCACCTCCAGCGCGCCGAACTTCTTGTGCACGGATCTGATGTCGACCATGACGGTCATGGGGTGCGTCCCTCACAAGTCACTGGATGGAGGCGGACCGTGCGACGGTCCGGCCCGCGAGGTCGTTCAGGAAGGTCAGCGCCGCCCGGGCCGTGGCGTCGTTCTGCCGGAACGCGGGCCCTCCGGTCCGCGGCCGGGTGAACGCGCCGGGGGTACGGCCGTCCGTGAACGGCCCGAGCGCGAACCGCCGGGGATGCGGCCGTCCGCCCGCGTCGAGGATCCGCCCGTCGGTGGGGTCCACCCGGAGCAGTCCGTCGGGTGTCTCGGCGGCCCCGTCGGTCTGCAGCTCGCGCAGCAGCGGGTCCCGGGCGCGTCCGACGGTGGGTTCGGGCAGCCGCGCCTCGACCAGGGCCCGCGCCTCGACGGAGAATCCTGGCACGGTGTCGGCGGACGCCCGGAACACCCCGTCCTCGGCGGCCACTCTCATCCCGGCGCCGACGAATCTCACCACCCCCGCCCGGGAGAGCGCGAGCAGCTGCCGCAGCCGGGGGCCGGGCGGTCCGGAGGCGAGATAGCTGAAGAACCCGTGCCACCAGGACCCGATGTTCCCGAGCCGCACCAACTGCCCGTAGACGGAGAGCAGTCCGAGGAACACCGCCAGGTCGGGGCTGTACTCGGGATCATGACGGCGGCTCAGGTCCCCCTCGACATAGGCCCGCAGTCCCTCCTGGAACTCCTCGTGCGATCCGTACCGCACCCCGTCCAGTGGACGGTCCAGCGCGGCGAGATCGAGCCGGTCGGCGGGATCCGGTACGGCTGCCGCCACCAGCGCCCGCAGCTCGGCCTCGCCCTCGGCGGCGGCGTACTTCTCCTCGAAGTCCGGCCAGGCGACGGTCGTCCGCCCGGGATGGACGGTGAACAGCCGGTGGTAGTGGGCGAAGCCCAGCTCCTTCTCGACCAGCGGCCACACGTCCTGCCGGAAGTCGAAGCGGTGCGGCCGGGCGAGCAGTTCCGCGACCTCGGCGGGTCCGAAGAAGCGGGGCAGCGGCGGGCGTTCGCCGGTCCAGTCGTATCCGATCTTCGAGTGGTACGGCACTCCGCGCCGCGATCCGACGTACAGCACCGGCTCCCGCCCGGACGGCACGTAGGTGTCGCCGTCGTAGCCTCCGCCCCGTCCCTCGGTGAGCAGCACCATCAGGTCGACGAAGGCGAGCCCGAACCCCCGTACGAGGACCGGTTCGCCGGGCCGCAGCGCGGACAGGTCGCTGTCGGCGGTGAAGTCGGGCGGCAGGTGGACCAGTCCGTGTGTCTCGGCGTAGGCGGCCAACCCGGCCTGCTCCGGGTCGAGTTCGGCGTCCAGGTGACCGAGGGCGAGGACGACGAGGTCGGCCAGGAGCGGGCGCGGGCGGTCCTCCAGCCACACCTGCTGACGCCCCTCGCGCGGTCCGCTCACCCGCACGGCACGGCGGGAGTGGTGGTGGACGGTGACGCCTTCCGGGAGGTCGGCGAGGGCACGGTCGTAGACGTGGCGCAGATAGCGGCCCTGGATCTGCCGGTCGGCGAAGGTACGGCCGTCCAGGCCCGCCCACTCGTGCAGGGTCGGTCCCTCCCGCACCGGTCCCGTCATCTGCACGGTCTCGTCCGTGAACATGGTGACGTCCTCGGCATGCGAGTTCATCCACAGCAACGGCGACTGGGCGGCCCGCCAGATGCGGCCGGCGCCCGGCGGATGCGGGTCGACCAGATGGATGTCGAAGCCCTGGCCGGCGTAGAGCTCGGCCGCGTTGGCGGCGATGCGTTCGAGGAGTCCGGTCCCCCGCGGCCCGGCTCCCACGATCACCAGCTGGGGCCTCATCGGGTCGCTCCCGTACCGCGCGCGTAGTGCTTCTCGACGTAGTACTGGGCGATGCCCAGCACCGAGGTGACGACGGTGTACCAGAGGGTGGCCACCATCAGCAGCGGGATCACCTGGTAGGTCTGGTGGTACACCAACTGCACCGAGAACAGCAGGTCGTTGACGGCGATGACGCTGACGATCGAGGTGCCCTTGAGGGCGCCGATCAGCATGTTGCCGGCCGGCGGCACGATCGCGCGCATCGCCTGCGGCAGCACGATCCGCCGCCAGCGCCGCCACCGGCTCAGCCCGAGCGCGTTCGCGGCCTCGATCTGGCCGCGGTCCACGGAGAGGATGCCGCCGCGGACCACCTCGGCGGCGTAGGCGGCCTCGTGCAGGGTGAGTCCGACGATCGCGACCGCGACCGGGCTCAGCAGATCGACCGTGCGCACCCCGAGCACCCGCGGGTACAGCGCCCCGATGTTGAACCAGAGCAGCAGCTGCACCAGGATCGGGATCGACCGGAAGAGCCAGACGTACCCCCAGCTCACCGCGCGCAGCACGGGGTTGGCGGAGAGCCGGAACGCGGCGAGCAGGGTGCCGAGCGCGAAGCCCAGGACCATCACGACGGCGGTCAGCCACAGGGTGAGCCACAGCCCGCGCAGCACGGAGTCCGAGGTGAAGTAGTCGGCGACGACGCCCCACTGGAACGCCTTGTTGCCGAGGACGGAGTCGACGGTGAGCCCGAGCAGCACGAGGACGACGACAGCGGCCGCCCACTGCCCGTAACGGCGCTGCGGGACGATCCGGAGAGTGTCCGCGTGCTCGGGTATGCCGGGAGCGGCGGAGGAGGTGGCGAGGGTGTCGGATGACATGCGAAGGCTCCGTGACGGATAGCTCGAGCACGGTGGATGCCTTCACACGGCGGCGCCGCCGCGCGGCGCCGTACGGCCGAGCCCCTCAGCAGGGCCGTCCGTCGACTTTACGGCGGCTTTCACCCTCACTGTCAAGGGTGTCCAGAGTGTGAGCGGCGCGTCTCAGGTCAGTTGACGGAAAACCGGAGACCTGTTCCACTTGGCCCATGCATCCACAGCAGTGGCTGGTCACCCGCTCCCACATCGACTTCGGTCGCGTGTGGTCCTGTTCCTGTTGAGCTGACCCACTGCGCGCCCCGCCCACGGCGGGGATTCCTCGCGTTCTCCCTTGCACCGTCTTCTCCTTCGCCTTCACACGCGCACCCCTCCCCTCGCGTTCCCCTCGCCTGCTGACCCCAGGAGTCCGCCCGACGATGCGTACACCCACCCATGCCCGTTATAGGCATTTTGCCCACCTCTTTGCGCTCACCTCGGCCACGGCGCTGCTCCTCACCGCCTGCGGTTCCGGCGACTCGTCCGGCACCGGCGCGCAGGGAGTGGCCGCCGCGAACGACAAGATCCCCACCACGGACGTGGTCTCCGCGATCCACAAGGACGACGCGGCCGCCCGGCTGCTGCCCTCGGGCACGACCGGCCTCACCGTCGCGGTCACCGTCGGCGGCACCCCGCCCGGCACCGCCTATCTGCCCGACGGAAAGACCCTGACCGGCCAGGACGTCGACTTCACCAAGGCCGTGGCGAAGGTGCTGGGCATCAAGCTCAAGATCGAGCAGGCCAGTTTCGAGGCGATCCTGCCCGCCCTGGACAGCGGCAAGTACGACTTCGGCGCCGCCAACTTCGGGGTGACCGACGAGCGTCGCAAGACCATCGACTTCGTCACCTACATCAACGACGGCCAGGGCTTCGCCACCCGCGCGGACAGCAAGCTGTCGAAGATCACCGACCTCCGGCAGCTGTGCGGGCTGAACGTGGCGACCGCCGCCGGCACCACCTTCGAGGCGACCCTCGAAGAGAACAAGAAGGTCTGCACCGACGCCGGCAAGAAGGCGTACACCGTGCAGACCTACGGCGAGCAGAGCGCCATCTGGTCCTCCGTCCAGCAGGGCCGCAGCGACGTCGTGATGTCCACCATCAACGGCCTGCGCTACGCGGTCACCCACCAGCAGGGCCTGAAGTTCCTCAACGAATACCACCGCCTCGACGTCGGCTTCGCCTTCAAGAAGGGCACCAAGCTGGCCCCCGCCTTCCAGTCGGCGGTCAACAAACTCATAGCCGACGGCACCTACACCAAGATCCTCAAAAAGTGGGGCACCACCGCCTCAGCCATCCCCAAGTCCCAGATCTCACCCCCAGAACTAAAGAACTGACGCCACAACAACGCGCCCCAAAAGGGGCGCGGGGCTGTGTAGACATGCGGCTCCGCCGCGTGGGCGCGACCAGCCACGAACAACCCGCACTCGCCGCACACCCCGCGCCCCCACCACCCCTACCGCACAGCCATCACCCCCCTCCTCGACACAGACCTCACTCCGATCACCCGGTCCATCAGTGCGCCCAGCACATCCCGCACCGACCCCCGCTCCCGCGCATCACAGTCCAGCACCGGAACATCGGCCCCCAGCCCCAACGCCTCCCGCACCTCCCCCAGTTCGAACCGCTCGGCGCCATCGAAGCGGTTCACGGCGAGAACGAAGGGCGCCCCGTGCGCCTCGAAGTAGTCGACGGCGGGAAAGCAGTCCTCGATCCGGCGCGTGTCCGCGAGGACCACCGTGCCGAGCGCCCCCTCCACGAGGTCGTCCCACAGGAACGAGAACCGGTCCTGCCCGGGTGTGCCGAAGAGGTACAGCGCGATGGACGGGTCCAGCGTGATCCGCCCGAAGTCGAGGGCGACCGTGGTCGTCGTCTTGGACTCCACGCCGTCCAGCGAGTCGACGCCCACCGACACCTGGGTGATCGCCGCCTCCGTGTCCAGCGGCTCGATCTCCGAGATCGCCCCGATGAACGTCGTCTTGCCGACCCCGAGTCCCCCGCTCACCACGATCTTCACGGCGAGCGGCACAACCCTGTCAGAGCGCCCGGACATGGTCCCTGATCCTTTCGAGCATCTGGAGCGGCAGCTCCGCGGGTTGCCGGCAGGCGAGCTGCCCGGCGACGACGAGGTCGGAGATCAGCACCTTGGCGACTCCGAGAGGGACGCCGACCCGGTGCGCCACCTCGGCGACCGTCGTCGGCTGTGCGCACACCGCAACGATGTGCCGCCGTTCGAACGCGAGCGACTCGTCCGGCACCCCGACGGCCACGACCAGCGTCTCCAGCCGCAGATCGGCCTGGAGCGGCTCGGCCCGGCCGCCGGTCATGATGAACGGCCGGACGAAGGACGGGTCGTCGGCGGACTCGGCAGGCTCCCGCGCACTCATCGTGGCAACGCCTGCCGCAGATCGGTGATGAGCGCCGGCGTCAGCAGGTCCCCGGCCCGTTCCGCGAGCACTGCCATCTCGTAGCCGACGAGGCCGAGTTCGCCGCTGGAGTCGGCGAGGACGCCGAGGCAGCTGCCGTCCCGGATCGCGGAGACCAGCAGGAAACCGCGCCCCATCTCGATCATGATGAGTTTGACCCCGTCGAAGCCGTACCGCTTGGACGCGCTGCGCGCGAGCGACGACAGGCCCGACACGATCGCCGCGAGATGGTCGGCCTCCGTGCGGCCGAGCCCGTCCGAGACGGCGATGAGCAGCCCGTCGGAGGAGACGGCGACCGCGTCCCGTACGCCGTCGGTGGACTTGACGAAGTTCGCGAGCAGCCAGTTGAAGGTCCGCGATTCGCTGGGGGTGTCGACGGTGGTCACCTGGCCTCCCCCTCGCCCTTCGCGGCGCCCTCGTGGTCCGCTTCCTTCTCCCGTTTCTCCTTCTCCACGCTGATCCCGCCCCGCATGTGCGCGCTGCGGAGGGTGGACAGCATTCCGGAGACCTCCTCGGGGCTGCGGTCGGGGGTCCGTTCGGCGGGTGCGGGACGGCTGGGCCGGTCGGTCTCGCTGACGGCGTCCGCGATCGCGCTGCGCTGGGGCCGCTTGACGAGCCCGTTGCGGGTCCGGGCGGCCGAGGTGCCCTTCTTCTGCTGCTGCTCCGGCCTGGCGGCCTCGGCGCCCTCGGTGGCGACGGAGACGAGCGGCGCCTCGTCGGTTCCCTTGCGCGGGGCGGGCACGGCCGGCTGCCCGGCCGCGGCGGCGGCCTGCTTCGGCGCCGCCGTCGGCTCCGTGAGCAGGTTGACGGGGATCAGCACCCGGGCGACCACCCCGGCGGCCGGCGCCTCGCCGAGCCGTACCTCGATCCCGCACTTGCGGGCGAGCGCGCCGACCACGAAGTGGCCGAGGAACCGGGTGGGTTCGGCCATGAAGCTGGCGGTGCCGGAGAGCCGTACGTTGGCCTCGGCGAGCGCCTGGGTGTCCATGCCCAGGCCGTGGTCGACGATGGCGACCAGATAGCCGGCGCTGGTGCGGCGGCCCTCGATCTCCACGTCGGAGTCCGGCGGCGAGAAGCTCAGCGCGTTCTCGATCAGCTCGGCGAGCAGGTGGGCGATCTCGGCGACGACCGAGCCGGTGAGATGGGCGGGCTCGACCCGGCGCAGGGTGACCCGGCGGTACTCCTCGACCTCCGCGAGGGAAGCGCGCAGGACGTCCGTGATGGACAGCGGGGTGGACCAGGGGCGGGGGCTGGACTCCCCGGCGAGGACGAGCAGGCTCTCGGCGTTGCGGCGCATACGGGTGGCGAGGTGGTCCAGTTCGAAGAGGTTGGCGAGGGTGGCGGGGTCGGCGTCCTCGTGCTCCAGCTTGTTGATGAAGCTGATCTGGCGGCGCACCAGGTTCTGGTTGCGGCGGCCGAGGCTGACCAGCGAGTCGGTGGCGTTGCGGCGCAGCACGGCCTGCTCGGTGGCGAGGTCGTAGGCGGCGCGCTGCACCCGGTCGAAGGCCTCGGCGACCTCCTTGACCTCGGCTCCGGCCGTGGCCGCGACGGCGAGCGGGGCGGGCGGGGCCGGGCTCTCGCCCGAGGAGCCGTCCTGGACGGCGGCGACCGCCTCGGGCAGCCGCTGCCCGGCCACCTCCCGGGCCTGCTGGGCGAGTTCGGCGAGCGGTGCGGAGACGGACCGTACACAGTCGAGGGCGAGCGCGCCGAGCGCGGCGACGGTGCCGAGGGCCAGCAGCAGGAAGAGGAGCAGGTCGCGCTGGGCGGTGCCCTCCAGTCCTGCGGCCCGGTTCTCGACGTCGGCGCCGAGCGAGACCTGGACGTCCCGCAGCCCGTTGATGGTGGCGGTCATCGCGTCCCACCACTGCATGGGCGGGATGTCGCTCCACTTGAGCTTCCCGCCGCCCTGCACGGCCGTGCTCTCGTACGCCAGCGCGCGCTCCGCGTCCGGGGTGCTCAGGGCCGCGTCCAGGCGCCGCTGCTGGGCGTCGGTGGCCGAGCGGGGGAAGGCGTCGAGGGCGGCGACACGGCCGGCCCTGATCTCCATGAAGCGGCTGTAGTCGTCGTCCTTGAACTGCCCGGCGCGCACCGAGCCGAGCACGATGGCCCGCTCCTCGCCGGTGAACTCCTTGGCGTTGCCGAGGATCTGCAGCGTCTGGTAGGCGTCGCGCAGGGTGGCGTCATGCACGTCGCTCAGGCCCAGGTCGAGCCGGTCGAGGACGGTGATGGTGGTGGTGAAGTAGTCGAAGGTGTCCTTCACCACGCCGGTGTGGTCGTCCGCGTGCGCGCGGATCCCGGTGAGCCCGTCGAGCCGTCCGAGGGACTCGCGCACCGAGCCGGCCGCCGAGTCGTCGCGTCCCCGGAGCGCCTTGCCCAGCAGGGCGCGGGCGGCGTCGGTGGCCTTGCGCTGTGCGGGCAGCTTGCCGCCGAACTCCTTGACGCCGCCGACGTATCCGGTGGTGAGACCGCGTTCCTTCTGGAGTTCGTGGATGAGGCCCTGGAGGGTGATCTCCAGGCGGGCGTTGTCCGCGGTGGCGGAGGCGTTGCGGTAGGCGGAGATCTGCTCGGCGGCGGCGACGCCCAGCAGCATCAGCAGGACCGCGAGGGCGAGGACCAGAATCCTCAGAAGCCTGGTGCGAATGGTGGCTGCTTGCACGGAGGTGCCTTAATCAGGAGGCGAGTCGGTGGATGCGCAGAACCGAGGCAGAAATGGTTCTGCGCCCCGGCCAACGAACCTCACGGGGCAGCGGTCACCCGATCATGTTTTTGTTTTACGTCCCGGATACAGGATCTCGGAGAATCCCGAGGTGACCCGTCACCTCCCCTCGTCACCGTATACAGGGACGAGGGCGGCCTCGGGTTGACGGTCGGCCGGCTGCCCCGAGCGCTCGGGCCGGCCGCTCAGCAGCCGTCGCACGGACAGCAGCAGTCGCAGCCGTCACATCCGTCGCAGCCGTCGCACGGGCAGTCGCAGTCGCAGTCCCGGCAGCAGCCTTCGCGCTTCTTCCCGGACCAGGGCCCCTCGTACTCCTCCGCGCAGCACATCTGGCAGCTGCAGCACAGCAGCGCGAACATGCCGCACCCCGCCAGGAATCCGCGCTTCTTCACGGGGGCCTCGGGCCCGGGTACGTGGGCCGCGCAGCGCGGCGCGGCCCCGAACGCCCGGTCCACCGAGCGCCCGAGTTCGTGTACGAGCAGCAGATGGGCCAGCGCGCCGTCCGTGAACTCCGTGTCCCGCAGCGCCAGCCGGATGCCGTGCAGCGCGTCGTCGGCGAGCCGGCGGGCCTCGGTGAGGGGGGTCCCGGTGGCGGTGAGCGGGTTCCAGGCCCCCGTGGCGGCGTCGGCGGTCCGGTCCTCGACGGCGTCCAGCAGATGCGCGAGCCGGCCGAAGAGGCGTCCGGCCTCGGCGAGCGGAACGGCGTTGCCCGGCCGGCCGGCCAGGACGGCGGTGTGCGCGAAGGCCGCGGCGGTGGCCGTCTCGGTCGGTTCGGTGACCGCGAGCAGGGGCGTCCCCGGCCCCGCGAGCGCCTCGATGCCGAGCTGCCGGTCGACGGCGTCGACGAGGATCCCGGTGTCGAACCCGACCCCCGCGCCGCCACGGGCCCCCGCCCGCCCCCAGCCGTCCGCGACCCGGCGCGCGGCGACCGCGACCGGCCCGCGCGCCAGCAGCCCGTCCCCGTCGGCGACATGGTCGCGCACCTTCGCCGAGGCGAGCACGAGGGAGACGGCGGCGGCGAGCCGCGCGCCCTCGCCCCGGGCGACGGAGGCGGTCCGCATCCCGCGCAGCGGGCATGGTCCGGCCGTACGCCGCCCGTCCTCCGGGCGCGCGGCCTGAGCCTCCGTCAAAACCGATATGAGCAGCCCGTCGTAGTTCGTCACGAGCCGCGCGAACTGCCCGTGGTCACCTCGCAGGGCGAGACACAGCCCGCACAGGTGCGCCATCCACTGGCTCTTGAATCTCTCCCCCAGCCGATGACCACATGGTCTGACCATCCCGAACACGCCCGAAATCCCCCCAAGCCGTTCACTCAAACGCACTACCGATCACCCATACGCCCGGAACAATCATATTTCACTCTCAGTCAGCAGACATGTGAGCTAGGGCCCTTGGCACATCTGGGCTCTCGACGTATGCGCTCTGCACCAGTACCGTCACAAACCCCCCGCGCGGCGTCTATCCACTTGGCGCGCCATCCGCATCATGGACGACCATAGAGATGCGGAGCATGAAGGACCGCTGTGAGAGGAGGCGTCCATGGGATCGGTACGCAAGGCAAGTGCCTGGCTTGGCCTCGTCGACGACAACGATGACGAGCGCTACTACGACGACGACTACTCCGAAGGGACCGAGCAGCCCGGGGATGCCTGGGTCACCGACCCCCGGGTCAAGGTGGCCTCGGACACCGCCGAGGAGAAGGGCCGCCGGATCGGTACGGTCACCCCGGACAGCTTCCGGGACGCCCGCGCACTCGGTGAGCTGTTCCGCGAGGGCGTGCCGGTCATCGTGAACCTCACGGCCATGGAGCCGGCCGACGCCAAGCGGGTCGTCGACTTCGCGGCCGGGCTGACCTTCGGTCTGCGCGGCACCATCGAGCGGGTCGCCAACCGGGTCTTCCTGCTGACCCCCGCCAACACGGAGATCGTCAGCGGCGAGCCGGCCTCGCGCCGGGAGGACGGCTTCTTCAACCAGAGCTGAGGCAGGGCCGCTCACCGGCCCTGCCCCCGCGCAGGGTTCACCGGAACGCGTCGAGTCCGGTGAGCGCCTTGCCCAGCACCAGCTGGTGCATCTCGACGGTGCCCTCGTAGGTGAGCACCGACTCGAGGTTGGTCGCGTGCCGCATCACGGGGTACTCCAGCGAGATCCCGTTGGCCCCGAGGATCGTCCGCGCCGTACGGCAGATCTCGATCGCCTCTCGTACGTTGTTGAGCTTGCCGAAGCTGACCTGCTCGGGACGCAGGCGGCCGGCATCCATCCGCCGCCCCAGGTGATGGGCGAGCAGGATCCCCTTGTGCAGTTCGACCGCCATGTCGGCGAGTTTGGCCTGGGTCAGCTGGAAGCCGCCGATCGGCCGCCCGAACTGCTCCCGCGACTTCGCGTACTCGACGGCGGCCTCCAGGCAGCTGCGCGCGGCACCCATGGCGCCCCACACGATCCCGTACCGGGCGTGCGACAGACAGCTGAGCGGCCCCTTGAGTCCGACGACCTCCGGCAGCACGGCATCGGCGGGCAGCCGCACATCCTCCAGTACCAGCTCACTGGTGACACTCGCCCGCAGCGACCACTTGTGCTTGATCTCCGGCGCGGAGAACCCGGGGGTGTCGGTGGGTACGACGAACCCCCGGATCCCGTTGTCGCTCTGCGCCCACACGACGGCGACGCCCGCCACCGACCCGTTGGTGATCCACATCTTCCGCCCGTTGAGCACCCAGTCGCCGCCGGCGTCGCGCTTCGCGTACGTCCGCATGGAGGCCGGGTCGGAGCCGTGGTCGGGCTCCGTCAGCCCGAAGCACCCGATGACGTCACCGGCCGCCATGCCCGGCAGCCACCGCAGCTTCTGTTCCTCACTCCCGAACCGGTGGATGGCGTACATGGCCAACGACCCCTGCACGGAGACCAGCGACCGGATACCCGAGTCGGCCGCCTCCAGCTCCAGACAGGCGAGCCCGTACTGCACGGCCGACGCCCCCGCACACCCGTACCCCTCGAGCGACATCCCGAGGGCCCCGATCGACCCGAGCTCCTTCGCGAGCTCCCTGATCCCCGGCAGCTCCCCACTCTCGTACCACTCGGCGACATACGGCAGCACCCGGTCCGCCGCCCACCTCCGCACGGTCTCCCGTACGGCGACATCCTCCGGCTCCAGCAGATCGTCGATCCCGAGCGGGTCCCCCGGATCGAACGCGGGCAACTTCACGGACGCGGACATGAGACCCTCCCATAAACTAGCGCTGCTAGTTACAACAGGTTACGCGCCCTCCCCCACATCTCCCACCCACGCACCACCTGTGCGAGTCACCGACAAGGTCGACGTCTCAGGTGGCGGCCACCCGCCGCCGGCGGCTGCGGGCACAGACCGGACAGTCGACAGCCGGCGAACGGCAGAGGACAGAAAGCGAACGCGGGATGGAGGACGACGAAAGGCGGACGGCCGACCGCTGACGGCAAGCGGCAAGCGGCAGCCGCCGACGGCGAATCACCCCCGCAGGTCGGCCCACCCTCCCACTCACCCGCACGGGCGGTGCGTGGGTGAGAGGGATCGCGTCACGCGGAGACGCGTGAGCGGGTGGGTTCGCGGGGGGCGGGGACCTCGACCGGTGATTCCTCGCACTGCATGGCCCGCGGCAACCGCAGCGCCATCACGGCCCCCAGCAACAGCAACCCCGCACTCACCAGCAACGTCACATGCAGCCCGTGCACGAAGGAGTCCCGCGCCGCCCGCCGCAACGCCGCCCCCGCCGACCCGCCCAGCCGCCCGGCGACCTCGTACGCCTCCCCCAGCGAATGCCCCGCCGCGGCCGACGCCGACGCCGGCACCCCCGGCACCGCGGCCAGCCCGGGCGCGTACGCCGCGTTCATCACGCTGCCGAGGAGCGCGATCCCGATCCCCGCACCCAGCTGGTACGACGTCTCGCCGATCGCCGCCGCGCCCCCGGCCTGCTCCGCCGGCGCCTCGCTCAGCATCGACTCGTACGCCCCGAAGAGCGTGGTCTCCAGACCGAAGCCGAGCAGCACGAACCCGACGAGCAGCAGACCGGCGTTGTCGACCCCGCCCATCGCCGTCAGCGTCAGCACCGCCGCCGCGGTCAGGCAGAAGCCGAAGCACACCATCCGGCGCGGCCCGAAACGCCGCAGCATCCGCGCCCCGGCCAGCCCCGCCGCCATCGCGGCGAGCGTCAGCGGCAGCAGTCGTAGCCCCGTCTGCAGCGGGGACAGCCCGAGGACCAGCTGCAGATACTGCGCGGCGATCAGTTCGAGGCCCACCAGCGCGAGCATCGCCAGCACGATGCAGCCCACCGCCGTGCTGAACGCGGGCCGCGCGAACATCTTCAGGTCCACCAGCGGGAACGCCCGCCGCCGTTGCCGTCGCCCGAAGAGCATCAGCAGCAGCGCGCCCAGCACCAGCGGCGCCACCGTGAGCACACTGCCCGCCGGCTCGCCGCCGCCAAGCCGCTTCACGGCGAAGACGACACCGAACAGACCGCCCGCCGCCATCAGCGCCCCGACCACGTCCCAGGGGCCGTTGCGGTCGCCGCGCGACTCGGGGAGGAGCAGCCGTCCCACCGGGAGGCTGACCAGCATCAGCGGGATGTTGACCAGGAAGACGGAGCCCCACCAGAAGTGTTCGAGGAGGAAGCCGCCGAGGAGCGGGCCGACGGCCGCGCCGACCGCCGCCACGGCGCTCCAGATGCCGATGGCGAGGGCCCGTTCATGGCGGTCGGGGAAGACCTGCCGGAGGATCGACAGCGTCGCGGGCATGATCATCGCGCCGCCGACACCGAGCAGCGCCCGGGCCAGGATCAGCGCCTCGGCGCTCGGCGCGACGGCCGCCGCCGCGGAGGCGACGCCGAACAGGGCGTAGCCGATGAGCAGGACCCGCCGCCGGCCCACCCGGTCGCCGAGCGTGCCGAAGAGGATCAGCAGCGAGGCGCAGACCAGCGGATAGACGTCGACGATCCAGAGCAGCTGCATGGCGCCGGGCTTGAGGTCCTCGGTGACGGCGGGCACCGCGACATGCAGCACGGTCGCGTCGAGGGCGACCAGCAGCAGGCTGACACAGAGGACGACGAGGACGACCCAGCGGTTGGCACCGGCACCGGCTTCGGGCGCCCGACGGCGCTGGCGTACGGCAGCCGTGGTCGTCCCGGACATGTACGTACCTCCCAGATGGTCCCTCGCGCGCGGCGGATCGGCGGGGCGGGGACTCCCCGTCGTACGGCCGGAGAGGAGCGGGGTCTCCGGCCCGCGCATACGAACGCGAGTGACACGTCAGCGTACGCGAGTTCGTTCCGGGGTCACGTGGCGGACCTCTCACACTCTCCACAGAACTCATGTGGCGTACGCCACTGGCCCCGACCTGGACCACGTCCGGGCGGGCCCTCCGGTTCCGCGTCCGGTCGATAATCGAGCCCGTGACCGATCTTGAAACGCCCGTCGCGGTGCCTCGGGTCCCGGCTCTGCGCCGGGCGGCGCCGGCCCTGCTCGGGTACGTCGCCGTGCGCGCCCTGGGCCTGTTCGTGCTGGCCGTGTGGAGCGCGGCGCGCGGCAAGAGCGCGTACACCTTGTTGACGGCGCGCTGGGACTCGCTGTGGTACACGCGGGTCGCCGAACTGGGCTACGGCTACGAGGTGCGGCTGCCGAACGGCGACGTCCACTCCAACCTGGCGTTCTTCCCGCTGCTGCCGTGGCTGGAGCGCCTGTTGCACGCGCTCACGCCCCTGTCGTACGCGGGCGCGGGCTTCACGGTCGCCCTGCTCGCCTCGCTCGCCGCGGCCTGGGGGATCTTCGCGGTCGCCGACGTGGTGTACGGCCCGCGGGTCGGGGTCTGCGCGGTGCTGGTGTGGGCCGTCCTGCCCGTCGGGATCGTCCAGTCGATGGCGTACAGCGAGTCGCTGTTCACGGCGCTGGCCGCCTGGTCGCTGTACGCCGTGCTGACCGGCCGCTGGGTGGGCGCGGGCGCGCTGGCCGCGCTGGCGGGGCTGACCCGGCCGGTGGGACTCGCCGTGGTGGCGGCGGTGTGGACGGCGGGGGTGGTCTCGTTCGTGCGGGATCGGAGCGGGGGCGCGCGAGAGCAGAGTGCAAGTGACGTGCAGGGCGCACACGGTGGCGAACACGCCCCTGAGGTGTCCGGCGCCGCCCGCGCCCGGCGCGTCCCGCAGCCAACCGGCGCACATCACACAGCACGCGCCCCCCACATCCCGTACGTCTCGTACGGCGCACCCGTCTGGCGACGCGCCCTCGGCATGCTCCTCGCCCCCGCCGGCACGGCCGCCTATGTGCTGTGGGTCGGTCACCGCACCGGCAAGGGCCCGCTCGGCTATCTGGACGTCCAGGCGGGCTGGCGCAACGGCTTCGACGGCGGCTATGCGTTCGCACGCTTCGTCGGCGACAAGTTCACGTCATTTCCGTCCGCTCTGGCCGGAGCGGGTTTGATCGCCGGTGTCGGCCTGCTGTTGTGGCTCTACGTGACGGGTCTGCGTCAGCGGCAACCGCTTCCCCTGCTGGTCTACACGGGTGTCGTCCTCGCCCTCGCGCTCTGCGCGTCCAGCTACTTCGGGTCGAAGCCGCGCCTGCTGATGCCGGCCTTCCCGGTGCTGTTCCCGCTCGCCCGGGCCCTCGCCCGGCTGCGCACGGGCAGATCGGCGCTGGTCATGGCCGGTGTCGCGGTGGCCTCGGCGGTCTATGGCGCGTTCTGGCTGAACGGCTCCGGGCCACCATGATCATCTCTGCCGGGACGGTGAGCGGCCGGAGAATTCCACCCCATGCTTTGGTTAACGAATTCATAAGTGCCATAAAACAGCGACCCGGCATGATCAAAGGAATTGAAGGGCAGACCCGCCGAGGATTACGGAATCCTTAGAATTCGGAGGCCTCCTGAGAGGTTTCCCACATCACATCGTCATCACAAAGCCGCTGTTTCGACCGGGAACAGAGCTCACTCGCTGTAACGTCGATTGGGTGCGTACCGAACGAAACCTCACCCGTCTGGACCGGGTGTTCGCCAGGCTGGACCGTGAGCCGGAACGGCCGGCCCACATTGATGTGCCGAAGATGAGCCGGCACCGGGTCGTGTTGTTCACCGCGACCCTCGCCTTCTACCTGGCGATCGTGTGGGCCGTCGTGATCACGTCCTGGCTGGTCCGGCTCGACTGGCAGGTCATGTTCTTCCGGCCGTACCAGCAGTGGTCGGGAATCCACTGGTTCGTCGACTACTACGTGGTCCTCGGCCAGCGCGGCCCGACCGCCGTGATGGTCTCGGCCTGGCTGGGCTGGCGCTCGTGGCGGCAGCACACCCTGCGCCCGCTGCTCACGCTCGGCGCCTCGCTGCTGCTGCTCAACATCACGGTCGGCGCCGCCAAGCTCGGCATGGGGCGCCTCGGTCCGCACTACGCCACCGTGATCGGCTCGAACGAGATGGGCCTGGGCGGCGATATATTCCCCAGCGGCCACACCGCCAACGCGGTGGTGACCTGGGGAATTCTGGCGTATCTGGCCTCCACCCCGCGAGCCCGCCGCTGGCTCTCCGCCGCCTCGGCGGTCACCTCCCTCGGCGTCGGCATGTCCACCGTCTACCTCGGTACGCACTGGCTGAGCGACGTGTTGCTGGGCTGGGCCGCCGGGCTGCTGATCCTGCTGGCGCTCCCCTGGTGCGAGCCGTTCATCGCCCGCGCCGAGACCTGGCTCTTCGACCTGCGCGACCGCTGGCGCTCCCGCCGCGGCAGTGCGGTGCCGGTACCCGCCCCCGCCCCCGTCCCGGTCACGCCCGTGGTCCTCAAGCCGCGTCCGGCGCCCGCCGAGCAGACGGAGCCGGAGCCGGTCTCCTCCGCCCGCTCCCCCCGGACGCCGATCCATCTGGCGCCCGGCCCGCACACGGCCCGCTCGGAGCGCACCCCGGTGACCCCGGTCGGCAGCCGCCGCCCGCAGCACCCGGAGCGGCCGCCGCGCGGCACCGCCGGCCAGACGGCCCGCCCGCTGACGGGCGGCTGACGGCCGTACGGACGCGACAGCGGGGCCGCGACGCGGGGCCAGGTACGCACAACCGGCCCCGCGGTCAGCCCTCCGGGCGCGCTCAGCCCTTCCAGGCGCGCGCCACCACGCCGTCCCGCACCTCGAAGTTGAGCCGCCCCACCCGGTACTCCATGGTGATGATCGCCCCCGGCGGCAGCGAGCGGACCGTCGACCACCCCCGCTCCCGGGCGAGCCGTTCCGCGTCGCCCGAGTGGAGGCCTACGTACCCTTGAGGGCTGTCCTGGGGCTCCGTCGGCGGAGCGGGATTCGGTGCCATGCGGCCACGCTAGGCGGCTTCCGGCAGGGACGGAAGTCGCGACGGTCGGTGAAGTCCCGCATCCGTCTCCGGTCACGCTTCTGTCACAGAATCACGACACGTGTTTCGGTCGAACTCCGTCACACGTACGAGCGGTTCCGTACGCCTTCCTGGCGCATTCGAGCGCAATTCCCTGATGCCGGTAGGGTCTTCCGAAAAGCCCCCCGGAAAGAACCGGAAGTATGGATCAGGGGGCTCATGCGGCCCGATTCCATTCCGAATCCGCGGACCCGCGCACAAGCTGACACCGCATAAGAGTTTCACCACTCGGACACAGAACCCCCGTACGGGCCCGGGTGAATCGCCGTCGCATCGGGGCACTCGGTTCCGATACGGAGCATGTACATGCCCCCAAAACGCGCCGGACCCCACCCGGTCGGACCGGGCGGGGCGGGCTGGTGCGGGGCAGGGGCGCGCGTCAGAGCGCGAGGCGCTGCCCGGGCACGATCAGGTTCGGGTCGTCGCCGATGACGGCCTTGTTGGCGGCGTAGAGGCGCTGCCAGCTGGTGCCGTGCCGCTCGGCGATCCCGCTCAGGGTGTCGCCCTCGCGGACGGTGTAGTCGCCCTTGGCCGAGGCGCCGCCGGTGCGCGGGGTCGAGCGCTGCGGCGTCTTCGCCGCAGGGGTCGACTTCCTGGTGGTCGTCGACTTCGTCGCCGACTCCGTGCTGCTCTTCGTGGTCACCGAGGCGCTCTCGGGCGCCGAGCCGGTCGCTCCGGCCCGCGCGGAGCAGACCGGCCAAGCGCCCCAGCCCTGGGCGTGCTGAACCTTGGTGGCGACGGCGATCTGCGCTTCCCTGGAGGCCTGGTCGGCCGTCGACGCGTAGGCGGTACCGCCGTACGCGCGCCAGGTGGAGGCGGAGAACTGGAGTCCGCCGTAGTAGCCGTTGCCGGTGTTGATGTGCCAGTTGCCGCCGCTCTCGCACTGGGCGATGCGGTCCCACACTCCGTTGTCCGCCGCCGCGGCGTTGCCGGTGGCTGCCAGCAGGCCCAGCGGGGCGAGCAGCGCCGCTCCGGCCAGGGCGGCCGTCGTACGGCCCTTGCGGGAGCCGTTCTTCGCAGCGGTCTCACGGGTGGTATCGGCACACTCGGACATGTATTTCCCTCTCCACGTACCCGGGCTCCCCCAGGCGGTCGCGGTCCCCGCGCGATGGACGCGGTTCTTCGCGCTCGCCCCGTCCGCCGCGGCCTGGTACTGCGGTGGTGCTCTGCCTGGTTCGGCCGGCGGACGTACCCGAGCGGTGCTCGTTGCACACGGCGGAGGAATCTAGGGACCGGGAACGTCCGAAATCAACCAACTCCCCGTCCGGCCAGGCCAGTTCGGCGTTACCGTTGGTAGCGGCGATTTCCAGCCACCCACTACATTCCCCGATTTCATGATTTGTCGACCATGGGTTCGATGGATCTGTGATTCACTTCACCGCGTCAAACTCCTTTGGCTTGCGAAGAGTTGACGGGGAGTGCCGGATTCCGCACGGGGAGTGACCCTGTGCAGTGGATGGTTCGATCCCGATCCCCCCGAGGCGTGACCCCCACCACAGATCACCCGTTGTCTTCTTCATGAGCCCGCGACCCCGGGGGCTCACGGACCGGGAGCCACCCGGGCCTTCACGTACCGCATCCCGAGGGAGCCACCGTGCCGCGCATGCTCGACGTCAGCAACGAGGTACGCGCCGAGATCGGCGACGAAGAAGCCGACCGGCTGCTCGCCGGAGACAACGCCCCTGGCAGCTACGACTGCACGTCCTGCCGCACCCCGGGCGACTCCGAACAGGAGCGCACCAGCACCGTCCTGTTCATCGGCGACGAGACCGCCGTCCTCGCCTTCGCCCACGCCACCTGCCTGCCCTCGCAGGTCGTCCAGGTCACCGAGGAGCAGCTGCAGGGCGCGGTCCGCTCCATCAACGGCGACAGCGCGCCCGGCGGCGGGCCGCAGAAGTCCGTGCCCGAGCAGGCGGTGCTCGGGGTGACCAGCGGACTCGTCCTGATCGCCGGGGAATTGCACCCCGCACTCGTCGTCGAGCCGACCTCGCCGATCGTCCGGCCCGGCACGGACGGGGTCGGCGACGACTTCCTGCCGCTCCTCATCGAGCAGGGCTTCATGCCGCTGACGGAGCTGACCGCGGTGCCGCCGGTGCTGCACGGGTGGTCGGTGCTGCTGGCGGTGGGTCAGCTGCACGCGGTGCTGCAGCCGGGGGCGAACGGCGGGCAGCCGATCGCCTGGTGGCAGGCGCACCAGCCGCTGCAGGTGACCGACGGGTGGCGGGCGGCCGCCAACAAGCACCAGCAGGTGCTGATGTTCGCGGCGCCGGTGGGGTCGATCGGGCGGCAGCCGCGGGAGGACCTGCTGCGGGACGCGCTGAACAAGGCGGCGGCGAACGGGAAGCTGGTGGCGGCGGCGTTGCCTCTTGCGGGGGTTTGAGAGTCGCCCAAGGGGTAGCGAGGTGCTCTGAGTCGGCGGCTGCGGGTGGTTTGTGGCTGGTCGCGCAGTTCCCCGCGCCCCTAAAGGGGCGTCACCGAACCGCATCTCTTCACCAACCCGGTCGTTTGGACATACGTGCACGCATACGACCTTCCGCCCCGCCGGCCGTCCTTCTCCACCGTTCCGTCCGCACGGGTGGCCCAGGAGGCCACCAGCGGGCTCTCGGCCACGCCGATCTACGACTCGCTCTACGCGGAGTGGGTCAAGAGCTTCCGTACGCTGCCGGGGGACCGCAGCGGTGAGGAGGAGCTGGGGTTCGTCGCCTTCGGGAACACCCCGTTCAGCACGGGCATCCACGGCCTGGGGTCGTACGGAGGGACCGCGTACGGCGCGTACAGCGCGGGCGCCTTCAGTGCCCGGCACGGCGGGGACCAGCCACAGCCGCCGCAGTGGCAGCGGATCGGGACGCTCGGCCGGTCCCAGGACGCCGGGATGACCGCCGTCCCGGCGGCGCTTCCGCCGGGACCGCGCCGGGGTCTGTGACACATGCGTGAGGGGCGGCCACCGTGACCGGTGGCCGCCCCTCACGCATGTCCCTACTTCTTCTTCGCGCCGCGCTTCTCGCGGACCCGCACGGAGATGTGGATCGGGGTGCCCTCGAAGCCGAACTCCTCGCGCAGCCGGCGCTCGATGAAGCGGCGGTAGCCGGCCTCGATGAAGCCGGAGGCGAAGAGGACGAACCGCGGCGGCTTGGTGCCGGCCTGCGTGCCGAACAGGATGCGGGGCTGCTTGCCGCCACGGACCGGGTGCGGGTGGGCCGAGACCAGCTCGCCGAGGAAGGCGTTGAGGCGGCCGGTGGGCACCCGGGTCTCCCAGCCGGCGAGGGCGGTCTCGATGGCGGGGACCAGCTTCTCCATGTGCCGGCCGGTGCGCGCGGAGACGTTCACCCGGGGCGCCCAGGCGACCTGGCCGAACTCGGTCTCGATCTCCCGCTCCAGGTAGTAGCGGCGCTCCTCGTCGAGGGTGTCCCACTTGTTGTAGGCGATGACCATCGCGCGCCCGGCGTCGACGGCCATCGACACGATCCGCTGGTCCTGGACCGAGATGGACTCGGAGGCGTCGATCAGGATGACCGCCACCTCGGCCTTCTCCACGGCGGCGGCGGTACGCAGCGAGGCGTAGTAGTCGGCGCCCTGCTGGAGGTGGACGCGCTTGCGGATACCGGCGGTGTCGACGAACTTCCAGGTGACGCCGCCGAGTTCGATCAGCTCGTCGACCGGGTCGCGGGTGGTGCCGGCGAGCTCGTTGACGACGACGCGCTCCTCGTTCGCCACCTTGTTGAGGAGGGAGGACTTGCCGACGTTGGGGCGGCCGATGAGGGCGATCCGGCGGGGGCCGCCGACGCCGGTGCCGCCGAAGGTCTGCTCGGGGGCCTCGGGGAGCGCCTCCAGGACGGCGTCCAGCATGTCGCCGGTGCCGCGGCCGTGCAGGGCGGAGACCGGGTGCGGCTCGCCGAGGCCGAGGGACCACAGGTAGGAGGCGTCGGCCTCGCCGCTGGGGCCGTCCACCTTGTTGGCGGCCAGCACGACGGGCTTGCCGGCCTTGCGCAGCAGTCGTACGACCGCCTCGTCGGTGTCGGTCGCGCCGACCTTGGCGTCGACGACGAAGACGACCGCGTCGGCCGCCTCGATCGCGTACTCGGCCTGGGCGGCCACGGAGGCGTCGATGCCGAGGACGTCCTGCTCCCAGCCGCCGGTGTCGACGACCTTGAAGCGGCGGCCCGCCCACTCGGCCTCGTAGGTCACGCGGTCGCGGGTGACACCGGGCTTGTCCTCGACGACGGCCTCACGGCGGCCGATGATGCGGTTGACCAGGGTCGACTTGCCGACGTTCGGGCGGCCGACGACGGCGAGCACGGGCAGCGGACCGTGGCCCGCCGCCTCGATGGCGCCCTCGACGTCCTCGATGTCGAAGCCCTCTTCCGCGGCGAGCTCCATGAACTCCGCGTACTCGGCGTCGCCGAGCGCCCCGTGGTCGTACTCGTGCTCAGCCGAGTCGCCGGGCTGGCTGTGGTCGTTCATGAAGTCCGTACCTCGTCGTTCATCGTGGTGATCGGTGGATCAGCCGTATATCGGGCTGATCCACTACTTAGTGTCGCCTAGCGTCCGGTCAGACGCCTGGCGTTTTCCAGGTGGCCGCTGAGCTGCTTCTGGATGCGTTCGGTGGCTTCGTCCAGGGCCTTGCGGGTGCGCCGGCCGCTGCCGTCGCCCGCCTCGAAGGGGTCGCCGAAGACGACGTCGACGCGGGAGCGCAGCGGAGGCAGCCCCTTCATCAACCGTCCCTGCCGCTCGGAGCTTCCCAGGACGGCCACCGGGACGATCGGGGCGCCGGAGCGCACCGCGAAGTAGGCGAGGCCGGCCCGGAGGGCGGCGAAGTCGCCGTCGCCGCGGCTGCCCTCGGGGAAGATGCCGAGCACTCCCCCGGCCTCCAGGACGCCGAGCGCCCGGGTGATCGCCGTGCGGTCGGCGGACTGGCGGTCCACCTTCAGCTGGCCGATCCGGGTCAGGAACGGGTCGAGCGGCCCGACGAACGCCTCCTTCTTGATCAGGAAGTGCGTCGGCCGGGGCGACACGCCCATGACCATCGGGCCGTCGATGTTGTGGGAGTGGTTCACGGCGAGGATCGCCGGGCCGTGCGCGGGCACCTTCCAGGAACCCAGCACGCGCGGCTTCCACAGCCCGTACATCAGGCCGACGCCGATCCGCCGTCCGGTCTCGGCGCCCCGCCGCGACGGGAGGCTCACTTCCCGGCCCGCTTCTCCTCGACGAGGGTGACGACACACTCGACGACCTGGGCGAGGGTGAGCTCGGTGGTGTCCACCTCGACCGCGTCGTCCGCCTTGGCGAGCGGCGAGGTCTTGCGGGTCGAGTCGGCCGCGTCCCGCTTGATCAGGGCCTCGCGGGTGGCGTTGACGTCGACGCCCTTGAGCTCGCCGCTGCGCCGGGCCGCGCGGGCCTCCGGCGAGGCGGTGAGGAAGATCTTGAGGTCGGCGTCGGGCAGCACGGTCGTACCGATGTCCCGGCCCTCGACGACGATCCCGACCCCGGCCGAGGCGGCCAGCGAGCGCTGCAGCTCGGTGATCCGCGCCCGCACCTCCGGCACCGCGCTGACCGCGCTGACCGCGCCGGAGACCTCCTGGGTGCGGATCGGGCCGGCCACGTCGGTGCCGTCGACCGTGATCGTCGGGTTCGCCGGGTCGGTGCCGGAGACGATCTCGGGCTTGCCGGCCGCGGCAGCGATCTCGGACGGGTCGGCGACGTCGATCCCGTTGGTCACCATCCACCAGGTCATCGCCCGGTACTGGGCGCCGGTGTCCAGGTAGCTCAGGCCGAGCTGCGCGGCGACGGCCTTCGACGTGCTCGACTTGCCGGTGCCGGCGGGGCCGTCGATGGCGACAATCACGGGCTGGGCAGCGCCGTTTTCCACGGGGGGACACCTTCCGGGTGCAGGGTGGGAGTGGTGTGCGGGACGCCGACGCGCCCCGCACAAGGTTACCGGCCCCCGGGACCGCCCGATTCAGCGCTATTGCCGCAGCGCCCAGCCCCGGTCCCGCAGGGCCGACGTGAGCACCGGCACGGCCTTCGGCTCCACCCACAGCTGGACGAGACCGGCCTGCTGCCCGGTGGCGTGCTCGATGCGCACGTCCTCGATGTTGACCCCGGCCGCGCCGGCGTCCGCGAAGATCCGGGCCAGCTGGCCGGGCTGGTCGTCGATGAGCACCGCCACGACCTCGTACGCCCGCGGCGCCGACCCGTGCTTGCCGGGGACCCGCACCTGGCCGGCGTTGCCGCGCCGCAGCATGTCCTCGATGCCGGCCCCGCCCTCGCGCCGCTTCTCCCCGTCGGAGGACTGCAGGGCGCGCAGCGCGCTGACCGTCTCGTCCAGGTCGGCGGAGACGTCCGCGAGCAGGTCGGCGACCGGCCCGGGGTTCGCGGAGAGGATGTCGATCCACATCCGGGGGTCGGAGGCGGCGATCCGGGTGACGTCCCGGATGCCCTGCCCGCACAGTCGTACGGCGGCCTCCTCGGCGTGCTCCAGACGGGCGGCGACCATGCTGGAGACCAGGTGGGGCATGTGGGAGACCAGGGCCACCGCGCGGTCGTGGGCGTCGGCGTCCATCACCACCGGGACGGCCCGGCAGTGCGAGACCAGCTCCAGGGCGAGGTTCAGCACCTCGGTGTCGGTGTCCCGGGTCGGGGTGAGGACCCAGGGACGGCCCTCGAAGAGGTCGGCGGTGGCGGCCAGCGGGCCGGACTTCTCCCGGCCGGCCATGGGGTGCGTGCCGATGTAGGTCGACAGGTCCAGGCCGCGCGCCTCCAGCTCGCGGCGCGGGCCGCCCTTGACGCTGGCGACGTCGGCGTAGCCGCGCGCCAGGCCCCGGTCCATCGCGTCCGCGAGGACGGCGGCCACGTGGGCGGGCGGGGCGGCGACCAGGGCCAGGTCGACGGGGCCCTCCGGGGCCTGGTCGGTGCCGGCGCCGAGCGCGGCGGCCGTACGGGCCTGCTCCGGGTCGTGGTCGGCGAGGTGGACGACGACGCCCCGCTGGGAGAGGGCGAGCGCGGCGGACGTACCGATGAGACCGGTACCGATGACGAGGGCGGTCCTCACTGGGCGAT
This sequence comes from Streptomyces sp. NPDC007901, assembly GCF_042959465.1. Classification (NCBI taxonomy): domain Bacteria; kingdom Bacillati; phylum Actinomycetota; class Actinomycetes; order Kitasatosporales; family Streptomycetaceae; genus Streptomyces; species Streptomyces sp. NPDC007901. The sequence goes on along the minus strand of NZ_JBIBKW010000012.1, from coordinate 35,223 downwards.
GTCCTTGCGCAGGGCGGCAGCGGCGCCGAGGTAGACATGGCTGATGTCGGCGCGGGACCGGTCGGACTCGATGTGCGCCAGTATCCGTACGACCCGGGGCATCGCGCCCTCGATGTCGAGTTCCTGGGCGCAGATCAGCGGGACGTCGACGATGCCGAGCTTGCGTGCGGCGGCCGCCGGGAAGTCGCTGTGCAGGTCGGGGGTGGCCGTGAACCAGATGCTGATCAGGTCGTCGGCGGTCAGTCCGTTCCGCTCCAGAAGGGCGGTGAGCAGCGCTCCGACCTGCTCGTCCATGTGACCGGCCTCGTCCCGCTCCAGCTGGACGGCCCCCCGGACCGCTCGTACCGCCACGGCACTGCTCCTGTTCTGATGTCGGCTCCTGCGTCCGTCCAGCCTAGTCAGACCGCGCCGCGTACCGGCACCGTGCCCGCCCGCTGAGACGCACTCTCACTGGGACGGCTGCCGGATCAGGTCCTCGATCGAGGCCTTCGGCACCTCGCCCTCGGGGGTGAGCCGGTCGACGGCGTCGGGCAGCACCCGGGCGAGCTGGTCGGCGGCCTGCTCCGGGGTCGTCCCGGCCTCCTCGGCGACCTGCTGGAGGGTGTCGTCGGGCAGAGCCTGCTGGAGCTGGTCACCGGTGACGGGCTGGTTGGCGCCGGTGCCGACCCAGGAGTCCTTCTGGGCGGTCAGACCGGACCTCGCGAGGGTCTCCAGCAGTCCGCCGAGCGAGTCGCCGCCCTGGCCGTGGCTCATCGCGGCGATCAGCGCGGTCAGCAGTCCGGCGCCCTTGCCCTCGCCGCCCAGGAGGCTGCCGAGCATGCTTTCGAGATCGTTGCCTGCCATAGCCCCAATGTCACTTGAATTACCTCATTCCGCTACTTGGGGTGAAAAGCCCCTGTGCGCCTCTTTACGCCGGACCCGTCGGTCCGCTCTGATGGCAGGCACACCCGCCTCGGGGGGAGGCCCGCCATGAAACGTCCCGGACCTGTGCTCACCCTTCTCGCGGGTCTGCTGCTCGGCCTGTTCATGCTGACGCTCAACGCGACGACGGGGACGAGGACGGCCTCGTCGTCGTACCAGGAGAAGTCGCCGAGCCCGACACCGACGAGCACCACCGCGGCACCGAGGGCCTCGCCGTCACCCTCGCCCTCGAAGATCCCCGACTCCTCCTACTCCGGCCGCACCGACGACGACTCGTCCTCCGTCGCCGTCTCGATCCGCGCCGGCAGAGCGATCGCCTACTTCTGCGACGGGCACAGCAAGGAAGCGTGGCTGAAGGGCCCGGTGAAGTCCGACGGCAGCATGCGGCTGACCGGCGGCGACGGCGCCGTGCTGAACGGCACGCTGCAGGAGAACAAGCGCATCCGTGGCGCCGTCGAGTTCGACGGCGGCCACTACGCCTTCACCGCCCGGAAGGCCGTCAAGGGCACCGCGCTGTACCGGGCCACGGCGACCGTGCGCGGCGCGCGGATCGACGGCGGCTGGATCGTGCTCGCCGACGGCAGCCAGGTCGGCGTCGTCGACCGCGACGGCACGCCCTCGGCGGCGCCCGGCATCGACCCGGAGACCGGCGCCGTGACGGTCGACGGCCAGCGGCTGACGGCGAACCCGGTCGCCCCCTGACACCCCGTCGCGCCCCGACACCCAGGCGTGCCCTGACGCCCCGTCGTCCCCCGACACCCAGCTCGTCCCCGATCCCGGCCGTGACCCGAGGGAGCCGACCATGACCGTCGACCCGAACGCCGCCACCCAGAGCTGGCCGTCGCCCGAGCCGGACCACCGCCGTCCGCACCCGGCCCGCTGTCTGCTCCCGGCCCTGGTGGCCGCCGCCGTCGCGGTCGGCCTCGGCGTGTACGGCAGGATCCACCACCCGACCGGCACCGCGTTCAACCTGGCGGGCTTCAGCAGCACCGGCGCGGTGAAGTCCTGGCTCGCCTCGACGGCGTTCTTCTTCGCCCTCGTCCAGCTGGTCTCGGCCCTGATGATGTACGGCAGGCTGCCGGGGCCGCGCTGGGCGTCCGCGGTGCACCGCTGGTCGGGGCGGATCGCGTTCCTGGTCGCCGTGCCGGTGGCGGTGCACTGCCTGTACGCGTTGGGCTATCAGACGTATGAAACGCGCGTTTTGTGGCACTCCATCCTGGGTTGCTTCTTCTTCGGCGTTTTCAGTGCCAAGATGCTGCTGCTCCGCTCGGAGCGACTCCCTGGCTGGCTGCTGCCGATCGTCGGTGGACTGGTGTTCGCCGCGCTCACGCTCATCTGGCTGACGTCCGCGTTCTGGTTCTTCCGCACGTTCGGAGTGACGACATGACCGACGGCTCCACTCGGCGCACGGTTCTAGCGACGGGCGCTGCGGCGCTCGCCGTGGGATGCGCGGGATGCAGCAACTACAACGACAACAGCGGTTCCTCCAGCTCCTCCGAGTCGACGACCGGTGCCGCCGCCGGGCAGGCGCTGGCGCAGACGAGCGAGATCCCGGAGGGCGGCGGCGTGGTCTTCAAGGACCAGAAGGTCGTGGTGACGCAGCCGACGAAGGGTGAGTTCAAGGCCTTCTCGGCGATCTGCACCCACCAGGGCTGCACGGTGAACCGGGTGGCGGACGGCACCATCGACTGCCCCTGCCACGGCAGCAAGTACAAGATCGCCGACGGCTCGGTGGCCCACGGTCCGGCGCCCCGGCCGCTGCCGGCCAAGTCGATCACCGTCAGCGGAAATTCGATCACCCTGGCGTGACCGGCCGCGTACGCTCCCCGGCATGCAGCCCGAGGACCTGGTACGCGACCACACGATCTATGCCTGTGTCATGGGGTCGCGCGCCTTCGGTCTGGCCACGGAGGGCAGCGACACCGACCGCCGGGGCGTGTTCCTCGCCCCCACTCCCCTGTTCTGGCGCTTCGAGAAGCCCCCGACGCATGTGGAGGGGCCAGGCGAGGAACGGTTCTCCTGGGAGCTGGAACGGTTCTGCGAGCTGGCGCTGCGGGCCAACCCGAACATCCTGGAGTGCCTGCACTCACCCCTGGTCGAGCACGTCGACGACACCGGCCGCGAGCTGCTCGCGCTACGCGGCGCCTTCCTCTCCCGGCGGGCCCACGACAGCTTCACCCGGTACGCCCTCGGCCAGCGGCGCAAGATCGACGCCGACGTCCGTACGCACGGCGCCCCGCGCTGGAAGCACGCGATGCATCTGCTGCGGCTCCTGACCAGCGCCCGCGACCTGCTGCGCACGGGCGAGCTGACGATCGGCGTCGGCGACCGGCGCGCGGCCGTGAAGCGGGGCGAGGTCTCCTGGGCGGAGGTCGAGTCCCGGATGGCCCGGCTCGCCGAGGAGACGGAGCGGGCCCTGCCCGGCAGCCCGCTCCCGGCGGAGCCGGACCACGCGCGCGTGGCCGACTTCCTGCTCCGGGTCCGCCGCGCCTCGGCCTGCCGGCAGCCCCACCCGGACAGCCCCTAGGCGACCCCTAGGCGTCCCAGAGCGCGCCCAGGGTCATCAGGTCCCCCCGGTACTCGATCCGGTCGGCCCACTCGGTCGGCCAGGCGTCCTCGCCCAGCCAGGCACCCGCGAACGCCCCGGTCAGACAGGCGATCGAGTCCGAGTCGCCGGAGGAGCAGGCGGCCCGGCGCAGGGCGAGCAGCGGCTCGTCGGGGAAGAGCAGGAAGCAGAGCAGACCGGTGGCGAGGGCCTCCTCGGCGATCCAGCCGGCACCGGTGGCCAGGCAGGGGTCGGCCTCCGGCGAGGCGGTGCGCACGGCCCCTTCCAGACGGTCGAGGATCGCCAGGCACTCGTCCCAGCCGCGCGCGACGAAGTGCTCCGGGTTCGGGTCCTGACTGCGGGTCCACAGGTCGCCGAGCCAGGCGCGGTGGTAGCGGTTGCGGTTGTCGCGCGCGTACGACCGCAACCGCCCGACCAGTTCGGCCGGTCCGACCCCCTGCGCGAGCAGCCGTACGGCCCGCGCGGTGAGGTCGGAGGCGGCCAGGGCGGTGGGGTGGCCGTGGGTGAGGGCGGACTGCAACTGGGCGGCGCCGGCCCGCTGTTCGTCGCTCAGCCCCGGGGCGAGCCCGACGGGCGCGACCCGCATGTTGGCCCCGCACCCCTTGGAGTCGATCTGGCTGGCGTCCTGCCAGAGTCGCCTCTCGTCCTCAAGGAGGTCGCAGGCCCGCAGGCAGGTGTTGCCGGGCGCCCGATTGTTCTCGGGCGACCGGTACCAGTCCACGAACTCCTCGCGCAGCGGCCGCTCCAGCCGCTCGGGCGCGAGCACGCCCCGGTCCATGGCGGTGCGCAGCGCGCGCCCGACCGCGATCGTCATCTGCGTGTCGTCGGAGACGACGGCACGCGCGGGCAGCTCCATCTCCTGCCACGGCCCGCACTTGGCGAGGATCGACGGCACGTCGTTGAACTCGGTCGGGAAGCCGAACGCGTCCCCGAGGGCGAGACCGATCAGGGCGCCGGTGGCGGCGCGTTTGTGGACGATGGTCGTGGTCATGCGGGACGTCCTTCCCGGGACGGGCGGAGCAGGGGCGGGTGGAGGGCGGTGGCGGTGCCCGCGCGGTAGAGGGCGGCCGGTTTGCCCCGGCCGCCGGTCAGCCGGGCGGCACCGGGGACGGGTTCGACGAAGCCGGGCGTGGCGAGCACCTTGCGCCGGAAGTTGGGACGGTCCAACTCGACGCCCCAGACGGTCTCGTAGACGTTCTGCAGCTCGCCGAGCGTGAACTCGGGCGGGCAGAAGGCGGTGGCCAGGCAGCTGTACTCCAGCCGCGCGCCCACGCGTTCGTGCGCGTCGGCCAGGATCCGGTCGTGGTCGAAAGCGAGCGGTCCGGCCGCGTCGTACGGCAGCCAGCGCGCCTGTGCCGCGTCGCCGCCGCCGTGCGGCTCGGGCGGGTCGGGCAGCAGCGCGGTGAAGGCGACGGAGACCACCCGCATCCTCGGGTCGCGCTCCGGCTCGCTGTAGGTGCGCAACTGCTCCAGGTGCAGCCCCTCCAGGCCCGGCAGGTTCGACAGGCCTGTTTCCTCGGCGAGTTCACGCCGGGCCGCCGTCTCGGCCGACTCCTTGGGCAGCACGAAGCCGCCGGGCAGCGCCCAGTGGCCGAGGTACGGCTCCTGTCCGCGCTCGACGAGCAGCACGTGCAGGGTGCCGGCGCGGACGGTGAGGACGGCGAGGTCGACGGTGACGGCGAAGGGTTCGTAGGCGTACTTGTCGTAGCCCTGCATACGTCCGTCCACCTCCTTACTGGTCGTTCGCGCCGGTCGCTTAATGGTCGATCCGACTAATAGTCTCTACGACTATAAAGACCTCGCAGGTCACCGCGCAAGCCCTGCCGCAGGCCGCCAGTGGCCGCTGGAGCGCCTTTCCCGGAAACGGCGGCGGCCGGTCCCGGAGTGTCCGGGACCGGCCGCCAGAGAGCCGTACGAGCCCCTTCGCGGGGTTTACGGAGGCCTAGAGGTCGACTTCCTTCATGAGCATCCCGACCTCGGTGTTGGACAGGCGGCGCAGCCAGCCCGACTTCTGGTCGCCGAGGGTGATCGGACCGAAGGCGACCCGGACCAGCTTGTCGACCGGGAACCCGGCCTCGGCCAGCATCCGCCGCACGATGTGCTTGCGGCCCTCGTGCAGGGTGACCTCGACCAGGTAGTTCTTGCCGGTCTGCTCGACGACCCGGAAGTGGTCGGCGCGCGCGTACCCGTCCTCCAGCTGGATGCCGTCCTTGAGCTTCTTGCCCAGGTCGCGCGGGATCGGGCCCACGATGTGCGCGAGGTAGGTCTTCTTCACGCCGTACTTGGGGTGGGTCAGCCGGTGCGCCAGCTCGCCGTGGTTGGTGAGCAGGATGACGCCCTCGGTCTCGGTGTCCAGGCGCCCCACGTGGAAGAGCCGGGTCTCCCGGTTGGTGACGTAGTCGCCGAGGCACTGCCGCCCGTCCGGGTCCTCCATGGTGGAGACCACGCCGGCCGGTTTGTTCAGCGAGAAGAACTGGTACGACTGCGTGGCGACGGTCAGCCCGTCGACGCGGACCTCGTCCTTGTCCGGGTCGACCCGCTTGCCCTGCTCCAGGACGATCTCGCCGTTGACCTCGACGCGAGCCTGCTCGATCAGCTCCTCGCAGGCGCGCCGGGAGCCGTAGCCCGCGCGGGCGAGCACCTTCTGCAGCCGCTCGCCCTCCTGCTCGGCGCCCGGGAAGGTCTTGGGGAGCTTCACGTCCGGCTTGCCGGCGTACCGCTCCCGGTTGCGCTCCTCCGCGCGGGCGTCGTACTCACGGGAGCTCGCCGGAGCCGTCCGGCCGCGCCCGGTGCCCTGGCCCTGCCGGGGGCCGCCCTTGGCGCCGCCGCGCGCCGAGGCGCCACGGCCCGACTTCGGGCCGTCCTGGGTGGCGTTCGGGCCCACGTCGTAGCGCCGCTCCTCCGGGCGCGGCTTCTTGGGCCGGCCGGCGCCCTGCTTGTCGTCGCGGGAGTTGCCGGCGCCGCGGTAGTTGCCGCGCCCACCGCTGCTCCCGCCGCGGCCGCCGCTGTTGCCACCACGGCTCCCGCCGTTGTTTCCGCTGCTGTTCCTGCCGCTGCTGCTTCGCATCAAAATTTCCGTCTAGTCGTCTGCGTCCTCGGAATCCGGCGCATCGGGTGCGTCCGGATCGAACGACGGCACGCCCTCCTGGGTCTCGGCCTCGATCGCCTCGGCCTCCGGGAGGAAGGGCGCGAGCTCCGGGAGTTCGTCCAGGCCGCGCAGGCCCATCCGCTCCAGGAAGTAGTTCGTCGTCCTGTACAGGATCGCACCTGTTTCGGGTTCCGCGCCCGCCTCCTCGACCAGACCGCGCTGGAGCAGGGTGCGCATCACACCGTCGCAGTTGACTCCGCGTACGGCCGAGACCCGGCTGCGGCTCACCGGCTGGCGGTACGCGACGACCGCGAGGGTCTCCAGGGCGGCCTGGGTGAGCCGGGCGGTCTGGCCCTCCAGGACCAGCCGCTCGACGGCGGGCGCGAACTCGCCGCGGGTGTAGAAACGCCAGCCGCCCGCGACGAAGCGCAGCTCGAAGCCGCGGCCCTGCGCCGTGTACTCGTCGGCGAGGGCCCGCAGCGCCTTGGTGATCGTCTGCTTCGGCCGCTCCAGGATCTTCGACAGGTGCTCGGCGGTGGCGGGCTCGTCGACGACCATCAGGACGGCCTCCAGGGCCGGCTTGAGGTCGAGCTCGGCGACCGGGCGCAGGCCGGCCGGCAGCTCGGTGGTGTCCTCGCTCACGCCTTGTCCTCCTTGGGCGGCTCGGGCGGCCGGTCGAATTCGTCGGTGACCATCAGCCGCGTCTCCTCGCCTCCGCCGGTCCAGCGCACGATCAGGTCGCCGAGCGCCGTCTCCTGATCGAGGGCGACGGCCTTCTCGCGGTACAGCTCGAGCAGGGCGAGGAAGCGGGCGACGACGGTGAGCGTGTTGTCGGTGTCCTCCACGAGCACCCGGAAGCTGGCCTCGCCCAGCTCCCGCAGCCGCGCCACCACGATCCCGGCCTGCTCCTGCACGCTGACCAGCGGGGCGTGGATGTGGTCGACGTACACCTGCGGCTTGGGCCTGGGCTGCATCGCCTTGACCGCGAGCCTGGCGAATCCTTCCGGCCCGATGCTGATGACGACCTCGGGCAGCAGCTCGGCCAGGTGCGGTTCGAGGCCGACGGTACGGGGCCAGCGGCGGGCCTCGTCGTCCAGGCGCCGGTTGAAGATGTCGGCGATCTGCTTGTACGCGCGGTACTGCAGGAGCCGCGCGAAGAGGAGGTCCCGGGCTTCGAGGAGCGCCAGGTCGGCCTCGTCCTCGACCTCGGCGGAGGGCAGCAGCCGGGCGGCCTTGAGGTCGAGCAGGGTGGCGGCGACGACGAGGAACTCGGTCGTCTGGTCCAGGTCCCAGTCCGGCCCCATGGCCCGGATGTGCGCCATGAACTCGTCGGTGACCTTGGAGAGGGCGACCTCGGTGACGTCCAGCTTGTGCTTGGAGATCAGCTGGAGGAGGAGGTCGAAGGGGCCCTCGAAGTTGGCGAGCCGGACCTTGAAGACACCGTCGGGGACGGGCTCGGCCTCGGGTTCGGGTGCCGGTGTGGGTTCTGGTGCCGGTGTGGGTTCCGGCTCCGGCTCCGGTACGACTACGGCGGCCTCGGGCACCGGCTCCGGCTCCGGCTCGGTGGGAACCGCTGGTGGCGCTGCTCCCGGCCCCCGCCCCAGCGCACGCCGACGGCCGCCGGAGGAGCCGGAAAAGGGAGCGTCGGTCGAGGTCATAGCCCCCGAAGGCTACCCCTACCGCCCGCGCAGCCGTCGTACGAGGATGCTCGCGTCTCCGCGGGACTCCAGGTCCGCCAGGACCACGGCGACCGCCTCGCGGACGATCCGGCCCCGGTCGACGGCCAGCCCGTGCTCGCCGCGGAGCACGAGACGGGCGTGCTCCAGGTCCATCAGCTCCTCGGCGGAGACGTACACGGTGATCTTCTCGTCGTGCCGCTCGCGCCCGCTGGGCCGCCGGGCGGGCGCCCGGCCGCCGCCCCGCTGCTTGCGGGGCTGGCCCTGCGCGGCGGATCCGGCAGAACCTTCCTGCGCCGCCGCCTGCTGCCGCGCGGCCCGCTCCGCCGACGGCGCGACCGTGACGGACTGCGCGGCGTGGTTGCGGGACTCCCCGGCGTCGCCCGGACCGGCCTCCGCCGCAACGTGCTCCGCACCCTCGCCGTCGCCGCCCTGCACGGGCACCGACTGGGGCACGTCCTCGGCGGCCGCGGCCGCCGTCTCGTCGCTCTCCCCCGCGGGAGCCGGCACCCGGACCTCGCCGTTGACCGGGCGCCTGGGCGTGGACGGCTGGAGCGCCATCCCCCCTGTCGTACGGAACAGTTCGTCGGCCCCGGGCAGACTCACTCGGCGTGACACCGGGCGAGCACCTCCCTGGCGAGCTGGCGGTAGGCGGCGGCACCGACGGAGTTCGAGGCGTACGTGGTGATCGGCTCACCGGCGACCGTGGTCTCCGGGAAGCGGACCGTGCGGCCGATGACCGTGTGGTAGACGTGGTCGTCGAACGCCTCGACCACACGGGCCAGCACCTCACGGCTGTGGACCGTGCGCGAGTCGTACATGGTGGCGAGGATGCCGTCGAGCTCCAGCTCCGGGTTGAGCCGCTCCTGGACCTTCTCGATGGTCTCGGTCAGCAGGGCCACACCACGCAGCGCGAAGAACTCGCACTCCAGCGGCACGATCACCTTGTGAGCGGCCGTCAGCGCGTTGACCGTGAGCAGGCCGAGCGAGGGCTGACAGTCGATCACGATGTAGTCGTAGTCGGGCAGCAGCGGCTTGAGGGCACGCTGCAGCGTCGACTCGCGGGCGACCTCGGAGACCAGCTGGACCTCGGCGGCCGACAGGTCGATGTTGGAGGGCAGCAGGTCCATGTTGGGGACCGCGGTCTTCAGGAGGACCTCGTCGGCCGCCATGCCCCGCTCCATGAGCAGGTTGTAGACGGTGAGGTCGAGCTCCATCGGGTTGACGCCGAGACCGACCGACAGCGCGCCCTGCGGGTCGAAGTCCACGAGCAGCACCCGCCGGCCGTACTCCGCGAGCGCGGCACCCAGGTTGATGGTCGACGTGGTCTTGCCGACGCCGCCCTTCTGGTTGCACATCGCGATGATCGTCGCGGGGCCGTGACTGGTCACCGGGCCCGGGATCGGGAAGTACGGCAGCGGGCGCCCGGTCGGACCGACGCGCTCGCGGCGCTGGCGGGCCGCGTCGGGCGCGAGCGTGGCCGCGTACTCCGGATCGGGCTCGTACTCGGCATCGGGGTCGTAGAAGTGCCCGTCGGGCAGTTCGTCGTAGTCGGCGAAGTGGTTGTGGGGCGCGCCACTTCCGTCGCCGGCCATGGCGTTCACGTGATGGCCATCCATGCTCTGGTGTGCTGTTCGCGTGGTCAGCGGAGTCCGGGCTGCTGTGAAGGTGCGCACCGCGACGGAGCCGACAGCCTCGAACCCCGCGGGACCCTGGTCCCGTACCGGCATTCCTGGTTGACCACCCCCGGGAGAAAATGTCGACTCATTCACAAGTCGTCTTACCTCCTTGGTGACCAGGAAACTTCTAGACAGGTCAGCGTGGCACCATGCCGACAGCTGGCGACTCTATGGCGTGTCGGGCGTTCGCAGCAACACAATCCGCCGGACCCGGCACGATGTGTCGGCAATGAAACATCTCGCTGTCAAGGGCGTACGGCCGTCGCACAGCTGGTTTCACGGGTGTACGAATCGGTTGAAGGGTTACGTTCGAGGCGAGTTGACCGAGAGTCGCAAAGTGACCATACACACATCCGGCCGGACCTTGTCGGGCAAGGTCCGGCCGTGTGTTCGTGATTGACGCGGCTTGTTGACGTATCGCCTTTACGAAAAGGTGACTTAGCCACCGCCCCGTGGGCGCCGGGTCAGCCGATCAGTGTGTCGAGGTCCACGTGCTCCAGGCCGTGCGCCTCGGCGACCTCCTTGTAAACGACCTTGCCGTCATGGGTGTTGAGGCCCTTGGCGAGCGCGGCGTCGCGGCGCAGGGCCTCCGCCCAGCCGTTGTTCGCGAGCGACACGATGTACGGCAGCGTGGCGTTGGTGAGCGCGTAGGTGGAGGTGTTGGGCACCGCGCCGGGCATGTTGGCGACGCAGTAGAAGACCGACTCGTGGACCTTGAAGGTCGGCTCGGCGTGCGTGGTGGGGCGGGAGTCCTCGAAGCAGCCGCCCTGGTCGATCGCGATGTCGACAAGGACACTTCCCTGCTTCATGCGGGAGACCAGCTCGTTGGTGACGAGCTTCGGGGCCTTGGCACCGGGGATCAGCACCGCGCCGATCACGAGGTCGGCCTCCAGGCAGGCCTTCTCCAGCTCGAAGGAGTTGGAGACGACGGTCTGGATCTTGGTGCCGAAGACCTTGTCGGCCTCCTTGAGCTTGTTGATGTCCTTGTCGAGCAGGGTCACGTGGAAGCCCATGCCGATGGCGATCTGCGCGGCGTTCCAGCCGGAGACACCACCGCCGATGACGACGGCCTTGGCGGCCAGCACGCCCGGGACACCGCCGGGCAGCACACCGCGGCCGCCGTTGGCGCGCATCAGGTGGTAGGCGCCGACCTGCGGGGCGAGCCGGCCCGCGACCTCGGACATGGGCGCGAGCAGCGGCAGGGCGCGGTTCGGGAGCTCGACGGTCTCGTAGGCGATCGCCGTGGTGCCGGACTCCAGGAGGGCGTCGGTGCACTCCTTGGAGGCGGCCAGGTGCAGGTAGGTGAAGAGGGTCTGGTCCTTGCGGAGGCGGTGGTACTCCTCCGCGATGGGCTCCTTGACCTTCAGCAGCAGGTCGGCGGTGGCCCACACCTCGTCGGCGGTGTCCAGGATCGTGGCACCGGCGGAGACGTACTCGCCGTCCGGGATCGACGAGCCGACACCGGCACCGCGCTCGATGACGACCTGGTGGCCGTGACGCACCAGCTCGTGCACGCCGGCCGGGGTGATGGCCACCCGGAACTCGTTGTTCTTGACCTCGCGGGGGATGCCGACCTTCACGTCGATCACGGTCCTTGGCTCAGAGGGTGTGGGGGCACAGCTGCACATACCCGGCATACGGGGTACACCAGGAGACACCGCAGGAGAACCGGCGGCAGAGCCAGTTTAATGAAGGTGTTCTGACTGTCTAGCCTTTCATTGCATCAATCTTCGCCGGAAGCGCTACGGATTTCGCAGGCGTTAGCTCCGTGTTCCGGGTCGGAGTCGGGGGCGGAGGGCACCAGCGGCTCCTCACCCAGCATGCGCTCGGCGGCCGAGCGGTGCAGGCTCGCGGCGGTGGAGTCGCCCAGCCGCTCCAGCGTGTCGGCGAGCCGCAGCTGCAGCGCGGCCTGGAGCCGGGCGTCCTCGGCGCGGCGCGCCCACTCCACCGCCTCCTGGCAGGTCGCCAGCGATTCCTCGGGCCGTCCGGCGTACTCCTGAACGCGCGCCAGTTCGCTCAACGCCCGTGCCTGCGCGGCCACATCACCGTTCTTGCGATGGCCGGAAACGGCCGCCCGCCAGGCCCTGAGCGCCTCCCCGTAACGGCCCGCGTAGGTGTGCGCGCCGGCGATCCGGCCGTAGAGCCGGGCGGCCTCGGCCCGCTCGCCGCGGGCCAGCCGTTCGGCGAGGGCCCGGCCGAACCAGTCGGCGGCCCGTTCGTAGTCCCCCAGCTCCTGGTAGGCACCACCTACGGATTCCATTGCGCGGCCGGTCGCGTACGGGTCATTTGCTCTGCGTCCGGCGTCCAAAGCGGACCGATAGCGCACCAGCGCATCCGCCGTACGCCCGGTCTGGGCGTCCAGGTCGCCCAGGTTCAGCAGGGCGGCGGCCTGCTCCCGGGGCAGGCGCCGGCGCACGGCGACATCGAGGACGAGCCGGTGGACGCCGTACAGGTCGGGCGCGGCGGCCTGGGTGCCCAAGTGCGCCGCCATGGCCTTGACCAGCTGGGACATCAGCCGGCGGGCCAGCGTGTCGAGCTCGCCGTCGGCGACCGCCGCGCGGGCGGCGGCCAGCAGGGCCGGACGGCGGATGCGCAGCCAGTCGGCGGCGGCCCGGGGGCTGGGGAAGCGCAGCTCGCGAGGGAGCGCCTGGAGCCGCTCACGGGCCTGCGGGTTGTCCGTCTCGGTGATCGCCCGGCAGGACTGCAGCAGCCGTACCGTGCGCTCCAGCATCCGGGCGCGGGCCAGCTGGAGCTCCCCGGACCGCTCCTGGGACTCGGACAGCGCCCGCAGCATCGGGTGCAGACAGCCCGGGACCTCGTACTGGGGCAGCGGGGAGTCCACGACGTGCAGCAGCCCGTGCCGGGCCAGCTCGTCCAGGGTGGTGCGGGCGGTGTCGACCGAGCAGCCGGCGAGGGAGGAGGCGGTGTGCGGGTCGACGAGGCCGGCCGGGGCCAGACAGAGGAGTCGCAGTATCCGGGCGGCCTGGCCGGGCAGGTCGTCGTGGACGAACCGGAGGACGCGGGCCAGGGCGGTGCCGTCCTCGGGGTCGGCGTGCAGGCGCTTGGCGAGGTCGGAGACGGCGACCTGGGGGCGCGCGGCGAGCCAGCCGCCGGCCAGGGTGAGCGCGGCGGGCTGGCCCTGGCAGACCTCGGCCAGCGTCTCGGCGGAGCGTGGGTCGACGGTGATGCGGACCGAGCCGGTGAAGCGGGCGAGGAGTTCGACGGCCGACTTGGTGTCCAGGCCGCCCAGGGTGCACGGGCGGACGTCCGAGATCCCGGTGAGCGGGCCGGCGGAGACGGCGACGGCCAGGCAGTCCGGGGTGTCCGGGAGCAGTACGTCGACCTCTTCGGCGCCCGGCGCGTCGTCCAGCAGGAGCAGCATCCGGCGGCCTTCGAGGGCGGTGCGCAGGGCGTGGGTGAGGTCGTCGGCGGCGGCCCCGGCCGGGGTGGGCAGCCGCAGCGCGGTGAGGAGGTCGCGGGCGGTGCGCTCGACGGGGACCGGGGTGCCGTCGGGCTCGGCGAGGCGGGCGCGCAGCACCCCGTCGGGGTAGTCGGCGGCGACCCGCCGGACGAGTTCCTCGGCGAGGGCGGTACGTCCGGATCCGGGCCTGCCCGCGATCAGCAGGACCCGGGCGCGGGGGGCCTTGCGGCCGGCGATGGTGTCCAGTCCCGCGCGCTCGATGTCGGCGCGCAGTTCTTTCAACTCCCTTGTCCGGCCCAGGAATCTGTCGCCCGTGGCCGCGGGCGCCGACCGTCGTACGCCGCCTTTGTCCACCGCCTGATCCGTCACGGGCCACACTCCCGTCCCACCGCACACGCGTGCCCGCCGGGACTCCGGTTCGGGCGTTTCGGCTCAATCGCGTCGAGCCTAGTTCACGTGCGAGGACGTTCCTGGCGGAGCACGGCGGGCACATCGCCCGATCGGATCAGGCGATGGTCACACCGGGTCGCCCGATCAGTGGTTCAGGACCGACTCAGGCCTGGTTCAGGACTGGAAGGGCCGGGCCGGCCAGGGCGCTTCGGCCGGGCGCAGCGCGTCGAGTCCGTCGCCGGTGCGGGCGGCGACCAGCGAGAGGACGCCCGTCACCAGGCAGTTGTTGTGCAGGTCGCCGGCGAGCACCAGGCGCACCAGTTCGTCGACCGGCACCCGCGCGTACTCCAGGTCGATCTCCTCGTGCTCGGTCTCGAAGCGCTCGCCCTCGGCCTCGGACAGATCACGGGCGAGGAAGATCCGTACCGCCTCGTCGCAGCCGCCGGGGGTGGTGTACAGGTCGGTCAGCACCCGCCAGTCCTCGGCCTTGACGTGCGCCTCCTCGTACAGCTCCCGCTGGGCCGCGTGCAGCGGGTTCTCGCCGGGGATGTCGAGCAGGCCGGCCGGGATCTCCCAGAGCTTCTGCCGGACCGGGTGCCGGTACTGGCGGATGAGCAGCACGCGGTCCTCCTCGTCGAGGGCGAGGACGGCGACCGAGCCGGGGTGGACCTGGTAGTCGCGGCGGACCACCGCGCCGTCGGGCATGACCACCTCGTCCGTGCGGACGGAGGTCTTGTTGCCCACGAAGGGGGTCTCCGTCGCCCGGATCTCCCACTCCTCGGGGGTGTCCTTGATCGTCATGCCGAGCCCTTCCAGACGTTCACGAGAAAAACCGGTCCACGAGAAAAACCGGGGTGCGCACCTTTGAAGGTATGCACCCCGGCCACCGTACAACCGGTGTGTTACTTCGAATTCGTCTGCTCGATGTCGGCCTGCTGACGCGCCACGGCCGCCTTCACCAGGCCCGCGAACAGCGGGTGCGGGCGGGTCGGGCGGGAGCGCAGCTCCGGGTGGGCCTGGGTGGCGACCAGGTAGGGGTGGACGTCGCGCGGGTACTCGACGTACTCGACCAGCTTGCCGTCCGGGGAGGTGCCGGAGAACTGCAGACCGGCCTTCTTCTCCAGCTCCGAGCGGTAGGCGTTGTTGACCTCGTAGCGGTGGCGGTGCCGCTCCTCGACGTACTCCTTGCCGTCGTACACCTCGCGCACGATCGAGCCTTCGGCCAGCTTGGCCGGGTACATGCCCAGACGCATGGTGCCGCCCATGTCGCCCTCGCCGGCGACGATGTCCAGCTGCTCGGCCATGGTGGAGATGACCGGGTGGCCGGTGGCGGAGTCGAACTCGGTGGAGTTGGCGTCCGGGATGTCGGCGAGGTTGCGCGCGGCCTCGATCACGATGCACTGCAGGCCCAGGCAGAGCCCGAGCAGCGGGATCCGGTTCTCCCGGGCGAAGCGGATGGCGCCGACCTTGCCGAGCACACCGCGGTCGCCGAAGCCGCCGGGGATGCAGATGCCGTCGACGTCGGCGAGCTGGGCGGCGGCGCCGGCCGGGGTCTTGCAGTCGTCCGACGTGACCCACTTGATCTTCACGCGGGCCTTGTTGGCGAAGCCGCCGGCGCGCAGCGCCTCGGTGACCGAGAGGTAGGCGTCGGGCAGGTCGATGTACTTGCCGACCAGGGCGAGGGTGATCTCGTGGTCGGGGTTGTGGACGCGGTCCAGCAGGTCGTCCCAGGTCCGCCAGTCCACGTCGCGGAACGGCAGGTCCAGCTTGCGGACGACGTAGGCGTCCAGGCCCTCGCCGTGCACGGTCTTCGGGATGTCGTAGATCGAACGGGCGTCCGGGCAGGCCACCACGGCGGCCTCGTCCACGTCGCACATCAGCGAGATCTTGCGCTTGATGGCGGTGGGGACCTCGCGGTCGCAGCGCAGCACGATCGCGTCGGGCTGGATACCGATGTTCCGCAGGGCGGCCACGGAGTGCTGGGTGGGCTTGGTCTTCAGCTCGCCGGACGGGCCGATGTAGGGCAGGAGTGAGATATGAACCACGAAGACGTTGTCCCGGCCGACCTCGTGCCGGACCTGGCGGACGGTCTCCAGGAACGGCAGCGACTCGATGTCGCCGACCGTGCCGCCGACCTCGGTGATGACGACGTCGACCTCGTCGGTCGCCATACGCCGGATGCGGTGCTTGATCTCGTTGGTGATGTGCGGGATGACCTGGACCGTGTCGCCCAGGTACTCGCCACGCCGCTCCTTGGCGATCACCGTCGAGTAGACCTGACCTGTGGTGACGTTGGCGGAGCCGTCCAGGTCGCGGTCGAGGAAACGCTCGTAGTGGCCGATGTCCAGGTCGGTCTCGGCGCCGTCGTTGGTGACGAACACCTCACCGTGCTGGAAGGGGTTCATCGTGCCCGGGTCGACGTTCAGGTACGGGTCGAGCTTCTGCATCACGACGCGCAGGCCCCGGGCCTTGAGCAGCATGCCCAGGCTGGAGGCCGTCAGGCCCTTGCCGAGCGAGGAGGCGACACCCCCGGTGACGAAGATGTGCTTGGTCGTCGTGGCTTTCGGCGGCATGGCCAAGAGGGGGCTCCCGTGGTCGCGATCTGTCGTGCGGTACGGCTGCAGTCCGGGCGTTTCCGGGGGTCGTGCCGTCGCTGCGGTTCGGGGGATTCGTGCCCACCGGTCCACGGGCTACCAGGGTATCAGCGCCTCGGAGAGATGGCTTCCGGCCACGCTCCGTGCACACGTCGGCACACAGACGCTCACGGTTTACGTGCTTCTCACTCACAGCTCACTCGTTCGGCCCACACGGGTTGCCCGGAGCGGCACGCAGATCATCTACGTGCGTCGTATCCTGCTCGGACACTCGCTGCCGAGTCCGGCCGGAAACACGGCACACCCCCGCCCGTCACTCCCGGAACAACGAGAGCTTGGCAGTTCGTTGAGCTATGACTGTCGTTTTGCCTCAGGGCACGGCGGGCTGATTTGCTTCACCGCTCAACGACGTACAACAACAACCCCCTTGACCGCACTAGCGACAGCCCCCCTCTGCCTGGGGGGTGACGTGGCCGTTCGACTGGAGTTGCACGTGGCCGGGCGCATCGAAGATTACGCACTCATCGGAGACATGCAGACCGCTGCGCTGGTCTGCCGGGACGGCACAGTCGACTGGCTGTGCCTGCCCCGCTTCGACTCGCATGCCATCTTCGCCGGTCTGCTCGGCACCGAGGAACACGGCTTCTGGCGGCTCGGCCCGGCCCACGCGGCCGACTCCCAGCCCCCGACCGCGGCCCGCCGCACCTACCGGGGCGACTCGCTGATCCTGGAGTCCGAGTGGGACACCCCGCGCGGCACGGTCCGGGTCACCGACTTCATGCCCCCGCGTGACGGCGCCCCCCAGCTGATCCGCATCGTCGAGGGCGTCACCGGCCGGGTGCCGATGCGCTCGGTGCTGCGCATGCGGTTCTCCTACGGCCGGGTCGTCCCCTGGGTACACAAGCACGACGGCCGCACGGTCGCCGTCGCGGGCCCCGACTCGGTGTGGTTCGACACCTCGGCGGAGACCTACGGCAAGTCGCTGACCACGTACGCGGACTTCACGGTGGCCCCGGGTGACCGGATCGCGTTCACGATCTCCTGGGAGCCCTCGCACAAGCAGCCGCCCGCGCTGCCGGAGCCGGAGCAGTCGCTGCAGGCGACCGAGGACTTCTGGCGGGAGTGGGTCGAGCAGTGCACGTACCACGGCCCGTACCGCGAGGCCGTGATCCGCTCACTGATCACCCTCAAGGCCCTCACCTACGCCCCCACGGGCGGCATCGTCGCCGCGCCCACGACCTCCCTCCCCGAGGACATCGCCGGTGTCCGCAACTGGGACTACCGCTACACCTGGCTCCGCGACGCGGCCATCACCCTGTCCTCGCTGCTGCGCACCGGCTACCGCGAGGAGGCCCGCGCCTGGCGCGAGTGGCTGCTCCGCGCGGTCGCCGGTGACCCCGAGAACCTGCAGATCATGTACGGCATCGCGGGCGAGCGCGAACTGGGCGAGGCCGAGCTGGACTGGCTGCCCGGCTACGAGAACTCGGCCCCGGTCCGGGTCGGCAACGGCGCGGCGCACCAGCTCCAGCTGGACGTCTACGGCGAGGTCACCGAGGCCCTGCACCTGGCCCACATGACCGGGCTCGCCCGCAACGACTACGCCTCCCTGCTCCAGCTCAAGCTCATCCGCTACCTGGAGGACCACTGGGACGAGCCCGACGAGGGCATCTGGGAGGTCCGCGGCCCGCGCCGGCACTTCGTGCACTCCAAGGTGATGGCCTGGGTCGCCGTCGACCGCACCATCAAGCTGATCGAGTCCGGGGACGCGGACGGCCCGCTGGAGCGCTGGAAGGAACTGCGCGACGACATCCACCGGGACGTCTGCGAGAAGGGCTACGACAAGGAGCGCAACACGTTCACGCAGTCCTACGGCTCGCAGGAGCTGGACGCGTCGCTGCTGCTGATCCCCCAGATGGGCTTCCTGCCGCCGGACGACAAGCGGGTCATCGGCACCATCGAGGCGATCCAGCGGGAGCTGTCCACCTCGGACGGGTTCATCCTGCGCTACCCGACCTCGGGCGGCGAGGAGGGCGTGGACGGGCTGCCGGGCGACGAGGGGGCCTTCCTGGCGTGCTCGTTCTGGATGGCCGACGACCTCGCGATGATCGGCCGTGTCGACGAGGCGCGGAAGCTGTTCGAGAAGCTGCTCGCTCTGCGGAACGACCTCGGGTTGCTGGCGGAGGAGTGGGACCCGCGGCTGAAGCGGCAGGTGGGGAACTTCCCGCAGGCGTTCAGTCATGTGCCGCTGATCGACACGGCGCTGCGGCTGACTGCGTCGGGCGCGTACGGGGGGTAGCGGTCGTCGGTCGGCTGCGGGTGCGTGGGGGCTGGTCGCGCAGTTCCCCGCGCCCCTTTGGGGCGCGCTGCAGCCTAGGCTCGTAGTCATGGCCGGCCTCTCGAAGGCGCACACCGCTCTCGCCGTGCTCCGTGAGGATCTCGTCGGGGATGTGTTCGCCCCGGGGGACCCGGGGTACGACGAGGCGCGGGCCGTCTTCAACGGCATGATCGACCGGTATCCGGCCGTGATCGCGCAGTGTGCGGGGGATGCCGACGTGGTCCGGGCCGTGCGGTTCGGGCGGGAGTTGGATCTGAAGGTCGCGGTGCGGGGCGGGGGCCGCAGTGTGGCGGGCTGGGCGGTGGGCGACGGCGCGCTCGTGGTGGATCTGCGCCGGATGCACGAGGTGACGGTCGACCCGGCGGCGGAGGCCGTGCGGGTACAGGGCGGGGCCACCGTGGGGCATCTGGACCGGGCGACCCAGCCCTACGGACTCGCCACCGGCGCGGGCCGGGACTCCGGCACCGGGGTCGGTGGGTTCGTGCTCGGTGGCGGCTCGGGGTGGCTGGACCGTGCCTTCGGGCCGGCCGTCGACGACCTGATCGGCGTCGAGCTGGTCACCGCCGACGGTGAGCGTGCGCACGCCGACGCCGACGAGAACCCGGAGCTGTTCTGGGCCCTGCACGGCGGCGGCGGGAACTTCGGCGTCGCCACCGCGCTCACCCTGGCCCTGCACGAGCTGCCGGTGTTCTCGGCCGCGCTGCTGCGGTACCCGCCGTCGTCCGGCCCGGACGTCGTCCGCACCTTCCGCGAGGTGATCCGCACCGGCCCCGACGAGGCGGGCGGCGCGGTGCTGTACCTCGCCGCCGGGGAGCCGGTGTGCGCCGTCCTCGTGACCTACGCGGGGGGCGAGGAGGGCCTGCGGCGGGTCGCCGGGCCGCTGCTCGCGCTGCCGCACGCGGCGGAGGTCGTCGGCGAGGTGCCGTACGGCGAGCTGCGGTGCCTCCTCGACGCTCCGTCCGGGCTGCGGAACCACGGCTCGGCCGAGTGTCTGGCCGCCCTGCCCGACGAGGCGGTGGACGCCTGGTGCAGGGGCGCGGACGGCATGCCGGCGCCGACCGGCAGCCGGCATGTGCTGTTCCCGCTGGGCGGCGCGGTCGCCCCGGGACCGGCGGCGTACCCGGTGCCGTACCGGAACGCGGCCTGGGTGGTGCACCCCTTCGGGATCTGGGCGGACCCGGCGGACGACGCACGGGCGATCGCCTGGGTGCGGGACGTCCGTGCCGGGGTCCGGCCGTGGCGCACCGGCGCGGTCCCCCTGAACCTCGTCGGTGACGAGGGACCGGAGCGGGTGCGGGCCGGTCTGGGCGCGGAGAACGCGCTACGGCTCGGCAAGGTGAAGCGGCGGTGGGACCGGGACAACGTGTTCCGCTTCAACCACAACATCACACCGCTGTGAGCGGAGGTGCCGTGAGGACGTTCGCCCAGGTAGCGTCCGCTCCATGGACAGCGGTACGGGCAGCGGATTCGAGTCTCAGGGCGCCGGGATCACCGTGCAGCGGGCGCTGGAGCTGCCCGGGCTGCGCAGCGGGCTCCCGGAGGTCCTGGCGGGCGCCGACCGCCTGGGGCGGACCGTGCGCTGGGTGCACGCGGGCGAGGTGCCGAACATCGCCTCGCTGCTGAAGGGCGGCGAGCTGCTGCTCACCACCGGCTACGGCCTGGGCACCCGGCCGGGCGACCAGCGGGCGTTCGTGCGCACGCTCGCCGACCGGGGCATCGCCGCCCTGGTGGTGGAGCTGGGCGCGCGTTTCTCCCGGCTGCCCGCCACCCTGGTGGACACCGCGCGGGCGACCGGGCTGCCGCTCGTCGTGCTGCACCGCGAGGTGCCCTTCGTGACGGTGACGGAGGAGATCCACACCGAGATCGTCAACCACCACTACGCGCTCCTCCAGCGCGCCGAGGAGGTGCACCGCCGCTGTACCGAGGCCCTGCTCGGCGGCGGCGGGGTCCCCCAGGTGCTGGCCATCCTGGCCGACTTCAGCGGCAACCCGGTCTTCCTGGAGACCGCCGACGGCCAGCTGCTGTACGCCGCCGGGGCGGGGCCCGAGGGGGCGGATCCGCTCCAGGTGTGGGAGGGGCTGCGCGGCCAGCG
The DNA here is from genome assembly GCF_042959465.1 of Streptomyces sp. NPDC007901. Classification (NCBI taxonomy): domain Bacteria; kingdom Bacillati; phylum Actinomycetota; class Actinomycetes; order Kitasatosporales; family Streptomycetaceae; genus Streptomyces; species Streptomyces sp. NPDC007901. The sequence goes on along the minus strand of NZ_JBIBKW010000012.1, from coordinate 14,461 downwards.
GGGTAACGCACCGCCGCCGGCCGGGGCGGTCCTGGTGGAGGTGCCGGGCGGCGGGCCGGGGACGGGTTCCGTGCGCGCCCGGCTGGTGCTGCTCCCCGTCCGCGGGCCCCTGGCGCCCGTCCACCGCATCGCCGCCGAGCGGGCCGCGGGCATCCTGGCGGTCGTGCTGATGCAGGCCCGCCAGGAGGAGGAGCTGGCGGCCCGCGGGCGCGGCGACTTCCTGACCGACCTCGCCGAGGGCCGTATCACCGCGGAGGACGCCCCGGCCCAGGCCCGGGTCCTCGGCTTCAAGCCCGGCGGCAGCCCGCTGCTGCCGGTGGTCATGAAGATCGGCGACTCCCTTTCCCCTTCCCCGGGCGGGGGCTGGGCGGTGCTGGCCCGCGCGGTGGGCGAGGAACTGGCGGCCGTGGGGGTTCCCGTCCTGCTGGGTGTACGACCGGTCGAGGGCCGGGTGCCGCTGCTGCTGGGCCTGCGCTCGGAGGCGGAGCGGACGACGGTCGCGGACCGGGTCGCGGCGGCGCTGCGGGCGGGGGTGGAGCGCGCCGGGATGCAGCGTCCCGGCGCCGCGCCGCCCGTCGTGGTCGTCGGCGTGGCCGGCGGCTGGGCGGCCGCCTCGGCGGGCCTGCGGCACGCGGCGGAGACGGCGACGGCGGCCCAGGGCCTCTCCGACCGCCCCTGGTACGACGCCCGCCGCCTCGACATCGACCTGCTGCTGTGGCGGCTGCGCGACCACCCCGACCTGGCGGCCTTCGTCGACCGGGCGATCGGCCCGCTCCGCCACCACGACCACCGCTCCAAGCCCTCGCTGCTGCCCACCCTGGAGACCTACCTGGCGCACGCGGGCCGCAAGGCGGAGACGGCCCGTGAACTCCATCTCAACCGCCAGACCCTCTACAACCGCCTGGCCCGCATCGGGGAGTTGCTGGGCACGGATCTCGACGACCCGCAGGTGGTCCTGGCGTTGAGCCTGGCGCTGCGGGCGCGCCGGCACGTGCCGTAGCCGCCGGCTGCGGCACGGCTACGGCAGCGGCCGGGGCTGCGTCAACTCGTCGTAGACGCTCAGCACTTGGGCGACGGTCTCGTCCTCCGTCGGCCAGCTCGCCGCCTGCCGGGCCCCCTTCTCGCGCAGCTCCTCGCAGCGCTCCGGGTCGCCGAGCAGGCGTGCCACGGTCGCGGCGAGGGCCATGGTGTCGCCGTACGGGACGAGTTCGGCCGCGTCGCCGACGAGGTCGGGGATCCCGCCGACGGCGGTGGCGACGAGCGGCACGCGCGCGTGCAGGGCCTCCTGGGCGAGGACCGAGCGGGATTCCCAACGGCTGGGCAGCAGCGCGATGTCGGCGGCGGCGAGCAGTTCGGTGACGTCGTCGCGGCGGCCGATGAGCCGGACGGGCAGGTCCTCGTCCTCGATCCGCCGCTGCAACTCCGTGCGCAGTGGGCCCTCCCCCGCGATGACGAGCAGCGGTACCGGATCGAGCCGACACCAGGCACGCGCCGCGTCCAGCAGGACGTCATATCCGCGATGTGGGTCGAGGGAGCCGACGGCGATGAGCAACGGCCGCCCCATGGCGCCGAGTTCGGCCCGCACCTTGGGACGCAGCCGCTCCGGGTCCTCCGGCTCCGCGGGCCGCCGCAGACCGGGCAGCGCCACGGCGGCGAGCCGCGCGTCCCGGGCGCCGGTACGGCGGGCGCGGTCGACGAGGTCGGAGGTGGTGCCCAGCACCACGGCGGCGGCCTTCACCACCCGCCGCTCCAGCATCCTCAGCAGATGCGCCCGCGCACCCTCGGCGTGCGCCCGGCTGTGCCAGGTGACGACGAGCGGGGTGCTGCGGCCGCTGAGCGCCAGCACCGCGCGGAAGGAGGCGTGCAGGCCGTGGGCGTGCACCAGGTCGGCGTCGGTGCAGGCGGCGCGGAGCGCGGCGACCGACCCCGGGTCGCTGCTGCGCGGTACGTGCACATGGTCGGCGCCGACGCCCGAGAAGTCGTAGGCGCGGTCGGCCTCGGCGGGGGCGCACACGGTGACCCGCACGCCCCTCTCGACGAGGCCGGCGGCGAGCGAACGCACATGCGCGCTGCTGCCGGCGTTGCCGCCGCCCAGCACCTGCACGGTGCGCAGGGGCGACTGACCGTGCGGTGCGTTGCTGCTCACGGGGCTCACGCGGCCGGGCTCCTGGTTCGGCTTCGGGGCGGTCACGAGGGTACGTACAGACGGTATCGGGCCGAGGGGGCAGTGCGGGGCTCCGGGGAGGGGCATACCGGGGCGGGGCGGGGCATGCGCCGGAGTGTGTCACCCGGGAGAGTGATGAAAAGTGGGGAGACGGGGGTGGGGTGGCCGGGTGTGGGGGGTGGTTTCGGAGCGGGGGCGGCTGCGGGTGATTCGTGGTTGCTCGCGCCCGCGCGGCGGTAACCGTATGTCGATACAGCCCCGCGCCCCTATCGGGGCGTCCGGCCTCGCGTCACTTGTCGGCTCGTGCCGTTGCCAAGAGCTCCTCCGCGTGTGCCCTCGCCGTTTCCGAGTCCTCCTGGCCCGCCAGCATCCGGGACAGCTCCCGGACCCGCTCCTCGCCCTCCAGGACCTTGACGCCGGACCGCGTGACCGTGCCGTCGTTGGTCTTCTCCACCAGCAACTGCCGGTCGGCGAAGGCGGCGACCTGCGGGAGGTGGGTGACGACCACCACCTGGGCGGACTTGGCGAGCTTGGCCAGCCGGCGTCCGATCTCCACCGCCGCCTTGCCGCCGACGCCCGCGTCGACCTCGTCGAAGAGGTACGTGGGGACCGGGTCGGTGCCCGCGAAGACGACCTCCACCGCGAGCATCACACGGGACAGCTCACCGCCGGAGGCGCCCTTGGCGATCGGGCGGGGCGGGGCGCCGGGGTGCGGGGCGAGCAGCAGCTCGACCTCGTCGGCGCCCGACGGGCCGTAGGCCACCGCCCGCCCGCCGACCTCCACGCCCTCCGGGTCCTCGGTCTGCCGGATGGCGAAGGACACGCGCGCGTGCGGCATCGCGAGGGAGCCCAGTTCGGCGGTGACAGCGGCCGCGAAGCGCTCGGCGGCCTCGGTGCGCGCGTCGGTCAACGCCTGGGCGAGCCCGCCCAGTTCCGCTCGGAGCGCGTCCCGCTCGGCGGTGAGTTCCTCGATCCGCTCGTCGTCGCCGTCCAGCTGGGTCAGCCGGGCGGCGCCCTGCTCGGCCCACGCCAGCACGGCCTCGATGTCCTCGCCGTACTTGCGGGTGAGCGCGGTGAGCGCGGCGCGCCGCTCCTCCACGGCCGCGAGCCGCAGCGGATCGGCGTCCAGGTCGTCGGCGTAGCCCGCCAGTTCCCCGGCCACGTCGCCGAGCAGGATCCCGATCTCGCCGATCCGGTCGGCGAGCGCGGCCAGCGCCGGGTCGTGCGACCGTACGGCCTCCAGGGCCCGATGCGCACCCGCGACGAGGGTGGCCGCGTCGATGCCCTCGGGGTCCTCGGGGTTGCCCGCGAGGGCGGCGTGCGCGGCGGTCGCGGCCGATGCCAGCGCCTCGGCGTGCCCGAGCCGCTCGGCCTCCTCGGCGAGTTCGACGTCCTCGCCGGCCCGCGGCTCCACACCGGCGATCTCGTCCAGCCCGTAGCGCAGCATGTCGGCTTCCTGCGCCCGTTCCCGCGCGCGGGTGACGATCTCCTCCAGCTCGACCGCGACGGCCCGCAGCCGCCGGTAGGCCTCGCCGTACTTGACGAGCGGTACGGCGACGCCGTCGCCCGCGTACCGGTCGAGGGCCTGCCGCTGCCGGTTCAGCTTCAGCAGCCCCTGCTGGTCGGTCTGTCCGTGCACGGCCACCAGGTCGTCGGCGAGCTCGACCAGCAGCCCCACGGGCACGCTCCGCCCGCCCACGTGCGCCCGCGAGCGCCCCTCGGCGGAAACGGTACGGCTGATCAGCAGCGCCCCGTCGTCCAGCTCCGCGCCGGCCTCCTCGGCCCGTACGGCCGCGGAGGTACCCGGCGGCATGGTCACCCGTCCCTCGACGACCGCCTTCTCGGAGCCGATCCGCACGAGCGCGGGATCGGCCCGCCCACCGAGCAGCAGCCCCAGGCTGGTGACCACCATGGTCTTGCCCGCACCGGTCTCACCGGTGACGGCGGTGAACCCCGGCGACAACTCGACGACGGCATCGTCGATGACTCCGAGGGACCGTATCCGCATTTCTTCCAGCACGGAGAAGACCTTACGAGGTCGGGACCGAGAAGTGCGAGGTGCCCTTGTCACTCCGGCGAGTGGACCTACCCAGAGGCGCGGGGAACTGCGCGACAAGCCACGAGTCACCCGCACTCGCCGACGCTCCCCGCCGCCCCCTTCGAACCGCTAGTGCGGCGCCCCCCGCCATCCGGAAACGGGCAGCGCGAACTTCGCCACCAACCGATCCGTGAACGACGCATGATGCAGCCGAGCCAGCCGCACCGGCACGGCCCCCCGCCGCACCTCGACCCGAGCCCCCGGCGGCAGCTCGACGGTCCGCCGCCCGTCGCACCACAACACCCCCGGCTGGATGTGCGGCAGCACCTCCACCGCCAGCACCGAGTCCGGCGACGTCACCAACGGCTTCGCGAACAGCGCGTGCGCGGAGATCGGCACCATCAGCAGCGCCTCCACCTCCGGCCACACCACCGGCCCGCCCGCGGAGAACGCGTACGCCGTGGACCCGGTCGGCGTCGACAGCACGATGCCGTCGCAGCCGAACCCGGTCACCGGCCGCCCGTCGATCTCCAGCACGACTTCCAGCAGCTTCTCGGCGCCCGCCTTCTGCACGGCCGCCTCGTTCAGCGCCCAGTCCGTGTGCACGATGTCCCCGTTGCGGTGCACGACGACGTCGACGGTCATCCGCTCCTCGACCTCGTACGCCCGGCTCACCACCCGGTCGACGACCTTGTCGAGGTCGTCCCGCTCGGCCTCCGCGAGGAACCCGACGCTGCCGAGGTTGACGCCGAGCATCGGCACCCCGGAGGCACGCGCGAACTCGGCGCCGCGCAGCAGCGTCCCGTCACCGCCGAGGACGATCAGCAGCTCGCAGCCGTCGAGGCTGTGCGGCGAGGCCTCCTCGACGAGTTCGACCTCGTCGGGCAGCGGCAGGTCCGCGGCCTCGAAATCCAGCACCCGTACGCCGACTCCGGCCGCCAGCAACCCCTTGACCACGAGTTCGGCGCTGCGGATGGCCGCGGGCCGCCCGGTGTGGGCGAGGAGGAAAACAGTACGAACTCGGTTCTGTGTCAACGCGGCCCCTCCGCCACTGCACGGTCAACGTCAGCCGGATCCAACTGGGGTGCGCCGGCCCGCAGCCACAGAAAGTACTCGACGTTGCCGGACGGCCCGGGCAGCGGACTGGCGGTGACACCCTTCACCCCGAGCCCCAGCTCCCACGCCTTCTCGGCAACCCCCCGCACGGCCTCCGCCCGCAGCTGCGGACTCCGTACGACTCCCCCGCTGCCCAGTCGTTCCTTGCCCACCTCGAACTGCGGCTTGACCATCATCACCAGGTCGGCGTCCGGCTTCACACACCGCGCCAGGGCCGGCAGCACCAACCCGAGCGGGATGAAGGACAGATCACCCACGACAAGATCCACAGGCTCCCCATCGATCGCTTCAAGCGTCAACTCGCGTACGTTCGTACGGTCCTTGACGGTGACGCGTTCATCGCTCTGCAGAGACCACGCGAGTTGGCCGTACCCGACGTCGACCGCGACGACGTGCGAGGCCCCCGCCCGCAGCAGCACATCGGTGAAGCCGCCGGTGGACGCCCCGGCGTCCAGCGCCCGCCGCCCCTCGACCGCCAGCCCCTGCGGGACGAACGCCGCGAGCGCGCCCGCGAGCTTGTGCCCGCCCCGCGAGACGTACTCGGGATCGCTGTCGTCGGTCTGCACGACGATGGCCGCGGCGGTCTCCACCTGGGTGGCCGGCTTGGTCGCGACGGCCTTGCCGACGGTGACCCGCCCGGCGGCGATCAGCTGGCTGGCGTGCTCGCGCGAGCGCGCCAGCTTCCGGCGGACCAGCTCCGCGTCCAGACGGCGACGTGCGACTCCTGCCACGGTGGGTTCAGCTCCTGCTCTGGTGGTACGACGGTGACGGCGGCCGGTTGGCGCCCGGCGGTGCCGGTGCCGGAGGTCCGGGGCGGACGTCGAGCGCGGTCAGCGCGTCGCGCAGCCCCCGGTGTACATCCTCGTACACCTCCAGATGCCCGTCCGTGGCGAGGTGGTCGGCATCGCCGAGCCGGTCGAGCTGGGCGTCCACCTCGGCGTCGCCGGTGGGGGTGCGGGGGACGTTCAGCGGGGCGGGGGCGGCGGGGTCGTACTCCGGTTCGGCCTCGGCGTTTTCCTGCGCCTGAGCCGCCGGGCCCGCGGGTACGGAGTCGGTCATGCCCCGACGCTACATCGAACCCCTGCGGTACCGTCGATCGCGATGGCCACGATCGAGGAGTGCCGCGCCGCACTCGACAAGCTCTCCCACAGCATGGGCGGCGCCGAGGGCGACGTCCGCGCGGCCGCCGCCATGGACCGCTCGGTGAGCTGCCACATCACCGACCTGGACGTCACCTTCGCCGGCCGGCTCACCGGCGGCCGGATCGACGTGGAGGAGACGTTCCCGGGGCCGCCCCGGGAGAAGGCACAGATCAGGCTGGCCATGGCGGGCGACGACCTGGTGGCCCTGGTCGACGGCGAACTGAACTTCGCCGGGGCCTGGGGCTCGGGCCGGGTGAAGCTGGAGGCGAACCTGCTGGACCTGTTCCGGCTCAGGAAGCTGTTGTGACCTTCGTCTTCCGGGCCGCCGGCACCACCAGCGGGGTCCCGGTCTCCGGGTCGTCGATGATCTGACAGCGCAGCCCGAACACCTCCTCGACCAGCTCGGCGGTCACGATGTCGTTCGGGGCGCCCTCGGCGAGGACCCGACCGCCCTTCAGGGCGATGAGGTGGGTGGCGTACCGGGCCGCGTGGTTGAGGTCGTGCAGCACGGCGACGAGCGTGCGCCCCTGCTCCTCGTGGAGTTCCGCGCACAGGTCGAGGACGTCGATCTGGTGCTGGATGTCCAGAAAGGTGGTCGGCTCGTCGAGGAGCAGCAGCGGGGTCTGCTGGGCGAGGGCCATGGCGATCCAGACGCGCTGGCGCTGGCCGCCGGAGAGTTCGTCGACGTACCGGTCGGCGAGTTCGGCGACCCCGGTCTGCTCCATCGACTCCTGGACGACCCGCTCGTCCTCGGCGGACCACTGGCGCAGGATGCCCTGGTGCGGGTAGCGGCCGCGGCCGACCAGGTCGCCGACGGTGATGCCGTCGGGCGCGATGGACGACTGGGGCAGCAGGCCGAGGGTGCGGGCGACCTTCTTCGCGGGCATCGACTGGATGACCTGCCCGTCGAGCAGCACCCGGCCCTGGCTGGGCCGGAGCATCCGAGAGAGAGCGCGCAGGAGCGTCGACTTGCCGCAGGCGTTGGGGCCGACGATGACCGTGAAGGAGTTGTCGGGGATCTCCACCGACAGCTGCTCGGCGATGACCCGCTGGTCGTAGGCGAGGGTGACGTTCTCGGCGGACAGGCGGTTCACGGTGCTCCTCGGGTTGTTCGTCTTGCCGGTGGGTGTCGCGCTCATATCCGGCCCGCCCTGCGTTCGGTGACGAGCAGCCACAGCAGATAGACACCGCCGAGGACGCCGGTGACCACGCCCACGGGCAGCTGGTCGGCGCCGAAGGCGCGCTGCGAGGCCCAGTCGGCGGTGACCAGCAGGGTGGCGCCCATGCAGAGGGAGGGCACCAGGTTGGGGCCGGGTGAGCGGGTGAGGCGGCGGGCGAGCTGGGGCGCGGTGAGCGCCACGAAGCTGACCGGGCCCGCGGCGGCGGTGGCGGCCGCGGTCAGCAGGACGGCCGCCACCATCAGCACCGTCCGCACCCGCTCCACGCGCACCCCGAGGGCGTACGAGACGTCGTCGCCCATCTCCATCATGCGCAGGCCGCGCGCGTTGGCGAGGACCAGCGGGACGAGGACGGCGCAGAGCGCGAGCAGCGGCCAGACCTGGCTCCAGTCCCGGCCGTTGAGGGAGCCGGTCATCCAGACGACCGCGCGGGTCGCGTCCACCAGGTCGGCCTTGGTGAGCAGATAGCCGTTGACGGCGGTGACGACCGCTGAGACGCCGATACCGACCAGGACCAGCCGGTAACCGTGCACGCCCTGCTTCCAGGCGAGCAGATAGATGGCGAGACCGGTCAGCAGGCCACCGATCAGGGCGCCGACGGTGACCTGGGTGGCGCTCCCGGACATCAGCACGATGACGACGAGCGCGCCCGAGGTCGAGCCCTGGGAGAGGCCCAGGACGTCCGGGCTGCCCAGCGGGTTGCGGGAGATCGCCTGGAACAGCGCGCCGCCGAGGCCCAGCGAGGCACCGACCAGCAGACCGACCAGGACCCGGGGCAGCCGCAGGTCGTTGACGATGAACTCCTGCCCCGCGGTGCCGTTCCCGAACAGGGTCTTCACCACGTCGCCGAAGGAGATCGGGAAGTCGCCGGTGCCGATCAGCACGACGCTCGCGGCGGACGCGGCCAGCAGCAGCGCGGCCACGACGACCAGCGCGCGCACGTCCGCCCGCAGCGAGAGCCCGCCGGGGGTGCGCAGAGTACGCGTGTTCCTCACAGCTGGGCCGTCCTCCGCCGTCGTACGAGAAGAATGAAGACCGGCCCGCCGATGACCGCGGTGACGATGCCGACCTGGAGCTCCGAGGGGCGGGCGACGACCCGGCCGATGACATCGGCGCCGAGCAGCAGCACCGGCGACAGGACCGTCGCGTACGGCAGGATCCAGCGCAGGTCGGGGCCGGTGAAGGAGCGCACGACGTGCGGGACCATCAGGCCGACGAAGGCGATCGGGCCGCAGGCCGCGGTGGCCGCGCCGGACAGCACGGTGGCGGCGAGCATGGCGAGGGCCCGGGTGCGGTTCAGGTTCGCGCCGAGAGCACGGGCCGTGTCGTCGCCCATGGCCACCGCGTTCAGCGGCCGGGCGAGGCCCAGGGCGAGCAGGGTGCCGACCGCGAGGAACGGCAGCACCTGCAGGATCGTGGAGTTCGAGGCCGAGGCCAGCGAACCGACCGTCCAGAAGCGCATCTTGCCGAGCGCCGCGTCGTCCGTGATCATCACGGCCTGGAGATAGCCGTAGAGCGCGGCGCTGATCGCCGTCCCGGCGAGTGCCAGCCGGACCGGTGTGGCGCCCCGGCTGCCGCCCAGGAACCACACCAGCGCGCCCACCGCCGCCGCCCCGACGAAGGCGAACCACACATAGCCGTCGAGGCTGGTGACGCCGAAGAAGGTGATGGCGGTGACGACGGCGGCCGACGCGCCCGCGTTGATGCCGAGCAGACCGGGGTCGGCCAGCGGGTTGCGGGTGAGCGCCTGGAGCACGGCCCCGGACAGACCGAGGCCGGCACCGGCCAGCAGACCGAGGACGGTACGCGACAGTCGCTCGTCGACGACCACGTCGCCGTAGGTCCCCGTGTCGTGGAACAGACCGTGCCAGACCTGGTCCAACGGCAGCTCTTTCGCCCCGATCGCGATGCTCGCCAGGGCGACGAGCACCAGGATCACGACGGAGACGAGGAGCCCAAGGGCCCGGATCGCCCGGCGGGTTGGGGGCGCGGGGGTGGTCTCCGCGCGCTGTTCGGGAGGACTGTCGACCAACACGAGGTTAGGTTAGCCTACCCTCGCATGCGGCCTCGATGTCCGGTCCCTGTGAACAGCGCGGATGCACAGACACGCGGATCCACGGACTCGCGGCGCTGCGGCCGGGATTCAGAGACCGAGCCGCGCCAGCGCCTTGCCCCCGTCCAGCTCGCAGGAGCCGTCCCCGGCCGCCGTCCAGGCCGCCGCGCACAGCGCCCGCAGCCCGTCGAGCGCACCGCCGTCACCCTCCAGCTCCAACCGCTCGCCACCCGCGGTCGCGGTCCAGCCGCCGCACCGGAACCCGTCACCCTCCGCGGTGACCTCCGGCTGGCCGGTGAGCAGCCCGCGCAGATCGGCGTCGACGTACGTCGGCCGGTGCTGCGGCGGCGCGGCGAGCAGCTGACGCCCGTCGGTGACACCGGTCAGCACCAGCAGCGAGTCGACCCCGCCGTTGAACGCGCCCTCGATGTCGGTGTCCAGCCGGTCCCCGACCACCAAGGGCCGCCTCGCCCCCGTCCGCAGGATCGTCTCCCGGTGCATCGGCGGCAACGGCTTGCCCGCCACCTGCGGCTCGGCGCCCGTCGCGATCCGGACCACCTCCACCGCCGCGCCGTTGCCGGGCGCGATCCCCCGCCCGCTGGGAATCGTCAGATCGGTGTTGGACGCGAACCACGGCACCCCGCGCGCCACGGCGTACGACGCCTCGGCGAACCGCGACCACGGCAGATCCGGCCCCCCGAACCCCTGCACCACGGCCGCCGGCTCGTCGTCGGCGGACTCCACCGGCTCCAGCCCCCGCTCCCGCAGCGCGACCCGCAGCCCCTCCCCGCCGATCACCAGCACCCGCGACCCCGCCGGCACCTGCTCGCTGATCAGCCGCGCGACCGCCTGCGCCGAGGTGATGACGTCATCGGCGCCCGTCGGGATCCCCAGCTCGGTGAGATGCCCGGCCACCGCGTCCGGCGTCCGCAGCGCGTTGTTGGTCACGTACGCCAGATGCATGCCGCCCGCACGGGCCACCTCCAGCGACTCCACGGCGTGCACGATCGCGCTGCCGCCCGCGTACACCACCCCGTCCAGATCAAGCAGCGCCGTGTCGTACGCCGTGCTCAGAGCCTGTCCGCTGCCCTCGGGACCAGTCCTGACGCCGTGGCTCATTCCTCATCGCTCCTTGTCACTCTTCGTCGACCCGCCTTTCCCCGTCGATCATCCCGCACGCCACTGACACACGTACGATGCCGGGATGAACACTGCAGGTCACTCGGAAGCAACGGAGCGCCGAGGCCTGGAACTCATCCCGTTCCGAGGCCTTCGCTACGACCCCGACCGGGTCGGCAGCCTGGCCGCCGTCACCTCCCCGCCGTACGACGTCGTCGTACGCCCGGACGGCGTCAACCACCTCCAGTCCGCCGACCCGCACAACATCGTCCGCCTCATCCTCCCCCAGGCGGGCACCCCCAGCGCCGGCACCGAACAGGCGGCCGACACCCTGCACCGCTGGCAGGCCGAGGGCATCCTCACCACGGATCCCGAACCGGGCCTGTACGTCTACGAACAGCACGACGGCAACGGCATGCTCCAGCGCGGGGTCATCGGCGCCCTGCGGGTCTCGGAGCCGTCGGAGGGCGTGGTGCTGCCGCACGAGGAGGTCATGCCCCCGGTCGTCGCCGACCGCGCGGCCCTGATGCGCGCCACCTCCGCGAACCTCGAACCCCTCCTGCTCACCTACCGGGGCAACGGCGCGGCGGCCGAGGTCGTCGAGGCGACGGCCGCCCGCCCCCCGCTCCTCGCCACCACCACGGAGGACGGCTTCCGGCACCGCCTCTGGTCGATCACCGACCCCGCCGAGGTGGCACGTGTCCAGTCCGACCTCTCCCACCACCAGGCCCTGATCGCCGACGGCCACCACCGCTGGGCCACCTATCTGCGTCTACGCGCGGAGCACACCTCCCCCAGCCCCTGGGACTACGGCCTGGTCCTGCTGGTCGACACCGCCCGCTACCCGCTGCGCGTCCGTGCCATCCACCGCCTGCTGCACGGCCTGCCGGTGGCGGACGCCCTGAGGGCCGTCGAGGGCCTGTTCCGGGTACGACGGCTCGACGTCCCCCTGCCGAAGGCCCAGGAGGCGCTCGCCGACGCGGCCTGCGCCGGCAACGCCTTCCTGCTGGCCGGCGACGGCACGTTCCATCTCATCGACCGGCCCGACCCGGACCTGCTGGCCCGCACCATCCCCGCCGACCGTCCGACCGCCTGGCGCACCCTCGACGCGACCGTCCTGCACGCCACGCTCCTCGACCACATCTGGCACATCCCCGAGGACTCGCCCGCGCACATCGCGTACATCCACGACACCGCCGCAACGGTCGCCAAGGCCGAGCGCCACGGCAGCACGGCCGTGCTCCTGCACCCGGTCCGCGAGGAGGTCGTCCGCGACCTGGCCCGCCAGGGCGTCACGATGCCGCGCAAGTCGACGTCCTTCGGCCCGAAGCCCGCGTCGGGACTGGTGCTGCGGGCGCTCGACGTCTGAACGACCAGGAAGGGCCGAAACGCGAGAGGGCAGGCTCCGGTCGGAGCCTGCCCTCTGTGTCACCGGCCGAGATCAGTCCTTCTTGGTGTCGGCCTCGGCGTCAGCCTCATCCTCGTCGTCAACGTCGTCAACGTCGTCCTCGGCGTCAGCCTCGTCCTCGGCGTCAGCCTCGTCCTCAACGTCGTCCTCGACCTCGGCGGAGGTCTCCTCGGACAGGCCCTCGGCCTCGTCCCCGCTCTCGTCTTCGTTCCCGTCCTCGTCCTCGTCCAGGGCGTCGACGAACTCGACCCCGTCCAGCTCGGCCAGCCGGTCGGAGGCGTCGGTGCTGCCGTCCCGGTCGGCCTCCACGGCCTTCGCGAACCACTCCCGCGCCTCGCCGGCACGGTCGGCGGCCAGCAGCGCGTCGGCGTAGGCGTAGCGCAGTCGCGCGGTCCACGGCTGGACGGAGCTGGACGCCAGCTCGGGGCTCTGCAGCGTCACGATCGCCGCGTCCAGCTGCCCCATGTCACGCCGGGCACCGGCGGCGACGAGCCGCATCTCGACCTGGCCGGCCTTGTCGAGCTTGTGCACATCGGGGGCACCGGCCATGTCCAGCGCCTTCTCCGGCCGCCCGAGCCCGCGCTCGCAGTCGGCCATCACCGGCCACAGGTCCACGTTGCCCGTCATGCGCCGCGCGGCCCGGAACTCGGCGAGCGCCTCGGAGTACTTCTGGTTCGCGTACGCGGCGAACCCGGCCGCCTCGCGTACGGCGGCGACCCGGGACGCCAGGCGCAGGGCCACCTTGGAGTAGCCGTAGGCACCCTCGGGGTCCTCGTCGATGAGACGGGCGACCATCACCAGGTTCTTGGCGACGTCCTCCGCGAGCCCCTTGGGCAGGCTCTGCAGCTCCTGCCGTACGTCCTTGTCGATCTCGTCGCCGGTGACGTCCTCCGGGATCGGCAGCCGCTTGATCGGCTCACGGTCGCGGTCACGCTCCCGCTCGTCACGGAAGCGGCCGCCGCCGCGGCGGTCGTCCCGACGGTCGTCACGGCGGTCATCGCGGCCGCGGTAGCCGCCACCACGGCTGTCGTCCCGGCGACCGCCGTACCCGCCACCGCCCCGGCTGTCGTCGCGACGCGGGCCACGGGGGCGGTCATCGCGGCGGTCGTCACGACCGCCGCGGAAGCCGCCGCGGGTGTCACGGTCGCCACCGCGGTTGTCGTCACGACGGTCGTCGCGACGGGGGTAGCCGCCACCACCACGGTGGTCATCCCGACGGTCGTCCCGACGGAAACCGCCACGGTCGTCACGACGGTCATCGCGACGGAAACCACCACGGTCATCACGACGATCGTCACGGGGACGGTCATCACGACGATCGTCACGGGGACGGTCATCACGACGATCGTCACGACGGAATGCGGGACGCTCACCACGGTCGTCACGACGGGGACCACGGTCACGGTCGTCACGCCTGCCGTAACCGCCACCACCACGGCTGTCGTCACGACGGTCGTCCCGACGGGGGTAGCCACCACCACGGCTGTCATCGCGCCGATCGTCCCGACGGAATCCACCGCGGTCGTCGCGGTCGTCACGCCGGAAGGGAGGGCGGTCACCGCGGTCGTCGCGACGATCGTCACGGCGGTCATCCCGACGGTCGTCACGGCGGAAGGCAGGCCGGTCACCACGGTCGTCACGACGGGGACCACGATCGCGGTCGTCACGCCTGCCGTAACCGCCCCGGTCACCGCGATCGTCGCGCTGGAACGGCGGGCGGGAGCCACGGTTGTCGTCGCGTCGGCCGTAGCCGCCACCGCCACCGCGGTTGTCGTCACGGCGGTTGTCGTCACGGCGGTCATCGCGGCGGAAGCCGCCACGGTCATCACCGCGTCGGTCGTCCCGCCGGCCGTAACCGCCACCGCCTCCGCGGTTGTCGTCGCGGCGGTCGTCCCGACGGGGGTAGCCACCACCACGGTTGTCGTCGCGACGCCCGTAACTGCCGCGATCTCCTCGGTCGTTACGGTCCCCGCGGTACCCGCCACGGTCTCCGCGGTCACCACTGTCCCGTCGCCGCTGGTCGCGCTCCGGTCGATCCTCGGGAGAGTTGGTGGACATGGTGACTCCTGTCTTCGGTACCGCAAGCATTGTAAAAACAAAAGGACCCCTGGTCCCAGCTGAACGCTGGGACCAGGGGTCCTCCAAAGATTGTTCGGCGGCGTCCTACTCTCCCACAGGGTCCCCCCTGCAGTACCATCGGCGCTGTAAGGCTTAGCTTCCGGGTTCGGAATGTAACCGGGCGT